>NZ_LMJC01000022.1:0-392495 GCF_001429215.1 Acidovorax sp. Root267
TGGCGCCCGCCTTGATGATGCTCACGCCGTAGCCTTCCACCCGGTTGCGAATCGCCAGGTAAGGCATGAAGAACTCCTTGAGCAACTTGTGCTGCGTGGCGATGTCGTCGCTGGCCACGGCCTTGTAGAACTCCATCGCCGTCTTGGGGATGAAATTGAACACCGCCGACGAGTACACCGGCGTGCCCAGCGCCTTGTAGGCCGCTGCATACACCTCGGCCGTGGGCAGGCCGCCCAGGTAGGAGAAGCGGTCGCCCATCTTCATGAAGATGGAAGACATGGTCTCGATATTGCCCACGCCATCCTTGAAGCCCACCAGGTTCGGGCAGCGATCGGCCAGGATGGCCAGGGAATCGGCCGTCAGCTTGGTGCGGTCNCTTGGGGATGAAATTGAACACCGCCGACGAGTACACCGGCGTGCCCAGCGCCTTGTAGGCCGCTGCATACACCTCGGCCGTGGGCAGGCCGCCCAGGTACGAGAAACGATCGCCCATCTTCATGAAGATGGAAGACATGGTCTCGATATTGCCCACGCCATCCTTGAAGCCCACCAGGTTCGGGCAGCGATCGGCCAGGATGGCCAGGGAATCGGCCGTCAGCTTGGTGCGGTCACGGTTGTAGACGATGACCCCGAACTTCACGCTCTTGCAGACCGCCGCCACATGCTCGATCAAACCCTCTTGGCCGGCTTCGGTCAGGTAGTGGGGCAGCAGCAGGATGCCGTGGGCGCCCAGGCGCTCGGCCTCCTGGGCATGGGCGATGGCCGTGCGGGTGGGGCCACCGGCACCGGCAATGATCGGCACCTTGCCGCGGCAGGTATCCACGGCGGTCTTGATCACCTGGCCGTACTCGGGGCCGGACAGCGAGAAATACTCGCCCGTGCCGCCAGCGGCGAACAGGGCGCTGGCGCCGTAGGGGGCCAGCCACTCCAGGCGCTCGATGTAGGTCTTGGGGCGGAATTCACCCTGCTCGTCGAAGTCCGTGATGGGGAAGGACAGCAGGCCGGAGCCCATGATNCCAGCCACTCCAGGCGCTCGATGTAGGTCTTGGGGCGGAATTCACCCTGCTCGTCGAAGTCCGTGATGGGGAAGGACAGCAGGCCGGAGCCCATGATGGATTTGAGTTCTTGCGGGTTCATGGTGATGGTGGGTCTGGTGAGAAAAACCTTGAAAGCCTTGGAGCTTCGAAGTGGGAAATCAGTCGAGCTTGATGTTGGCGGCCTTCACCACGGTGGCCCAGCGTGCGCGTTCCTTGGTGAAGAACTGGTCTTGCTCGGCGGGGGTCATGGTCACCACTTCAGCACCCTGGCCGGCCAGGCGCGAGCGGATCTCGGGGGCGCGGATGGCCGTGATGAGTGCCTTGTTAAGCTTTTGCACGATGGCATCCGGGGTGCCGCGTGGCACCAGAATGCCTTGCCATGTGCCCGATTCGAAACCAGCCACGCCTTGTTCGGCGAGGGTGGGCACATCGCCAATCAGCGGCATGCGCGTGGCTTTGGAAACGCCCAGCACCTTGAGCTTGCCGTTCTGCACCTGGGGCAGGGTGGCGAGCATGCCGTTCATCAGGATCTGGGTTTGGCCAGCCACGGTGTCTTGAATGGCGGTAACGCCCCCCTTGTAGGGGATGTATTGCCACTTTGCACCGCTGGCGCGCTCCAGCGCCACGCCCGCTACGTGCGGCGCGCTGCCAGTGGCCGTCACGGCAAAGTTCAGGTCGTTCTTTTTCGAATACGCCACCAACTCCTTGAAGTTGTTGACGGGCACCGAAGGGTGCACCACCAACAGGTGGGGGGAGTACGCCAGCATGGTCACGCCACGCAGGTCCTTGGAGGGGTCGAACGACAGCTTGGTGTAAACCGAGGGGCTGATGGCCAGCGCACCCACGTCGCACAGCAGCAGGGTGTAGCCATCGGGTTCGGCCTTGGTCACAAAGTCGGCACCCAGGTTGCCGTTGGCGCCGGGCTTGTTCTCGACGATCACCGTCTGCTTGAGCGATTCGGACAGCACTTGGCTGATGGAGCGCGCAATGATGTCCGAGCTGCCGCCTGGAGGGTAGGGCACCACGATCCGCAGGGTCTTGGCAGGCCATTCGGCGGTCTGTGCGGTGGCAGAGGCCGCAGCAAGGGTGGCGATACACGCCAGAAAGGCGGCTCTACGGCGCAGGGTCATGGAATGTCTCCGTGAATTAAGTTGTTAGTCATCGTACAACCAAGATTGCAAAATGGCAATAGGAATGGTGGGGATTGGGATCTTTTTAGGTGAAAAATCAGGGTTTCTACCAGCATTTTTGCGCGAATTTCCCTATGGTATCGCCGGAAAAATCCCGCGAGCGGCAGTCTTCAAAATTGGGGTAATCCCTGCATGAAGAGTTGGAAGTTATAGCGACAATGCAGTTCTTGTTGTACGACAACATATAACGTATGACAAAACCCAAGACACTCCGCCGACCACACCGAGTCCCGGTCAGTAGCCGGCGGATGAACACCCACATGGCAAGCGGTGGCTGCGACCACCGCGCCGATCACTTCAGGAGATGGCAATGACCGCTGTACTTCGCATCCGCACCCGGGCGGCGCAACTGGCACTGGCTGCCGCTACCTGCCTGGCCACGCCCGGCGCCTGGGCGGTCACCTGGGTCTATGTCTCCAACGCAGACAGCCAGGATGTGTCGGTGTTCGAGCTGGACCGAAGCGCCGCCGCGCTCAAGCCGGTGGACACCACGGCACTGGGCGGCATGGCGATGCCCATGGCGGTGAGCCCGGACAAGAAGGTGCTGTACGTGGCACTGCGTTCGCAGCCGTTTCGGGTGGTGAGCCTGGCGATCGACCCCGCCAGCGGCAAGCTGCGCAAGCTGGGCGAGGCCCCGCTGGCCGACAGCATGGCCAATATCGATACCGATGCCACGGGTCGCTGGCTATTCGCGGCCTCGTACCCGGGCCACAAGATCACGGTCAACAGCATTGGCAAGGATGGGGCGGTGGGCGCTGTGCAGCAGCTCATCCCCACGGCGCCCAATGCGCACGCCATCCATGCCGATGCCGCCAATCGCCATGTGTTTGCCACCAGCCTGGGCGGCGACAACCTCTCGGCCTGGCGCTTCGATGCCGAGACCGGCAAGCTCACCGCCAACGAGCCGGCAGTCACCACGGTGACCCCTGAAAAAGCGGGCCCGCGCCACTTCGTGTGGGACAAGGGGCAGCGCTTTGTCTATTTGCTGAATGAACTGGACGCCTCCGTCCACGTGATGGCCTACGACGCCACGCGCGGCACGCTGCGCGCGGTGCAGCGCACCACAGCGCTGCCGGCCGGCTTTACCGGCAAGCCCTGGGCGGCCGACATTCACCTGTCGCCTGATGGCCGTACGCTGTATGCGTCGGAACGTACCTCGAGCACGCTCAGCAGCTTCCGCATCGACGCGGCCACGGGCCAGCTGCAACCGCTGGGCCAGGTGCCCACCGAAAAAACCCCGCGCGGCTTTGCGGTGGATTCGTCGGGCCGATTCCTGATCGCGGCGGGGCAGGAGTCCCACCAGGTTTCGCTGCATCCCATCGATCCCACCACCGGCATCCCGGGCACCCCAACGCGTGTGCCTGCGGGCAAGAACCCCAACTGGGTCGAGATCGTTGACCTGCCTTGAGACGGCCTGAACCGTAGAAACGCCAGAGCGGTTCCTCCATTCGGGCCATCCATTCACCATCCATAAACCAGGAGACTTTTCATGCAACGCAGAACCCTCATCCACACAGCGGCCCTTGCCGCCGCCGTGGGCTTCATCGGCCTGCCCGCCGCCGCCCAGGGCACCTGGCCCACGGGCAAGCCGATCAGCTACGTGGTGCCGTTTGCCGCTGGCGGCACCACCGACACGCTCGGCCGCCTGATCGGCCAGCAGTTGGGCACCGTCCTGGGGACCACCGTGGTGGTCGAGAACAAGGGTGGCGCGGCCGGCAGCATTGGTTCGGAAGCTGCAGCGCGCGCCGCACCTGACGGCTACACGCTGCTGGGTGGCACCGTCAGCTCCCACGCCATCAACATCAGCCTGTACCCGAAGCTGGGCTATGACCCCATCAAGTCATTCAGCCCCGTCACGCTGATCGGTACCAACCCCGTGGTGCTGGTCGTGGCCGCCAACAGCCCACACAAGACGCTCAAGGACGTGCTGGCCGCCGCCAAAGCCAAGGAGGGCGGCCTGTCGTCTGCCTCCGCCGGCACCGGCAGCTCGCAGCACCTGGCTGTGGAACTGCTGGCCTACAAGTCGGGCGTGAAGTTCACGCACATCCCGTACAAGGGCAGCGGCCCCGCCATCCAGGACGTGATCAGCGGCCAGGTGGACATGATGTTCGACACCACGGTAGTTGCTGCACCGCACATCCAGAGCGGCAAGCTGCGCGCCATTGCCGTCACCTCGCCCAAACGCCTGGCCTCCATGCCCGATGTGCCCACCGTGGCCGAATCGGGCGTGAATGGCCTGGCCGACTTCCAGGTGCAGTCGTGGCAGGCGATTTTTGTGCCCGTCGGCACCCCCACACCCGTTGTCACGCGCTTGCACGACGAGATCCGCAAGATCCTCGCCCAGCCCGACATGCAAAACCGCCTGAAGGGGTTTGGCATGGAGCCGGCCGACCTGAACGTGACGCAGATTGCCGCCTTCCAGAAGGCTGAAGTCGAAAAGTGGGCGCAGGTCATCAAGGCGGCGAATATCAAGGTGGATTGAGCGAGCTATCCGTTGGTCTGCCCTTGCTGGGCAGGGTGCGGGATGGCCTTAGCGGGCCATCCCTTTTTTTTGCCCGTCGTTGCAACAGGCTTGCAACGGGTGCGGACGAAAAGCAGGGGCATGGCTGGGAAGGGTGCAACGGATCGGGCGCCGCCGCAGTGAGACAACGCTGGGCGGCGTCTCCCATTTGTCTCCCCAATTGGCAGGCAGAAACGCGGGTGGCGCATCTGCCATTTGCATGGTTTGACTCCCTATCCCCAATCTTCTGAAGGCCCCCGTATGACACACGCAACCCATCCTCTTCTCACTCGGCGTCGCAATGCACTGGGCACCGTGGGCGCGCTCACGGCGCTGACCTTGAGCGCGTGCGGAGGTGGCGGCAGCAGCAGTTCCAGCACGTCGAGCAATGCGGCGCTCTCCGGGCTGAGCGTGTCAGAAGAAGGGTTGAGCCCGGCGTTTGATGCGGCCACCACCAGTTACGACCTGGCGGTGGCCAACACCGTTGCGTCGCTGAAGCTGGTGCCAACGACTGCGGGCGCCGATGCCAGCGTCCAGGTCAACGGCACCACGGTGGCCAGCGGCAGCAGCACGGCGACGGTGGCCCTCGCCGAGGGAGCGAACACGCTGTCGGTCGTCGTCACGGCGGCCGATGGCAGCACCGCGCGCACTTACACGGTGCGGGTCACGCGGGCGCCGGCCAGTGCGTCCCCAGATGCGTCGCTGCGCGCACTCACGCTGTCGTCGGGCGAGCTGTCGCCCACGTTTGCGGCGGGCACCACGGCCTACACGGTGGCGGTGGCCAATGCCGTCTCGATGGTCACGCTCACGCCCACGGCCACCAGCAGCGCCGCAAGCATCCGTATCAATGGCGTGGCCGTGACCAGCGGCAGCGCGTCGGCAGCCATCTCGCTGGCCGTAGGCACCACCACGCTCACCGTGCGCGTCACCGCCCAGGACAAGGTCACCACGCGCAGCTACACCATCGTTGTCACGCGGGCCGCCACCACGGTGTCCAGCGATGCCTCGCTCAAAGCACTCGTGCTATCGGCTGGGGCGCTCACGCCGGCCTTCGCTTCCGCCACCAGCAGCTACACCGCCACGGTCGCCAACAGCGTGACGTCGGTCACCGTGACGCCCACGGCCACCAGCGCGGCGGCCACGGTCTCGGTGAATGGTGTGGCGGTGGGCAACGGCAGCAATTCCGGCGCCATCGCGCTGGCGGTGGGCAGCAACACGATCAAGATCGTCGTGACCGCGCAGGACAGCGGCACCAGCAGCACCACCACCGTGGTCGTGACGCGGGCCGCAGCCTCAGTGTCCACGGATGCGAGCCTGTCTGCGCTGGTCCTGTCGTCTGGCAGCCTGTCTCCGTCCTTTGCGGCGGCCACAACGTCTTATACGGCGGCCATCTCCAACACCGTGGCTTCGTTGACCCTCACACCGACCACTGCGAGCAGCGGTGCCAAGGTCACAGTCAATGGCAGCACGGTGGCCAGCGGCGCGGCGTCATCTGCCATCACCCTCGCGGTGGGGAGCAACACCCTGAGCATCGTGGTGACGGCCGCAGATGGCGTCACGGCGCGCACCTACACGGTGGTGGCCACGCGCGCCGCCACGGGCACCTGCACACTCACGGCCACCGAGACCCAGGGGCCCTATCCACTGCTGGCAATCCTGTCGAACTCGGCCATGGTGCGCAGCAACATCACCGAAGGCAAAACCGGCGTACCGCTGACGGTCACGCTGACGGTGCAGGATGTGAGCAATGGCTGTGCGCCCGTGGCGGGCGCAGCGGTCTACATCTGGCACTGCGACAAGGATGGCCTCTACTCGGGTTACAGCACCGGCACCAATGCGGGCCAGGCGGGGCTGACGTATCTGCGCGGTATCCAGGTGACCAACAGCAGTGGCCAGGTCACCTTCACCACCATCTACCCCGGCTGGTACGCAGGCCGCATCACGCACATCCACGCCCAGGTCTATCTGAACGACAACCTGAGCGTCACCGCCACGGCCACCACCCAACTGGCCTTCCCGCAGGATGTGACGACGGCGGTCTACAACAGCACGCTGTACAGCGCCAAGGGCCAGAACAATTCGGTGGCGAGCTTCGCCGCCGACAACGTGTTCAGTGACGGCACCAGCACGGAGATGGTGGCCATCAGTGGGAGTGTGGCGAGCGGCTACGCGGCGAATCTCACCGTCAACATCGCCTGAGTACGCGAAGGAAGCTCCGGGCTATTGAGGCCGACCCAGTGAACCCGGAGCCCCAGTCAGCCCCCCGCTAGGGTTCTGGGTTCGCGCAGGGCGCCTTCTGCATGCGCCCGGCTGGGTTCAGGCGCCCACGGGGGCGTGCGCACCACCGTTCGCTCCGGATCTTTCGGTCAGGCAAAACGCAGGATGCTGGCCCGTGAGCAGCAGAAACATCGCAAACACCGGCCCTTGCATGTTGCGCTCGTCGCTGGTGCTCTCCAGCGCCTGCCAGGTGCGCGACTGCACACCGCCCCGGCTGCCCGTCTGCAGCGGGTAACCCATCAGCTCCGCCGCCTGCGCCTGGCTGAGCCCTGCGGCAATGCGCGCTGCCTTGAGCTGGTCGCCCGTGGGGATGGGCATGTCGAGCGGAATGGGTGTGGTGGTGGACATGGGTAGGCGGTTTGAAAGTTGTTTGCTATTAAATTTATAGCTATAAACGCAATGTGAACAAGCGGTAGGGCCTATTTTCACCAAAAATTAGCAGACCGCCGCCACGTTGCAGGGCACGCTGCATCAACACCTGGCTGCCGTGGCAAGGATAAAGGGCCCCCTAAAATCCGCGAACCACACCAAGTAGTAACGCCGCGCCGGGAGGGGATGGAATGAGTTACACGCTGCAGCTCTGGGAAAAACCTGCCGATTGGCCCTGGCCCACCACCAAGGCGGAGGCCGAAGCACAGTTCGAGCGCGCGGCTGATGGCCCCAGGGGCCCGCTGAACCCCAAGTTCGTGGCGTGGGCCCGGGTGGTGGAAGATCGGTTCCCAGAGGCCTGGGACATCTGGCTGGGCGGCACGGAAGACACCGAGCCCACGTTTGGCTTTGGTCTGAACACCCGCATGTCGGACTGGGGCCCGCCGTTTGACCATGCCTGCGAGCAGGCCCATAGGCTGGGCCTGAACCTGTATGACCCCCAGAACGGCCTGCACTACCTGGCCAACGGCGATGTGCCCGAAGAGCCGGATCTGCAGGTGCGGCATGCGGTCAGCGCCCGCAAGGCGGGTGACGACGCCACGGCCTGGGCCGAGTACCGGCGCTGGGCGGCGCTCGGCAACAAACACGCCCTCTACGCCATGGGCCGCGCGTTGCGCTTTGGCACGATGGGCCAGCGTCGGCACTTCGACCTGGCAGCCGTGCTGCAGACAATGGGTGCGCACGATGCCCAGACCCAACTGGATGCCAAGGGCTTTTACGAACGCTTTCCGGCGGAGGCGAAAGCGCGTGTGCAGACGCTGTCCGCGCGCCTGAACTCTGCGTCGGGTGAGCAGCTGCTCAAGATCGTGGACGACGAGCGCAAGGCCGTGGACGATGCCTTTGTGCATGCCGAGCAAATGGCGCTCTTCACGCGCAAACGCATCGAAGCCGCCGACACCGTGATGGCAGTGGCTGCGCAGGGCCATGAGGTGGCGGCGTTTCAGCATGCGCTGGAGACGGTGATCGGCTGGGAACAGCCCAATTACGAGAGCGCCCGCTACTGGTGCCACCGGGCCGCCGACTGGGACTACGAACCCGCCAAGCGCTTGCTGGCGTTGATGCACGAGCGTGGCTGGGGCGGCCCCGTGGACAAGGAAGAGGCCGCCAAATGGAATGCTGCGGCGCAAGCGCAGCGGCAGCAGGCGCAAAAGATGCAGCAACGCCAGGAAGAGTCCGACTCACCGGGCGGCCTCAGCCTGGCACCCATGGCCCCTGCACCTTCGTCCTCGTCTTCCTCTGCACCCGTCGTGTGGACCGGCTCGGTCACGCGCGACCTGGTGGGCTGGTTCGCGCGCGAAGGCGACCCCCATGCGGCGTTCAGCCTGGGCACATCAGACCAACATGGCCGCGACGGGGGACCCGTGAACCTGGCCCAGGCCCGCGCGTGGTATGCCCAGGCGGCCGAGGCGGGCCATGCCGACGCGACCTACAACCTGGCCCTCTTCGTCGAGGAGGGGAGGGGTGGACCCAAGGACGCCCTGGTGGGCAAGGCGCTTTTCATGCTGGCCCATGTGCGCGGCAGCACCCTGAGGGTCGAAAACTTGCGAGTCTCTCCGGCCGAGCAGGGCCCCGTGCGTGCATTGGTCACGGCCCTGCGCGCGCCAGGCCGTCTGCGTGCCATGCTGCAGGAGCGGGGGCTGGCCCCCAGCGCAGAGGCGCGGTCGGTGTCCGCCCCTGCCGCGGCGGCCGGTGTGGTGGCGGCCGGACTGTCCGCATCGGAGTGGGGCCGGGCCGATACAGCTGCACCAGCGCCAACGCGTGCCCAGCCGTCCCAGGTTTCGGCGCACAGCCGCTCACGCAGCGGGGTGGACGATGACGAGGAGGGGGAGCACAGCCGTGGTGCGCGGTCCGCCTTCTCCCTGCATCTGGGCCATGTGGCCCTGGCCATTGGCGTGGCCAACGCGGTGCTGCTGATTGCGTTCTTCAAGCCTGGAGCGAGTTTCCGCATGGGAATGCTCATCCTGGGTTGTGTGGCAGCCTATGGTGCGTGGCGCACGGCGCGGGATTTCGACTGGTCACCCGTCACACGCGCCGTGGTGGCACTTCTGGCCGGGGTACCCATGCTGGGCATGGCCGTGAGCCTGGGCCTGTTGTTCAAGGCCGTGCGCGAGCGCTGAATTGCAATTCACGCGCTAGCCTGTGCGCTCAGGCAGTGACCTCATGTGCCAGCATCTGCGCAAAGTACGACTCGGGCTCGATGTTGGTGTAGTTGGGAATGTCGGCCATCAGCGCCGCCGCCGTCTGTTTGGCTGCGATTTGTGCCTGCTTCAGGTCGCTGAAAAAAGCATTGGTCAGCGCCACCACCTGGCCGGGGCGGGGCTCGCCGGGGTAGAGCACGCGGTCGCTCTCCAGCCGCACCAGGCCCAGTGGCTGCAGGGCCGAACGGGCGATGCGCATGTGTTCGCCGTGGTAGTAGTCATGGTTGAAGGTGGCGCCTTCGCGCCAGCGGTACAGGGCGGTGACTTTGATCATCGAAGCCTTTCCATCAGGTGTTGAAAACCGCCACCGTAGGGGCAACGCGTCGGCTGCACAGCCGCTTGCGCGACAGCCTGTCGTCCAGGCGGCTTGGTGTCGGTCCCTGTCAGGTCAATCCTCTTCCGATTCGCCCAGGAATCCACCGCTCTGGTGACCCCACAGCCGTGCATACACGCCACCCTGCGCCAGCAGTTGCGCATGGGTGCCTTCTTCGACGATGCGGCCCGCGTCCATCACGATGAGGCGGTCCATGGCGGCGATGGTGGACAGGCGGTGGGCAATCGCGATCACGGTCTTGCCCTGCATGAGGCCGTCCAGGCTTTGCTGGATGGCGGCTTCCACCTCGGAGTCGAGCGCGCTGGTGGCCTCGTCCAGCAGCAGGATGGGCGCGTCCTTGAGCATCACGCGCGCAATGGCCACGCGCTGGCGCTGGCCCCCCGAGAGTTTCACGCCGCGCTCACCGACATGCGCCTCGTAGCCTGCGCGGCCCTGCAGATCCGTCAGCGTGGTGATGAAGTCCGCCGCTTCCGCGCGCTCGGCGGCCTGGTGCAGGTCGGCTTCGCTCGCGTCGGGGCGGCCGTACAGGATGTTGTCGCGCATGGAGCGGTGCAAGAGCGAGGTGTCTTGCGTGACCATGCCGATGTTGCGGCGCAGGCTGTCCTGCGTGACCTGGGCGATGTCCTGCCCATCGATAAGGATGCGGCCCGACTGCACGTCGTGAAAACGCAGCAGCAGGTTGACCAGGGTGGACTTGCCTGCGCCCGAGCGGCCGATGAGCCCGATCTTCTCGCCCGGACGAATGGTCAGGTTGAGCCGGTCGATGACAGGGCGGGCACCGGGGCCGCTGCCGTAGGCAAAGCTCATGTTGTCAAAACGCACCTCGCCCTGGGTCACGCTGAGAGGCGCCGCGCCGGGCGCATCGACCACGGTGTGGGGCTTGGTCAGCGTGTTGATGCCGTCCTGGATGGTGCCCACGCTCTCGAACAGGGTGGTCATCTCCCACATCACCCAGTGGGCGTGGCCCGACACGCGCAGCGTCATGGCGGTGACGGCGGCCACGGCCCCGGCGCCCACTTCGCCCGCCGACCACAACCACAGCGCGGTCCCGCAGGCGCCGAGAATCATCGCCACCACCAGGATGTGGTTCACGATCTCGAACCGGCTCACCAGCCGCATCTGCGCGTAGCCGGTGAGCTTGAACGCATCCATGGCGGCACGGGCAAATTCAGATTCGCGCCGGGTGTGCGAGAACAGCTTGACGGTGGCGATGTTGGTGTAGGCGTCGGTGATGCGCCCGGTCATCACCGAGCGCGCATCGGCCTGCGCCTTGCCCACCTTGCCCAGACGCGGCACAAAGTACCAGCAGGCCAAGCCGTAGGCGACGATCCATACCGCAAACGGCACGATCAACCGCGCATCGAACCCCGCGAGCAGCACCAGGATGGTGGCGATGTAAATGCCCATGCCAATCACCACGTCGGTCGTCGTGAAGATCATGTCGCGCACGGCCAGCGCGGTCTGCATGACCTTGGTGGTGATGCGGCCTGCAAACTCGTCGGCATAAAAGGCCATGCTCTGGCCCAGCATCAACCGGTGAAAGTTCCAGCGCAGGCGCAGCGGGAAGTTGATGGCCAGCACCTGGTGCTTGATGCTGGTTTGCACCGCCACCAGTGCCACCGAAGCCAGCAGCAGCGCGGCGATGCCGATCAGCGCACCTTTGCGCTCGGCCCACAGTGCGCCCGGGGCCGTGTTGGATATCCAGTCCACCACGTAGCCCAGCACGGCAAACAGCAACGCTTCATAGAAGGCGATGGCCGCAGACAGACCGGCCATGGCCACCACGTAGCCGCGCAGGCCACGCGTGCCATCCCACACAAAGGCCATGAAGTCCTTCGGGGGCAAATGGGGTTCGGCGGGGGGGTAGGGGGGAAGGCGGCTTTCGAAATACTTGAACACGTAGCAAGGCTCCTCTGTGCCCGATGGTAGAGGCTCTGCGTGCTGGGGTGCTGTCAGCAGAGGGCTTGTCCGCGACTTCTGTAGGTGAACCGCGGGACCACCAGCAGCGAGCGCATTTTTATGCGCGCTGCAGCCGCGTGCTACGAAAACTGTTCCAGCAAAAAATCCACGAAGCTGCGCAGCTTGGGCGAGCGGTAGCGGTCTGGCGGGTACACCACGCTCATGGGGCGGCTCGGGAGTTCATAGCTTGCAAACAGCTGCACCAGGCGGCCCGCGCGCACATCGGCTTCGAGCAGGATGGCCGGCTGCAGGACGATGCCCAGGCCGTGCAGCGCCGCCACCCGCAGCGCCTGCCCGTTGTTGACCTGCAGCCGCCCCGACACGGGCACGCGGCACACACCATCGTCGCCTGTGAGGCTCCACTGCATCAGGGCGGAAGGGCTGAACGATAGGCATTCGTGGCCGGTGAGGTCGCCCGGCCTTTGGGGGGTGCCACGCAGCACGAGGTAGGCGGGGGATGCGCAGACCATCAGCCGGTAGGGCGCCAGGGGCCTGGCGATCAGTGCGGAGTCCGGCAGGTGGCCGATGCGGATCGCGGCTTCAAAGCCTTCTTCCAGCAGGTCCACGACGCGGTCATTCAGCGCGATGTCCACACTGACGTCGGGGTAGCAGTCAAGGTAGGTGGAGAGGGCGGGCATCAGCGCCTCGGCGCCAAAGGTGACCGGTGCGCTGATGCGCAGCTTGCCTGCCGGGGCCAACTGCTGGTTCTGCGCCAGGGCATCGGTCTCGGCCACCAGGCGCAGGATTTCCTTGCAGCGCGCGTAGTAATCCTCGCCAAAGGCCGTGAGGTGCTGGCGCCGGGTGGTGCGGTGCAGCAGCTGCGTGCCCAGCCGCTTCTCCAGCGTGCGCAGGTGGTTGCCCGCCATGGTGGCCGAGATGCCGGTGGCCACGGCGGCGGCACTGAGGCTGCCTTGTTCCACGGTCAGCACATAGACCTTCATGCTGTCCAGCATGTCCATTTGCAACTCCTGATTTCAAATGATTGCAGTGAATGGCAGTTTATCTGTCAATGATGGTGAATCACACTGGCGCGGCAGGTGTTGCCCCGGCGGGGCGGCACCCCATCCGTTTTCGTTTTTTTTCTTTCCCACATCACAAGGACCTGCCGCCCATGAAAGCCGTTGAACTCACCGCGCCTTCGCTCACCGCGTTCCGAACCACTCAGCTCCCAGACCCCGAGCCCGCCAGGGGCGAGGTGGTGGTGCGGCTGCGGGCTGCCTCTCTCAACTACCTGGATGTGGCCATCGCTACGGGGGGGTTCCCGGTGGCGGGCTTTCCGATGGTGCCGGTGGCCGACGGCGCGGGCGAGGTGGTTGCCCTGGGCGAGGGGGTGGAGGGCGTCGCGGTGGGCGACCGGGTGATTCCGCATTTCATGCCGGGTTGGCTGGCTGGCGCCATCACCCCTGGCCATGTGGCGGCGTTGCGGGGCGTGACCCTGCCGGGTTCGCTGGCCGAATACGTGGCCGTGCCGGCTGCCAGCCTGGTGGCCTTGCCGCCGCACCTGGATTTTGTGCACGGTGCGGCGCTGCCGATTGCGGCCACCACCGCCTGGAATGCGGTGCGGTCGGCATCGGTGCGTCCAGGGTCCGTCGTGGTGCTGCTGGGCACAGGCGGCGTCAGCATTTTTGCGCTGCAGTTTGCCAAGGCGAGCGGTGCCACGGTGATTCTGGCTTCATCGTCCGACGACAAGCTGGAGCGTGCGCGCCAGCTTGGCGCGGACCACCTGATCAACTACCGCGCCACCCCCGCTTGGGACGAGGAGGTGCTGCGGCTCACCAACGGGCGCGGTGCCGACCTGGTGGTGGAAACCGTGGGCGCCGCTACCCTGGCACGCTCGCTGCAGGCGGCTGCGTTCGGCGGCACGGTGTTCACGGTGGGCTTCGTCACGGGATCGGTGGCTTCCATCGACATGCTGCCGGTCATCGTGAAAGCCTTGCGCATCGTGGGCAACAACACGGGGTCGGTGGCCGACCTTGCGCAAGCCACGCAGGCCATTGCGGCGCACCGCATCGTGCCCGCCGTCGACCGCGTGTTCGGCATCGATGAAACGCAGGCCGCGTATGCCGAACTCAGCGCGGGCGGGCGGCATTTTGGCAAGTTGGCCATCGTGCATTGACGCGGCACAGGCAGGGGGCTACAACGCCCTGCCGTCGGCCGATTCGGCGTGGCGCCGCGCTACAGCAGCACGGTGACAACCACAATCACCACGCCCAGCGCCAGGTTCACACCCACCCAGCTGCGGATGCTGCCCAGGGCCTTGCCCCCGGCGGGCCAGTCCGACGCAGCCACCGCCCGCTGCAGGCGCTTGAACAGTGCAAACCGGATGTGACCGAAGATGGCCATCATGGCCAGGCCCAGCGTGGCCATGATGGTCCAGTCCAGCGGCATGGCAAAGCTGCCCCCTGCCTGCACGGCCTGTTTGGCCACGCGGCCGATCATCCACAGCCCGCTGCCCAGTACCACCACCACCGCCACACTCACCGCAGCCAGAAAACGCTGCAACACATCGTGCATGAGCCGCACACGCAGCGGCGGCTCCAGCGACTGTGCTGCAGGGCGCAGGAAGAAATGGGCAAACACCATGCCGCCGATCCACACGATGACGGACAGGACATGGGCGAGCTGGAGTGCGTTGTAGAACATGGTGCTGGAGAACGAGGAGGACATGGATGGAATGGGATGGAGCACTGAGGGGTCAGGAAAGGCGCTTGCCAGGGCAATTTTTTGCGGGAGCGAACAGGGTGCGCGCCCTGCGCAGGCCAACGTGCAGGAACACAGCCAGCACGATCAACCCCCAGATGGTCCCATAACACCAGCTGGCCGGGCCATGGCGGCCCATGCTCTCCAGGCCCGTCGTGGTTTCCAGCCAGGACCAGAAAGGGTGCAGCAGCACCGTCACCATGAACGCCAACGGCAAGGCCAGCGCAGTGACGCCCAGGCTGGTGGCCAGCATGCGCAGCCCGTGCCCGCGTGGTGTGGTGCTTTGCGGGGGCGTTTGTAGGGGGGAGGTGTGAATAGCTGGGGCTGCGGGTTGCGTCATGGTGGCAGTCCGCCCTGGGGCGAAGCCACCCGCACCTGGTTGCCACCGTTTTTCTTGGACAGGTACATCGCCTCGTCCGCATGCCCCAGCAGGTGGTGTTCCTCGCCCCCATGCTCAGGGTAGATGGACACGCCGATGCTGGGCTGAATGGTCAGGTGGATGCCTTCCAGGTCAAAGGGCTGGCCAAAGGCAGCCAGGATCTTCTCGGCGGCGGCCGCAGCGTGCTCACGGGCATGGCCGCTTTCGAGCAGCACCACAAATTCGTCGCCGCCCAGGCGAGCCACGGTGTCGGAGCCGCGCACGCATTCCAGCAGCCGCTGGGCCACACGCTGCAGCAGCAGGTCGCCCATGGCATGGCCCAGCGTGTCGTTGACTTGCTTGAATCTGTCCAGGTCGAGGAAGAGCAAGGACAACAGGCTTTGATCGCGCCGCGCGCGGGCCAGCGCCGTCTTGAGGCGGTCCAGAAACAGCTGGCGGTTGGGCAGGTGCGTGAGCTGGTCGTACTGCGCCATGTGCTCCAGGCGCTCGTGCATCTGCTTGCGCTCGATGGCGGCTGCGACCTGGGTGGAGACAAACTGCAGCAGTTCCTTGTCTTTTTCGGTGTAGCGGCCCTGCTCGTTGTAGCTTTGCAGCACCAGCGCACCAATGGCACCTTTCTGCGTTTGCAACGGCACGCCCAGCCAGTACAGCGGCGCGCGTTCGTGTGGCAGCTGCTGATGGAGCAGCGCCTCCAGGGTTCCGGCGTTGTCGGAGGGCGGGGGGGTGTCGGGGGTCAGCAGCAGGGTGCGGCCGCTGCGGATCACCTCGGCACACAGCGCATCCTGCACCAGGGTCGTCGGCGTGGGGGCGGGCCCCGGTTCGTTGACGTGGTACGGAAAACTCAACGAATCATTGCAGGCGTCGTAGAGCGCGACCGCGAAGTCGGTGGCAGGCAAAAGCCGTCCGATGATCTGGTGGATGTGCTGGAACAGTGCCTGAAGATTCTGGGTGGTGTGGGCAGCCTCGGAAATCGCATAGATCACCGCCTGCATGGACTCGGTGAACTTGCGCTCGGTGATGTCGTGCGCCACGGCCAGCCGCAGCTGCTTGTCGGGCAGCCAGCGCGCTGTCCAGCGAATGTGGGCGATGGAGCCGTCCTTGCGCACATAGCGGTTTTCAAACTGCAGCTGCAGGTGGCCTTCCATCACGCGCTGTGCCTGGCGCTGGGTGATCGCCAGATCTTCGGGGTGCACCATGTCGAGCATGCGCTTGCCGATGACTTCCTGGGGCGCGTAGCCAAAGATGCGCTCGAACGCCGGGCTCACAAACTCAATGGTGCTGTCCACATGGACGACGCAGACCGCGTCGAGCAGCAGGTCCACCACGTTCTGGGAAGGAATGCTTTGCATGGGGGGTAGCGCGCACAAGGTGCTGGGAAGACCCATTGTGCCGTGTGCTCCGTTCTTGTGCGGCACGGATGCAGGCCGCAATCCAAGGGCTATCCCGGAGAGATATGCTGATTGCTATGTAATTGATAGCTATTGGCGCTTGCGGTTAATGCGCTGGTGGCATTTTTTATCTGTATTTTTCTTCCAGCCCGTCCCAGGCGCTCTTGCGCACCAGCCGCTGGCGCTCCGCGAACGGCGCCACCAGGGCCGGGTCCTCATCGATGCGTTGGGTGTCGCGCAGCACGGTCAGTGCCTTCTGCATGCCAGCCACCGCGCCCTGCAGCGCCGCGTTGGCGTACAGCACCAGGCCATAGCCCAGCCCCGCCAGTTCTTCGGCACTGGTGATGGGCGTCTTGCCGCCGATCACCATATTCATCAGTTGCGGCGCCGCCAGCCGCTGGGGCAGGGCGCGGATCTCTTGCAGCGAGGTGACGGCCTCGACAAACAGGATGTCGGCGCCCGCCTCCTGAAAGCGCTGGGCGCGCTCCACGGCGGCCTCGAAACCCTGCGTTGCGCAGGCATCCGTGCGCGCCAGGATGAGAGTGTCCGGGTCGCGGCGCGCATCCACGGCGGCCTTGATCTTGCCCAGCATCTCGTTGGTGCTGATCACTTCCTTGCCATTGAAATGCCCGCAGCGTTTGGGGCTGACCTGGTCTTCGAGCTGGATGCAGTCGGCCCCGGCGCGCTCCAGCGTGCGCACGGCGTGGTAGGTATTGAGGGCGTTGCCAAAGCCGGTGTCGGCGTCCACGATGAGCGGCAACTCCACGGCGTCGCGGATGCGGGCCGTGTGGTCTGCAATGTCGGTCAGGCCCATGAAGGCCTGGTCGGGCAGACCGAACCACATGTTGGTGACGCCTGCGCCGGTGATGTAAATCGCTTCAAAGCCCAGGTCGGCCACCACGCGGGCGGAGAGGGCGTTGAACGCGCCAGGCACGATGACGCCCCGGCGGGCGTGGGCCAGGGCTTTGAGTTGTTGTCTGCTGGTTTGCATGGCGTTTCCTTGTGGTTTGATGCACTGAGCGGGTGTGGCTCGTGTTGCTGAAACTGGCGCGGCCCAAGCCAGCGGGCGCCGCGCAAGGGCCGCCCCGCCGCGCTGGCGCCGTCCCCCTTCCCGCATCGCGCAGCGAGGCGAGAGAAGGGGGAAGCGGCGCAGCCGCTCAGGGGGATGGCACTCTGATCCAGCCTTCCATGAGGATGCGGGCGCTGCGGCTCATGAGGGCTTTGGTGACTTGCCAATCGCCAGCGTCGTTCTGCCGGGCCTCGGCCCCCACGCGCAAGGTGCCCGAGGGGTGGCCAAACCGCACGCTGCTTCGCACGCCACCGCCCGCCGCCAGGTTGACCAGCGTGCCTGGTATGGCAGCGGCAGTGCCAATGGCCACAGCTGCCGTGCCCATCATCGCGTGGTGCAGCTTGCCCATGGAGAGAGCGCGCACCAGCAGGTCGATGTCTTGCGCCTCGATGCGTTTGCCGCTGGAGGCGGTGTAGCCAGTCGGGGGTGCCACAAAGGCGATCTTGGGGGTGTGCTGGCGGGTGGCGGCTTCGCCCAGGTTCTGGATCAGGCCCATGCGCAGGGCTCCGTGGGCGCGGATGGCTTCAAAGCGTGCAAGCGCCACCTTGTCCTCGTTGAGGTCGCCTTGCAGTTCGGTGCCTGCGTAGCCAGTGTCCTGGGCATTCAGGAAGATGGTAGGGATGCCCGCATGGATCAGCGTGGCGGCAAAACTGCCTACGCCGGGAACCTCCAGCGTATCCACCACGTTGCCGGTCGGGAACATCGATCCGCCCGCGTCTCCTTCGTCGGCAGGGTCGAGGAACTCCAGCGCCACCTCGGCAGCTGCAAAGGTCACGCCGTCCAGCTCAAAGTCGCCCGTCTCCTGCACCTGCCCGTGGGTGATCGGCACGTGCGCCACGATGGTCTTGCCAATGTTGGCCTGCCAAATCCGCACGGTGAGGTTGCCATTCAGCGGAATGCGTGCGGCATCGATCAGCCCCATGTGGATGGCGCACGGCCCCACGGCGGCCGAGAGGTTGCCGCAATTGCCGCTCCAGTCCACAAAGGGCTTGTCGATGGACACCTGGCCGAAAAGGTAGTCCACGTCATGGCCTGGGCGTGTGCTGCGGCTCAGGATCACGGCCTTGCTGGTGCTCGACGAGGCATTGCCCATTCCGTCGATTTGCTTGCCATACGGGTCCGGGCTGCCCAGCACGCGCAGCAGCAAGGCGTCGCGGGCGGGGCCGGGTTGTTGGGCGGGGGCGGGCAGGTCCTGCAGTTGGAAGAACACGCCTTTGCTGGTGCCGCCACGCAGGTAGGTGGCCGGGACTCGAATTTGAGGAGATGGGAACATTGGGGGAAAGAAGGAGCAGGCCGGTGCAGCCGGATGGTGGGTGACGGCGATTCAAAACAGCCGCAGTTGTGTGTTGGAGGGATCTGGCGGTACGGGCTGCAATGGCCAACGGCCAATGGTTTCGTAGCTGTAGCTTTTGCCGTTGCCGCCCACGACCAGCAGAAGTTCATCGAGGGTCCAGGCAATCGGGTCCATCCGGGTGGGGCCCAGGCGGGTTGGCGCCCAGTAGCTGATCGTGCTGTGTGGTGTGTGGCCCGTTTCCGTTGCCAGTCCTTCTTCGTACAACGCTTGTCGGACGGCAACAAGCAAAGCATCGAAGCAGTGCGGCCTTCCACGAGCCCTAAAGGACCAGTGGATTGTGTTTTTGCCCTGTTCTTTGTGCACCCCGTCGCGGATCCGGTTGAGCACCAGCGTGCAGGCCTGCGCCCTCACGCGTGCGCCCACGCGCAGCATTTTCTGGCGCACCTCCGGGGTGTCCCCATAACGGTCTGACAGGGTCTGGTGCCAGTTGTCCTGGGGGGACAGGGTGCTGCTGTCCAGCCCATTGAGTGCAACGGTCCTCCACATCGCTGCGGCCACTTCAGGCGATGGCTTGGCCACGAAGATCAATCGGGGGCCTTTCATGGCCTGTGCCTCGCTCCACATGGCTGGCGGCCAGGAAGTCCTGCGCAAAGCGCTGCAGGACGCCACCGGCTTCGTAGATGGAAACCTCTTCGGCCGTATCCAGGCGGCAAGTCACAGGTACTTTGGCGCATCCCCCATTTTGACGGCGGATGACCAGCGTGAGGCAGGCGCATGGCGCGCGGTGGCCTTCCACGTCGTAGGTCTCCGTCCCATCCAGCCCCAGCGTGGTTCGGTTGACCCCCGCCTCAAACTCCAGCGGCAACACCCCCATGCCAATCAGGTTGGTGCGGTGGATGCGCTCGAAGCCCTCGGCCACCACCACCTCCACCCCCGCCAGCCGGACGCCCTTGGCGGCCCAGTCGCGGCTGGACCCCTGGCCGTAGTCGGCACCGGCAATGATGATGAGCGGCTGGCGGCGGTTCAGATAGGTTTCCATGGCCTCCCACATGCGCATGACCCGGCCTTCGGGCTCCACGCGGGCGAGCGATCCCTTTTTCACTTTGCCATCCACCACGGCCATCTCGTTGACGAGCTGCGGGTTGGCAAACGTGGCGCGCATGGCGGTGAGGTGGTCACCCCGGTGCGTGGCGTAGGAGTTGAAGTCCTCCTCGGGCACGCCCATGTGGGCCAGGTATTCGCCCGCTGCGCTGTCCGGCAGGATGGCGTTCGATGGCGACAGGTGGTCGGTGGTGATGTTGTCGGGCAGGATGGCCAGCGGACGCATGCCTTTCAACGTGCGCGGGTGGGCGGCGAGTGCACCGATGCCCTCGGTGTCCCAGTAGGGCGGGCGGCGGATGTAGGTGGACTGCGGGCGCCACTCGTACTGTGGCGACGCGCGCTGGCCATCGTCGTGTCGGATGGCGAACATGGGTTCGTACACGGCGCGGTACTGCGCGGGCTTCACGGCAGTTTTCACCACGGCGTCGATTTCTGCGTCGCTGGGCCACAGGTCTTTGAGGCGAATCGCCTGGCCGTCTACCATCGCCAGCACGTCCTTTTCGATGTCAAAACGCACCGTGCCCGCAATCGCATAGGCCACGACCAGCGGGGGCGAGGCCAGGAAGGCCTGCTTGGCATAGGGGTGGATGCGCCCGTCGAAATTGCGGTTGCCCGAGAGTACGGCCGTGGCGTAGAGGTCGCGGTCGATGATCTCCTGCTGAATGGCAGGGTCCAGCGCGCCACTCATCCCGTTGCAGGTGGTGCAGGCAAAGGCCACGATGCCAAAGCCGAGCTTTTCCAGGTCGGCCAGCAAACCCGCTTCCTTCAAATACAGCTCCACCGCCTTGGAGCCGGGCGCCAGCGAGGTCTTGACCCAGGGCTTGCGCGTGAGGCCCAGCCGGTTGGCGTTGCGCGCCAGCAGCGCTGCGGCGATCACGTTGCGCGGATTGCTGGTGTTGGTGCAGCTGGTGATGGCGGCAATGACCACGGCGCCATCGGGCATCGTGCCGTCCTGTGGTGCGGGCATGGCCCAGGGGCCTGCGATGCCTTGGGCCGCCAGGTCGGACGTGGCCACGCGCGCATGCGGGTTGGAGGGGCCGGCCAGGTTGCGCACCACGCTTGACAGATCGAACACCAGGTTGCGCGCGTAGACCGCGTCTTTGAGGGTGTCGGACCACAATCCCGCTGCCTTGGCGTAGGTCGCGACCAGCTTCACTTGTTCCGCCTCGCGGCCCGTCAGCGTCAGATACTCCAGCGTCTGTTCGTCGATGCTGAACAGGGCCGCCGTGGCGCCGTATTCGGGCGCCATGTTCGAGATGGTGGCGCGGTCGCCAATCGTGAGCTTGGCTGCGCCTTCGCCAAAGAACTCCAGGTAGGCGCCCACCACCTTGGCCTTGCGCAGAAACTCGGTGAGCGCCAGCACCACGTCGGTGGCTGTGATGCCGTCCTGGCGATGGCCGGTCAGCTCCACGCCCACGATCTCGGGCAACCGCATCATCGATGCACGCCCCAACATCACGTTCTCGGCCTCCAGACCGCCCACGCCGATGGCGATCACGCCCAGTGCGTCCACATGCGGTGTGTGGCTGTCGGTGCCTACGCAGGTGTCGGGGTAGGCCACGCCACGCTCGGCATGGACCACGGGCGACATCTTTTCCAGATTGATCTGGTGCATGATCCCGTTCCCCGCCGGGATCACATCCACATTGGCAAAGGCTTTTTTGGTCCACTCGATGAAGTGGAAGCGGTCTTCGTTGCGGCGGTCTTCGATGGCGCGGTTCTTGGCGAAGGCATCGGGGTCGAACCCGCCACACTCCACGGCCAGCGAGTGGTCCACGATGAGCTGCACTGGCACCACGGGGTTCACCTGGGCCGGGTCGCCACCCTCCTTGGCAATCGCATCGCGCAGGCCCGCCAGGTCCACCAGGGCCGTCTGACCCAGGATGTCGTGGCACACCACGCGTGCCGGGTACCAGGGGAAGTCGCGGTCGCGTTTGCGCTCGATAAGCTGGTACAGGCAGTCGTTGATGGTGGCCGGATCGGCGCGGCGCACGATGTTTTCGGCGTGGACTCGGGCGGTGTAGGGTAGGGTGACCCAGGCGCCCGGTTGCAGAGATTCGACAGCCTCGCGGGCATCAAAGTAGTCGAGCTGCGTGCCGGGCAGCTTCTTGCGATACAGAGTGTTCATGAGCGTGGGGCAGGAGGCTTCGGCCGTTTGGTTTTACTTGCGGTCCTGGATCGGCACGAACGCCAGGTCTTCGGGCCCCGTGTAGTTCGCACTCGGCCGGATGATCTTGTTGTCCTGCCGCTGTTCGATGATGTGTGCCGCCCAGCCGCTGGTGCGTGCGATGACGAACAGCGGAGTGAACATGGTGGTGGGCACACCCATCATGTGGTAGCTCACGGCGCTGAACCAGTCGAGGTTGGGGAACATTTTTTTCACCTCCCACATCACGGTCTCCAGCCGTTCGGCAATGTCATACATCTTGGTGCTACCGGCCTTTTCCGACAAACCGCGCGCCACGCCCTTGATGACGACATTGCGTGGGTCGCTCACGGTGTAGACCGGGTGACCAAAACCAATGACCACCTCCTTGGCCTCCACGCGGCGGCGGATGTCGGCCTCGGCTTCGTCCGGGCTGTCGTAGCGCTTCTGAATCTCGAAAGCTACCTCGTTCGCGCCGCCATGCTTGGGGCCCCGCAGCGCGCCGATGGCGCCGGTGATGGCCGAATACATGTCGCTGCCTGTGCCGGCCACCACGCGGGCGGTGAAGGTGCTGGCGTTGAACTCGTGCTCGGCATACAGGTTGAGCGAAGTGTGCATGGCACGCTCCCAGGCAGCGCTGGGTTTGGATCCGTGCAGCAGGTGCAAGAAGTGCGCACCGATGGAGTCGTCATCCGTCTCCACCTCGATGCGACGGCCCGAACTGGCCCAGTGGTGCCAGTAGAGCAGCATGGAGCCCAGTGATGCCATGAGCCGGTCGGCAATGTCGCGCGCTCCGGGCAGGTTGTGGTCGTCCTTTTCAGGCAGCGCACAGCCCAGGGCCGAGACGCCCGTGCGCATCACGTCCATGGGGTGGCTGGCGGCGGGCAGTTGCTCCAGCGCCTGCTTCACACTCATCGGCAGGCCGCGCAGGGCCTTGAGCTTGGCCTTGTAGGCGCGCAGTTCGGCGCGCGTGGGCAGCTTGCCATGCACCAGCAGGTGGGCGATTTCTTCGAATTCGCAGACCTCGGCAATGTCGAGGATGTCGTAGCCCCGGTAGTGCAGGTCGTTGCCCGTGCGGCCTACGGTGCACAGGGCGGTGTTGCCCGCCGTCACGCCCGAGAGCGCGACGGACTTCTTGGGCTTGAAGCCCGGGGTTTCAACGGTGGTGGTCATGCGGTCTCCTGGTTTACATATGTGTTGGTGATGGCAGCGGGGCGGCCTTTGCCATCCACCGCCACCATTTCAAAAATCCCCTTCAGCACCTCTTCTGGGGGCGAGCCCAGCGTGGCGGCCAGACCGGTCACGCACACGGTGAGCGAGCTGCGGCCGACGCGGGTGACCCAGGCACGCAGCGTGAGCACATGGCCCACGGGCACGGGGGCCAGAAAACGCACGTCGGTCACGCCCGCCATCACCACATCGCGCTGTGCGGCGCCGCGCGCTGCCAGAAACGCCGCCTTGGCCATGAGCTGCAGGGCGTTGCCGCCAAACAGCGTGCCGTAGTGGTTGGCTTCGGCGGGGAAGACGATTTCCGTCAGCTCGACGGTGCCAGTGGGGGTTGTCATGCTTCGCAATTTACGCACAATGGCATCCCTCTGTAAGTCCTGAATTGGCGAATGATTGCGAATGCAAAATCGTCAATTTGCAAATATTGCGAATGATGGTGAAGGTGCTACCAAGCGCCACTGAGAAAGATGGAATGAAAAAAACCTTCATGGGCGTGCGCCTGCGCCGCCTGCGCGAAGAGCGCGGCATGACCCAGATTGCGCTGGCGCGGGCGCTGGACCTGTCCGCCAGCTACCTCAACCAGCTGGAGCAGAACCAGCGCCCGCTCACGGTGCCTGTGCTGCTCAAGATCAATGCTGTGTTCGGCGTGGACGTGCAGCGCTTTTCGGATGACGACGAGGCGCGCCTCATCACCGGCCTGCGCGAGGTGCTGGCGGACCTGCCTGCGGGCCTCGCCGGAGACGGCGCTGGCGATGCCGTGTCCCTGGCCGAGATCCGCGAGCTGGCCGCCGGCATGCCCGCCGTGGCGCGCACGCTGCTGGCACTGCACCAGCGGCACCGCCAGGCGCTGGAACGGCTGGAGGCGCTGGGCAGCCTCAACAAGCAATGGGGCCTGGGGGATGACCGCAGTGGGGTGGCCCCGCTGCCCAGCCATCCGCCCATGGCCTATGAAGAGGTGCGCGACTTCTTCTTTGCGCGCCAGAACCACATTGCCGAGCTGGACGACGCGGCCGAACGATGCGCCGCCGAGTGGGGACTGCTGCTCGGCCGTGCAGACGAAGCACTGGCCCAACGCCTGCTCGTGGCCCACGGAGTGCGTGTGGTGGACGTGGCCGACCTGCCTGGCCAGGCGCAGCGCGTGTTCCAGGCCGAGGCCGGGCTGCTGCAGCTGGCGGCGGGGTTGGAGCGCGGGCAGCGCGCGTTTCAGATGGCGACGCAGCTGGCGTTTCTGGAGCAGGGCGCCGAGCTGCAGCGCTTGGCCGACAGCGCCGGGTTGTCCAGCGACCAGGCCCGGGCGCTGGCACGCATTGGCCTGGCCAACTACTTTGCGGGGGCGCTGGTGCTGCCCTACACGGCCTTTTTGCGGGCGGCCGAAGCGGCGCACTACGACATCGACCGGCTGGGCCACCAGTTTGGCGTGGGTTTCGAGACGGTGTGCCACCGCTTGTCCACCTTGCAGCGGCCCAGCGCGCGCGGCGTGCCGTTCTTCTTCATCCGCGTGGACCGCGCGGGCAACATCAGCAAGCGGCAGTCGGCCACACACTTTCACTTCAGCAAGATCGGAGGCACCTGCCCGCTGTGGAACGTGTACGAGGCTTTTGCCCAGCCTGGCCGCACCGTGCCGCAGGTGGCGCGCATGCCCGATGGCCGCGCCTACCTGTGGGTGGCCCGCGCGGTGTCGCGCAGCGGGGGCGGGTGGGGCGTGCCCGGCAAGGAGTTCTCGGTGGCACTGGGCTGCGACATCCGGCATGCACCGCAGCTGGTGTATTCCCGTGGGCTGGACCTGGCCAACCCCGAGGCCGCCGTGCCGATTGGCATGGGCTGCAAGGTGTGCGAGCGGGACGCCTGCCCGCAGCGTGCGTTTCCGCCCATTGGGCGCGCGCTGGATGTGAACGAGAACCGCAGTCGGTTCGCGCCGTATCCGGTGGCCGTGAGCCACGCACCGAGGCCGTCTTGACCCAGACTATAAAAATCACTCATCAATTCATAGCTGAAGACGCATGGGGCTGTTGCGCTGACGGCACTTTCCACCAAATAACTGGTTGGTAACCAGTTGTTATGCCGAAGGTTGCTCCAAAGCCTGGCGGATTGCCGCTATCCTGCGTTTTGCCCGGCGCCCTGGTGCGGCCGCCGCCGCGTATACCCATAACGCCAGTACCACTGCCCAGGCTCTGTTCTGATACCGAATGCCAACCCGCCCCACGCCATGGCCCCTCTGACGCAAAACGGTCGATACCGGTACTGGATGGCCGGATTGAGCGTGGCCGTGCTCGGGGTGACGATGAGCCTCTGGCTGGCATGGCAACAGGCCGATTCCGTGGCCCAGGTCGGACGGGCGCGGTTCATGCAGGAGGCGCGCGCGTTTGCCGATGCGCTGAGCCAGCGCATCGAAGGTCATACCGAAGTCGTCAACGGCCTGCGTGGCCTGTTCACAGCCAATCCCCACCTCACGCGCCTGGAGTTTGAGCGTGCAGCCAGCGACCTGGAGGTGGGCCAGCGGTACCCCGGTGTGCGCAATCTGTCGTTCACCCGCTGGGTGCCCGGGGCCGAGCGGGCGGCCTATGAAACCCGCGTGCGCGCCGACACATCGCTGACGACCCAGGGCTACCCCAACTTTGCCATCCGGCCGCCGGGCGAGCGGGCTGAGTATTTTGTGGCGGAGTATCTGTGGCCCATGGCCGGCAACGAAAGTGTGCTGGGCCTGGACATCAGCGCCCAGCCCACCAACCTGGCCGCCATGCAGTACAGCCGGGACAGTGGCCACACGGTGGCCTCGGCACCGTTCGATTTGCTGCAGGAGGAAACCCACCGCCCCGGTTTCGTGATCCGCGTGCCGGTGTTCGATTACACGGCGGGCACACCAGAGCCGCGTTTCATCGGTGCCGTGGCATCGACCATCCGGGTGTTCGACCTGGTGCAGGCGTTGGGCAGCCAGGGGTTGCTCAATGGGATTGTGGTGTCCATGGAAGACTACGGCTCGGTCCGGGCGGGCTCCACCGACACCACGGTGCGGCCCTTGCTCGCGCAGTCTTCCGCGGCGCTGCCGGGCGCGTCGCCCTTTGTGCGCGAGTTGCAGGTGCATGACCGGCGCTGGCGCCTCACCTTCCACCCTTCGCGCTCGTTCCTGTCGCCGTCCGAGGCGCGGCTGCCCGTGCTGGTCGGCCTGGGCGGCGCCCTGGTCTCGCTGCTGCTGGCATCTACCGTGGGCCTGCTGATGCGCCAGCGCACGCTGGCCCTTGCGCGGGCCCAGGCGTCCGACGAAGCCCGGCACGAGAGCGAAGAACGCTTTCATGCCCTGTTCAACCAGGCCAGCGTGGGCGTGGCGCTGCTCGATACCTCCACCGGCCAATTTCTGCGCGCCAACCAGCGCTATTGCGACATCGTGGGCTACAGCCCCGAGGAAATGCGGGCGCTCCAGGTCCAGGCCCTCATCCACCCAGACGACCTGGAGACAGACGCGCAGCATCTGGAGCGCCTGAAGAAGGGGGATGTGCCCGAATACCGGCTGGAAAAGCGCTACCTCCACAAGAACGGGCAGGTGGTGTGGGTAGACCTCACGGTGTCGCCCATGTGGGTGCCGGGGGCCAAGCCCGACCACCACATCGCGGTGGTGCAGGACATCACGGCGCGCAAGCGCATGGAAGACACCCTGCGCAGCAACGAGCACCGGCTGCGCGGCATCCTGGAGCACCTGCCCATGGGGCTGTGCTTGGTCCAGCCCGACGGGCGCATCAGTTTTCGCAACGCGCGTTATGTCCAGATCTGTGGCTACACGGCGGAAGACGTGCCGGACGTGGAAACCTGGTGGCAGCGCGCTTACCCCGACGAAGCCGAACGCGCCGCTGTCCACGGGGCCTGGCGCAGGGCCGCGCAGCAGGCGCTGGCGGGTGACGGGGTGATAGCCGCCAGCGAATACACCATCCGCTGCGCCGATGGCACGCGGCGCCCGGTCGAGGTGTCCGGCGTGGTGGTGGAGGGCGGGCACCTTGTGACCATGCAGGACCTGAGCCAGCGCAAGGCGGCCGAGGAAGAGATCAACTACCTGGCCTACTACGACCCGCTCACCCGCCTGCCCAACCGCCGCCTGCTCATGGACCGCCTGCAGCAGGCGCTGGCCACGAGTGCCCGCCACCAGCGCAGCGGCGCCTTGCTGCTGCTGGATCTGGACAATTTCAAGACACTCAACGAAACCCGGGGCCACGACAGCGGCGACAACCTGCTGCTGCAGGTGGCGCACCGGCTGCGCAGCTGTGTGCACGAAGACGACACCGTGGCCCGCCAGGGGGGTGACGAGTTTGTGGTGGTGCTGGAAGACTTGGGCGACAACCCGGAGGACGCCGCAGCCCGCAGCGAAGAAGTCGGCCAGCGCATCCTGACTGCACTGCGGGAGCCCTACCTGCTCAATGGCGCCGCGCACCACAGCTCGCTGAGCATGGGGGTCACCATTTTCAGCGGGATGCGCGAGACGGTGGACGAGCTGCTCAAGCGGGCCGACCTGGCCCTCTACCAGGCCAAGAATGCGGGCCGTGACACCTTGCGCTTTTACGACCCCCAGATGCAGGCGGCCGTCAGCGCGCGCGCCGCGCTGGAGCTGGACATGCGCATTGGCCTGGCCCAGGGCCAGTTCGAGCTGTACTACCAGCCACAGATCGACCGGGGCCGCATCACCGGGGCCGAGGCATTGCTGCGCTGGCGCCACCCGCGCGATGGGTTTGTCTCGCCCGCACATTTCATCCCGCTGGCGGAGGAGACCGGCCTCATCCTCCCGCTGGGTGAGTGGGTGCTGCAGGCGGCCTGCGCACAGCTGGCGCGTTGGGCGCAACACCCCGACCTGGCGGTGCTGGGCATGGCCGTGAACGTGAGCCCGCGCCAGTTCCACCAGAGCGGTTTTGTGGCCCAGGTGCTGGCGGCACTGGCCAGCTCGGGGGCGCAGGGGCCCCAGCTCAAGCTGGAGATGACCGAAGGCCTGCTGCTGCAGGACGTGGAAGACACGATCGAGAAGATGGGCCAGCTCAAGGGGTATGGCGTGGGCTTCTCGCTGGACGACTTTGGCACCGGATATTCGTCGCTGGCCTATCTCAAGCGCCTGCCGCTGGACCAGCTCAAGATCGACCAGAGCTTCGTGCGCGACGTGCTGACCGACCCCAACGACGCCGCCATCGCCCGCACCGTGGTGGCGCTGGGCACCAGCCTGGGCCTGCGCGTGATTGCCGAAGGGGTGGAAACCGAGGCCCAGCGCGAGTTTCTGGAGCGCCACAACTGCCACGCCTGGCAGGGTTACCTCTTCAGCCCGCCCGTGCCGGTGGCGGAGTTCGAGGCGCTGGTGCGCAAAACCAATGGGGTGGACGCGCAAGACGCACAGGACGCGTAGCCCGGGAACCCTGCTCCAATCCGGCCCCGGGGCCTTGCTGGTACTGCGGGGAGTATCAATATTGGTAGCAATGAATCGTTGCTGGATAAGCGGCAGCCCCCATTTTTTCCAAATGTTTCCGTTGTGCCCTGGCTGTGGGGCGCTACCGTGCCGCCGAGGACCGGTGGCTGTCAGGCGGCGCGGTATCATTCCGCCCTTGTGCGACCTGCGTGTTCCGGCCCGGAACGTCCATCCGGCGCCACTTTGCATCCCTGCCTCCATCCTATTTTTGCCCGCCCCCTGACCCGTGCGTCTCACCTCGATCAAGCTTTCCGGTTTCAAGTCGTTCGCTGAACCCACCAACTTCATGCTGCCCGGGCAACTGGTGGGCGTGGTGGGGCCGAACGGCTGCGGCAAGTCCAACATCATGGACGCGGTGCGCTGGGTGCTGGGCGAGAGCAAGGCCAGCGAGCTGCGCGGCGAGTCCATGCAGGACGTGATCTTCAGCGGCACCACCACCCGCAAGCAGGCCAGCCGCGCCAGCGTGGAGTTGGTGTTCGACAACTCCGACCACCGCGCAGGCGGCCAGTGGGGCCAGTACGGCGAGGTCGCGGTGCGCCGCGTGCTCACGCGCGACGGCACCAGCAGCTACTACCTGAACAACCAGCCGGTGCGCCGCCGTGACGTGCAGGACGTCTTCCTGGGGACGGGCCTGGGGCCGCGGGCCTACGCCATCATTGGCCAGGGCACCATCAGCCGCATCATCGAATCGCGCCCCGAAGAGCTGCGCCTGTTTCTCGAAGAGGCCGCCGGTGTCTCCAAGTACAAAGAGCGCCGCCGCGAGACGGAAAACCGCCTGTCGGACACGCGCGAGAACCTCACGCGGGTCGAAGACATCCTGCGCGAGCTGAACGCCAACCTCGAAAAACTCGAAAAGCAGGCCGAGGTGGCCGCCAAATACAACACGCTGCAGGCCGACGCCACGCTCAAGCAGCACCAGCAGTGGTTTTTGAAGCGCGCCGAGGCCGAAGAGCAGCAGAACAAGGTGCGCCTGGACGGCCTGCAAGCCGTCAACGACCTTGAATCGCGCATGGCCGACCTGCGCGCCGTCGAGTCCGATCTCGAAACCATCCGGCAGGCCCACTATGCGGCGGGCGACCAAGTGAACCAGGCCCAGGGCAAGCTTTATGAAGCCACGGCCGAGGTCGGCAAGCTCGAAGCAGAGATCCGCTACGTGATCGAAGGCCGCCAGCGCGTGGAGCAGCGCTTGGTCACGCTGGCCGAGCAGATCGCCCAGTGGCAGGCCCGCAAGGAAGAGGCCGACATCGAACTCGAAAACCTGGCCGGTGCCGGTGTGGACGCCGAAGAACGCGCCGAGATGCTGGCCGCCCAGGTCGAAGAGCAGGCCATGCAGCTGCCCGACCTGGAAGAAGCCCTGCGCCAGGCCCAAAGCCGCACGGCCGAACAGCGCAGCAGCGTGGTGCAGGTGCAGCAGCAGATTGGCGTGCTGGCCGCCGAGCAGCGCAGCATCGACGAACAAAGCCGCCAGCTCGACAGCCGCTTCGAGCGCCTGCGCACCGACCGCAATGCGCTGGCCGCGCCCGATGAAGCCCGCCTGACGAACCTGCGCGAGCAGCTCGAAGAAGCGCAAGAGATCGCCGAAACCACCGAGGCCCGCCTGCACGAACTGCAGGAGTCCGTGCCCCAGCTCGACGACGACCGCCGCACCCGCCAGCAGGCCGTCAACACCGAAAGCGCCCGCCAGGCCGAGCTGTCGGCCCGCATGGAGGCGCTCAAGGCGCTACAGGAAAAGGTCAAGACCGACGGCAAGCTGCGCCCCTGGCTGGCCAAACATGGCCTCGATGGCTTGCAAGGCCTGTGGAGCCGCATCCACATCGAACCCGGCTGGGAAAACGCGCTGGAAGCTGCATTGCGCGAGCGCCTGGCCGCGCTGGAAGTAGGGCGCCTGGACATGGTGCGTGGCTTCCTCGGCTCCGGCGGCAACGACGCGCCCCCAGCTCGGCTGGCCTTCTACAGCGCCCCCGCAGCAGGCCACCCCGAAACATCGTCCCCCCACGCCCGCCTTTCGGACCTGCTGCGCCTGAACGATGCGGGCCTGCGGGCCGTGTTGGTGGACTGGCTGCAAGGCTGCTACACCGCGCCCACCCTGGACGACGCTTTGGCCCGCCGCAGCACGCTGCAGCCAGGCGAAGTGGTGTTTGTGCCCACGGGCCATGCCGTCAGCGCCCACAGCGTGAGCTTTTACGCGCAGGACTCCGAGCAGTCCGGCATGCTGGCCCGCGCGCAGGAGATCGAGCACCTCGAAAAAGAATTGCGCGCGCAGGCGCTCATCGCCGAAGAATCGCGCACCGCCCTGGTCCGCGCCGAGGCCGCGTATGCCGATGCCTCCCAGCGCTTGGTGGCCGCCCGCCGCGAAGCCACCGAAACCCAGAGCCGTGCCCACGAGCTGCAGGTCGAAACCCTGCGCCTCACGCAGTTGGCCGAACAGACCCGCGCGCGCAGCCAGCAAATCGACGGCGACCTGGCCGAAGTGGAGGCCCAGCTGGCCGACCTGCAGGAACGCCGCGTGGCGGCCGAAGCGCGTTTTGAAGAACTGGACATGCAGCTGGCCGACAGCCAGGAGCGCGAGGCGCAACTGGGCGACAAGGTCATCGAGGCTGAGCGCAAGCTCACCGCCTGCCGCGAACAGCAGCGCACGCTGGAGCGCCAGGCGCAAGAGGCCACGTTCTCCCAGCGCAGCCTGGAAGCGCGCCGCGCCGAACTCAACCGCTCCATCGAAACCGCCACGCAGCAGGCCAAGGCCCTGGCCGATGAAGAGCAGCGCGCGCGCGACGAGCTGGCCCGCCTGTCCGACGCCGCCGCGCAAGGTGGCCTGCAGGCCGCACTGGAAGTAAAGATGGAGCGCGAAAAAGCGCTCGGCGCCCAGCGCAGCGAATACGACGACCTTACGACGAAGCTGCGCGCCAGCGATGAACGCCGCATGCAGCTCGAACGCGCGCTGGACCCGCTGCGCGCGCGAATCACCGAATTCCAGCTCAAGGAACAGGCCGCGCGCCTGGGCCTGGAGCAATACACCACCTTGCTGGCCGACGCCCAGGCCGACCTCGAAGCCGTGGCCCAGTCGATCACCGACGGCAATGTGCGCGTGGGTGGCCTGCAAAGTGAAATCGACCGCCTGCACCGCGAAATTGCCGCCCTGGGCGCCGTGAACCTGGCAGCACTGGACGAACTCAAGCTCGCCAGCGAGCGCAAGATCTTCCTCGATGCGCAGACAGCCGACCTGACCGAGGCCATGAACACGTTGGAAGACGCGATCCGCAAGATCGACGGCGAAACGCGCCAGCTGCTATCGGGCACCTTCGACACCGTCAACGGCCACTTCGGGCGCATGTTCCCCGAACTGTTCGGCGGTGGCCAGGCCAAGCTCATCATCACGGGCGACGAAATCCTCGATTCCGGCGTGCAGGTGATGGCCCAGCCCCCGGGCAAGAAGAACCAGACCATCCACCTGCTGTCGGGCGGCGAGAAGGCGCTCACGGCCATCGCGCTGGTGTTCGCCATCTTCCAGCTCAACCCCGCGCCGTTCTGTCTGCTGGACGAGGTGGACGCACCGCTGGACGATGCCAACACCGAACGCTATGCCAAGCTGGTCTCCAGCATGAGCAAGGGCACGCAGTTCTTGTTCATCAGCCACAACAAGATCGCGATGGAAATGGCCGAGCAACTGATCGGCGTGACCATGCAGGAGCAGGGCGTGTCGCGCATCGTGGCCGTCGATATGGAATCGGCCCTCTCCATGGCAGACGCTTGAAACAACCCACCCAACCATGAGCACATTGCAACTGAGTCTGGCCATCATCGGCGGTCTGGTGCTGGCCCTCATCGTGGCCTACAACACCTGGACCTCTCGCCGCAATGCGCCCAAGCGCGCGCTGCCGCAAGACCCCGTGGACCCCGCCGGTGAACCGGCCCAGCGCCAGGAGCCCGGCTTCGACGCGGGGGCAACCGTGGCCATGCCGCCGGGTGAATACCACGGCCTGGACCGTGGCCCCGATCCCTCGGAGCATGCCGTGGACCCGGGCGATGCCCTGCAGCTGCCCGTGCCACCGTTCTCGCTGGAGCGCCGCCCCGGGCTCGATCCGCTCATTGATGTGATTGCATCACTGCAGCCTGAGCATGTGGTCTCGGGCGACGCTGCCCTGGCTGCGCTGCCGCCCACGCGCCGCGCAGGCAGCAAGCCGTTTGCCATCGAAGGGCTCAACGAAGCGACCCAGCAGTGGGAAACCCCTGCACCTGGCCAGCGCTACCAGAGCTTTCAGGCCGGCGTGCAACTGGCCAACCGCATGGGCGCGCTCAACGAGATCGAGTTTTCGGAGTTTGTCGTCAAGGCCCAGGCGTTTGCCGACACCGTGAACGCCGCGCCCGACTTCCCCGACATGCTGCAGGAAGTGGCCCGCGCGCGTGAGCTGGACCAGTTCGCCAGCGACCACGACGCCCAGCTCATGTTCATGCTGCGCGCCCGCCAGGCCGCGTGGAGCCCCGGATACGTGCAGCAGAACGCCGCCCGCCTCGGCTTTGTGCCCGGCGCCATGCCTGGTCGGTTGGTGTTGCCCGCCAGCGCACAGGGCCTGCCACCCCTGCTCACGCTGGGCTACGACACCCAGGCCGCGCTGGCCGAAGACCCCGACCAGTCCGCCATCCGCGACATTACCCTGAGCCTGGACGTGGCCCAGGTGCACCGCACCGAACAGCCTTTTGCGCGCCTGCGCGACGTAGGGGCCGCGCTGTGCGACGCGATGGATGGGGTGCTCTGCGACCAGAACGGCCAGCCGCTGCCCACGATGGCCATGGACCCCATTGCTGCGGACCTGGAGCTGCTGTACGACCAGCTCGACGGACGCGATCTGTCGGCGGGATCGGTGCTGGCGCGCCGGCTGTTTAGCTAGGCCTCCGCATGAGCGCAACGCTGGTACGGCTGGCGCATGAGGTCGATCACAGCGCCGTCAGGGCGCTGTACCGCGAATTGCGGCCCCAGGACCCTGTGCTGGGCGACGATGCATCGCTGGACAACTTTCGCGCCGTGCTGCAGTCCCCTACCGTGCGGCTGGTGGTGGCGCTGTGGCATGGCGAGGTCGGCGCGACCTGCATGCTGGTGCTCCTGCCCAATTTCGCCAGCGCCGGGATGCCTATTGGTGTCGTCGAGCATGTCATCACGGGCGGGCGCTTCCGACGCCAGGGACTGGCCCGGGCAGCGCTGGAGTTCGCGCTGGACGCAGCCTGGGCCCTGAACTGCTGCAAGGTTTTCCTGCTGTCGGGTGCGCAGCGCGCGGATGCCCACAGGCTCTATGAATCCGTAGGCTTCGCGGGCGGCAGGGAACTGGGGTTTGTCAAAAAGAATCCCAGCTTGGGCCACCATGACTGAACAATCAGACCTTTTTTCGGCCCCAGCGCCCGTAGATCAAGCGCAACCAGCTATCAAAATCAAAGCGCTGCGCGACCAGCTCAACCACTGGGCGCACCAGTACTACGTGCTGGACGAGCCCACCGTGCCCGATGCCGAATACGACCGCGTGTTCCGCGAACTGCAGGGGCTGGAGGCCGCGCACCCCGACCTGCTCACTCTCGATTCACCCACGCAGCGCGTGATTGGCGCGGTGATGGAGGGCCTGGCCTCGGTGCGCCACGCGGTGCCCATGCTCAGCATCCACACCGAGACCGACACCGAGGCCACGGGCGCGCAGGCGTTTGATGCCCGCGTGCGGCGCGAGCTGGGCCTGTCGGACGCCGATCCCGCCATCGAATACGTGGCCGAACCCAAGTTCGATGGCCTGGCCATGAGCCTGCGCTATGAAAACGGCCGCCTGGTGCAGGCCGCCACGCGGGGTGATGGTGAAGTGGGCGAGGACGTGACGCACAACATCCGCACCATCCGCCAGATTCCGCTGACCCTGCCCGACGGTGTGCCTTCTTTGCTCGAAGTGCGCGGCGAGGTCTACATGCGCCGCGCCGACTTCGACGCGCTGAACGAGCGCCAGCGGGAGCAGGGCGGCAAGACCTTTGTGAACCCGCGCAATGCGGCTGCGGGTGCGGTGCGCCAGCTCGACTCCAACATCACCGCCCAGCGCCCCTTGAGCTTTTTTGCATATGGCCTGGGCGCCATCACGCCGCCCGGCGAGGGTGGGCCGGTGTTCCGCACGCACTACGAGATGCTGTTGACCCTCAAATCATGGGGTTTTCCGGTCGCGGCGCAGGTGCAGATTGCGACAGGCGCTACGGAATTGGTAGCGTTTCACCAGCAGGTGGGCGCCAGCCGCGATGCGTTGCCCTACGACATTGACGGTGTGGTCTACAAGGTCAACTCGCTGCAGCTGCAGCGCGACCTGGGTTTCAAGACCCGCGAGCCGCGCTGGGCCGTGGCGCACAAGTACCCAGCACAGGAGATGGCCACGAAGATCGAAGGCATCGATGTGCAGGTGGGCCGCACCGGCAAGATCACGCCGGTCGCGCGCCTCGCGCCCGTGTTTGTAGGGGGCGTCACCGTTACCAATGCTACGTTGCACAACCTGTTCGAGATCCGCAAGAAGGGTGTGCGCGTGGGCGACACCGTCATCGTGCGCCGTGCGGGCGATGTGATCCCCGAGGTGGTGGGCGTGATGCCTGGCAACCGCATGGGCTATGTGTCCAACTTCCAGATGCCCAAGGCCTGCCCGGTGTGTGGCAGCGACGTGGTGCGCGAAAAAGGCGAGGCCAACCACCGCTGCACGGGTGGCCTGTTCTGTGCCGCACAGCGCAAGGAGGCCATCCTGCACTTTGCCGCGCGCCGCGCCATGGACATCGAGGGCCTCGGCGACAAGCTGGTGGACCAGCTGGTGGACGCCAACGTGATCCGTACGCTGCCCGACCTGTACCGGCTGGGCCTGACCTCCCTCATCGCGCTGGAGCGCATGGCCGAAAAATCGGCCCAGAACGTGCTGGCGGCGCTTGAAAAATCCAAGCAGACCACCTTGCCACGTTTTCTGTTCGGCCTGGGGCTGCGCCATGTGGGCGAGGCCACGGCCAAGGACCTCGCACGGCACTTTGGTACGCTGGACGCCATCATGGATGCGAGCGTGGAGCAGTTGCTGGAGGTGAACGATGTGGGCCCCGTGGTGGCACAGAGCCTGCACACCTTCTTCCAGCAGCCGCACAACCGCGAGGTGGTCGAGCAACTGCGCGCCTGCGGCGTGACCTGGCCCGAAGGCCCTGTGGCCGAACGCGCCCCGCAGATCCTCGCGGGCAAGACCGTGGTGCTGACCGGCACCCTGCCGACCCTGAGCCGCGACGCGGCCAAGGACATGCTGGAAGCCGCTGGCGCCAAGGTGGCCGGTTCGGTCAGCAAGAAGACCAGCTATGTGGTGGCGGGCGAAGAAGCCGGCAGCAAGCTGGCCAAAGCCGAAGAGCTCGGCGTGCCCGTGCTGGACGAAGCCGGCATGCTGGCATTGCTGTCGGGCACGGGCGCCTGAGGCACTCTCCCCTTTCTCTGGGTTTTTGATGCGCACCTTGCTGCTTTCCTTCCAGGCCCGCGCCGCGGCCCTGTTCCGCTGGCTGGCCGGCCTGTTTGCCTGGATGCCCCGCCCGCTGCGCCGCGCGCTGATGTGGGGCGCCCTGGCGCTGCCCGCCACCGTGCTGGTGTACACACTGGCGTTGATCCCGTTCACCCCCTCCATCAGCGACATCCGCAAGGCCAAGAGCGAGCTGCCCGCGCAGCTCATGTCGGTGGATGGCAAGCTGCTGGCCGAATACCGCTGGGCCAACCGGGAATGGGTGGAACTCAACCAGATATCTCCCAACGTGGTGAATGCGCTCATCGCCACCGAAGACCACCGTTTCTACGACCACTTCGGGCTCGACTGGCGGCGCACGGCGTCGTCGGTGGTGCACACGCTGCGCGGCGACCCGCAGGGCGGCTCCACCATCACGCAGCAGCTGGCGCGCAACCTGTTCCCAGAGGAAATCGGGCGCTCGCGCGTGTTCCCGCAGGCCCTCACGCGCAAGCTCAAGGAGGCGATCACGGCGGTCAAGATCGAGGTTTCGTACACCAAGGACGAGATCCTGGAGACCTACCTCAATACCGTGCCGTTCCTGTACAACGCATTCGGCATCGAGATGGCGGCACGCACCTATTTCGACAAATCGGCCGACAAGCTCAATGTGCTGGAAAGCGCCACGCTGATTGGCATGCTCAAGGGCACGGCCTACTACAACCCCGTGCTCAACCCCGAGCGTGCCCAGGCGCGGCGCAACACCGTGCTGTCGCAAATGGTCAAGCGCGGCAAACTGGAGGAAAAGCAGCTGGAGGCGCTGCAAAAACGCCCGCTGCGCGTCAATTTCGAGCGGCAGACCGAGGTCATGGGCCCCGCACCGCACTTTGCGATGCAGCTGCGCAAGCAGCTCATCGCCTGGGCCGACAGCAACGGCTACAACCTGTACTCCGATGGCCTGGTGATCCGCACCACCATCGACTCGCGCCTGCAGGCCATCGCCAACCAGGCGGTAGCGCGCCAGGGGCGCCAGCTGCAGGGGGTGGCCGACACCGCCTGGTCCCAGCGCAATGGCTGGGGCCCGAAGAGCGAACTGGTGCAGACGCTGGTGCGCGAAAGCGCCGAATACCGCGCCGCCGTGGACAAGGGCCAGGCCCCCGAAGAAGCGTTGCAGGCGCTTCTGGATGACACCACCTTCCTGCAAAAGCTGCGCGCCGAGAAGACGCGCGTGCAGGCCGGGTTCCTGGCGCAGGACCCGGTCACCGGCCATGTGCTGGCCTGGGTGGGCAGCCGCGATTTTGCGCAAGACCCGTTTGACCATGTGCAGGCGGCGCGGCGCCAGCCTGGCTCCACGTTCAAGCCCTTTGTGTATGGCGCGGCGTTTGCCAGCGGCGCGTCGCCCGACGACACGCTGATGGACGCGGCCGTGGAAATCCCCCTGGGCGGAGGCCGCGTGTGGCGCCCCACCGATGGCGGTGCGCCCAGCGACCAGCCCATGACGCTGGGCGATGGCCTGGCGTTCTCCAAGAACACCATCACCGCGCAGGTCATGCAGCAGGTGGGCCCCGCCCGTGTGGCCGAGGTGGCGCGGGCCCTGGGGGTGCGCCAGTCGCCGCTGGAAGAGGTGCCGTCCCTGGCGCTGGGCACCAGCCCGGTCACCCTGAAAGAAATGGTGACGGCCTACAGCTCCATCGCCAACCTGGGCCGCTATGTGGAGCCGGTGTTGATCACCCGCATCGAGGACCGCCACGGCAAGGTGCTGGAGACCTTTGCCCCCTCAGCCCCTGAAGAAGTTTTCGAGCCGCGCGCAGCGCAGACCCTGCGCAACGCCATGCGCGGCGCCATCGACAAAGGCACGGCCACCGCGATCCGCAGCCGCTACGGCATCCAGGCCGATGTGGCAGGCAAGACCGGCACCACGCAGGACAACACCGATGGCTGGTTCATCCTGATGCATGCGCGCGTTGTGGCCGGTGCCTGGGCGGGCTTCAACGACGGCCGCATCACGCTGCGCAGCGACCACTGGGGGCAGGGCGCCCGCAGTGCGCTGCCCATGGTGGGCGAATTCATGCAGCAGGCGATCCGTGCCAAGGTGATCAACGGCAACGACCGTTTTGTGGACGAGTTTGTGGATGCCCCACCACCCCCCGCCGATGGATCGCTGGGTGCCATGCGCGACTGGATCCGAGGGCTGTTCGGGGGCAATCCGCAATCCCCGCCTGTTCCGGCACCCTGGCCTGGTACTCCGCCCCGGCCCGGCAGCGATGGCCTGCCACCGGTGACGACAGACCCAGCCGGTTCATCGAGGCCGCCTGTGCCGCCCGAGGAGCGGGTGGGCGGGTAGGCGACATATCTCGGTTTGGCCTGTGCCTTGCAATCCCGAAAGATCTGTCGGACAGTATTTCTACGCAGACCATGTTGCGAATTTCGCTACAGCGAGGGTTCTGATTTGCGTGACTATGGTGGCACCTACAGGTAGGTTTGATGCCACGCGGCAATGAGGGCGCTCGGTTATCTATCTATCGCTCAAAATAATTGACTGGGGGAACGTCAAACCGCCCACCACATCCAGATTCTGTCAGCGTACTGATGGATACCGAGGTCCATGCCCGTCCCTCCTTGGGATAACCATAGGCACATACGCCAAATCGGTAGGATGCGAAGTTTTTCCCCATTTCTGGGAGGCCTTCGTAGAGCGTTTTGTCCACGTGCAAGATCACAGCCGCATCGGTTTCCTTGTTTGGATTCCTCAAGGCCGTTGCCAGCGCAGTGCGTTGGGCCTCAGGCACTTCTGTCATCCAATTGTCGGCATTCCTGACGGGGAATGGTTTATTGCCCACGTAACGCACCTCCAGCAACGCATCGCCCGTGGAAGTTTCGGAAAAGAAAGCCATCCCATGGTTGTTGCTGATTTCCGGGTTGACGACGGCACAGGCAACAATCGGTTCATCTTTCGATGCCCAGCCCGCCGACGACACATTGAGAAGCTGGCTGGCTGGAAATTGACGAATGATGCAAGCATCTGAGGTCGCAAAAGCGGCCTGTGATAACAACGTCAGTGAAAGAATAACTGGGTATTTCATATTGGGCTTGGTGATGAGATTTACCAAATATCAATGGGGAGCGATTCGCTGCATGCCTTGAGCGTCGTTACTATGCATTGCGCGTACTCCATTCAGCGCAAGCAGTGCCTGGCATTTGTTATCAAGGGTATCTGTAGTGGCAGGCCTCACTCGATATCAATGCAGTGCAGCCCAAAGCCACCCGCCTTGCGGTCGGCAAAGTAGCATTCCAGCGTTTCCTTCACGGTGCGAAACGCGAGTTCGTCCCACGGTACCTCGTCTTCGGCAAACAGCCGGGCCTCGATGGTTTCGTAGCCGGGGTTGAACTGGTCGCTCAGCAGCGTGGCGCGGTAGAACAGGTGCACCTGGCCCACGCGGCGCACGTTGAGCAGGCTGAACAGCGGGCCCATTTCAATCTGTGCGCCAGCCTCTTCATCGGTCTCGCGCGCGGCGCCCTGGGCCGTGGTTTCGTCCAGCTCCATGAAGCCTGCGGGCAGCGTCCATTTGCCCCAGCGCGGCTCGATGTTGCGCTTGCACAGCAGGATGCGGCCATCGGGCAGCGCGGGCACTGTGCCCACCACGTTGAGCGGGTTCTCGTAGTGCACCGTGTTGCAGACGGGGCACACCGCGCGCTGCTTGGTGTCGCCATCGTCCGGCAGGCGGTAGACCACGGCGGTGCCACAGGCGCGGCAGTGTTTGATGGGGCTGCGGAAGGTCATCGGAGGATTTTCTGGATCAAATAGGCTGCAAGCGCTTGTCGTATAAGCGCTGGAAGCTATGAAAAGCATAGTGTCGGGGCTGCGCACCCGGGCCAGGGTCGCGTGGCGCCCTGGCCGGGGGCGTCACACCACGCTCAGCCGCAACGTGCCCAGGCCCTCGACGCCACCCTCCAGTACATCGCCGCGCACCACGGCGCCCACGCCTTCGGGGGTGCCGGTGTAGATCAGGTCGCCGGGCTGCAGCTCCCACGCGGCCGAAAGGTGCTCGATGGTTTCGGCAATGTTCCAGATCAGCTGCGCCACGGTGCTGCGTTGCTTGTCCGCTCCGTTGACCTGCAGCCAGATGGCCGCCTTGGCCACGTCGCCAGCCTGCGCCGCGGGGGTGATGGGGCCAATGGGCGCGCTGGCGTCAAAGCCCTTGCCGATGCACCAGGGGCGGCCCTGTTTCTTCATGTCGTTCTGCAGGTCGCGGCGCGTCATGTCCAGGCCCACGGCGTAGCCATAGATGTGTGTGAACGCATCGGCGGCGGCGATGTTTTTGCCACCCTTGCCGATGGCCACGACCAGCTCGATCTCGTGGTGCAGGTTGGCCGTGAGGGTGGGATAGGGCAGTTGGCCTGTCTCGCCCGCGTTGACCACCACGATGGCATCGGCGGGCTTCATGAAGAAGAAGGGTGGCTCGCGGCCGGTGAAGCCCATTTCCTTGGCATGCTCTTCGTAGTTGCGGCCCACGCAATAAATGCGGTGCACGGGAAAGCGGTCGCCGCTGCCCACCACGGGCACGCTGGCCACGGGGGCGGGAGAAAACACGTAGCTCATGTCAGCCTCTCGAATTTCTGGGTTCAATGGAAATGAATGATTGCCGGACGGCGCGGATGCCAGGGCATGGACTGTGTCGCAAAAACCCCGGGTTGGACCCGGCGCGGCCTCGGTGTGGCAGTGTGCCATGGGCGCAGGCCGTCTGCTGTGGGGCGCTACACTCGCGCCCATGGCAAAGAGCTTCGATTTCCACAACACGCCAGGCCACCTGGTGCGCCGTGCCCACCAGCGAACCGTGGCGCTTTTCATGGAAGAAACTGCGGGGTTTGACGTGACGCCGGTGCAGTTCGCCATCCTGCATGAATTGCTGGCCCGGCCCGGTGAAGACCAGGTCACGCTGGCGTCCCGCGTGGCGTTTGATGCGGCCACGTCGGGCTCGGTGATCGGGCGGCTTGAAAAGCGCGGCTGGATTCGTCGAGAGCCTGATACCGGCGACCGCCGCCGCAAGTTGCTGTGGATCACCCCGGAGGGCGAAGTGGCCGCGCTGCAGATGCGTGATGCCGCCCAGCGCGTGCAGGAGCGGTTGATGGCTCCGCTCAATGCGCAGGAGCGCGTCGATCTGATGTCCATCCTGTCCAAGGTTGTCTACAACCACCAGGACCCCGCGGGAGCGTCGGGCGCCTGACGGACCGCGCGCGGGGCGGCGCCAAGGCCAGCGCACTGCGCGCCAGCTGTAGCTGCGGTGCCCCGCCCGCCACGTTTTTGACCCTTCCATTCAACAACGGATTTCTTGCATGCAGCTCTACAACTACTTCCGTTCTTCCGCCTCGTTCCGCGTGCGCATTGCGTTGCAGATCAAGGGCCTGCCTTATGACTACATCCCCGTGCACCTCCTCAAGGGCGAGCACCATGCCCCCGAATACGCCAGCCGCGTCGGCGATGCGCTGGTGCCCTTGATGGTGACGGACGACGGGGCGGCGCTGTCGCAGTCGATGGCCATCATCGAATACCTGGAAGAAACCCATCCCGCGCCAGCCCTGCTGCCCCCGACCCCGCTGGCACGTGCGCGTGTGCGTGCGCTGGCCCAGATGGTGGCGTGCGAGATCCATCCCCTGAACAATCCGCGTGTGCTCAAGTACCTGGTACGCGAGCTGAAGGTGGAGGAAGACGCCAAGAACGCGTGGTACCGCCACTGGGTGCGCAACGGGCTCGAGGCCTTTGAGCGCCAGCTGGCGCTGCTGGCGCAAGCGCGCGCAGCCCAGGGCCTGGCCCCTTCTGTGCTGTGCTGGGGCGACACCCCCACGCTGGCCGATTGCTGCCTCGTGCCGCAGATCTTCAACGGCCGGCGCTTCAACGTGAACCTGGAGGGCTTGCCACTCACGATGGGCGCATTCGACGCCTCCATGGCGCTGCCCGCCTTCCAGAAGGCCCAGCCTTCAGCCTGTCCGGACCACGAAGCTTGAGCCCCCACGAAGGCCCTTTGGCTGCGGCCGATTGCCTGGTGCCCGACTGGCCCGTACCCCCGGGCGTGCGCGCACTGTGCACCACCCGTGCGGGCGGGGTGAGCCTGCCGCCCTATGACAGCCTGAACCTGGGTACCCATGTGGGGGACAACCCCGCTGCGGTACACACCAACCGCCTGCGGCTGCAATCCACGGTGGGCACTGCGCCGACGAGCGCACGGCCAGTGTTTCTGAACCAGGTGCACGGCGATGGCGTGGTGCACCTGGATGGCAGCACGCCTGACGGCATCGACGCCGATGCCTGCGTGGCCACTGCGCCCGGAGTGGCCTGCACCATCATGGTGGCCGACTGCCTGCCGGTGCTGTGGGCCCACCGCTCGGGCCAGATGGTGGCGGCAGCGCATGCAGGGTGGCGCGGGCTTGCCGGAGTGGGCGGGCAGGGTGTGCTGGAAGCAGTTTTCAAGCGTTTTGAGGCCCTGGCGCTGGATGGGAAAGCGCTGGGTGCTATTAAAAATGGAGCAATCAATCGTGCTCCAGCGCTCGCCCAGGACATGCTGGTCTGGCTGGGGCCCTGCATTGGCCCCCAGGCCTTCGAAGTGGGGCCCGAAGTGCGCGCAGCATTTTGCGAGGCGAATCCGGCTTCAGAGACGTGTTTTATGCCGAGCGGCGATGTCCGGGGCAAATACCTGTGCGACCTGGCCGGACTGGCACGGCTGCGGCTGCAGGCCCTGGGAATCACCCACATCCATGGTAACGACGGCACATCATCCTGGTGCACCGTGACCAACGCCTCACGGTTCTTTTCGCACCGCCGCGACAGCGCTGCCCTCGGCGGCAGCGGGCGCTTCGCCGCCTGCATCTGGCGCAGCTGAACCAAGTAATTCAGGGGTGGCTGCGGCAGCAGCGGCGGCCTGCCCGGCATCGTAGGCCGCTTGTTCCGCAGCCTCACGTGCCTTGATCGCCCGCTTGCGGGAAGGTGTGCCAAGGATGTACACCAGAATGCCCATGGGCAGCAGGCCATACAGCGCAAAGGTGATCACGGCGCCCAGCACCGTGCCATTGGGGCTGGTGGCTTCGGCCACCGCCATCATGAGGGTGACGTACGTCCAGGCGATGACGATGAGGTACATTGGTTTGTGTTCACTGGAAGGGTTGAATCCGTTGCCATGTGCAAAGGGCTCGGCAACAATGAACCCGAGAGATAAAAAACCAGAAGCTTTGCCGCTGCGAGCGACCAATCAATGAGGAAAGAGCATGAATTCTGAATCACCCTGGGCCGAGAGCGCCGAGCAGTTCCAGAAGATTTTCGGGCAAAGCTGGTCGCAGGCGCTGCAGTCGTTCCAGAAGCTGGACATGGGTACCCAGGTACCAGCAGCACCACCCCTGAAATTTTCGCCCACCAAGCTGCAGTCCCTGCAGCAGCAGTATCTGAAAGACGCGCAGGAACTCTGGGCCCAGGGCCTGCAAGGTGCTCCTGAAGTCAAGGACCGCCGCTTCTCCGGTGAGGGCTGGGCCAGCAACCCCGTTGCCGCGTTCTCGGCCGCAGCCTACCTGCTCAATGCCCGCACCCTCATGGGCCTGGCCGATGCGGTGGAGTCCGATGAAAAAACCAAGGCCCGCATCCGCTTTGGCGTGGAGCAGTGGATGGCCGCCATGGCACCCAGCAACTTCCTGGCCTTCAACGCCGAAGCGCAGAAGAAAGCCATCGAGACCAAGGGCGAAAGCATTGCCAAGGGCATGCAGAACCTGCTGCACGACATCACCCAGGGCCACGTGTCGATGACCGACGAAAGCCTGTTCGAGGTGGGCCGCAACGTGGCCACCACCGAAGGTGCCGTGGTGTTCGAGAACGAATTGTTCCAGCTGCTCGAATACAAGCCTCTCACCGCCAAGGTCTACGAGCGCCCGTTTCTGCTGGTGCCGCCGTGCATCAACAAGTTCTACATCCTCGACCTGCAGCCCGAGAACTCGCTGATTCGCTACGCCGTCGACCAGGGCCACCGCACCTTTGTGGTGAGCTGGCGAAACCCCGACGACAGCCTGGCCCACAAGACCTGGGACGATTACGTGGAAGACGGCGCCATGGCCGCCATCGACGTGGTGCAGAACATCACGGGCGCCGATCAGATCAACGCGCTGGGCTTTTGCGTGGGCGGCACCATTCTGAGCAATGCGCTGGCCGTGCTGGCAGCGCGTGGCGATGAGCCCGCGGCCAGCGCAACGTTCTTGACCACGCTGATCGACTTCACCGACACCGGCATCCTCGACGTGTTCATCGACGAGGCTTTCGTGAAGTTCCGAGAGATGCAGATGGGCAAAGGCGGCCTCATGAAGGGGCAGGACCTGGCCTCGACCTTCAGCTTTCTGCGGCCCAATGACCTGGTGTGGAACTACGTGGTGGGCAACTACCTCAAGGGCGAAACGCCACCCCCTTTCGACCTGCTGTACTGGAACAGCGACAGCACCAACCTGCCGGGCCCGTTCTATGCGTGGTACCTGCGCAATTTCTACCTGGAAAACAGCCTGGTAAAACCCGGCAAGCTCACGGTGTGCGGCGAGAAGATGGACCTTGGCAACCTCACGCTGCCCGTCTACATCTACGGCTCGCGCGAGGACCACATCGTGCCCATCAATGCCGCCTATGCCTCCACCCAGGTGCTGCCCGGCAAGAAGCGTTTCGTGATGGGGGCCTCGGGCCACATCGCGGGCGTCATCAACCCACCCGCCAAAGGCAAGCGCAGCCACTGGATCCGCGCCGATGGCAAGCTGCCCGCCACGCTCGACCAATGGCTGGACGGCGCCACCGAACACTCCGGCAGCTGGTGGACCGACTGGGCCGGCTGGCTCAAAGGCCATGCAGGCAAGCAGATTGCAGCGCCCAAGGGCTATGGCAAGGGCACCAAATTCAAGGCCATCGAGCCCGCACCTGGCAGCTATGTGAAGCAGAAATCCTGATACGCAAAAGTCCTGACTTTCAGCACTGCGAGAATTACCAAGCAACCAACAACCTCCAATCACAAGGACATTCCATGGAAGACATCGTCATCGTTTCGGCCGCCCGCACCGCTGTGGGCAAGTTTGGTGGTGCGCTGGCCAAGACGCCTGCGACCGAACTGGGCGCCATCGTGATCCGCGAAGCCATCGCGCGCGCGGGCCTCTCGTCCGACCAGATTGGTGAGGTCATCATGGGCCAGGTGCTGGCGGCTGGCGTGGGCCAGAACCCTGCACGCCAGGCCTCGATGAAGGCCGGTGTGGCCAAGGAAACCCCGGCGCTCACGATCAACGCAGTGTGCGGCTCCGGCCTCAAGGCCGTGATGCTCGCCGCCCAGGCTGTGGCCTGGGGCGACAGCGAGATTGTGGTGGCCGGTGGCCAGGAAAGCATGAGCCTGGCACCGCACGTGCTGCCAGGCTCGCGTGACGGCCAGCGCATGGGCGACTGGAAGCTGGTCGACACCATGATCGTCGACGGCCTGTGGGACGTGTACAACCAGTACCACATGGGCATCACGGCTGAAAACGTGGCCAAGGCCCACGGCATCACGCGCGAAATGCAGGACGCCCTGGCATTGGGCAGCCAGCAAAAGGCCGCCGCCGCGCAAGACGCCGGCAAGTTCGTGGATGAAATCGTGGGTGTGAGCCTGGCGCAGAAGAAGGGCGACCCCATCCTGTTCAACGCGGATGAATACCTGAACCGCAAGACCAACGCTGAAGCGCTGGCAGGCCTGCGTCCCGCGTTTGACAAGGCGGGCAGCGTGACCGCTGGCAACGCATCGGGCCTGAACGATGGCGCAGCCGCCGTGGTGGTGATGAGCGCGAAGAAGGCTGCCGCCCTGGGCCTCAAGCCCCTGGCTCGCATTGCAGCCTTTGGCACCAGTGGCCTGGACCCCGCCACCATGGGCATGGGCCCCGTGCCCGCATCGCGCAAGGCCTTGCAACGCGCGGGCTGGAACGCTGCCGATGTGGATCTTTTCGAACTGAATGAAGCCTTTGCTGCGCAAGCCTGCGCCGTGAACAAGGAGCTGGCGATTGATCCGGCCAAGGTCAATGTGAATGGTGGTGCCATCGCCATCGGTCACCCCATCGGCGCCTCGGGTTGCCGTATCCTGGTGACGCTGTTGCACGAAATGCAGCGCCGCGATGCCAAGAAGGGTCTGGCGGCGCTCTGTATCGGTGGCGGCATGGGTGTGTCACTGGCCTTGGAGCGTTAACACGCGCCTTTTCGCACCTGTGGTTTAGCTGTTTCTCGGGTGCAAGGCCAAAATCAAAGCCGCGTTGCGACGCGGCTTTTTTGTTCCTGGTGGCGGCAGCCCCAACTTCAGGGGAGAACGTTGTCGCAAGATGTTTCTCTTTTCTTTCCGATGAACTGCAGGCTGCAGCCTGCACCAAAACCGTGATTGGAAAAGGGGCCTGGTACGTCAGGTGTGCGATGCATGGCGATATGCCAAAAAGAAAAGGGCTTCAGTGTTTTCCTTCACGGCAGTGGTGAATTTCTTCGGTAGAGTGGCTGCTGAGCAAATCACCAACAAGGAGAAATCACATGAGCCAGAAAGTTGCATACGTCACCGGCGGCATGGGCGGCATCGGGACTGCCATTTGCCAGCGCCTGCACAAGGAGGGCTTCAAGGTCATCGCAGGTTGTGGCCCTACCCGTGACCATGCCAAATGGCTGGCGGAGCAAAAAGCCCTGGGCTACACCTTCTATGCGTCGGTGGGCAATGTGGGCGATTGGGACTCCACGGTGGAGGCTTTCGGCAAGACCAAGGCCGAGCACGGCACCATCGACGTGCTGGTGAACAATGCTGGCATCACCCGTGATCGCATGTTCCTCAAGATGTCGCGCGAAGACTGGGATGCAGTGATTGAAACCAACCTCAACAGCATGTTCAACGTCACCAAGCAGGTCGTGGCCGACATGGTGGAAAAGGGCTGGGGCCGCATCGTCAACATCAGCTCGGTGAATGGCGAAAAGGGCCAGGCGGGCCAGACCAACTACTCGGCAGCCAAGGCCGGTATGCATGGCTTCTCGATGGCCCTGGCACAAGAACTGGCCACGAAGGGTGTGACGGTCAATACGGTGAGCCCTGGCTACATCGGCACTGACATGGTCAAGGCGATCCGTCCTGACGTGCTCGAAAAGATCGTGGCCACTGTTCCTGTCAAGCGCCTGGGTGAACCCAGCGAAATCGCTTCGATCATTGCGTGGCTGGCTTCGGAAGAAGGTGGCTACGCGACCGGTGCCGATTTCTCGGTCAACGGCGGTCTGCACATGGGTTGATGCCCTGAGGCTTCAGAAAAACAAAAACCCCGCATTGCGGGGTTTTTTGTTGAAAGGAGCAAGAGGGAAGGGGCTGCCGGGTATCTTGCTTCGATGGGCCTATGAAATGGGCCATTCGGTGGAAACACATACCGTGCCTTGGTACGTTTTGTGCTTCACTTTGGTGGCGGGCATTGGGTTGGCCTACGAATTTCGAGAATTGGCTGCCACGCCTTCAGAAGCGGGCTGGAGCGCGCTTGCGATCGCGTTCGTCTTCGGGCCAAGCGGACAAGATTGCGGTGGTATTCATGCTGAAAAACTCCTGTGATGTACCAACAACGCGGTCAATCCACAGTCCGTTGACAGCGCTTCGCAAAAAAATGCAACCGCAAGTGCCCGCACATTGAGAATGTAGTTTGCTACGAAAAAAGAAGCATAAAATTGTTTCTACATAAGCGAAAGAGCCACAAAATGTGGCCCTTTCAATTACATCAAATTACATTTTTATCCTGCAACCGACGCCGAAATTTCTTCCAGTGCAGAAGAAATTTCCAGCCACCGCTCCTCCAGTTGGGCCGTCTCGTCATTTCCCGCCTTGAGGGCGCGGCCACATTCTGCGATCTCGGCAGGGGCAAGGGCTTGGGTGAGCTTGTGCTCCAACGCGGTGCGCTCAGCCGCCAAGGCAATCAGGCGCTTGTCGATGTGTTCCAGCTCTTTTTTGAGGGGCCGGGTTACTTCCGCCTGCTGTTGGCGCGCCTGGGCATCGAGCTTGCGCTGCTCTCGTCCATCCCGTGACGGTAATGCGGTCGGAGCTGGCGCAGGCACCGGTGCGGCGACAGGGACTGGATTGGCAGTGGGTGAAGGTGCTGCGGCCAATGGAGGCGCAGAACTCGCCACCGAGGTCTGTGCCTGCTCGGCCAGGCGTGCCTCTTCGCGCAGGCGCTTGGACTCTTCGAGCAGGTAGCGCTGGTAGTCGTCCAGATCGCCATCGAAGGGGCCTACAACACCTCGTCCCACCATCCAGAAGTCCTCGCAGACCGAGCGCAGCAGCGAGCGGTCGTGGCTGACCAGCATGACGGTGCCGTCGAAGTCGTTGAGCGCCATGGCCAACGCCTCGCGGGTGGCCAGATCCAAGTGGTTGGTAGGCTCGTCAAGCAGCAGCAGGTTGGGGCGCTGCCAGACGATCATGGCCAACACCAGGCGGGCCTTTTCGCCACCGCTCATGGTGCCCACGGCCTGCTTTACCATGTCGCCCGTGAAATTGAACGTGCCCAGATAGCTGCGCAGGTCCTGTTCGCGGCTCGGCTGTTTGAGGTCGGGGCCTAGCTCCTTGGCGAGGCGGATCATGTGCTCCAGCGGATTTTCTGCAGGGCGCAGCACGTCGAGTTCCTGCTGCGCAAAGTAGCCGATGTTCAGTCCCTTGCCCTCGGTCACGCTGCCGCCCAGGGCTTTCATGGTGCGGGCGATGGTTTTGACCAGGGTGGACTTGCCCTGGCCGTTGGCCCCCAGGATGCCGATGCGCTGGCCGGCCAGCACCGAGCGGTTGACGCCCGTGAGGATGGTGGTGGGCGTGCCTTCGTCGTCCACATAGCCGAACGATGCATCGCTGATGGCCAGCATCGGGTTGGGCAGGTTGGCCGGTTCCTTGAATTCGAACGTGAAGTCGGCCTCGGCCAGCACCGGTCCAATCTTCTCCATGCGTTCGAGCTGCTTGACGCGGCTTTGCGCCTGCTTGGCCTTGCTGGCCTTGGCCTTGAAGCGGTCGATGAACTTCTGCAGGTGGGCCATCTTCTCCTGCTGCTTGGAGAAGCTGGCCTGTTGCAGTTCAAGTTGCTGCGCGCGCAATTCTTCGAATTTGCTGTAGTTGCCGCCGTAGCGGTTCAATTCGCCTTGCTGGATCTGCAGGGTGACGTTGGTGATGGCATCCAGAAACTCGCGGTCATGGCTGATCACGATCATGGTGCCTGCGTAGCGCTTGAGCCAGGCTTCGAGCCAGACCAGGGCATCCAAGTCCAAGTGATTGGTGGGTTCATCCAGCAGCAGCAGGTCGCTGGGGCACATCAGCGCGCGTGCCAGCTGCAGGCGCATCCGCCAGCCGCCAGAGAAGCTGTTGACCGGCTGGTCCAGCTCGCTGACCCGAAAGCCCAGGCCCAGGATCAGCGCCTGTGCGCGTGCGACCGCATCGTGCGCGCCGGCATCGTGCAGGTCCGAGTAGGCGTGGGCGATGGCCATGCCGTCGTCGCTGGCCTCGGCTTCTACCAGTTGGCGTTGCACCTCGGCCAGGCGCGTGTCCCCCTCCAGCACAAACTCGGTGGCCGGCTGGTCGGTTTCGGGCATGTTCTGCGCAACCTCGGCCATGCGCCAGCTGGTGGGGATGTAGAAATCCCCCCCGTCTTCGTGCAGCTTGCCGCTGAGCAAGGCGAAAAGGCTGGACTTGCCCGCGCCATTGCGGCCCACAAGTCCAACGTTTTCGCCAGGGTTGATGGTGGCGGAAACGCTGTCGAGCACGACTTTGGCGCCGCGTCGCAAGGTAACGTTCTTAAGGGTGATCATCCGGAGCTCAGAAAAAAGCGCACCCGCGCTGGGCGGGTGGCATGAAAAAGCAGGGGGCCAGGGCCGTTGCAAACGGTGCAACCGATGCAAAAGGCGGTGGCGCGCAACCCTCTATTGTGCCGTGAGCCGGGATTGGGCGGTCAAAGCCTGCCGGGTCACCAGTAAAACCTGGTCTTCGCCAGCACTGGTATCGAGCCAGAAAACAGGCAGTTGGGGGAACGCGGCTTCGAAGTAGGCCCGCTCGTTGCCGATCTCCAGAATGATCACCGCATCCTCGCTCATGCAGGCCGGAGCCGCAGCGAACAGCTGGCGCACGAAATCCATGCCATCGTTGCCACCGGCCAGGGCCAGCTCGGGTTCTGCGCGGTATTCGGCGGGCAACGCTGCCATGCTGGCAGCGTTCACGTAGGGCGGATTGCACAGGATCAGGTCCCAGGGCCCAGGCAGTGCAGTGAGACCATCGGAGAGTTGCAGCTGGATGCGGTCTTGCAGGTTGTGTCTGTCCACATTGATGCGTGCCACGGCCAGCGCATCGGCTGAAATGTCAGCACCCGTCACCTGAACCTCCGGCCAGGCCATGGCCGCCAGCACGGCCAGGCTGCCGTTGCCGGTGCAAAGGTCCAACACCCGGTGGGTGTGGTCGCTCAGGTACTCGTCGGCACCACCATCGACCAGCAACTCTGCGATGAAGCTGCGCGGGACAATGGCGCGCTCATCGACGTAAAAGGGCACGCCTTGCAGCCAGGCCTCCTGCGTGAGGTAGGCGGCGGGTTTGCGGGTGCGGATACGCTCTTCAAAAAGTATAGCTACTCGCGCTTGATCGGCGGGCGCTACGGGTTGATTTTTGATGGAATCAGGGGCGTCCGACAGGTCACTGTCCAGCGGCAGGCCCAGGCGCCACAAGACGAGCCAAGCGGCTTCGTCGTGCGCGTTGGTTGTGCCGTGGCCGAAGGAGACGCCTGCTGCCACCAGGCATTGCGCACCGGATTCCACCAGGGTACCCACGGTATTGCCCGCCGGAATGAGGGGTTGCTGCTGCACACTCATGCCGACACCTTGCCCAATGCAAGGGCCTGGGCCTGCAGGTTCTCTAGCGTGCGGCGGTAGATGTTCTTGAGCGGTTCGATGTCGGCCACGACGATGTGCTCATCGATCTTGTGGATGCTGGCGTTGGGGGGCCCGAGCTCAATCACCTGGGGACACACCTGGGCAATGAAGCGGCCGTCGCTGGTTCCGCCGGTGGTAGAGAGTTCGGTGGTCAGACCGGTCTCTGCCGTGATGGCCTGCTGCACGGCCGTGACCAGCTCGCCCGGGGTGGTCAGGAAGGGTTGGCCGCCCAGCGTCCAGCGCAGGTCGTATTCGAGACTATGGCGGTCCAGCAATGCGTGTACACGCTGCTGCAGGCCTTCGGCGGTGGATTCGGTGGAGAAGCGGAAGTTGAAGTCCACCACCACATCGCCTGGAATCACATTGGTGGCGCCGGTACCGCCATGTATGTTGCTGATCTGCCAGCTGGTGGGCGGGAAAAACGCGTTGCCTTGGTCCCACACGGTAGCCGCCAACTCCGCCAAGGCGGGCAGGGCCTGGTGGATGGGGTTGCGCGCCAGTTGCGGGTAGGCGATGTGCCCCTGGATGCCGCGCACGGTGAGCTTGCCGCTGAGCGTGCCGCGCCGTCCGTTCTTGATCATGTCGCCGGTTTTTTCGACAGAGGTGGGTTCCCCCACGATGCAGTAGTCGAGCGTTTCGCCGCGTGCCTTGAGCTGCTCGATCACGACCTTGGTCCCATCCACCGAGGGGCCTTCCTCGTCGCTGGTCAGAAGGAAGGCCAGCTCGATCTTCGGATCGGGCGTGGCCGCCAAAAACTCCTCCACGGCCACGACGAAGGCAGCGATGGAGGTTTTCATGTCGCTGGCGCCCCGGCCATAGAGCTTGCCGTCTTTGTGGGTGGGGATGAACGGGTCGCTGCTCCATTGGGTCAGGGGGCCCGTGGGGACCACATCGGTGTGGCCTGCAAATACTATGTTTTTGATAGCTATTTCCGCTTTCCCATCAAGCGCTACGGGCCTTTTTGCCCATAAATTGCTGACCCGGAAGTCTGCCGGGCCACTGTCCAGCCGTTCACACACAAAACCCAATGGCACCAGTCGCGCTGCCAGCAGGTCGAGGCAACCCGCATCCTCTGGGGTGATGGAGGGCAGGGAGATGAGCTGTTCGGCGAGGTGCAGGGTGCGGGACATCAGAGGCGTCGAAAAAGGGGAGGGAGGGTGCCGAAGGCGACTCAGGGAGTCACGCTGCGGGCTTGACATCCAGCACGATCTCGGTGAACGAAGGTGCATCGTCGGGTGTGTCCCGCGCTTCCTTCTGGGCCTTGGCAGCGTTGGCGGCCAGGGAGAAGTCGTTTTGCAGGCGCCACATCAGGTTGGTGGGCGAATCGGCATACGACATACCTTCCTTGCGGTCGATCTTGGCATCCATGATGAGTCGGGCCAGCGCTTCCTCAAAGGTCTGCGAGCCTTCCGCCATGGATTTTTCCATGGCTTCCTTCACGCCGGAGAAATCGCCTTTTTCGATCAGGTCGGAAACGAGCTTGGTGTTGAGCATGACCTCTACCGCAGGTGCGCGGCTCCCGTCGATGGTGCGCACCAGCCGCTGGGAGATGATGGCCTTCATGGCGGATGCCAGGTCACCCAACATGGTGGGGCGGACTTCGACAGGATAGAACGACAAGATCCGGTTGAGCGCGTGGTAGCTGTTGTTGCCGTGCAGCGTGGCCAGGCACAGGTGACCCGACTGGGCGTAGGCAATGGCGGCCGACATGGTTTCGCGGTCGCGGATTTCGCCGATCAGGATCACGTCGGGCGCCTGGCGCAGCGCGTTCTTCAGGGCGGTCTGCAGCGACTGGGTGTCGCTGCCGATTTCGCGCTGGTTGACGATGGACTTCTTGTTCCTGAACTGGTATTCGACCGGGTCTTCAATGGTGAGGATGTGGCCCGTGAGCGCTTCGTTGCGGGTGTCGATCATCGACGCCAGCGAGGTGCTCTTGCCCGAGCCCGTGGCGCCGACCATCAGGATCAGGCCACGTTTTTCGAGGATCAGTTCGCGCAGCACGGGCGGCAGGCCCAGGGAGTCGAATTCGGGAATCTGCTGCGAGATGAAACGGATCACCACCGCATAGCTGCCACGTTGGCGCATGGCGCTCACCCGGAAGCGGCCCACACCACTGAGCGGCACCCCCATGTTGAGTTCGCCGGTTTCTTCCAGCTCCTCAATGCGGTCCGGGGGAACCACCTCGGAGAGCAGGTTGCGCGGCGCGTCGGGCGGCAGGATCTGGTTGTTGATCGGCACGCACTCGCCGTTGATCTTGATCAGCGCCGGGGCATTGGCCGACAGGTAGACGTCTGATGCCTTTTTTTCGCTCATCAGGCGAAGAATCCGCTCCATCGTGCTCATGGTGTTTCCCTCTTGTTGTCGGTATCTGTCGGCGGGCAGGCGGGAGGGCCTGCCCCCAGGGTGCGCTGTCAGTCGCGCAGCAGGTCGTTGATGCTGGTCTTGGAGCGGGTTTGCGCGTCCACCTGCTTGACAATGATGGCAGCGTACATGCTGTACGGCGTGCCGTTGGCAGCGGTCTTGGGCAGGTTTCCGCTGACCACCACCGAACCCGATGGCACGCGGCCATAGCTGATTTCGCCTGTGGCGCGGTTGAAGATGGGGGTGCTCTGGCCCAGGTATACGCCCATGCCCAGCACCGAGTTTTCTTCGACGACCACGCCTTCGACCACTTCGGAGCGGGCCCCGATGAAGCAGTTGTCTTCAATGATGGTGGGGCCGGCCTGCAGGGGCTCCAGCACGCCGCCAATGCCCACACCACCCGAGAGGTGCACGTTGGAGCCGATCTGTGCGCACGAGCCCACAGTGGCCCATGTATCAACCATGGTGCCTTCGCCCACATAGGCGCCGATGTTCACGTAAGACGGCATCAGGATCGCGCCCTTGGCGATGAAGCTGCCACGGCGGGCCACGGCGGGTGGCACCACACGCACGCCAGTGGCCTTCATTTCTTCTTCGGTCAGGTGCGCGAACTTGGTCTGCACCTTGTCGTAAAAGCCCAGGTCACCGGCCTTGACGACTTCGTTGTCCTTGAGTCGGAACGACAGCAGCACGGCCTTCTTGATCCACTGGTGCACCGTCCATTGGCCCACGCCCTCGCGCGTGGCCACGCGCAGGGTGCCGTTGTTCAGCTCGGCGATCACATGCTCGACAGCGTCCTGGATCTCCTTGGGGGCGGCGGCGGGCGAGAGGCTGGCACGGTTGTCCCAGGCGTTGTCGATAAGGGTTTGCAGTTGTTGGGTCATGTTGTTGTCAGTCAGTCTCTAGGTCTGTCGGTCAGGCAGTACGGGATTGGATGAATTGCACGATGCGCAGCGCGGCTTCCGCGCATTCTTCGGTTTCTGCCACGAGGGCCATGCGAATGCGTTGGGCACCAGGGTTGCTGCCCTGGGCCTCGCGGGCCAGGTAGCTGCCAGGGAGCACCGTGACATTGTATTGAGCCAGAAGGGCTCGCGCGAACTCGGCGTCATCCATGCCCAGCGCGTCGGGAACCTTGGCCCACAGGTAGAAGCCGGCATCCGGAAGGGCGACTTCCATCACGCCCGCCAGCAGGGGGGTGACCTGGGCGAACTTCTTGCGGTAGCGCATGCGGTTTTCCACCACATGCTGCTCATCACCCCACGCGGCAATGCTGGCTGCCTGCACGATGGGGCTCATCGCGCTGCCGTGGTACGTGCGATACAGCAGAAAGGACTTGATCAACGCGGCGTCGCCTGCCACGAAACCGCTGCGCATGCCGGGAACGTTGCTGCGTTTGGAGAGGCTGGTGAAGGAGATCAGGTTTTTGTAGTCGCTGCGGCCGAGCTGGTCTGCAGCCTGCAGGCCCCCCAGCGGTGGTTCATCGCGGAAGTAGATTTCGCTGTAGCACTCGTCCGAAGCGATGACAAAGCCATGGCGGTCGCTCAGTTCAAACAGCTTCTTCCACTCACTCAGCGGCATGACGGCGCCGGTAGGGTTGCCGGGCGAACATACGAAGAGCAACTGGGTCCGCTGCCACACCGTCTCCGGCACTGCGTCCCAGTCCACGGCGAAGTTGCGTTCCGGATCGCTGGCCGCGTAGTAGGGTTCGGCGCCCGCCAGCAAGGCTGCGCCTTCATAGATCTGGTAGAACGGATTGGGGCAGACCACCAGTGGTCGACCCCGCGAAGGGTCGATGACGGTCTGGGCAAAGGAGAAAAGCGCTTCGCGTGAACCATTCACGGGCAGCACCTGGGTGGCTGGGTCCAGCGCAATGGCATACCGCAGATCCAGCCAGCGGGTGAAGGCCTCGCGCAGCCCCAGTTCACCTGCCGTGGCGGGGTAGCTCGCCAGTCCACTGAGGTTGTTACTGAGTGCATCCTTGATGAACTGCGGTGTAGGATGGCGTGGCTCGCCCATGCCCAGACTGATGGGGCTGTAGGCGGCCGGGGGCGTGACCCCCGCAAAGAGCTGTCGCAGCCGCTCGAAAGGGTAGGGCTGGAGATGGGAAAGCAGGGGATTCATGGGGCGCCATTATGGGCGATGGTCCCCCGATCAGTCCGGCGCTGGAGCGGGTGTGGTCTGCATGGTTTGGCCGACACGAACCCCCGCAGCGGCGATACACCTTGTGGTCTGTCAATCCGCCGTAAGTGCATGCACCTAGGATTCGTGCCATTTGGCAAGAACGATAAGAGGAGACACGATGTCAGGATTCCTACCGCTGCGTCCGGGGCTCTGGTGGATGCGCAGGTGGCATTTGCCTGGCAAGCTGCTCTCGTTGAGCCTCCTGGTAGGGGCTGCGTTGGCCATTGCTGCGTTTGGGGCACCCTGGTGGTTGCTTGCGCTGGGTGGGTTCGTCGTGGCGTATGCGCTGCTGGTGCTTTACATCAGCCTTTCGACAGACCTCGCAGGCTTGGCACAAACCATTGAGTTGACCCAGGTCGGAGATCTGCGTGCGCAGCCCCGCCGAGACTACGGGCAAGACGAGGTGGGCGATATGGCGCAGTCGCTTGAGCGCATGGTGATCACCCTTTCGTCGATGGTGGCCGATATCCGCAGCAATGCAGCGCTGGTCGCCCATGCTGGGCAGAGCCTGGCCGAGGGCAACCGCTCGCTGGCCGACCGCACCGAGCAACAGGCCGCCAACCTGGAGCAGACCGCAGCCAGTGTGGAGCAACTGTCATCTGCGGTGCAGAACAACGCCCAGACTGCCCACAGTGCGGATGCACGGGCCGCGCAGGTGCGGGACGCGGCCGACGTGGGCGCCCAGGCCATGGCGCGCGCTGTGCAGTCGGTCGAAGCCATTCAGCAAGGCGCGCGCCGCATGACCGAAATCATCGGCGTGATCGACAGCATTGCGTTTCAGACCAATATCCTTGCCTTGAACGCTGCAGTCGAGGCTGCGCGCGCAGGAGAGCAGGGCCGTGGTTTTGCTGTGGTGGCGGCAGAGGTGCGCACGCTGGCCAAACGATCCAGTGACGCAGCGCACGAAATCCGCGAGTTGATTGGTGCCTCGGTCAGCCAGGTCGAAACCAGTGCCGGCCTGATCCGGTCAGCCGGGGAGGGCATCTCCGACATGGCCGGGGGCATTCGCAGCGTTGCGGCCAGCATGAGCGAGATCTCCGGATCGAGCGCCGAGCAAAGCACGGGGCTGCGCGAGGTAAGTGCTGCGGTGCAGCAACTGGACCAGATCACCCAGCACAACGCCCAGATGGTGGGCCATGCCGTGCAACAGGCCGAGGCCCTCGAAAACCGCGCATCCACCTTGTCGCGTGCGGTCTCCGCATTCCGTTTGCAGCAGGGCACGGCCGAGGAGGCCGTGGTGTTGGTGGGCAGGGCCGTGGCATTGCACAAGAGCAGCTCGCGGGATCAGTTCCTGCGCAGCATCACTGACAAGAACCAGCCGTACCACGACCGGGATATGTACGTGTTTGTGCTCGACACGGCAGGTACCTACCTTGCCTTTGGGGGCAACACCGCCAAGGTGGGGACGCGTGTGCAGGACATCCCCGGCATTGCGGGCGACCGGCTCGTGAGTGACATTGTTTCTCAGGCGGACCGTGAGCCGGGATGGGTGGAATACGACATCACCAATCCCTCCACGGGCGTGGTGCAGACGAAGATGTCTTATGTCAGCCGCGCAGGCGATCTGTATGTGGGATGCGGGGTGTACAAGGCACTTGCGGCACGCTGAGTTGCCGGGTCTTTGGCACGGCCAATTCACCCAAGCAGCCTGCGATACCAGGCTGCAGGTGGTGGTACAGGGTTTGTTGCGCTGGGCGCCTCAGGAGCCACTTTGGGTGTATCAATGGGCATGAGCGCTATTCGGCGAATTCCCAATCCAAGGGAGCGCTTGTCCGTGCTCTCCGGATTCAGATCGCAGGGTCGTACCAGGGATGAACCCAGGAGTGCCACCCGCACCCGGTCGGTACGGCTTCGCAAGACCGCGTCGGGAACGTGTGCCTCCAGGACGAGCGTATCACCCACCTGTTCGTGTCTGAGGGCAATCGCTTGCCCATTCACCATCAACTGAAGCTCGCTGACGGCCGCCATCGTCAGCATGTGAATGACCTCTAGCCGCAGCCGATGATCGCCGCCAGCCGTGGGGCGGAAGTCAATCCACGCCTCGGGCTCCAGACCTGTCCAAGCGAAGTGGCGTTGCCCCTCGGCCTCGCGCACATGCCAGCCCCTTCCAGGGATGGGGCGGTCAAAGAGGTAGTCTTGCCCTGGTGGCAATGAATCGAGCCAATGGGAATCGGGTTCGTCCAAGGGCGCTTGAAGGTACCGGTTGAAGCCCATGCGGTCTTCGCCCCGCAACATGACGCAGGGAAAAGGTTCGCTGACCTTTGCGATGGGGACCGTGACTCTGACAGCCAATCCAAGCCTGTGTTCCGTAGTCCGGTTGGGGTTGGAGTGATGCAGCAGCCGTTCGTTGAAGAGAAAAAACTGACCGGGTTCCAGCACCATGGCCAACTTGCTGGTCTCGTCCACGTAGTCAGGGTCTGAAGCGATGCCTCCGAACCGAAGGCTTTTGGCAGGATCGGTATCGACGGCCGGAGGGATGATCTGCCGGTGCGAACCCGGGATGATTTCCACACACCCATTTTCCAGCGTTGCCGGCGTAATCGCCAGCCAGGCTGAAATGTTCAGGATGGGTTCCATGTTCCAGTTGTAGTGATCCTGGTGCCATGGGTATTCCTCTTGCTGTTCTGGCCGGGCAGGAGGCTTGTTGAACAGGTTGGAATTCCACAGAACGAGATCCGGCCCATAGAGAGAAGCCATGCGCTCCACAATGGCCGGAGCCGAGCACATTGCATAGACCGCCTTGCTGTCGAGATGCCGCACGCGCAGGCCAAACGGGCAATAGGGCGTAGGTGTCGGCAACACCCGCTCAGACACCGTTTTGCGGAATTGTTCCATTTCGTGGGGCGTGAATGCCGTGAACGGCCCCACATAGCCCTGTGTCCGGAATTGCTCAATTTCTTCGGGAGACAAAGAGAAAGAGACTTCAGCGGTGTCTTTGTTCATGGGTGCTTGCGTAGAAATGTCAGTCAATTGCGGCGTCGCGCTGTCGTGCTGGTTGGCAGGAACGCGCTCCATCAGCTCGGCCAATCGAGCGTAGGCGGCCCGCCCCACACTGACCTGCTGCCGCGCCGCTTCCAGCAATCGCGGCCGTTCGGACACGGCTGCACCCCACACATCCTGTATGGCGGTGGCCAGGTGCGCAGCAGTGTCCTCCCGATCCAGAAATACGATGCGGCAGGCGGCGCCAAACTGGGCTTGAAGCCCTTGCATTTTCGACCGGTAGTGCGGAGACGCCACCAGCGCGATCACCGAAACGCCTTGCGATAGCGCGAACACCGCTGCGTGGTAACTGCCGGTAATGACCATTCGGCATGCACCGATCTCCCGCACCACGTCCTGCGGCGTCGAGACGAGGCTGGGGACGTATTGGATACCAGCAATGCCCTGGAGGAGAGAGGCAATGGCGTCAGGGTCTGAAGGCCCGGAAAGCGAAATGGGCACACCGGTAATGGGCACACCCAGGCGTGCAATGGCAAGGCCCAACCCTTCGCGCAGACGCAAAAGGGTACTGGCATCAACACCAGCGTAGTCCGCTTGGCGGACATTGATACCCAGAGATTCGCCCAACATGGAAGGGCGCAAGTCAAACGCCAGCTCAATCGCCTCGTCTGCGGCCACGATCAAGCGTTGTTCTGGAACACCGTGGGATCTCGCCACCATCGGACTTTGCTGGGATTCTCGGCACACGACCAGACTCAGAAGAGGAAATACGCCCACCATCTTCTGAGAAAGGCTGCGAACGCTGAGAGGTTCAAATCCACAGCTCAAAATAATTGCCGGCTTGCCAAGCTGGATACCCGCTTCCAGCGTATGCAAAATGGCTTCTGCCTGGTTAGAAAAATCATCACTGAAATATCCGCCCCCCGTCGCTATCACCATGTCGCAGTCCATCAAGGCGGACACAATGCGCGCGGTGTCAGAGGATGCTTGGGTTTCCGGGTTCTGTGAATTCGCATCGAGGCTGATCAGTGACAGGGGGGCGCGTTCCTCGGTCAGCTCCAATGCCATGACCTCGGGACAGTCCTTCTTGAGCAAGGCAGCATTGCGAGTTATCCAATGAATTTGACAATCAGGCCAGAGATACCGCAAGCGCTGAAAAATGACTTGGTAGATTGCCCTGTCTCCCAAATTGTCATTGTTGGAAAAATAGTTTCCAGAATCGACCAGAATTCGATGAGATGCCATTTTATGGTGCCGAAACTAATTTGAAATCAGTGTTTCATCATGGATCGATACCAAACCGAGTATGGTTGGGCGATCCACCACTTTAGGGGCAATCGACCATAATGTCGACGCACTACGCCCATGGCCTCCCGATAATGCTCCTTGCGCCGAGTGCTGGTCTTTGTGGCATCGTGCTCACGGTTGGTTGCGACAAAGGAATCCACAAATTTCAATGGCCCCAATATTTTGTAGAGGCGCCACCAAAGGTCGTAGTCCATGGTCATATGCAATGACTCGTCCACGCCTCCAACGGCATTCCATGCCGTTCGGCGAATCAATGCCCCGGGTTGCGAAACAATACAAAATTGAGCCATCCACCACTCGCTAAAAGGTCGGACCAGCACAGGGCGGGTTTTTCCGGTACTTTCCGCATAGTTCCACACCCGCCCATAGACCATTGGAGCGGCAGGGTTCAATTGCAACGCTTCGACCAGATTTTTCAGAGCACCTGGCAATAACCAATCATCGCTATTGAGCCAGCACACAAAAGGCGCGCTTCCTTTTGCAATTGCCTCATTGATGGCCGATGATTGCCCCATATCCTTGCAACTTCGCCAACCCGCAAGTTGTGTTTCCCAACGGCGGATGACCTCGATCGATTCGTCGGTGGAACCGCCATCTGCGACATAGACCTCGACCGGGACGTTTTGCGCAAATATGGACTCCAGCGCCGCATTCAGGTAGCGCCCCTGGTTATAGGAGGGCACGGCTACCGTCACCAAAGGCTTATCCACAGGATCATCCATTGGCACGTTGCAGCGTTGAAACGTAGTCCTGATAGACCATGGTCAACCCGTGCTGTAGCCCAACCTGGGCACGCCAGCCCAATCCTTGCAAGCGGCTCACATTCAGGAGCTTTCGCGGCGCGCCATCCGGCTTGGCGGAGTCAAATTCGATCTTCCCTGTGTATCCCACCACTTCGCCGATCAACTGGGCAAGCTCTCGAATGGGCAGGTCTTCGCCAGTCCCTAAATTGATGTGGGACAACCGGGGTTGTGTGCAGGCGTTATAAACCGATTGATCCAGATTCATGACATGGATGCAGGCTGCTGCCATGTCGTCGACATAAAGAAATTCGCGTCGCGGCGCACCAGTTCCCCAGATCACAACACTGGAGGACCGGGCTAATTTTGCCTCGTGAAAACGACGGATAAGTGCCGGTATGACATGGCTGTTTTCTGGATGGTAGTTGTCGCCCGGGCCATAGAGATTGGTGGGCATCACGCTGCGATAATCGGTGCCATATTGCCGGTTGTAGGACTCACACAGCTTGATGCCTGCAATCTTGGCGACGGCGTAGGGTTCGTTGGTCGGCTCCAAAGTACCGGTCAGCAGCGCCTCTTCAGCCATAGGCTGGGACGCAAGCCTGGGATAGATGCAACTGGATCCCAGGAACATCAGGCGTTGAATGCCCGCACGCCATGCCTCATGCACGACGTTGGCCTCAATCATTAAGTTTTGGTAAATGAATTCTGCGGGATAGGTATTGTTGGCATGTATACCCCCCACCTTGGCCGCCGCAAGATAGACATGGGCGGGTGCTTCAGCCTGGAAAAAGGAACGCACATCGGCCTGACAGGTCAGATCGAGTTCGGCATGGGTGCGTGTGATGATCTCGACATTGCCCCGTTGCTCCAGCGCCCGCACGATGGCTGAGCCGACCATGCCGGAGTGGCCGGCCACATATACCCTCTCGGACCGGGTCGTTGGGCTTAACTTGATCGCGTTCATAGGCCGGACCCCGGTGCTTCTTCTCCCGATTGGAGCAGTCCAGTCATCTTCCAATTTGCTTCACTTCTCATTTCCAATTCCTTGGTCTTGGACTCCGTCCAATTCGCCTATCACTGCGTTGATGTCCTGCAACGACTGGAAAAAACACTGCCATTTCGATGGGCACCCAGATCAGCGCACCCGCTTGAGAGGTTGGCGTATGCGGAACGCCAAATCTCGCAGCATGTGCCTTGACAGATAAGGAAGCACCGCACTTCGTATCTCCTTATAGTCAGGAACTCTGCCGAGAATTTTCTCGCGTATCCGATTCATTTCCTGCTGGCCGATATCGTTGATATTGGCAGAGGTTTTTTGGTGCTCATGAACCCGAAAGGCCCCCAGAAAAAGGGGTATGTGAGCAAACTTCGCTCCAGCGTCTCGAAAGCGTACCAGCAAGTCCCAATCCATCGCGAACCTGAATGATTCGTCGACTTGGCCTCCAGCCTTGTCCCAGATATGTCGCCGCCAGAAGAGTGTCTCCTGCGGAATATAGTCTGCCCATGACAACACGACACTGTCATGCCCAGGCATGATCCAACGGCCAATCTCCATCCCATTCCGGTCGATGAGCAGTCGGTCACCATAAACCACATCTACCTCTGGATGGCGCACGAAGTAATCCGCGACCGTATTCAATGCGCCCGGCAAAAGCAGGTCGTCAGAATTAAGCCAGGCCATGATCTCACCCTCAGTCCGGGCAAACCCTCTGTTGATCGCTTGCGACTGCCCTGTGTCTTTTTCTGATACCCATCCAGATATTTTTCCTTCGAATTTTTCCAGGATGGAAACGGTTTCATCTGGAGATCCGCCATCTTGAATGAAGTATTCCAAATTTGAATATCTTTGATCAAGAACACTGGTTATTGTTTTTTCAATAAAAGTGCCTTGCTTGAATGAAGGTGTAATCAATGAAATTTTTGGCGCAGTTGGAATTTGCTTTGCATTTTGGCACAATTTCAAATGCATCATTGGTCGCGGTGGATACTGGTTGAGATTACCCAGTCTCGGCATGAAGGGGGTCATGATATATCGAACAATGGGGTTTGAAGGCCCAAATGCTGACGAGGCGATATGCAGAATTGCGCGACAAACCCCAAGCACACGATGGTAGATTTTAATTGTTATCATTATTTTTGCAGATTTCAGTTTTATGCTTGGGAAATTGACGGTTTGCTAAAATTATTTGAATTTCCATCAAGCGCGATGAGGGCTTCTATCTATTGGTGAATGTCGCTATGGATAAAATTCCTGCTCACCGCAGTTTGCTATGAATTCGCCGCTTGCCGGAAGTCCAAACATGCCCAAAAATGGGGCTGATTCCGTCTCATAGCTCCAGTCAATTCGAAATGGCCCAAACCAGCCGGTGGTATCAAGTTCTCGACCTTTGTTGATCTCGGTGGGTTGATGAATTCCGATTTTCAAGGAATAAAGTCCCGCCTCGATATTCAATGCTACCTTGAACACAAAGACCGCGTTGCGCCCGTCTTCTGTGTCGCAGCTTTCTATGCCAAGACGGCGCGCATTGGTTACAAAGATGACTTGATCAAACCGATTTTTAATCGCCAGCGCGACCGTCGTTCCCACATCGCCTACAAGGCTTTGATAATATACTTTGATATATATATCAGAACCCATTTGAGTGCGTTCAATTTTATTACTATTCTGATCCTGGATGCTCACTGCAATCAGGCGGCTCGGATGGTTTTGAGGTCTAGACCACAGCGCATCGCTGAAAATTGCAGCGAATCGAACATCAGAAGACTCCGGGATGTGAGGGAGGGGTGCGGGTATTTCTGCTGTATTGGCGGGCTGGGATGGTGCATCCTCGTTGAAATAATGCCGTATTGCAGACCCACTGTCCCCAGTGAATTCAGCAGAGCCGTGGCGTAAATAAATGGCTCTCTTGCAGAGATCGCGCACCGTGCCCATGTCGTGCGACACAAAAAGCAGGGTCAAGCCGTCCTCCCGCATCTTGCGAAGGTGTCCAAAGCACTTTTGCTGGAAAAAATAGTCTCCCACACTCAATGCCTCGTCGACGATCAATATGTCGGGTGTCAGTGCCACCTGCACCGCAAATGCCAAGCGTACGAGCATGCCACTGGAGTAGGTTTTGACTTGCCGATCCAGCACATCGCCAATGTCTGCAAACGCAGCAATATCGTCGAATCGGTGCTCTACCTCTTCCCGCGTCAAACCCATCAGCAGGCCATTCAGGAGGACGTTCTCCCGTCCTGTGTACTCTGGGTTGAAGCCGCTACCCAGTTCCAGCAATGCCGCCACGCGGCCATTCACCTGCACTTCGCCGGTCGTCGGCGTGAGGGTCTGGGTCACTATTTCCAGTAATGTGCTTTTACCGCTGCCGTTGCGACCGATCACGCCCAGCGATTCTCCTCGAGCGACTTCAATGTTAATGTCCTTCAGGGCCCATACTTCCTGCATTCCTCGGGTGTGTCTGGGGGACAGTGCGTGCAAGAATCGTGAGCGCTGATCGTCGAATATCCGATAGCATTTACTGACGTTTTTGACGGAAATGACAATATCCGACATTGCTCAAACCATATCCGCAAATGTGGTGCGCAGGCGCCTGAAGAGTGTCAGCGATGCCCATGAGAAAACACTGGCGAGACCGATATAGACGGCAAGTCCCAAGAAGGAGGGCATGCCTCCCGCCAGAAGTACGAGGCGAAACTGCTCCACAATGAAAGTCAGGGGATTCAGCATCAGCAAATTCTTGATCATGTCAGGGGCGGAATCCATGCTGTAGAAAATGGGGGTCAAGAAGAGAAGGCTGTGGCTGAGCATGCCTGTGAGTTGACCGATGTCTTTCACCGCGACACCAATGGCCGAGAGAAGCCATGCGAGTCCGAGCAGTACGGGCGCAAAGCACAGCAGGACGAGCGGGAAAAGAAATACTGTGGGCCGGGGCATTCCCACGAAGATCACATACCCCGCCAGCAAAATCCCCGTGCCCAATAACGCCTGCAGGTAGGCAGCGGCCACCGTGACGATGGGCAAAAGCTCCAGTGGAAAAACCACTTTTTTCACAAAATTGGGGTTGCCGGTGATCAAGAGCGGCGATTTGCTCAGGACCTCAGAAAATGCGTTGAACACGATCAGGCCAGCGAACAGCATCAACGCATAGTCCACCGCACTGCCCGAGTTGTTCCAGCGGGACTGGAGAATTACCCCAAATGCGATGGTATAGATGCCTAGCAGAAAGAGGGGGTGGGCCAGTGACCAGAAGACTCCACCCAAAGAACCCCGATATTTGCTGGAAAATTCGCGTTTGACCAATTCAAAGACCAAACTGCGGTGGCGCCACAATGTGAAGGGAAGGCTAGATTGCATTGATTGCACATCCCTTGTGAAACTCTCGGTGCGGCAGTATTTTTTTCTTCGGCACGGGCGGTCGTCCACACTGGGCTATTGCGCGATGCGCATTGTTGAGAAGATCCATGCAGGATTGTCTTCTGGGAAGGCACTTATTGAAGCATTGCAGATTGCCTTGCCCGGAGGCCCGCATGTAGCGCACATGGGCTGAATGTGAAAATTTGCACCAATGTGCTCGATTTTGAGGTGTTTGTCTTCTCTGAACTTGCGCCTGAGGGCTTGGCCTCAGGGTCTCCTGGTCTCTGAGGGGCGTGGGCCGGGAGTCAAACCTCCAAGAAGCCACGCCTAGTGCGGTGCTTGGGATCGGCGCTGACGGGCCCGCTCCAGGGCCGCTGCAATGGTGGCCTGGCGGGTGGCCTGAGCGGCTGTGGGATCGGCGGGGCCCATGGGTACGGAGCCGTCACCAGTGGAGGCTGGCGCATCGATGGCTGCTGTTTGAGAGGTTTCATCATCTCCGTCCGCGGCGGACTCCAGCGGCAGGCGCCCACGGTGCGCGTGGTAGCGCAATTGGGACTGCAGCGCCAATGGGGCAGACCATGCGGCCCAGCCGGTGGCGTTGCCGCTGACGTTCTCAAGCTCAATGCAATCCACGGGGCACACCGGGATGCACAGTTCACAGCCGGTGCAATACGGCTCGATGACGGTGTGCATCTTCTTGTGGGAACCCACGATGGCATCGGTCGGGCAGGCCTTGATGCACAGCGTGCAGCCAATACACCATGCTTCGTCGATGTAGGCCACGGCGCGCGGTGCTTCCAGGCCGTGTTCAGCGCTCAGCGGCAGCGGCGCCTGCCCCGTGATGGCGGCAAGGCGGGCAATGCCCTCGGCGCCTCCTGGAGGGCACTGGTTAATGGGCACACCGTCCTTGGCAATGGCCCGGGCGTACGCGGAGCAGTCCGGGTAGCCGCAGCGCGTGCACTGCGTTTGGGGCAAGGCTGCGTCAATCCGCGCCGCAAGCGTGGACACGGCGGCGGATGGCGTGGAAACCGGCGGCTGGAGCTCGGTCAAGCCTTGCGCGCCGCACTGCGGCGGGTGCGGGATGTGGCTGCTGCGGTCACCGTGGTGGCCTTCGCAGGCGTGGCCGCTACCACCTCGGCGGGCGCGGCAGCCCCGGTGGTGGGCTTTTTGCCGGTGGTGGCTGGTGTTGGAGTCACCCAGCGGGTGGCCACAGCCGCCGTCGCCTTGGTTGGGGGCTTGGCGGCCACTTTGGCGACCGTTTTAGCTTCCGGTTTGACGGCTGCTGCTTTGGCCACGGGTTTTGCGACGGGCTTGGCCACAGCCTTGGGGGCGGGGGCTGCGGCTTTTGGGACTGCGCGCAGAGGCGGGTTGTCGTCCGGGGTGTCCATCACAGGTGCTGCCGCCTTCGTCTGCGGCTTTTCGTGCTGCAGGATGAAGGAGCGTACCTGGGGGTAGACCACTTCGCGCCAGCGCCGACCGCTGAAGATGCCGTAGTGGCCCGCGCCCTTGGCCTCCAGGTGGCGCTGCTCCTTGCGCACGATGCCGCTGCACAGGTCATGCGCGGCTTCAGTCTGGCCCGAGCCGGAGATGTCGTCGAGTTCGCCTTCCACCGTGAACAGTGCGGTGGTGGTGATGTCCTGTGGGCGTACGCGCTCGATCTTGCCGTCGGGGGAGCGCACATCCCAGGTGCCGTGGACCAGCTTGTACTCCTGGAACACGGTCTCGATGGTTTCCAGGTAGTAGTCCGCGTCCATGTCGAGCACGGCGTTGTATTCGTCGTAGAACTTGCGGTGGGCCTCGACGCTGGCATCGTCGCCTTTGATCAGGTCCTTGAAGTAGTCGTAGTGGCTGCTGGCGTGGCGGTCAGGGTTCATGGCCACAAAGCCGGTGTACTGCAGGAAACCGGGGTACACGCGCCGCCCCGCGCCCGGAAAGTTCTCGGGCACGCGGTAGATCACATTGTTCTCGAACCACTCGAAGCTGCGATTCGTGGCCAGGTTGTTCACCGACGTGGGTGATTTGCGGGCGTCGATGGGGCCGCCCATCATGGTCATGGTCAGCGGTGTGGTTTCGCCCCGGCTCGCCATCAGGGACACGGCTGCCAATACGGGCACCGTGGGCTGGCACACGCTGATGACGTGGCAGTTGCCGTAGATGCCTTGCAGGTGGCGGATGAACTCCTGCACATAGTTCACGTAGTCGTCCAGGTGGAACTCGCCATCGGCCAGGGGCACCAGCCGTGCGTTCTTCCAGTCGGTGATGTAGACCTTGTGGTCCTTGAGCATGGTGCGCACGGTGTCGCGCAGCAAGGTGGCGTAGTGGCCCGACAAGGGGGCCACGATCAGTACCACGGGCTGTTCCTTGAGCTTGGTCAGGGTGGCGGTGTCGTCCGAGAACCGCTTGAAGCGGCGCAGTTCGCAAAACGGCTTGTCGACCTCGATGCGTTCGTGCACTGCCACACCGACACCGTCCACATCCACCGAATGGATCTCGAAGGCTGGCTTTTCGTAGTCCTTGCCCAGGCGGTACAGCAGTTCGTAGCCCGCAGACATGCGCTGCGCCAGGGGGCTTTCGCTGAAGGGCGACATCGGGTTGCTGAACAGCTTGGCAGCAGCCTGTGCGAAATCGGTAAATGGCTCCATCAGGGAGCGCTGGGTTTCGTAAATGTGATACAGCATGGGCGAAACTCCGTTATGTTGCAGTGCAATATAGCAGCACTTGGTAACAAGCGCATGGAGGAAAACCACCAGTCCCTAGTCACCTATGCGACAAATTGGTGTAGTCGGCAGGTGCCTTGCTCCACAAAAGGGGGAAATTGAATTGCTATAAAATAAATAGCATTAAATTCAATCCAGATAAGCGGAAAGCCCTTCTAAAAGCAAATTACTGAAGCTTTGGTTCGGTCTGCTCCTGCAGCCATGCCTCGAAAGACTCCCGGGCCGAGTTGCGCAACGCGGGGCGGAACGCAGCCTTGTTACTCAGGTACAAGCAGTGGCGGATCACGGTGTACGGATTGAAGCTGGCCTGGGGGTTGTGTTCTTCAAAGTGCTGCTTGTAGCGCTTGACCACGCCCACGGTCTCGCGCATCAGCGCATTGAAGCGTGCCCGCGTCATGCCACGCGACCACGCCTGGATGTCGTCCACAAAACCGTCCACCTTGGAAGGCTCGAACTCAAAATCCTTGAAGAAGTGCGTCGCAATCTTGAGGAAGGTGAACGCATTGAGCTCGCTGCTGGGAGCCTGCGCCTTGCTGGGGGCCTGGGGGTTGTCGACGGCAGCGGGGTCGGGCAGCGGCTCTGCGGTTTCGTCGGGTGCCTGCAGCAATTCAGCGGCCGTGGCGTCGCGGATCTGGCGAAACTCGCGGTCGGCCAGCTCGAACAGGGCAGACAGCACGTTGATGCGCCGCTTGAGTTCGCTGGGAATCGACTTCTTGTATTTGATCCGGTGGTCCAGCACGCTCCAGGAGTCCTGGATGATGGTGCGCACCTGCAGCTCGAAGGGCAGGTGGGCATAGGCTGCGTACTCGGCCTGGTTGCGCTCCGTGGTGCTGAGCTTGAGGTCCAGGTGCAGGCCCTTGTAGCCAAACGAGGCCTCGGTGCTCTCCACCGCCGTCACCTTGTCGGTGACATCGATCACGGCAAAGTGCCCGCGCACGATGGCCGCGATCTTCTCCAGCTCGTCCTCGTACAGGCACACCACCCGCACGCCGACCAGGTCGGTGATGTAGCTCTGGATCTCATAGGGCGTGTTGTTTTCCTCCAGCGCCGGGCGGTACTTGCGCACAAACTTGCGGATGCACTCGTCCGCATCCTTGACGCGGCCCTCCACCTTGGCGACTTCCACGCCGCCCGCACGCGTGACCACGGCGGCCACCATGTCGGTGAGGGCTGCGCAGGCCGCGTCCAGCGCCACAGAATGCTGCGCGTAGAACGCACGGAAATGGGATTCCTCCAGGTCGAAATCAAGCGATGGCATGCCAGGTCTTTGGTGTGCGAGGGTGGTTGGGGGGAGCCGTGCTCAGGCTCCTGGAAAGTGTTGACGACGTGCGAAGGAAGCATATCCAACAATGCCGACCATGCGCTGCGCCTGGGTGAAAAGTGTGTGCGCAAATACTGCTTTTTTGTGCGGGACAGGTGCTCATAATGGTGGAGTTCGCCCACGGTGGCGGCTTTCGCTGACCGCAGCGGAATCACCCCCCAGAACGCCATGACGCAACATTCTCACCAAGGGACCGAGGTAGCCGCTGAGTCGGCGCCAGCCGTACCGTCCCCGGATGGATGGAGTGGGGCCACCAACCATCGGTGGCTGCCCGTGTTGCTGCCGCCCCTGGTGGGGCTGCTCACCCTAGGATTGACCTTTCTTTATTGGCAAAGCGAAGAAGGCGGCGCCCGCGCCAAGCGGGAGCAGAATTTTCAGGCCGCGGCCGACCAGATCGCCTACAACCTCAAGGACCGAATGGCCACTTACGAGGTGGTGCTTCGTGGGGTCAAGGGGTACTTTGAAGGGTCCGAGCGCATCGACCGGGCCGAGTTCCAGGCCTATGTGGGCGCCCTGCAATTGCGGGAAACGCGCCCGGGCCTGCAGGGCGTTTCACTCATCCTGCAGTTGCCTGCGTCCGCGCTGGCTGCGCACCTGGATGACATGCGCCAACGTGGGTACGCCCAATACACCGTGCGCCCCGAAGGCGCACGCGAGGTGCTGGCCCCCATCACCCACATCGAGCCCCTGGAGGGCAACAACCTGAAGGCGCTGGGGTTTGATGTGCTGACCCTTCCCCCCGCCAAGGAAGCGCTGGACCGCGCCCGCGACACCGGGATGCTGGCGTTGTCCGGCCAGCTGACACTTCTGCAGGACAACAGCCCAGGCCTGGTGATGTACATGCCGCTGTATGGCGCGGGCGCCGATGAGCGCACGGTGGAGGGCCGGCGCACCGGGCTGGCCGGTTGGGTGTCGGCGCCGTTTCGGCTGGAAGACGTGGTCCGCGGCATGTCGCGCGAGTTCGATGCCGACATCGGTTTCCGGATCTCTGACGGCACCCAAGCTGGCGCCGCCGAGACCCTGCTTTTCACCAACGTTGCGCGGCCGGCGGAGGGCACAGAAACCGCCACCCCGGCTTTGCAGGCCCGGCGTGTGCTGGAGCTGGGCGGCCGGCGCTGGGTACTGCACATGTCGCCCCAGCCAGCGTTTGCCGAACGCTTCCAGGACGAAGGCCACCACCCCGTGGCCCTGATGGGCTCGGTGCTGAGCCTGCTGCTGGCCTGGTTCACCTGGCTGCTTGCCACCGGGCGCGAGCGGGCTGTGGCGCTGGCGCGCGACATGACGGCGGAGCTGCGCGCCACGCGCGATGATCTGGAAAGCACGCTCAACGCCATCCCCGACCTGCTCTTTGAGCTGGGCCTGGACGGACGCATTCACCACTACCGATCGGCACGCTCTGAAGAGCTGGCCGTGCCCCCCGACATGCTCCTCGGGCGGCTGCTGCGAGACGTTGTTCCCCCCGAAGCCGCCGCCGGTTGCCATGCAGCGCTGGAGGCCGCGCACCGCACGGGCTATTCGGCAGGCCACCAGTACCGGCTGGAACTCCATGGCGCCACACACTGGTTCGAGCTGTCCATTGCCCGCAAGGAAAGCGCTGCGCCCGGCGACGAACCCCGGTTCATCGCGCTCTCGCGCGACATCACCGAGCGCAAGCGGGCCGAGGCGCGCACGCACCAGCTGGCCTATTTCGACGCGCTCACTGGCCTGCCCAACCGGCGCATGCTGCTCGACCGCATGGAGCACGCTTTGTTCAGCGCCCAGCAAACGGCGCAGGTCGGCGCCGTGCTGTACATCGACCTCGACAACTTCAAGCAGATCAACGACGCGCGTGGGCATACGCTGGGCGACACGCTGCTCATGCAGGTGGCGCACCGCCTCACGCAGCAATTGCGCCCCGGCGACACCGTGGCCCGCCTGGGCGGGGACGAGTTTGTGGTGCTGGCGCACAACGTGGCGTCCGACATGGAGGCCGCTGGGCGCCAGGCCTTGCTGGTGGCCGAGGAGATCCGTACCGCGCTGGAGGCCCCGTACACCATCGACACCCACCTCTACAGCACCACGGGCAGCATTGGCATCACGCTGTTCCCCAAGCGCGGCGAGGGTGTGGAAGACCTGCTGCGCGAGGCCGACACCGCCATGTACCGCGCCAAGGACCTGGGCCGCAACCGCATCCGCTTTTATGAAGCGGCCATGCAGGCCGACGTGCAGGAGCGCCTGGCGCTGGAGCAGGACCTGAAGAAAGCCCACGCCCTGGGCCAGTTGGCCGCCTTTGTGCAAAACCAGGTGGACGCTGCGGGCACCGTGGTGGGCGGCGAGCTGTTGATGCGCTGGGACCACCCCGTGCGCGGCAACGTGCCGCCCAGCCGCTTCATCCCCATCGCCGAGGCCTCGGGCCTGATCCTGCGCATGGGCGACTGGATGATCCAACAGGCCTGCGAAACCCTGGCGCGCTTGCAGGCTGCGGGGCGCGAGCTGTCGCTGTCGGTCAACGTCAGCGAACGGCAGTTCCGCCAGGACGATTTTGTCGAGCGCGTGCGCCATGTGCTGGCCCACACCGGCGCCCATCCTGCCAACCTGATCCTGGAAGTGACCGAAAGCCTGCTGATCGAAAACCTGGACGACACCATTGCCCGCATGACCGAGATCGTGGGCCTGGGCGTGCGGTTTTCCATCGATGACTTTGGCACCGGCTATTCGAGCCTGGCCTACCTCAAGCGGCTGCCACTGTACGAGCTCAAGATCGACAAGAGCTTTGTGGATGACACCCCCGACGACCCGAGCGACACCGCCATCGTGCAGTCCATCATCTCGGTGGCCCGCCATCTGCACCTGCGTGTGGTGGCAGAGGGCGTGGAGACACGCGCCCAGGCGGATTTTCTGGTGGAGAGCCAGTGCGAATGCCTGCAGGGCTACCTGTTCGGTCGGCCGGAGCCGCTGGCGGTATGGCTGGGGCGATTGACCCCACCACCCTGAGCCGCAGAGCGCGCTGAATGAGGGGCTACACCGTGCGATCAGATGTGCGAAGTGGCCCCATCGGCCACGATGGCCCAGCGCTCATGGTCGCGCCAGCGGCCGTTGATCTTGAGATAACGGCGCGAAAAGCCTTCTTGTAGAAACCCACAGGCTCGAACCAGCGCGATGGACGCTTCGTTGCCGGGCTGGATGTTCGCCTCCAGCCGGTGCAGCTTCAATGGTCCAAAGGCGTGGCGCAGCAGCTGTTGCAAGCCTGCACGCATCACACCTTGGCGCTCGTAGCCTGCAAAGACGTAGTAGCCCAGGTAGGCGCTGCGAAAGTTGCCCATCACGATCTGTGAGAGATGGAAGGCTCCCGCGATCTGATCCCCACCGCCATCCTTGTCCGGCAGGCACACCAAAAACCCCTGGTTCGCAGGCGCGTCCATTTGCGCCAGGTAGGCGGCAAACGCCTCGGGGGTTGATGGCGCCGAGGTCCAGGTCGCATGCAGCACGCGGCTGCGCTGGGCCAGCGCGATAAAACGCTCTTCATCGGCCGCCACGGGGGCGCGCAGGGAGATAGGCACGGGGGGTTTTACGCGCATCTTCTCGCGCTTGTGCATTTGCTCTGTACCTCGGTGGCTACCGCAGGGCGGCGTCAGACCGGCAAGGCCTGGGCTGCTTGCTCGGACGCAGACTCAGGTGCAGCGCTGGCATACGACTGCACCGCCAGCGCATGCACCTCGCGCGCAGGGCGGTCCTTGAGCAGATGGTTGCTCCAGACCTGGCGCCAGATGCGGGCGCCGGGCAGGCTGTGGCGCAGGCCCAGCATATGGCGGGCAATGTGGGGCCAGGGCGTGCCGTATTGGGCGGCCTCACGTTCCATGTATTCGACCATTGCCAGCTCCACCTCCTCGCGGGTCAGAGGGCAGGGGGCGCCGCCGTAGTAGAGCTGGTCCCAGCGGGCCAGCCACCAGGGGTTGTGGTACGCCTCGCGGCCGATCATCACGCCGTCGAGATGCTCCAGCTGCTCCTGCACCACGGCATCGGTCGCGATACCGCCATTGATGGCGATGGTGAATTGCGGAAACTCGGCCTTGAGCTGGTGCACCACTTCATACCGCAGCGGCGGGATGTCGCGGTTTTCCTTGGGGCTCAGACCTTGCAGCCAGGCATTGCGCGCATGCACGATGAACACGGTGCAGCCAGCGTCGGCCACGGTGCCGATGAAGTCGCGCACAAAGCCGTAGTCCTCCACCTTGTCGATGCCGATGCGGTGCTTGACTGTGACGGGCACGTCGACCACGTCCTTCATGGCCTTCACGCAGTCGGCCACCAACTGGGGCGACTTCATCAGGCTGGCACCAAACGCGCCACGCTGCACGCGGTCGCTCGGGCAGCCGCAGTTGAGATTGATCTCGCCGTAGCCCCACTGCGCACCCAGGCGCGCGGCCTCGGCCAGCCTGTCGGGCTCGTTGCCGCCAAGTTGCAGGGCCACGGGATGCTCTTCGGCGTTGAAACGCAGGTGCCGTTCGGTGCCGCCATGAATGATGGCACCCGCGTTCACCATCTCGGTGTACAGCAGGGTCTGGCGGGTCAGCAGCCGGTGAAAATAGCGGCAGTGGCGGTCGGTCCAGTCCATCATCGGGGCGACGGACATGCGCCAGGGGCTCAAAACGGGGGATTCCACAGCAGGCAAAGGGGGCAAACGAAAGACAAGTACGGGCTGCAGCGGCGGGCCCTGGTCGGGCCCGCCACCAGGCTACAGGGGGAGGAGGGCCCGATTATCCCATCGACCCGCAAGCTGCGCCAGCTTGTGGATATAGGGGAAAATAAGCCATTCCGCTTGATGGATAAGCGCTGATAGCTATAAAAATAATAGTAAAGCAGTGTGCTCGTTCTTGGAATGGCGCCAGCCCTTGTCCTGCCGCAAGGCAGGGCCAAGGCGGCATCGGCGATACTCGCGGCGCTTTTCTGATGTGCGACCCGATGCCGATGTGGCCGGTCGTGCTGTCGCGTCCTGCGGGCCCTGCCTGCCGCTGTATACCCCATGCACCACACGATTTTTGACACGCCGGTTGTCAACACCTTGCTGCGCGCCTTGTCGCGCGCCACCTTGCGCCTGACGGGCTGGACGGTGGAAGGCGCCTTGCCCGCCCACGCCCCCAAAAGCGTGCTGATCGCCGCCCCGCACACCAGCAACTGGGACCTGCCGTACACGCTGATGCTGGCGTTTTCGCTGCGCCTGCGGGTGTACTGGATGGGCAAGCAGAGCCTGTTCAAGGCGCCGTTTGGCGGCGTGATGCGCTGGCTGGGCGGCATTCCCGTCAACCGGGATCAGGCGAACAACCTGGTGGCCAGCTCTGCCCGGGCCATGCGGGAGGCCGATGGTCCCATGCAGCTCATCGTGCCGCCCGAAGGCACACGCGGCAAGACGCGGCACTGGAAGACCGGCTTCTATTTCATCGCCCAGCAGGCGGGCGTACCCATCGTGCTCGCGTTTGTGGACTATGGCCGCAAAGTGGGCGGCCTGGGTCCGGTGTTCGAGCCCACGGGCGACCTGGACAGCGACATGGCGCGCATCAAGGCGTTTTATGCGCCGATCCAGGGCAAGAACCCGACGCAGTTCGACGCCTGAGTTTGTCAGTCAAAGTTTTCAATAAAATTGGGCTCTGGCGCTTATCTATAAAGCGCTAGCAGCTATGAAAAATGAAGTGAATGCGCTGGCGGCAGACGCTTTCACGCGCCCACACTGCGCCGGTCAATCTTGCGGCTGAGCACGATGCTGGTCTGGGTCTGGTGCACGCCGTCGAGTTGCCCCACCTTGTCGAGCAGCGCATCAAGCTGCTCATGGCTCGTGCAGCGCAAGAACACCAGGTAGTCAAACGGCCCGCTCACGGCAGACACCTCTTCGACCTCGGCCATGGCCTCTAGCGCGCGCAACACGGCGGGCGCAGTTTTGGGCAACACGCTGATGGAACACCACGCGCGCACGGTGGTGGCGTCGAGCCGGGCGCCCAGCCGCACCCCATATCCAGCGACCACGCCCGAGCGCTCCAGCCGTGCGATGCGCGCCACCACGGTGGTGCGGGCCAGTCCCAGCTTGCGCGCCAGCTGTGCCGTGCCCTCGCGGGCGTTGGCCTGCAGCAGGCTCAGCAGTTGGCGGTCGGTGTCGTCCAGGGCCTGGGTCATGGGCAATTCCTCAAAAAGTCATAACGGCCATCATATTCGCCGTTGTGGCGAGACAAAGAGCGGTTTTCGACGTTATAGGTGCTACACATTGACAGCATCATTGCCTAGCATCAAGGCATCTACAACACCTATCACCGCTGCACGCAGTGAGCACTACCGGGAGCGCCGCCATGACCACCTTTTCCACCCAATCCCACAAGACTGTCCGCCGCGCCATCACCATCCTGGGCGCAGGCCACATCGGCTTTGCCATGGCATTGCTGCTGCAGCAGGCCGGCGACTACGACACCCTGGTGGTGGACCGCGACCCTGCACGCCTGGCCGAAGTGGCGGCTCTGGGCGTATCTACCCAGTTGGCCACCGACGATGCGAGCCTGCAGGCCGCTATCGACGGCCGTTTTGCCGTGCTCAATGCACTGCCGTTTCACCGCGCTGTGCCGGTTGCGACGCTTTGCGCCGCAGCGGGAGTGCATTACTTTGACCTGACCGAAGACGTGGCCAGCACCCAGGCCATCCGCGCCCTGGCCGCCAACGCCCGCAGCGTGCTCATGCCGCAATGTGGCCTCGCCCCGGGCTTCATCGGCATCGTGGGCAATGACCTGGCCCGCCGTTTTGACACGCTGCACACTTTGCGCATGCGCGTGGGGGCGCTCCCACGCTACCCACAAGGTGCCTTGCGCTACAACCTGACCTGGAGCACCGAAGGCCTCATCAATGAATACTGCAACCCCTGCGAGGCGATTGTGGACGGCGTGCGCACCACGGTGCCCGCGCTGGAGGGGCTGGAGACCTTTGCCCTGGACGGCGTGGAATACGAGGCCTTCAATACCTCGGGCGGGCTGGGCACGCTGACAGAAACGTTGGCAGGCAAGGCGCGGCAGGTGGACTACCAGTCCATTCGCTACCCGGGCCACAACGCCATCCTCAAGCTGCTGCTCAACGACCTGCGCCTGCGCGACCGGCGCGATCTGCTCAAGGACATTCTCGAAACCGCCATCCCCACCACGGACCAGGACGTGATCGTGGTGTTTGCCACCGCATCGGGCCTCAAGGGCGGGCGGCTGGTGCAGGACTCGTATTCGGCCCATATCGTGGGCACCCAGGTGGCGGGGCACACGCTGAGCGCCATCCAGCTCACCACGGCCGCGGGCATCTGCACGGCGCTGGATCTGGTGGCGCGGGGCCSCCTGCCGCAGCAAGGGTTTGTGGGGCAAGAGGCTGTGGCGCGCTCGGACTTCCTGGCGAACCGGTTTGGGGTGGCGTACGCGGGAGAGGGCGAGCTGGTGCTTTGACTTGACACCCCGGGGTTCAGCGCCCCGGCTTCTGGTACATCCCGTCAATCGCTTGCGCAAAGTTCGCCATCAGGTTGTTGCGCTTGAGCTTGAGCGTCGGCGTCATGAAGGTGTTCTCAATCGTCCAAGGGTCCAGCGTCAGGTGCACGGCGCGCGGCACGGCGTAGCGGGCAAAGCTGGCGGTGTTCTTCTCGATGCGGGCCAGCACGGCGCGGTGCACGCTGGGGTGGTTCAGGCTGTCGGTATCTTGCGCAGACAGGCCCAGGTCCGCCGCCAGACGCTGCCATTCACCCGCATTGAGCACGGCCACGCAGGCTATGAAGGGGCGGTTTTCGCCCACCACAAAGGCCTGCTCCAGCAGCGGGTCGGCCAGCAGTGCCAGTTCCAGGTCGCCCGGAGGGATCTTTTCGCCGGTGGATGTGACGATGATTTCCTTGATGCGGCCCTTGATGTAGATGCGGCCGTTCACGAGCTCAGCCTGGTCGCCTGTGCCCAGCCAGCCGTCGGGGCTCAGGATCTTGGCCGTGTCTTCGGGGCGCTTCCAGTAGCCCTTCATCACGATGGGGCCACGCACCTGCAGCTCGCGGTTCTCGCCGATGCGCACGTCCACGCCCGGCAGGGCCTTGCCCACGCAGGCCGGGTCGTTGTCATCGAGAGAGTTCACCGATACCACGGGCGCGGTTTCGGTCATGCCGTAGCCCTGGATGAGCGGCAGGCCCAGGCCCAGGAAGCACTTGGCAATGGTGGGTGACAGCGGCGCGCCACCGCTGACCGCCACGCGCACGCGGCCGCCAAACTGGGCCAGCAGCGGCTTTGCCACCAAAGCCTGCAGCACCGGCCAGGGCAGGGCGGCCATCCAGCCCGCGGCGCGGCCGTCCTCGGCCGCAGGAGCGGGCAGCCCTTGCATGGTGCAAAAACGCGCCCAGCCCCTGTGCTGTGCGGCTTCATACAACTGCATCTTCCAGGGCATGGGCGATAGCTTTTCCAGCAGCTTGGCGTGGATGCGTTCGTAAATGCGTGGTACTGACACCAGCACCGTGGGGCGCACGGTCTTCAGGTCTTCGGCCAACTGGGGCACTGAACGGGCATAGGCCACGCAGCTGCCGGCGGCAATCGGCAGGTAATAGCCGCCCGTGCGTTCAAAGGTGTGCGACAGCGGCAGGAACGACAGGAACACGTCGTCCACCGTGGGTGCAATGCGGTCGAGCACGGCCTTCACGTCGCTGACCACATTGTGATGCGTCAGCATCACGCCCTTGGGTTTGCCGGTGGTGCCGGACGTGTAGACGATGGCAGCCAGGTCGTCAGCATCCGGGGCCTTGGGTGCTGGAGCGCTGTCTGCATGTGCCGCGCCCGCCAGCCACTGGGCGAGCGAGCCCACCGCAGGGTCTTCACCAGAGCCGGCTGCGGCCTTGAAAGATGGCGTGTCGTCATCGGTGATCACCACCGCGCGCAAGGCCGGAAACCGCTTGCCCACGGCGCGGATCTTTTCCCACTGCTCGGCGTGACTCACGATCAGCATCGATGCTTCGCAGTCGGCCAGGATGTAAGCGATGCTGCCGGGGTTGTCGATGGCATGCAGGGGCACCGGCGCGCAGCCCGTGGCCAGCGCAGACTGGTCGGCGCACATGGCGTTCAGCCCATTGGGCAGCAGGATGGCCACGCGCGCCGCAGCCGGAAGCTGCATGGCCGCCAAGGCCTGTGCCCAGGTGCCAACGTGCTGTGCAGCTTGCGCCCAGGTCAGGCTCATCCAGGATTGGGTGGTGGGGTCGAAGGCGCGGTACGCCTCGGCGTTGGGGGTGCAGGCAGCGCGGTAGGCAAGGAGCTGGGGCAGCGTGTGGACGCTGGCGATATCGGAGGGGATGGGAGACATGGAACCTGCGGTGAAGGCTGTGCGCGCCAAAGGCGCACAGCCTCAGTGAAAACCCGCAGAATCATACCGATCGAACCTGCTGGAAACGCCCGCGCCGAGACCTCTTGTGTTGCAAATGGTGCGTTCCGATTTTCGGAATGCTCCGCGCCTGTGCTTTGGCGCAGCCCTCTGCCAGCCCGTGCATTGGCGCGCTGTGGGGCGGGTCGCTGCGCTTTCTCCGCAGTGCGTTGGGTGACGCCAAGGGGTTCGGTCGACCCCCGGAGCCGGGCTGCCGAAGGGCATTCGCACGATGCGCGGGCTGATTGCAAGCCGGGTCGGCCACAATGTCCCACTTTCCGCCGATATCAAAAGGGGAAGCCACCTCGTCGTTCGCCACCCCGCCGCAAACTGCCATTTCGCTCCCGCCGCCATGGATCCCGTCACCATCTTCATTGTTGCCACGCTGATGATGCTGGCCAACGGGTGGGTGCTGGGCCTGATGCGCAAGAGCTTCCCTGTGGCCTTGCGCACCTGCACCGAAACCTGGCGCATCGCTACGCTGCTGCTGGCGGGCAGTGCCGTGATGTACGCGTCGCGCGACCATATGCCTCTGGGGCTGGCGTCGCCGCTGGCCAACGGGCTGGTGCTGCTGGGGTGCACGGGCTACTGGCGTGCGCTGCGGCAGTTTTATGGCCTGCCGGATCTGCGCTGGATGTTGGCCCCGGCTGCGGTGGGCATCCTGGGAATACTCTGGTTCGCGGTGCTCCGGCCGGACACGCGCATGCGTGTGTTCATTCTTTCGACCTGCTGCGTGTTCTTGCTGCTGGCAAGCTTTGTGTTGCTGGTGTCGCAGAAATCACCCGATGGTGCGCACAGCCGCCGCGTGATGGCGAGCCTGTTTGCCTTTGTGGCGGGGTTCACAGTGTTTCGGGCGGCTTATTTTTTGGGGCGTGGCATCAGTCCGTCCTTTGACATCACGGGCGATGGGGCCTGGATCAACATGGCCAGCCCCATGATCACCGCATTGCTGCCCGTGGTGGGGACGACGGCCTTTTTGCTCATGTGCTCCGAACGCATTGGCCGCCAGTGGGAGCTGGCAGCCTCCACCGACTATCTCACGGGCCTTCCCAACCGCCGCACGCTGGTCACGGTGGGGGAGCGGCGATTTGCAGAGAGGCCGCAACAGGCAGGCGGTCTGGCCCTGGCTGTGATCGATATCGATCACTTCAAGGCCATCAACGACTGCCACGGACATGAAGTGGGGGACGTGGCGCTGCGGCATGTGGCCGTACACCTGCGCACAGCATGCCGGGGCAGCGATCTGGCGGCACGCCACGGTGGCGAGGAGTTTGTGGTGCTGTGGGAGGGGCTGGACACTGCTGCCGCCCTGACGGCTGGCGAGCGCCTGCGCGCGCTGGTGGCCGGGGAGCCTCTGTATGCGGGCGGGGTGTTCATCCCCATGACCATTTCCTTGGGGGTGGCCGCGGCGGGCGAAGGGGATCGCAGCTTTCACGACCTGCTGCGCCGCGCCGACGAGGCGCTCTATGCCGCCAAGGCCGGTGGGCGCAACCGCGTGGAGCCGGCCAAAAACTGAGCCGATACAGCACAAGCCCGCGACAAGCCGGCTTGTGCTGGTGGCTTTCAATCAGGTCGCCGCTTCCAGCCCCTGCGCAAAATGCGCCTGCATGGCCTTCACCGTGCCCTTGGCATCGCGTGCCACCATCGCAGCCAGGATGGTGCGGTGTTCGTTCAGCGAGTCTTCAATCCGCCCCTGCTTGAGCAGCGAGTTGTGGCGGTTGAGCTTCATCACCTTGCGCAGGTCGGCCACCATCTGGCTGCGCCAGCGGTTGTCGGCCAGCTCCAGCAGCAGCATGTGAAAACGCTCGTTCACCGCAAAAAAACGCTCGCGTTCGCCAGCGGCGGCCTCCAGTTCAGCATGCAGGTCTTGCAGCGTTTGCAGCTGGGCCGGTGTGGCGGTGGTGGCCACCACGCCTGCTGCATCACTCTCCAGCAGGCTGAGCAGGTGGTACACGTCGCGCAGGTCTTTTTCGCTCATTTCGGTCACATAGGCGCCACGGCGCACCTTCATCGTGACCAGGCCTTCGGCCGCCAGCACCTTGAGCGCCTCGCGCAGGGGGGTGCGGCTGATGCCGAATTCTTCGGCAATCTTCAATTCGTCGATCCAGCTGCCGGGCTCCAGTTCGCGGCGGAAGATGCGCTGGCGCAATTGCTCCGCCACTTCTTCGTAGAGTGCACGGGGCGTGAGGGTGAGGGCAGACATGGGCGGATTGTAAGCTGTGTGGAATATTTTGAATCAATAATTATGAATGATGTAAACTCGCCGCCACATCAATGCAAGTGGGCGGCAGCCGCCCGCGCGTCGTGTTTGACGCACTAACTTGACGCACCAACGCCATCTTCGGAGAAGTCTTCGCCATGAGTGACACGCCCCCCAACAATGCTCCCGAGTTCGCTGCCGCTTCGCTGGAAGCATGGGCCAAGGCCGCAGCCAAGTCCGCGCCCGGTGGCGATGTGAACGCCTTGAACTGGGTGACACCCGACGGCATCACCGTCAAGCCGCTGTACACGGCCGAAGACACGGCAAACCTGCCGTACGCCAACACCTTGCCGGGTTTCGAGCCCTACCTGCGTGGCCCCCAGGCCACGATGTATGCCGTGCGGCCCTGGACGATTCGCCAATACGCGGGCTTCTCCACCGCCGAGGAATCCAACGCCTTCTACCGCAAGGCGCTGGCCGCAGGCGGTCAGGGCGTGAGCGTGGCGTTCGACCTGGCCACCCACCGGGGCTACGACAGCGACCACCCCCGCGTGACCGGCGACGTAGGCAAGGCCGGCGTGGCGATCGATTCGGTCGAGGACATGAAGATCCTGTTCGACCAGATCCCGCTGGACAAGGTCAGCGTGTCGATGACCATGAACGGCGCCGTGCTGCCGGTGCTGGCGGGCTACGTGGTGGCGGCAGAAGAGCAGGGCGTTTCGCAAGACCAGCTCTCGGGAACCATTCAGAACGACATTCTGAAAGAGTTCATGGTGCGCAACACCTACATCTACCCGCCCAAGCCGAGCATGCGCATCATCGGCGACATCATTGGCTACACGGCACGCAACATGCCGAAGTTCAACTCGATCTCGATCTCGGGCTACCACATGCAGGAGGCGGGCGCCAACCAGGCGCTGGAGCTGGCCTTTACCTTGGCCGACGGCAAGGAGTACGTGAAGACCGCCATCGCCTCGGGCCTGGACGTGGACGAGTTCGCCGGGCGCCTGAGCTTCTTCTGGGCCATCGGCATGAACTTCTACCTTGAAGTCGCCAAGATGCGCGCCGCGCGCCTGCTGTGGTGCCGCATCATGAAAGAGACCGGCGCCAAGAACCCCAAGAGCCTGATGCTGCGCACGCACTGCCAGACTTCGGGTTGGTCGCTCACCGAGCAAGACCCGTACAACAACATCGTGCGCACCACTATCGAGGCCATGGCCGCGGTGTTTGGTGGCACGCAGAGCCTGCACACCAATGCGCTCGACGAAGCCATCGCGCTGCCCACCGAGTTCAGCTCGCGCATCGCGCGCAACACGCAGCTCATCATCCAGGAAGAGACGCACATCACCAACGTGGTCGACCCCTGGGCCGGCAGCTACATGATGGAAAAGCTCACCCAGGACATGATGGATGCCGCCTGGAAGATCATCGAAGAGGTCGAGGCCATGGGTGGCATGACCCAGGCCGTGGACAGCGGCTGGGCCAAGCTCAAGATCGAGGCTGCTGCGGCAGAGAAGCAGGCGCGCATCGACAGCGGCAAGGACGTGATCGTCGGCGTCAACAAATACAAGCTGGCCAAGGAAGACCCGGTCGACATCCTGCAGATCGACAATGTGAAGGTGCGCGACGGGCAGATCGAACGCCTGAAAAATATCAGGGAAAAGCGCGACTCCGCGCTTGTGCAGCAAGCGCTGGATGCTCTCACTTCTGCAGCAGAAGACGGCAGTGGCAACCTGCTGGACTTGGCCATCAAGGCGGTGCGCCTGCGTGCCACCGTGGGCGAAGTGTCTGACGCGCTCGAAAAGGTGTTTGGGCGCCACCGCGCCGATACGCAAAAGGTGACCGGTGTGTACGCAGCCGCTTATGACTCGGCCGAAGGCTGGGACAAACTCAAGACCGAGATCAACGCATTTGCCGAAACCGAGGGCCGCCGCCCGCGCGTCATGATCGCCAAGCTGGGCCAGGACGGCCACGACCGCGGCGCTAAGGTGGTGGCCACGGCGTTTGCCGACCTGGGCTTTGACGTGGACATGGGCCCGCTGTTCCAGACGCCCGAAGAATGCGCGCGCCAGGCCATCGAGAACGACGTGCACGCCGTGGGCGTGAGCACGCTGGCCGCCGGCCACAAGACCCTGGTGCCGGCCATCATCCAGTCGCTCAAGGACCAGGGGGCGGACGACATCATCGTCTTCGTGGGCGGTGTGATCCCGGCGCAGGACTATGAGCACCTGTACGAAGCGGGTGTGAAGGGCATATACGGCCCCGGCACGCCCATCCCGGCCAGTGCGAAGGATGTGCTGGAGCAGATTCGCAAGGCTGTGGCTGCTTGAGTTCGTGCAAATTTCGTCTATCAAGCAGGTTCAGTACGAGTGCTGTTGCGTCGCACAGAAGGAGTGGCATGAAGAAGTCGAACCCGGGGGGGCGTGCAATGTCGGCGGCCATGGAGTGCCTCAGCATCGGCGGGATAGGCGCCACGTTGATTTGGAACGGCTGGCGATTTCTCGGCGTTTGCATCATCCTGGCCGGGGTTGCCATAGCGGTGTGGATCATGTTGGCGGCTGCCGAATAGCACGAATGGAATATGCAACCACGACCATCCTCCCGCGCAACAGCACGCTGGTTGGAGTCACAGAGACAACGCGCCACGCGATCCTGGTTCAGGATGGCAGTGGGCCACCGCTCTCTGCTCACGTGCCGCAGAAAAATGCCTAACCTGATGTTCAGTTTTGAAGACGTCCAGGACACGGACTTCGAGGCAATGGCTGAGTTGCGCGCACAGGCGTTGCAAGAGAGCCTGGAGCGCCTCGGCCGGTTTGACCCGGTGCGCGTGCGAGAGCGTTTGCGCAGCGCATTTGTGCCTACCTGCATGCGGCATATCGTGCGCAGCGGCGAGCGCATTGGCTATCTCACCCTCATACCGAATGCGACGCTGCCGCAGGCGCGGCTGCATCACCTCTACATCCGCCCGGGTCAGCAGGGCTGCGGTGCGGGTGCGTGGGCCCTGAATTGGGCGAAAGAACAGGCCAGGGCAGAGGCACGTGACATCACCCTGAGCGCCTTGCGCGGTAGCGATGCCAACCGCTTTTACCTGCGCCATGGCTTTCAGCTGGTGGAGGAGCAAGAGTTCGACCTGGAATACCTGTGGAACCCGGCGTTCGAGAAGGCCGCAGTGAAGGTGTTGGCATGAACCTCTACCCAGGTGTGCTCGGTCAACCCGGCCCCACGCAGCGTCGCGCCGTGTCCAAGGCCATCACCCTGCTCGAATCCACGCGGGCAGACCATCGCGCGCAGGCCGACGAGCTGCTGACCCAGCTCCTCCCCCACACCGGCAAGGCCTTCCGCCTGGGCATCAGCGGCGTTCCCGGCGTGGGCAAATCCACCTTCATCGAAGCCTTGGGCCTGTACCTCATCGCCCAGGGCCACCGTGTGGCCGTGCTCACCATCGACCCCTCCAGCACCGTCTCGGGCGGCTCCATCCTGGGCGACAAGACGCGCATGGAACACCTGTCGGTGCACGAAAAGGCCTACATCCGCCCCAGCCCCTCCAGCGGCACCCTGGGCGGAGTCGCAGAGAAGACCCGCGAAGCCATGCTGGTCTGCGAGGCGGCGGGTTACGACGTGGTCATCGTCGAAACCGTGGGCGTGGGCCAGAGCGAGATCGCGGTGGCGGGCATGACGGACATGTTTGTGCTCATGCAGCTGCCCAACGCGGGCGACGACCTGCAGGCCATCAAGAAGGGCGTGATGGAGATAGCGGACCTGGTGGTCATCAACAAGGCCGACATCGACAAGAACGCCGCCACACGGGCCGAGGCGCAGATCACATCGAGCCTGCGCCTGCTCAGCCAGCACGGCAACCCCGAGAACGCGCACCACAATGAAACTTTGTGGCACCCCAAGGTCGTGCAGATGAGCGCGCTGCTGGGCCAGGGCGTGGACAGCTTCTGGGCCGCCGTCGCGCAGTTTCGCCAGCTGCAAACCGCCAATGGCCGCCTGGCCACGCGGCGCGAGAAGCAGGCGCTGTCCTGGATGTGGGAGCGCATCGACGCGGGCCTCAAGCTCGCGTTTCGCCAGCATCCGCAGGTCAAGGAGCTGCTGCCCCAGATGCAGGCCGATGTGGTAGCCGGGCGCATCGCGGCATCGACTGCAGCAAGAAATCTGCTGCTGGCGCAATCCCATCAAGCGCAAGCAGCTATCAAATAAATAGTAAACAAACCCATTCACCAAAGGACGACCATGCAAGACATCCTGGATCAACTGGAGAAAAAGCGTGCGCTGGCACGCCTGGGCGGCGGGCAAAAGCGCATCGATGCGCAGCACGCCAAGGGCAAACTCACGGCGCGCGAGCGCATTGAGCTGCTGCTGGACGATGGCACGTTCGAGGAATGGGACATGTTCGTCGAGCACCGCTGCACCGACTTTGGCATGGAGGACAACAAGATCCCCGGCGACGGTGTGGTGACGGGCTACGGCATGATCAACGGCCGCCTGGTGTTTGTGTTCAGCCAGGACTTCACGGTGTTCGGCGGTGCTTTGAGCGAAACGCACGCCGAAAAGATCTGCAAGGTGATGGACCAGGCCATGAAGGTCGGCGCACCGGTCATCGGCCTCAACGACTCGGGCGGCGCGCGCATCCAGGAAGGCGTGGCGTCGCTCGGCGGCTATGCTGATGTGTTCCAGAAGAACGTGCTGGCCAGCGGCGTGATTCCGCAGATCAGCATGATCATGGGCCCGAGCGCCGGCGGCGCCGTGTACTCGCCCGCCATGACCGACTTCATCTTCATGGTGAAAGACAGCTCGTACATGTTCGTCACCGGCCCCGAAGTGGTGAAGACCGTGACGCACGAAGAAGTCACGGCCGAGGAACTGGGCGGCGCCGTGACGCACACCACCAAGAGCGGTGTGGCCGACATGGCGTTCGAGAACGACGTGGAGGCGCTGATGATGCTGCGCCGCCTGTACAACTACCTGCCGCTCAACAACCGTGAGAAGGCTCCTGTTCGCCCCAGCAACGACCCGGCCGACCGCATGGACCTGAGCCTGGACACCCTGGTGCCCGAGAACCCCAACAAGCCCTACGACATGAAGGAGCTGATCCTCAAGACCGTGGATGACGGGGATTTCTTCGAGCTGCAGCCCGAGTACGCCAAGAACATCCTGATCGGCTTTGCCCGCATGGAAGGCCAGACCGTGGGCATTGTGGCCAACCAGCCGCTGGTGCTGGCGGGCTGCCTGGACATCAAGTCGAGCATCAAGGCCGCGCGTTTTGTGCGCTTCTGCGATGCGTTCAACATCCCGGTCGTCACGTTTGTGGACGTTCCCGGCTTCATGCCCGGCACCAGCCAGGAGTACGGCGGCATCATCAAGCACGGCGCCAAGCTGCTGTACGCGTATGCCGAGTGCACCGTGCCCAAGATCACCGTCATCACCCGCAAGGCCTACGGCGGCGCGTACGACGTGATGAGCTCCAAGCACCTGCGCGGCGACGTGAACCTGGCCTGGCCCAACGCAGAAATCGCCGTGATGGGCGCCAAGGGCGCGGTGGAAATCATCTTCCGCGAAGACAAGAACGACCCTGTGAAGTTGGCCGCGCGTGAGGCGGAATACAAGCAGCGTTTTGCCAATCCGTTTGTGGCCGGTGCACGTGGCTTTATCGACGACGTGATCCTGCCGCACGAGACACGCAAGCGCATCTGCCGGTCGTTGGTGATGCTGCGCGACAAGAAGCTGGAAAACCCATGGCGCAAACACGGGAATATTCCGCTGTAAGCCTCTCGCCAGCCAACTCTAACCATGAGAGTGAGCAACTATGTATGAGAGGCCTGAGCGGAATCCGACGTACGAACGAAGCGAATCAAAGGATGAGCGACGGCTGCGGAAACAGCGTTTCTTTTCAACGAACCGACGGAATTTCTGGCGCATGCCGACCTGGTTGTGGATGCCCGTTGTTCTAGCGCTTGTACTTTTATTCGGATGGGCTCTAGTAGCCGCATTCTGAGCAGCTCGAAATGTTGCGTGTCACTGTTTGAAAGATGTAAACAACATGTTCACCAAAATTCTGATCGCCAACCGTGGCGAAATCGCGTGCCGAGTCATCGCCACCGCCAAGAAAATGGGCATCGCCACCGTCGCCGTCTACTCCGACGCCGACAAGGAAGCCCGCCACGTCAAGCTGGCCGACGAGGCCGTACACATTGGCGCCGCGCCTTCGCGCGAGTCGTACCTGCTGGCTGACAAGATCATTGCCGCCTGCAAGCAAACCGGCGCACAGGCCGTGCACCCCGGCTACGGCTTCCTCTCCGAGAACGAAGCCTTTGCCAAGCGCTGCGAAGACGAGGGCATTGCCTTCATCGGCCCCAAGGCGTTTTCCATTGCGGCCATGGGCGACAAGATAGCGTCCAAGAAGCTGGCCAACGAAGCCAAGGTCAACACCATCCCGGGCTACAACGACGCGATTGCCGGCCCCGAGCAGGCCGTAGAGATTGCCAAAGGCATTGGCTACCCCGTGATGATCAAGGCCTCGGCCGGCGGCGGCGGCAAGGGTTTGCGCGTGGCGTTCAACGACAAGGAAGCGTTTGAAGGCTTCACCAGCTGCCAGAACGAGGCGCGCAACAGCTTTGGCGATGACCGCATCTTCATCGAGAAGTTTGTGCAGGAGCCGCGCCACATCGAGATCCAGGTGCTGGGCGACAGCCACGGCAACGTGATCTACCTGAACGAGCGCGAATGCTCCATTCAGCGCCGCCACCAGAAGGTGATTGAAGAGGCGCCATCGCCCTTCATCAGCGATGCCACCCGCAAGGCCATGGGTGAGCAGGCCGTGCAATTGGCCAAGGCCGTGAAGTACCAGAGCGCGGGCACGGTGGAGTTCGTGGTCGGCAAGGACCAGGACTTCTACTTCCTTGAAATGAATACCCGCCTGCAGGTGGAGCACCCGGTGACGGAATGCATCACCGGCCTGGACCTGGTGGAGCTGATGATTCGCGTGGCGGCGGGCGAGAAGCTGCCCCTCACGCAAGCCGATGTGAAGCGCGAGGGCTGGGCCATCGAGTGCCGCATCAACGCCGAAGATCCGTTCCGCAACTTTTTGCCTTCCACCGGCCGCCTGGTGCGCTTTCAGCCACCCGAGGAGAGCATGTTCCAGGGCGACACCGACAAGAAGCTCGGTGTGCGTGTTGACACTGGCGTGTACGAAGGCGGCGAGATCCCGATGTACTACGACTCGATGATCGCCAAGCTCATCGTGCACGGCACGGACCGCAACCATGCGATCGCCAAGATGCGTGCGGCGCTCAATGGCTTCGTGATCCGCGGCATCAGCAGCAACATTCCGTTCCAGGCGGCCCTGCTGGCCCACCCGAAATTCGTGACCGGCGAGTTCAACACCGGCTTCATCGCCGAACACTACGGCAAGGGCTTCCACTCTGAAGACGTGCCCCACGAGGACCCTTTGTTCCTGGTGGCGCTGGCGGCCTTCATGAACCGCCGCTACCGCGCTCGCGCCTCGGGCATCAGCGGGCAACTGGCGGGGCACGAGGTGAAGGTGGGCGAGCAATTTGTGGTGGTCACGCTGGGGGCCGAGGGCCGGAATGAGCACCATGCGGTGTCGGTCACCGACTTCCAGGACAAGTCGGGCTCCAGTGTGGTGGCCGTGGGCAACAAGAGCTACCAGATCAGCAGCGCCGCCACACTGGGCCAGATTCGTGTGCAGGGGCAGTGCAATGGCGCGGGTTTCACCGCCCAGGTGGAGCGGGGCGCTGGCAAGAACCCGCTGGCCCTGCGCGTTGCGCACAACGGCACGCAGATCGACACCATCGTGCTGTCGCCGCTGGGCGCACGCCTGCACCAATTGATGCCTTTCAAGGCACCGCCAGATCTGTCCAAGTTTCTGCTGTCGCCCATGCCTGGCCTGCTGGTGGATGTGGCGGTGCAGCCCGGCCAGAAGGTGCAGGCTGGCGAGAAGCTGGCCGTAATCGAAGCCATGAAGATGGAGAACATCCTCTTTGCCGCGCAAGATGGCGTGGTGGGCAAGGTGGTGGCGGGCAAGGGCGAGTCGCTGGCGGTGGACGACGTGATCATTGAGTTTCAGTGATGCGGCAACGCACTGCGGCTACGGCCCGAACAATCCGTCACCTGGGTCCATTCCCGCAATGACGAGGGCCTTGCGCATGCTGCTCGCGCTGGCTGGCGGCGCGCTGGTGCTGGATGGTGCGGTGCTGATGGTTCTGGGGCACTTCAACCTGGGCACCATGCTGCCCGTTGCGCTGGGAGCCCTTTTTCTGGCTTTGGCGGTGTGGTGGGCTCCGCTGGCGCGCTGGCGGCACCATGACCGGCGGCGCCAGCAGTGGTGGTATGCCGGCTGGTGTGGTCTGGCGGCATGGATGCTTAGCGTGGCGGTTTTCTGGGCCTTTTTGCTGGATGCTGGCGTGTCTCCGGCCGAGGCGCCGCCGGTGCAGGCCATTGTGGTGCTGGGGGCTGGCATCCAGAACGGGCAACCGCGCCCGGCGCTGGCAGCGCGGCTGGACACGGCGGCCGCGCTGGCGCGATTGCAGCCCGCCGCCCTGATCGCGGTGTGCGGTGGCCAGGTCTGGGGCGCAACGGACACGGAAGCCGAGGTGATGGCGCGCTACCTGCAAGAACGCCACGGGATTTCACCTGAACGCCTGGTGCTGGAAAAGGCAAGCACCAGCACCGAACTGAACCTGGCATGGAGTCGCCCCTTGCTGCAGGCGCGCGGTGTGGCCGCCACGGCCCCCTTGGCGCTGGTGACCAGCGACTTCCACCTGCCGCGCGCCCTGCGCATTGCCCAGCGCCACGGCTTTACCCACATGGTGCCGGTGGCAGCACCCACGCCCCTGGCCACACGCTACAACGCCTGGCTGCGCGAATACTTCGCCACGCTGAGCAGTTGGGTGTTGCGCGAGGGGTAGGCACCAGGTCGCAAGCCACTCAAGTCGGCCATTTTTTGAATGAAATTGGCCGCTGGCGCTTAATGGGACTCTATTTTTAGCTATCAATCAAGGAGCAATCAGCATGACCGCATCCCACAGGCCCTTCCGAGTCCTGGGTATCCAGCAGGTCGCCATTGGCGGCACCGACAAGCAGCGCATGAAAACCCTGTGGGTGGACATGCTGGGCCTGACGCAGACCGGCACGTTCCAGAGCGAGCGCGAGAACGTGGACGAAGACATCCTGGCCATGGGGCAGGGCGTCCACAAGGTCGAGGTGGACATCATGCAGCCGCTCGACATCGAAAAAAAACCCGCCGTGCACGCCACGCCGCTCAACCACATCGGCCTGTGGATCGACGATCTGCCCCGGGCTGTGGAATGGCTGACTGCGCAGGGCGTGCGTTTTGCGCCCGGCGGCATCCGCAAGGGCGCGGCGGGTTACGACATCACGTTTTTGCACCCCAAGAGCAATGACGAGTTTCCGATTGCGGGTGAGGGCGTGCTGATCGAGCTGGTCCAGGCCCCGGCCGACGTGATTGCTGCGCTGGGCTGACGGAGGGCTGCAGGCAAACGCCTGAACGTCGGCCATCTTCAGGCGTATGTCCGGCAGATCGCGCGCCTGTTAGGTACAGATAACGACCGCTGCCGGAATTTTGATGCAGGCAAAAAATTCAACGCACGAAAACCTGGTAAATATCTCCAAATCACCGTCTTCTGTGCTCAAAAAATTCTGAATTTGACGGCTATTGGCACCACGTTTTTCTTGGCACCTTTTGTGACCCTGTGGCGTGTGTTTGTGCCTTTTTCTCGTCCAGAATCCGCCCACCTCGCTGCGTACCGTGTGGGACCACCCCGTTTCGTGCGGTGCGCGCTGTGTAACCAACCTCTTGCTCCCCGGCGGCCCCGTGCCACTGTGGGGCAGACGCCTTGAAGGGAATTGACCGCCATGTCCTCCACGACCCTTGCCGCTCCCGCCGCGCAACCTGTGCAACCCCTGCACCTGCACCGGCGCGCCACACCCGTCCCCGCGCCGCAAGGCCCCTGGACGGTGAACGCTATCCAGGCGTTGCTGGACAAGCCGCTGATGGACCTGCTTTTTGAGGCGCAGACGATGCACCGCCAGCATTGGCCCGCAGGAGACATCGAGCTGGCCACGCTGCTGTCCGTGAAGACCGGCGGCTGCCCAGAGAACTGCGGCTACTGCCCGCAAGCCGCCGAGTTCGACACCGGCGTGAAGGCCGACAAGCTGATGGAGGTGGACGAAGTGGTGCGCGCCGCCCAGGCGGCCAAAGACGCCGGTGCCACACGGTTTTGCATGGGGGCCGCCTGGCGTGCGCCCAAGGACCGCGACATCGAAAAAGTCAGCGCCCTGATCGGCGCCGTGAAGGGCCTGGGCCTGCAGACCTGCGCCACCCTGGGCATGCTCGAATCGCACCAGGCGCAGGCGCTCAAGGACGCGGGCCTGGACTACTACAACCACAACCTGGACACCGCCCCCGAGTACTACACCGATGTGGTCAGCACCCGCGCCTACCAGGACCGGCTGGACACGCTGCAGCATGTGCGCAGCGCGGGCATCAGCGTGTGCTGCGGCGGCATTGTGGGCATGGGCGAGGCGCCAGTGCACCGCGCTGGCCTGATCGCCCAGCTGGCCAACCTGCAGCCGTACCCCGAGTCGGTGCCCATCAACAGCCTGGTGCGGGTGCCCGGCACGCCGCTGGCTGACAGCGAACCCATCGACCCGCTGGACTTTGTGCGCATGATTGCCGTGGCCCGCATCACCATGCCCAAGGCCCGGGTACGCCTGTCTGCCGGGCGCCAGCAAATGGGTGAAGCGGTGCAGGCGCTGTGTTTCCTGGCTGGTGCCAATTCGATCTTTTATGGTGACAAGCTGCTGGTGACCGGTAACCCTGATGTGGAAGCCGACGTGCAACTGCTGGCCAAGCTGGGCCTCAACGGACACCGCACCACCACCACCTCGGAGGGTGGGGCGGTAGAAAGCGCCGCAGGCGCCTGCGGCTAACCGCCGCTGCCATGGTTGCCGCTGCTGTCGCCGATGACCGCGCTGTCGGTGGAGAGGTCTTGGGCAATGCGGTCGAGCTGCGCCTGCAGGGCATGTTCCCCGTCGGCAAAACGCTGCGCGATGCGCCGGAACTCTTCGGACAGTGCCAGGAAGGCGTCGACCATGTCGGGATCGAAGTGGCTACCCCGGCCGTCGCGGATGATCTCGACCGCGTGTTCGTGGGTGAAGGCGGGCTTGTACACGCGCTCGGAGATCAGCGCGTCGTACACATCGGCCACGGCCATGAGCCGTGCTGACAGAGGGATCGTGTTGCCCACCAGCCCTTCGGGATAGCCTGAGCCGTCCCACTTTTCCTGGTGGCTGTAGGCGATCTCCTTGGCGTAGCGAAAGAACGGGTTGTTTTGCGTGGTTTCGGTTTCTGCCGCCACGATGGCGTCCCGGCCCAGCGTGGTGTGCGTCTTCATGATCTCGAACTCCTCAACCGTGAGCTTGCCCGGCTTGAGCAGGATGCGGTCGGGGATGCCCACCTTGCCAATATCGTGCAGCGGGGCGGACTTGAAGATCACCTGGATGGCGTCTTCCGTGAGTTCGTCGCGAAAGCGCGGATGGTCTTGCAGCTTGCGGGCCAGCGCTTCCACATAGTGCTGGGTCCGACGGATGTGGTTGCCCGTCTCGTTGTCGCGCGTTTCGGCCAGCGATGCCATGGCGCGGATGGTGGCGTCCTGCAGCTCGGCCAGGGCGCGCGTGCGGTTGGCCACTTCCTGCTCCAGAAAGTGGTTGTGGTGGGCCAGCAGATCCCGGGCACGCTTGAGCTGCAGGTGGTTGCGCACCCGCGCCATTGTGATGGCGGGGTTGACGGGTTTGGTGATGTAGTCCACGGCGCCCAGCTCCAGCCCCACGGTTTCGTCGTCGGTGGCACTCATGGCCGTCAGGAAGATCACCGGGATGTCCTCGGTGTCGGGGTTGAACTGCAGGCGCCGCAGCACCTCGTAGCCGTCCATGTCCGGCATCATGATGTCGAGCAGGATCAGGTCGGGTTTTTCGGCCGCCACGATTTGCAGCGCACGCTCGCCGGTGGGGGCCAGCTTGACCTTGTAGTCGGGGCGCAGGAGGTCGCTCATCAGCGACAAATTGCCGGGTGTGTCATCCACCACCAGCACCGTACATTTGCCGCTCAATTCCAATGGACTATTCATGAACTGGGTCCTCCTTGTGTTGTGTGTTGTTGTTCCCCGCCTTGCGCAGCACGTCCAGCGCATCGGCAAAGAGGTAGTTGTCCAGCCGCTGTTTCATGTCGACGTAGGCGGGGCCGAGCAGGGCCTTCAGGCTGGGGCCGGAGTCCTTGAACAGCTCTACGGCTTCGGAATCACTGTCTGCCAGCAAGGCGTCCAGGCGCGCTACCAGCTCTCGGGTGCACGCCTCGTCCACCAGGGCTCCCGCAGCTCCCGCCGCGTGCTGTGTGTCAGGCTCGGGAGGCAAGGCCCCTTGCAGGGCAACCACGAGGGCCCGGCAGGCATCGTCCACAGGCTGCAGCAGGGCATCCAGGGCCTCGTTCGCCGCCTTGTGCGCAATGGCCTGCTCCGCAGCATTGGCCAGTTCGGCCAGACGCAGCGCGCCAATGGTGCCTGCCGCGCCTTTCAAGGTATGCATGGCCCGCTGCGCTGCCTGCGGCCGGCCTGAGGCCAGATGCGCCTGCGCTTCCTGCACTGCTTTGGCCTGGCCGGTGACGAACGTGCGCAGCAGGCCTTCGTAGGCGGCGCGTTTGCCCAGCACGCGCCGCAGCCCGATGGCCGCATTCAGGCCTTCGATGTGTGCAAGCGGGTCTGCTGTACCCCGCGTCGCCACTGAAGGGACGTCAGCCACCGCAGGCAGCGCTGCAGCAGTCATGCCGCCGGAGTCTGTGCCGGTGTGCGGCAGCGCAATCCACTGCAGCAGTGCGGCAAACAGGGCCTCGGGGTCAATGGGTTTGGCGATGTGCCCGTTCATGCCCGCGTCCAGGCACTGCTCGCGGTCGCTGCTCATCGCGTTGGCCGTCATCGCCAGCACCGGCAGGCGCGCCCAGGTGGGGTTTTGGCGCAGGTGGCGGGTGGCGGTGAGGCCATCCATCACCGGCATCTGCATGTCCATGAGCACTATGTCGTAGGTACCACGGGCCAGCATGTCAAGCGCGGCCTGGCCATTGTCGGCCACGTCCACCACCAGCCCGGCGCTGGCCAGCAGTTCGCGGCCCACTTGCTGGTTCAGATCGTTGTCGTCCACCAGCAGCACCCGCGCACCCCGGATCGACGCCAGCTCTGCACCCCGTGGTGGGGCCGGCAGGCGCCGCCCATCGTCCACCCGCTGCGCCCCGCCCAACGCACGCATCGCAGCATCAAAAAGCTGCGATGGGTTGACAGGCTTGGTCAGCATCAGCCCGATGCCTGAGCGTGTGAGTTCATTCAGAACGTCGTCGCGGCCATGCGCGGTGACGATGACGGGGCGGGGTGGGTGGGGCAGTTGGGCCAGCTGGCGGGCGGTTTCAAAACCGTCCATGCCGGGCATCTTCCAGTCCAGAAAGGCAATTTCGCAGGGCCGGCCGGCCTGATCGGCGGCTCGCGCCAGGTCCACGGCCTGTGCTCCTGAGCTGGCCAGCGTCACCGAAAAGCTCATGCTGGACAGTAGCTCCGCCAGGATCTGCCGCGCCTGTTCGCTGTCGTCTACCACCAGCACGCGGCGGCCGCGCCGGTCCGGCTCCGGCAACAGCGGCCGCTGTGTGGAAGCGCCCAGGCCCAGCCGGGCCGTGAACCAGAACGTGCTGCCCCGGCCCGGCGCGCTTTGCACACCCACGTCCCCGCCCATCAGGCTGGCCAGTTTTTTGGAAATGGCCAATCCCAGGCCGGTGCCTCCGTACTTGCGTGTGGTGGAGGTGTCAGCTTGCTCGAACGAGCGAAACAGCCGCGACTGCTGCTCGTCGGTGAGGCCAATGCCGGTGTCCTGCACCTCGAAACGCAGCAGGACGCCCTGCGCATCCCGCGCGGCTTCGCGGACCCGCACGATGATCTCGCCCTCGTCCGTGAACTTGACCGCGTTGTTGGCGTAATTGACCAAAATCTGCCCCAACCGCAGGGGGTCTCCGCGCAAGTCGGCGGGCAGGTGGGAGTCCACGTCGAACATCAGCTCCAGCCCTTTGCTGGCACATTTTTCGCCGAGCAGGTTGGCCACGTTATCGAGCACACCGTGCAGGTCGAAATCGACCACCTCGACTTCCAGCTTCCCCGCTTCGATCTTGCTGAAGTCCAGGATGTCGTTGATCAGGCCCAGCAGGTGCTGACCGGACCGCTGGATCTTTTGGATGTAGTCGCGCTGGCGCACGGTCAACTCCGTGGCCAGCGCCAGGTGGCTCATGCCAATCACGGCGTTCATGGGCGTGCGGATCTCGTGGCTCATGTTGGCCAGAAAGTCCGACTTCATGCGCGAGGCATCTTCGGCCTTGGCCTGGGCCACCACCAGTTCGTCCTCGTGTTCCCGCAGTGCGGCGTTGACCTGCTGCAGTTCTGTAGTGCGCTGGGCCACCCGAGCCTCCAGGGCCTCTTCGCTGCGCTTGAGGGCATCCACCAGTTCGGCCTGTGCCTCCATGGCCTGGGAGGTGGCCTTTTCACGCTGAAGAAACTGGCGCGCCATCGCAAAGGCCAGCAGGAAGGTCAGAATGGCCTGGAAGGCGGTCAGCCCGGTGGTCAGCAGGGTCTGGTGCTTGACCTCTTCGTTGCGCCGGTCGCCCAGCAGGGCGGAGATGCGCGACGCCTGGAGCGACAGTTCCTGAACGATGTCGCGCAGCTTGTTCAGCTCGGCCCGCAGGAGCCGCATGTTCGTGCGGCTGGACACCGTATCCACGCTTTGCCCGAAATGCTCATCGCCTGCGGCAACAAATTTCTGCAATGCGTCAAGGGCGGTGCTGTAGATTGGCTCCTCCTGCATCAGCGTGCGGGCGGTGCCACTTTCGAGCGCACTGAAGCGGCTCAGGAACAGGTCGTAACGCAGCTCCAGCCGGTCCATGGGCAGGCTGGCCGGGTCCATCTCGAACTGGTGAAGCGCGTGGTCCAGCTTCTCGTACTCCACGTTGAGCTGCAGGAAAGACCACAAGGCATTGACGTCGCCCCGGCGCATGACCGCTTCCACGCTGCGGTACTGGTGGTATTGCACTCCTGCAATGGCCACATACGCCACCACCAGGCCCGCAATGATCAGTCGCAGAACGTTTTTGCCCCGGATCATGGTGGAGTGCCTGTAAGGAGTGCGTGTGGGCTAGCGGATCCGCAGGATGTGCAGTTGCCAGGCTGCGCGGTTGTAATACAGCTCGCTGCGCAGCTCGGCCTTGGTATCAAACGGGTAGACGATGAAAAGCGGCCCTTTTTCGCGCACACGCATGGGGCGGTTGTTCATGAGCCGGGCAACGATGACGTCGTGGCGTGTGGCATCGTCAATGGGAATTTCTGTCTTGTAATCATTGAGCGCCACCGCCGTGATGTTCTTGCCCTTGGCACCGACGGCCGCCAGCACATCACGCAGCAGCGGGCCTGTGAAAGTGACTGCGCTGGGGTACCAAGGGGTCTGCGTGGAAAAGCTGTGTTGGGGCAGTTTCTCCAGCATCGCCATGTCGAACTGGGCTTGTGAGCCGTTGTTCGTCTGGCTGATCGCACCATCGATGGTGAGCACCACGGTGCCCGTGGGTTTGTCCAGGGCTTGGGCCTGGGGCAGGGTCATCGCAACAGCAATAACCGCCATTGCCAGCCCTCGGGCGACGAGGCGTGCCACTGAAATACTCGTGTGCATATCGACCCTCTCTTTTTGCAACAGTCTCACAGACAGTTGCTCAAAATGTAAATAGGTTTATAGCAGGACTGGTCTTGTGGTGCGGCTACGACGGAGCGGCGCGCCCCATATTGAGGGAGAACCACGGGTATCCCGGCATTGCAGGAGGGGACCCCATGCGCACTCGCGGCAATGTCGTGACAACCGGCAACTGGATAGGTACAGTGGGCCGCAGACTCGACGCTCCAGGGCAGGCGGGCAAACTGCGCAAATGAATCGGGAGGAGGCCACTGGCTGACGGAAAGCCCTGCAACCATCGACACCATTCTTCGCAACGCAGCGCCACAGGGGTGAAGGCAGAGGCGGCCCAATGCAAGCCTGAAGCCCCGCCGTCGATGGGCTTCGTTGCATCATTTCCGTGTTAGCCAAGGCTTATCACAATGGATAGTCACGATACTGAAGACCGTTCGTTTGAACAGGAGATCGCGCTGTCTGAAGCCGACTATCGGCTGCTGGTGGAGCAGGTGCAAGCGGCCGTCTTTGTGATTCAAAAGGGTCGATTCCTTTTTGTGAATCCAAAGCTTCTGGAACTTTTTGGGTACACGCAGGAAGAAATGCTGGGAGGCATGGACCCCATGCTGCTGTGCGTGCCCGAGCATCGGGACATGGTGCGGGAGCAGGCCAGCGCCCGGGTGGCGGGCGTTCCTGGCAAAGCCTATGAGATCGAATGCCAGCGCAAGAATGGCGAACGGTTCGGCGCCCAGGTCTGGGGTGCGCGAATTTTTCTCTCGGCGCAAGCTGCAGATCTGGTCACGCTGCATGACGTCAGTGCCATCCAGGCGGCGACACGCTACGCCCAGCAGCGCGTCCAGTTGTTTCGCAACGCCGAGGAGCTCGCTCGCATAGGTTCTGCCGAGGTGGACCTGGTTTCTGGCTCCGTCACCTTGTCGTCCGGCATGCACGCCATCTTCGGCATCCCGCAAACCGAGGATCCCCCCGACAAAGACTGGCTGCTGGCCAAAGTTCCCCCCGTGGAGCGGCCGTATGTCCAGGCTATCAGCGAGGGCGTTTCTCCCGATGACGTCTGCGAGTTTCAGCACCGCATTGTTCATGCCGACGGCAGCTTGCGCACGGTACTGCACCGGGTCCTGGCCGAAGCCGATGAAGATGGAAAAGTGGTCAGAACGGTTACGCTTTTGCAGGACATCACGCTGCAGCGCGCGGCGGAACAGAAACTTGACAAGCTCGCCAACACCGACGAAATCACCGGACTGCCCAACCGCAACGCACTGACGGAGTATCTGGATACAAAAATGCGCGAGGCGGCGCGGCAAGGGCGGCAAATTGCGGTCCTGAGTGTCGAGATCGACCGACTCAAGCTCGTCAGTGAATCACTGGGCTACGCAGCCGGGGACCAGTTGCTCATGGAGGTAGGAAGACGGCTGCAGCCTCAGGTGTCGCAGGACGATTTGCTGGCGCATTTTGGCAGCGGCGAGTTTTTGCTGGTGCTGGCGCGGGAAGAGACCGTGGACGAGACCCTGGCTCGGGGCATCGCGGCCTCATTGGTGGACGCACTGTCTCTGCCGGTCGCCATCGGTGACAACGAGATCAAGGTGACGTGCGATATCGGAATATCGATCTATCCCGTGCACGGGGAAGACCCGGAAAAGCTGCTCCAGCAGGCTCAGGCGGCCATGTATCGCGCCCACGAACTGGGCAAGAACCAGATCTGCGTTTTCAGCTCGGGCATGCATTCGAAGGCGATCTCCAGGCTCGCCATGGAATCTGGGTTGCGCCGGGCGCTGGAGCGCAACGAGTTCGAACTGCATTTTCAGCCCAAGCTCGAATTGGTCAGCGGCACCGTTATTGGTGCCGAGGCGTTCCTGGAATGGAATTCCCCCGATGGCACCTTGATACCCCGGTCCAGCTACATCCGGGTTGCAGAAGAAACGGGCCTGATCGTACCCATTGGCGAATGGGTTTTGCGTGCGGCCTGCCTCCAGGCCCTGGAGTGGCAGCACGCGGGCCATGTCATGTGCCGGGTTGCCGTCAACCTGTCGGCTCGCCAGCTTCAACAGCCTGATCTGACCCAGAAAATACAGAAAATTCTTATTGAAACCGGCCTGGACCCCAGGCTGCTGGGGCTGGAGATTACCGAGGGTGCACTGATGGGAGAAAGTGCCCGCATAGCGCGCATTCTGGGCGACCTCAAGGCGCTGGGCATCGAAATTTCGCTCGATGATTTTGGTACCGGCTATTCCAGCCTGAGCTACCTTCGCACCCTGCCCATTGACGTGGTGAAAGTGGACCGCTCGTTTGTTCATGACGTCACGGCGGCATCGCAGGATGTGTCCATCACGCGCGCGATCATCAACATGGCGCACAGCCTTCAGATGAAGGTGTTGGCGGAAGGCGTGGAGACTGAGGGGCAACTGGCATTGCTCATCGCCAACGGCTGCGACCAGATGCAGGGCTACTATTTCAGCGGCTTGCTCACAACCGATGCCATGGGGGGGCTATTGCGTGAGAGCAAGGCGCTGCCAGAGCACTTGCTGCTGCGCCGCACCCACCAACGCACCTTGTTGTTGGTTGATGACGAAGACAGCATTGTTTCTGCGCTGCGCAGATTGCTGCGCAGGGATGGTTATCACATCGTGACGGCCAACAGCGGAGCGCAAGGTTTGCAAAGGCTGGCCGAAAACTCGGTGGATGTGATTGTTTCGGATCAGCGAATGCCCGGTATGACCGGGGTGGAGTTTCTGCGCCGGGCCAAGGAGCTGTATCCGGACACCGTGCGGATGGTTCTGTCTGGCTACACGGAATTGCAGTCCATCACCGACGCGATCAATGAGGGTGCCATCTACAAGTTCCTCACGAAACCGTGGGATGACGAACGGCTTCGCGGCCACGTCGCCGAAGCATTCACTCAAAAAGGGATGGCTGATGACAATCGGCGCCTTGCGAATGCTGTTCTCAGTGCCAACGAGGAACTCAGTGCCGTGAACGACCGCTTGCAACAGTTGCTCACGAATCAACGGGAGCAAATTCACCGCGAAGAGAGTAGCCTGAGTGTTGCGCGGGAGGTCTTGGACCATATTCCTGCAGCGGTCATCGGGGTAGACCTGGAAGGCATGGTGGCCTTTGTGAATGCAGACGCTGAAGTCCTGTTTGGCAGAAACACGGCGTTGTTGGGACAGGATGCTGACGAGGTATTACCGGCCGATTTGCGCCATGTGTGGCGGGCCGCGGACCAGAGCTATCACGACGTGCAACTGGCTGGAGGGACTTTTCGCGTTGTTTGCCGCTCGGTAGGAGGGGAGAATCATTCACGAGGTCGTCTGCTGGTCCTGGTCCCCAGCAGTGTGGCCTGAACCATATGGGCGCCCATGCAAGCTCTTGCCACAACGACTGAACTGCTCCCCGAGGGGCTGCTTCTGGCGCAGCCAGTGCTGGATGCGCATGCACAGCTTCTGTTGCCAGCGGGTACGCCTGTCACGCGCGGGATTCTGAACAGCTTGCAGCACCGGGGAATCGACACCATCTTTGTGAATGCCCCCGAAGAGGTAGAACACCGGGGCGAGACGCTGGACCCTGCCGCTCAGCAGGCACAGACTGAAAAGCGTTTGCTGCATCTGTTCAGGCCCGCCATGCAGGTCGGGCAACTCAACCCTTTGCTGCACCTCATCTTGAGGTATCGGTCCGGAGAGAGGCCATGAAGCAACTCACTACGGATGCCATCCTGCGCAGCGTCCACGAACTGCCGGCGCTGCCAGCGGTGGTATTGGAGTTGATCCAGTCTTTTGGCGACAGCCATATTTCTGCCGAGCAACTGGCCGTGAAGATATCGCACGACCAGGCCATTGCCGCCAAAACCCTTCGGCTCGCGAATTCGTCTTTCTATGGCCTGCCGCGTCAGGTCACCTCCATCGCCGAGGCGACTGCGATCCTGGGACTGCGCACGTTGCGCAGCGTGGCAACGGCCGCTGGCCTGGTCGGCGGGTTTTCCAAGTCACGCTGCCAAGGTTTCGACTTTGATGCGTTCTGGCGCCACTCGATCGGTACCGCGCTTACCTGCCGAGCCCTGGCGCAGCGCACCCGACTGGACGAGGACGCTGCATTTACGCTGGGTCTGGTACACGACATCGGGCGCCTGGTCCTGGTCAGTTCCTATGAGGAGGAATATGCCCACGCCATTGCCTACCGGGCAGAACATGACTGTCTTATGCATGCCGCGGAGCGGCACCATTTTGGTGTGGACCACGCGGAGGTCGGTGGTGTTATTGCAGAGCATTGGCACTTTGCCCCAGAGATCGTCACCGCCATCGCATGCCATCACCGGCCGCCTTCCACGCGCAACAGGGGGCTCGCAGACCTCGTCCATGTTGCCGACAACATTGCACACGGCCTCGATCTTTCGCACAAGGAAGACGATATGGTGCCGCTGCTGTCCCTGGATGCATGGGGCCGGCTGGCACTGGGCGACAAGGACTATGCAGAAGTTTTTGATGCGGTGGCTGAACAACACGAAGTGGTCTGCCACGCATTGCTGGCCTGAGGAGGGGTTGATATGAGTTCTCACGATCCACTATTGGCTGATGCCATGAACACCACATCCTCGCTCTCTGCCATCGATGTCACGGCGGACAGGGTCAAGGAGCTGTTGCGCTCCAATGAAGAGCTGATGCAGCTCAACGCCAAGCTTTCGGATGCGCAGGACAAGTTGATGCAGTCTGAAAAAATGGCCTCCATCGGGCAATTGGCCGCAGGGGTTGCCCATGAAATCAACAACCCGATTGGATTCATATTTTCAAATTTCGGAACCCTTGAGCGCTATTTGGGCGATCTGTTTCAGATGCTTGCCGCTTACGAAGAGGCCGAGTCCGCCTTGGCGGGCACTCCCGTCGCCGCACGCTTGAAGGCCTTGCGCGAGAAGATTGAACTCGACTTCCTGAAAGAGGACATTCCCTCGTTGATGACAGAGTCCAAAGACGGCATTACCCGGGTGCGCAATATTGTCCAGAACCTGAAGGACTTCTCCCGTGTGGACACCTCGCAAAAGTGGGTTCTGGCCGATTTGCACCACGGCATCGATTCCACGCTGAACATCGTCAACAACGAAATCAAATACAAGGCAGAGGTCGTGAAGGCGTATGGAGAAATCCCGGATATCGAGTGCTTGCCCTCTGAACTCAACCAGGTGTTCATGAACCTTCTGGTCAACGCCGCACATGCCATCCAGGCAGACCGCGGCACTATCACCATTCGCACCGGCGCTGATGACAACCAGGTGTGGGTGGAAATACAGGACACAGGGGAGGGCATCGCCAAGGAAAATCTGGGAAGAATCTTTGATCCGTTCTTCACCACCAAAGCGGTGGGCAAAGGCACAGGTCTTGGACTGTCTCTTTCCTATGGCATCGTCAAGAAGCATCTAGGAAGCATTGACGTGTTCAGTGAGCAGGGGGTTGGGACACGTTTTCGTGTCACGCTGCCGATTCGTCACCCGCAGGAGGCTTGAGGTGTGAATTCCCCTATCGACGTCACCGCCTTGTCAGGGGCGGCTTTGCAAGAGGAGGGCGCCAGCCTAAAGCAGGACGATGGCCAGCGCGTCTGGCGCATTCTCTGCGTGGACGACGAACCCAATATTGTGGCTTCGCTCAGGCGGCTGTTCCGTGGCAGCGGATACCAGGTGGCAACGGCCACGAGTGGTGCAGAAGCCATTGCGCACCTGGAGCAAGAGCCTGTGGACCTCGTCTTCTCCGACATGAGAATGCCCGGCATGAGCGGGGCCCAGTTGCTGGAGCAGATACGGGAGCGGTGGCCCAAAACGACGCGCGTACTGCTCACGGGCTACGCGGACATTGGTTCAACCATCGCGGCCATCAACAGCGGAGAAGTCTATCGATACATCACCAAGCCGTGGGATGACGGTGAGGTGCTTGCCACGGCGCACCAGATTTTTGAGCGCCATGCCCTGGAAGACGAAAAAGCCCGGTTGGAGGAACTGCTCAGGTCCAAAAACCAGGCCTTGATGGAATTGAATGAAACCCTGGAGGAAAAGGTCGCGGCGCGCACCAGCGAATTGCTCCAGCTCAGTCAAAAAATCAAGAAGAACTATCTCACTTCCATCAAGGTGTTTTCAAACCTCATGGAGTGGCGAGGCGGGCAACTCTCCGGTCATTCACGCCGTGTGGCGGACCTGGCCCGCCGCACCGCACGGGCCATGAACATGGCGGAAGCGGATCAGCAAGACGCATTTATCGCAGGGCTCATGCATGACATTGGGCAGATTGCCTTGCCCGATACCTTGTTGGCCAAGCCCGTGCCCAAACTTTCCGAAGAAGAAACGGCACAGTACCGACGGCATGCGGTGTTGGGGGAGCAGGCACTGATGGCCCTCGACGACATGCAGACGGTCTCCAACATTATCCGAAGCCACCACGAGCGGCACGATGGACTGGGTTATCCAGATGGCTTGGTCGGCGAGATGATTCCCATGGGGGCCTGCATCCTCGCGGTGGCAGACACCTACGACGATCTGCAAATCGGCCACCTCAGCTCCACACCTTTGAGTGCTGCGGATGCCCGGTCGATGATTGCCCGGGGCCGGGGAACCCAGTTTCATCCCGAGGTGGTGGACGTGTTCCTGCAGATGCTTCTGAAGGCCGCGCCCGGAGCGGAAATTCCGCCGCGCCTGCTGCGCACCGAGCAACTTCGACCCGGCATGGTCTTGGCGCGAGACCTGCTGTCCAGTGAGGGTGCGGTGTTGTTGGCCGCCGACCACGTGCTCACTGCCGAACTGATCAAGCGGCTGAGAATGCGCGAAGGACGGGACGACGTGGAAATGATCTTGCCGATAAAACCGTAACGGAGGGAGCCGTCCATGCAGAGAATTCTTTTACTGGATGATGAACACCATGTCCTGGCAGCGATCAAGCGGAGCCTCCGTGCAGGACTTGGCTCCGACCTTCGCATTGAAGAGACCGTCGATCCAGAAGTCGCTTTGGCCAGACTGAGGGAGGTTGCTTTTGATGTGGTGATCTCGGACTTTCGAATGCCGCTCATGACCGGCGTGGAGTTTCTGGGCTTGGTCCGGGCCATCCAACCCAAGGCCGTCAGGATGGTTTTAAGTGCATCCTCCGATTCGGAGAACCTGATGCGCGCAGTCAATGACGCCGAAGTTTTCCGTTATCTGTTGAAACCCTGGGACGAAAAAGACCTGCTTGGCCATGTCCGCTCTGCCCTCGAAAGGGCGGACCAACTGCGCCATGAAAGCGAACTGGCTGACGTCGGGCGCCATGAATTCGGGAAGCTGAATGCGACGGAACTAGAGCGCCGCCGTCTGGAAGCGCTGGAACCGGGGCTGACCCAGGTAACGTGGGGACCCAATGGCGAAGTCTTGGGACCCGATGGCTAAGAAATCGCACAGCTAGAAAATTACGCCTTTTTGCGCTGTGCTGCATCATGGTGCCTAAACGCTTCGCGAATATTGTCCCGCAGCAACTCATCATCCCAGGGTTTTGTCAGAAATTTATAGATTGCACCCCTGTTAATGGCATCTGAGATAGATTCCAGGTCGGTGTATCCCGAAAGCACTATTCGGATGGTGTCGGGATAAAGCTCGCGCGCCCTGGAGAGGAACTCTGTTCCTGACATCTCAGGCATTCGTTGGTCCGAGAGGATGACCTGAACTTCATGCTGCGCTAGGATCTCGAACCCTTCTTTTGCACTGTTGGCCGTCAATATTTCATATCCATCGCGCCTCAATAGTCGTCGCATGGATGAAAGAATGCTTGGTTCATCATCTACGATCAAAATTCTCTTGGCACCTGCAGAGGGCTGCACTGCAATTTTCAGCGCAGTCCCATCTGCAAGCAGTTGACCAAGATTCGTAGCCGATATCGGCTTGCTAAAGAAATACCCCTGAATTTCATCGCAATTCTTGCGGTGCAAGTAATTCATTTGCGCTTCAGTTTCCACACCTTCTGCGATCACTTTTAATTTGAGATTATGGGCAAGATCAATGATTGCGCTACAAATTGCAGCCGCATCGGGATCGTAGATTATTTCCCTCACAAAACTTTGGTCGATTTTCAGAAAATCTATAGGAAATCGTTTTAAATATGCGAGTGAAGAATAACCGGTTCCAAAATCGTCAATGGACAAGCGGACACCCATTGCACGGATGTCGTGGAGCCGCTGGATGTTGATGTCCACATCCTCCATGAAAAGGCTTTCGGTGATTTCAATATCAAGAGGCACCTCCGACCCTTGATAACCTTTCAGGCAGGATTTCAAAACACTGGCGAATTCTGATCGGCGTATCTGGACTGCCGAAACGTTGACAGCGATCCGTGATGGGGCCAGACCCTGGCTGCGCCATTTCTCATAGTCCTGAATAGCTTTTTGTAGAACCCATTGCCCAACGTCGATGATCAAACCGGTTTTTTCCAGAATGGGGATGAAAACCGCAGGCGACACAAGCCCGGCATCGGGATCGTTCCATCGAATAAGCGCTTCCATTCCGGTAATTTTTCCGTCCCAAAGCGAAACTTTAGGTTGGTAGTGCAATACGAACTCTTCATTTTCGAGCGCCTTGTGAAGCTTGCTCTCCATGTTGAGTTGATTGTGCACTTGGGAATTCATGGACGGCGTGTAGAACTGGTAACGGCCACTGGCCGCACCGGCCTCACGCGAAGCCGCTTCAGCGTGTGCGAACAATGTGTCTGCATCTTTTCCATCGTCGGGAAAAAGGGATATCCCAGTCCGGAAAGACAAATACAGCTCTTTCCCTTCAAAGATGAAAGGACGCTCCATCAAGGGAAATATTTTTTCAGCCAGAAGGTGGGCTATTTCTGCAGGAACGCTCCGATACGTTGCGATGATTCCAAACTGATCTGATCCCATTCGTGCAATTTTGTCGCTGGAGCCCAGTGCTTCAATCAATCGCCTGGCGACCGATTGAATCATCGCATCTCCGGCATGCCGTCCCAAAGTATCATTGATATTTTTGAATCTCTCGATATTCATCCATATCAATGCAATGTAGCCGTCATCTTCTTCTCGAATGGTATTTTTAATCAGCTGGTGAAAGCGATCCTGCAGCAGGCTTCGATTGGGAAGTCCTGTCAGTGCATCATAGTAAGCCAGATAGTTGAGCCGTTCTGATTTTTCGAGATGATCTACGGAGAAGGCGATGTCAGATGCGAGTTCCTGGAGCAACTGAATTTCGGCTTCATCAAAAAAATCCTGATCTGAGGCGTATAGGGCCATGAGCCCGATAGGTTTTTTTTTGACAGAAAGTGGAAAAAGGCCAAAACTCTGAAAACCTCGGGCGATTGCCTGCTGTCGCAATAAAATCCTGGTGTCACTCTTGATGTCTTGAACTAAAATGGTTTTTGCATTTTCAATGCATTCGCCAATAAGCCCATAGTCCTGCCGATCGGAATCGATTCCCATCGGTATGTGATCAATATAATCCTCTCCCGCACCTGCCCATGCGACAGCGGTAATTTTTTGCACCTCAATGTCGATAATTCCAATCCATGCCAGGCAAAAGCCCCCGGCATTCACAGCAATTTGACAGGCCTCCTGAAATAAATCCTTGCGATCTTGTGTCCTTACAATCAAAGAATTGATGCTACTCAATACCGCATAAATCCGGTTGAGGCGCTTGACTTTGAGTTCTGCATTCTTTCGCTCGGTGATGTCAACGACAGAGCCGGCCATATAGGTCGCCAAGCCATTGGCATCCCATACCGCCTGGCCCTTGGCATGTGACCAGCGGTAGGAGCCGTCTTTGGCCAATGCCCGGTATTCCACATCGTACGGAGCACGGTTTTTGATGTGGGCGGCAAAAGCGCTCAGGACCATCTGTCGATCGTTGGGCTCCAATAGACCGAGCCATGCCGTTGCCGTATTTTCGATTTCCTCGTCCGCATAACCCAGGCGAAACTTCCACTGCGCTGAAATCTGTGCAATACCCGTGTCGATATTCCAGTCCCAGACATCGCCCGTGGAGGCCGCCAGACGAAACCGCAATTCGCTATGCCGCAAAGCTTCCTGGGTGCGTTTTTGCTCCCGCGCCAACTCGGCATCGTTGAGAGCGCGATGGATTGCCGGGGCAAGACGCCCCAGGTCATGCTTCAGGATGTAGTCCGTTGCACCGCTTTTAAGGGCGCTGATGGCGTTCTCTTCTCCAATCGTTCCAGATACGAAGATGAAAGGAACGTCTGGGCACATCTCCCTGACCACTGACAGCGCGTCGATGCCATTGAAGCGGGGCATGCTGAAATCTGAAAGGACGATGTCCGGCACGCTCGCACGCAGCTCGTGGCGCAGCCGTTCTTCGTTGTCTACCCGGCGGCTTGTAAAGTGCAACGATGCACGCCGCAAGGTATGTGCGACGAGTTCTGCATCGTTGGGCTCATCCTCGACCATCAGGATGTTCAGGGGGGCGGCTTGCAAGTATTCCTCCTTCCGCAGACGATGCCTGCGGAACACTGCCGTGCTGAAAGTAGTCTAGGGTGCAGCACCCTGGGCATCAAGAAATTCTTAATTTCCGTCGTTTGGATGCGCAACCCCCGTTGAAAGGTTTGCACCAAAAGGTTTTCAACCTACCATGCTTTGAATGGCTGGCTACGAAAGCTTGCCACGCAAACATGGGGGAGGCTGGCCGTGATACAGATCCGAACATACCTGACAGCGTGGTTGACCCTGTCTTTGCTGCCTTTGTCTTCTGTGCAGGCACAGGATAACAAGGCCTCCTTGCTTGCCGAGCTTTCCATCGAAGAGCTGGCCAACATTCAGATCACTTCCGCTGCGAGGCATCCCGAGTTTCTGGGGGACGCTTCCGCCGCGATTTTTGTGATCACTTCCGACAGTATCCGCCGTTCGGGCGCTGCCACCCTTCCGGAAGCTTTGCGCTTGGCGCCCAATCTTCAGGTCGCCCGCCTTGACGCAAGCCAATATGCAATCAGTGCACGTGGCTTTAACAATGCCATTGGGAACAAACTCCTGGTCTTGATCGATGGGCGCACGGTCTACACACCTTTTTTCTCAGGGGTTTTTTGGGACCAGCAGGACGTCATGCTGGAAGACGTCGATCGAATAGAAGTCATCAGCGGGCCTGGCGCCACCCTGTGGGGCGCCAACGCAGTCAACGGTGTGATCAACGTGATCACCAAATCCTCTGCCCACACCCAAGGGGGACTTTTGGTGGTTGGCGCGGGCAATCAGGGGCGGGAAGCGTCTTTCAGATACGGTGGCGTGCTGGGCGAGGGCGCTACTTTTCGCGTCTATGCAAAAGGGGATGTGACGCGCCCGGTCGTGTCGATAGGGAACGCAGCAGCCACGGATGGCCGTTCGCGTGGGCAACTGGGGTGGAGGGCTGATTGGGCGGATAAAAACACCGAGCTGACCTTGCAAGGCGACGTGTACGAGGGCGCCACAGACAACCGCGGGTTCTTTGGGCGTTTTGATATAGGACGGGTGGAAGCATCCGGTGCCAACATCCTCGGCCGCCTGACGCGAAAGCTGGAAGCAGGGCAGGACGTTCGCCTGCAGGCCTACTACGACTACACGGACCGGAAAGACGCGTTTCTGTACCAACCACGGCAGCGTGTTCTTGATGTGGAGTTTCAGCACGGTGTGCCACTGGAGTCGCACCGGCTGCTCTGGGGCGGCGGTTACAGGCAGGCCAGTGATGTCATTCGTCCGGGCGTGATTTTCGGGTTTGCTCCGGCACAAGCGTCGCTGCACTGGGCGAATCTGTTTGTGCAAGACGAATTCAAGGTGACCGAGCATCTCAACCTGACGGTTGGCACCAAACTGGAAAGAAATGATTTCACAGGAATGGAGTCCCTTCCAAGCGCGCGCTTTGAGTGGAAACCTTCTCCACACCAGCTTTGGTGGGGCGCTGTGTCACGGGCAGTGCGGGCGCCAGCGCGCCTGGACCGCGACATACGGCTGCCGCCCAACCCCCCATTCATCATCGCTGGAGGACCTGACTTCGAGTCTGAAGTCGCCAAGGTCCTGGAGCTTGGATACCGATCCCAGCCATCGTCAACATTGTCCTATTCGGTCACTGCATTTCAGCACCATTGGGACAAATTGCGCAGCGGGCAGCGAGCGCCTGGTGCGCAGGTGCAGAACATGATCGAAGGAAAGACCTGGGGATTGGAAGCCTGGGGCGAGTGGCACGCGGCACGCAATCTGCGGTTGGCGGGCGGATTGTCGGTATTGCGCAAGAACCTGCGCGTCATGCCCGGGAGTACCGATCCAGAAGGGCCCCGCGCGCTGGGCAACGATCCTGGCCACCAGTGGATGCTGCGTGCCGGATTCAATCTGCCCCATCGCCAGGAACTCGACGTCATTGTGCGAAGGGTAGGGGCGTTGCCCGACCCCGCGGTGCCTGCATACACGGCCGTGGATGTGCGTTTTGGCTGGACAGTGCGGCCCGGGGTCGAATTTTCGATCGTGGGTCAGAATCTGTTTGATGGCGCTCACCCGGAGTTCAATGCGCCGATGAACCGCAAAGAAATCCCCCGCAACGTTGCCTTGCGAATCAGGTGGACTTTGTGAAAACCTGGCTGTCTTCGCTGCTGTTGAAGCGGGGCTTGGTCCTTGCATTGCTGCTGCTCGGTGTGCTCATCAACCCGTGTGCAGCTCAGCCAGACTGGCCGAACGATGAGTTCCAAATCAAAGCAGCTTTTCTCTATAAATTTGCAGGCTACGTTGAGTGGCCTGAAGGATCTCCGGGCCCCGTGGATGCACCTCTCACGATTGGCGTCCTGGGAGCCGATCCCATTGCCGAGGAACTGATGCAAATCGTTCAGGGCCGCAAGATTCAATCTCGGGGCCTTGCGGTTCGCCGCCTCAAAGCTGGAGACTCCCTGGACGATGTCGCCATCCTGTTCGTTGGCAAGGGTGATGCCACACAGCTGAAACCCTTGAGGGGTGCCTTGCAAGCCCGGCCGGTACTTGTCGTCACAGAAGAGCCAGCAGGGCTGGCGCTGGGAGGCATGATCAATTTTCTGCCCGTGGATAGAAATGTCCGCTTCGAGGTCTCGCTCGATTCCGTCAAAAAAGGTGGACTGCGCCTGAGCTCCCGATTGCTCGCGGTGGCCCAGAAGGTGCATGGCGAGGGGCGCTAAATGTGGAACGCCATCGCTCGCTCACTCCGCTACAAGTTCGCGTTGGCCATGCTCGCGGCCACGTTCGTTTCACTGACAGTGGCAGGCGCCGCGCTCGCCTGGTATGAACTTCAGACGTACAAACAAAATGTGGTCAGCGATCTACAGACGCAGGCAGAAATCCTGGGCCGAGCGACCGGTCCCGCCTTGGCTTTTGATGATCACAAATCCGCAGAGGAAAACCTCTCCCTGCTGAAGACCCGGCGCCAGATTCGGGCGGCCGCAATCTACAACGCGCGCGGAAAGATGGTGGCGCAATACCGAGGCGAGGGGAGTTTCACGGGGCACAAAATCCCCGAGCTGCCCCAGTCAGATGGGGTGCGTTTGGAAGACAACGAACTGGCGGTTTTCAAGAGAATTCTCGAAAACAACGAGATCGTGGGCACCGTCTATATGAGCGCGGACTACGAACTCGTCCAGCGGTTCTGGAGCTACCTGGGCATCCTCGCCAGCGTGATGGGCCTGAGCTTGCTCGTGGCCAGCGGCATCTCGGTATGGCTGCAGTCGGCCTTGACGAAACCCATCCTCGCCGTCACAAAATTGGCACGGCAGGTGACTGAGCAGAAAGACTTCTCTTTGCGGGTGGAAAAGACCACGAAGGACGAGTTGGGCTACCTGGCGGATGCTTTCAATGACATGTTGTCTGAGATCGGGCGACGCGCCGAAGCCCTGCAGACGGCCAACAAGGCCTTGGAACGCGAAGCCCAAGAGCGTGAGCGTGCCGACCAGGAAGTACGCAACCTCAATGCCGAGTTGGAACAACGCGTCTCTCAGCGCACAATGCAGCTGCAGACGGCGAATCAAGAGCTTGAGAGCTTCAGTTACTCCGTCTCTCATGATCTGCGTGCGCCACTTCGATGGATAGTCGGTTTCTCGGAGGCCCTGGTCGAAGACCATGGTGAGAGTCTGGATGACGAAGCCCGACGAAAGATTCAGATCATCCAGAGCGAGGGGCGGCGGATGGGTGTGCTGATCGATGATTTGCTCGCGTTGTCGCGATTGGGACGCCGGGCGCTCAAAGTAGGGGAGTTGGCGATGGGGGACCTGGTGCTCACTACCTGGAATGCGCTTAAGGAACGCGAGGACTTCAGCCGCGTGAACCTGCATATCGGGGCCATGCCCGCCGTGATAGGAGACCGGGTGCTTTTGGGGCAAGTGTGGACGAACCTGCTGTCGAACGCCCTCAAGTTCAGCTCGAAGCAGAACGATCCTCGCATTGAGATCGGAGCTATCTCAGACGACCAGGAACACACTTTTTTCGTGCGTGACAATGGCGCCGGATTTGACCCGAAGTACAAAGACAAGTTATTCGGGGTCTTTCAGCGCCTGCATGATGCCCAGGAATTCCCGGGAACCGGCGTGGGCCTCGCGCTGGTCCAACGGATAGTGCACCGCCATGGCGGGCGCGTTTGGGCCGAGGGCAACGTGGGTGAAGGCGCCACGTTTTATTTCACCGTCCCACGGGAGGGCTGCGATGGAGCTGTTTGAAGAAGTCGATATTCTCCTGGTCGAGGATAGTCCCAACGACGCAGAACTCGCGATCCGCGCGCTGAAGAAGCGAGGGTTCGCCAGCAGGATGCTGTGGGTCAAAGATGGCGAACAGGCCATCAACTATCTGTTTCGGCTTGGAGAATATTCGCAACACGATGAAGCCAGCCCGAAGCTGGTGCTTCTGGATCTGAAGATGCCACGGGTGGATGGCATGCAGGTACTGCGCACCATCAAGGCAGACCAGCGCACACGGCGGATTCCTGTGGTGATACTGACGTCTTCCCAGGAAGAGCGGGACGTGGTGCAGTCGTACGACCTGGGTGCCAACAGCTACGTGGTCAAACCCATGGATTTCGATGTGATGGCGGACATGGTCTGCCAGGCTGGCGCGTACTGGCTTTGTGTCAACAAGACGCCTTGGTGAACTGCTGATCTATGTTGGCAGATTTGTCATTTAACATAATATACATCGTATCTATTTAAACAATGTGGGACCGCACAGGGCCAAGATCTCCCTCGGCCGCTACCATCCATGCCCATGACCCTTTCTTCCCAAGCTCTTTCAGCGTCTTCCATCCACTTTGGCCACCAAGGCCGTGTCTGCATCGTCACTGGCGGTGCCCAAGGCATTGGCGAAGCCTGCGTTCGCCGCTTTGCGGTTGAAGGCGCCAAACCGGTGATCGTCGATGTGGACGATGCGCGGGGCCAGGCGCTGGCAGAGGAACTGGGCGCGCTGTATGTGCGCTGCGATGTGGGCGACAAGGCGCAGGTGGATGCGCTCGTGGCCCAGACCGTGGCGGCCCACGGGCGCATCGACGTGCTGGTGAACAACGCGGGCATCTTTCGGGCTGCAGACTTTCTGGACGTGACCGAGGCCGACTTTGACGCCGTGCTGCGGGTCAACCTCAAGGGCTCGTTCCTCGTGGGCCAGGCCGTGGCGCGGGCCATGGTGGCACAAAATGGCGGTTGTGGCGGCGGCGCCATCGTCAACATGAGCTCGGTCAACGGGGTGCTGGCCATTCCCAACATCGCGAGCTACAACGTGAGCAAAGGCGGCGTGAACCAGCTCACGCGCGTGATGGCCCTGGCGCTGGCTGACAAGAACATCCGAGTGAACGCCGTGGCGCCCGGCACCATCGCCACCGAGCTGGCCGCCAAGGCCGTGCTGACCAGCGATGAGGCCAAGCAGAAGATCATGAGCCGCACCCCCATGAAGCGGTTGGGCGAGCCGTCGGAGATTGCCGATGTGGTGGCTTGGCTGGCCAGCGACGCCGCCAGTTATGTGACCGGCGAGATCGTGACCGTGGATGGTGGCCGCATGACGCTGAACTACACCGTTCCGGTTTGATTCAACGAGGTACTACCAAATTGATAGCTGTTAGCGTTTGATAAATAAGCGCTAGCAGCCATTTTTGTTCTATTTCTATGCCTGCGGCATGCGCCGCAGCAAGCCCGCCATGCTGCGCGGCCATCCCACCGGGCCAAACCAGGCGCCACCCGCAATCGCCCAGGCGTTGACCACGCCATACAGCACCAGCGCCACGCCCTGTGCGGCGAACACCACAGCCAAACCACCGCCCCAGCGCAGCGCCAGCCAACCACCGGTGACCGCAATGGCGAGGCGCACGATGTTGCCGATCACCGGCCAGAGCAGGCGCCCTGCCCCTTGCGAGGCAAAGTACAGCACCAGGCCCAGACCGAAAAAGCCGTACACCGGCCCGACGGTGCGCAGATACAGCGCGCCCGCCTCCAGCATGGCCGGATCGCTGTTGAACAGCGACAGCCACGCGTTGGGAAACGCCGCTGCCCACAGGCCGATCGCTTCTGCCATCACAAACGCCATGCCGGCGCCGATCCAGGTGGCGCGCAAGGCGCGCTCGCGCTGGCCCGCGCCAATGCAGGTGCCGACCATGGCCACCAACGGCGCGCCCAGGCCAAATACCAGGGGCACCAGCAGGTACTCAAGCCGCGATGCGGTTCCATACCCGGCAATGGCCGCCGTGCCAAAACCGCCGACCAACGCGGTGGTCACCCCAATCGCCACATTGGTGGCCACGGTCGACACGGTGCCCACCAACCCGACCCGCAGGATGTCCTTGAACAGCACCCAGCGAAACCGGATGTGCGCGAACGATGGCTGCAGCAGGCTGCGCGGCGACCACAGATAGACCGCTAGCACCACGCTGCCGATCAGGTAGTACGCCATCAGCGCGATGGCCCCGCCGGCAATGCCCAGGCCGGGCATGGGACCCCAGCCAAAGATGAACAGTGGCGACAACGGCACCAGCACGAAGGCACCCAGCACCGTGACATAGGCCGGCACGGCCATGTTGCCCGTGCCCCGGATCACTGCCGACAGCGTGTTGAACAGCCACACCAGAAACGCGCCCGCAAAGACCCAATTGGAATAGACCAGCGCCGCGTCCAGCGCGCCGCCTGTGCCGCCCATGCGGGTGTAAAGCCAGCGCCCTCCTCCCACCACACCCACGGTGAAGACCAGCGAAAACACCGCCGCAATGGCGAGCGCGTGCAGCACCAGCGCGTCGGCATCGTCGCGCCGCCGGGCGCCCAGAGCGCGGGCGATGGCCGACGCAATACCGCCGCCCATGGCCCCCGCAGAGGTCATCTGCATCAGCATGACGACTGGGAAGACGAGCGCCATGCCCGCCAGCGCATCGGTGCCCAGCTTGCCGACAAAGTAGGTCTCGATGAGTCCTACGCCCGCCTGCGCCAGCATCACCAGCACATTGGGCGCCGCCAGCCGCAGCAGCGTGGGCGCAATCGGCGCCTCCAGCAGCATGCGGGTGCGTGGGTTCAGGGGCTCGGTCACGTCAGGCCCCTGCCCCGTTGGCCACAGGCCTGCGTGGCACCACGATGCGGACGGTGGACAGTTGCAGCACATCGCCGTGCTGGTTGCGGGTTTCGCTGCGCACGGTGACCATGCCACGGTCGGGCTTGGATTTGGAGGGCTGGATCTCCAGCACCTCGCTCACCACGTGCAGCACGTCGGTGGCGCGCGTGGGCCGGGGCCAGCTCAACTCGACCCCTGCCCCGATGATGCCGCCCGCAATCGGCAGGCCCGTGGTGACCTGCAGGCGCATGGTCACGGACGCCGTGTGCCAGCCGCTGGCCGCCAGCCCCCCAAACAGCGTGGCGCGGGCAGCAGTGTCATCCAGGTGGAACGGTTGGGGGTCGAATTGCGCAGCAAAGGCGGTGATCTGCGCTTCGTCCATGGCGTGTTCGCCGCTTTTGAACAGGTCACCCACAGCGAGGTCGTCCAGGTACACGGGCTGCCTGTCGGTGGGGGCGGATGCGGTGGAAACAAGGTGAGCGGTCATGGCAAAAAAATAGGAGATGAGGGGATGGTGGGCGGGTGTTGGCAGGGTCAGGCGGCTGCAGGGCGCACCAGCCGGGCTTCGCGGATCGGAAGGTTGACCAGGGCCGCACCCACGGCCAGCACGATGTCGATGTACCAGACCCAGTCATAGCTGCCCGTGGTCTGGAACACGCTGCCGCCCAGGTAGGCACCAAAGAAGCCACCAATCTGGTGCGCCAGCATCACGATGCCAAACAACATGGCCATGTTGGCCGTGCCGAACATCTTGGCCACCAGCCCGACCGTGGGCGGCACGGTGGAGAGAAACGTCACACCCATCACAGCGGCAAAGACCAGTACCACCGTGGGCGTCTTGGGCGCAAACAAGAAGATCAGCACTGCGAGGCCACGCGTGGCGTACAGCAGTGACAACAACGACTTCATGCGCCAGCGCCCCACGGCCCAGCCCATGGCCAGGCTGCCGACAATGTTGAACAAGCCGATCATGGCCAGCGACCACCCGCCGATCTCAGGCGGCAGACCACATGCGGCGATGACGCCCGGCAGGTGCGTGGCCAGGAATGCCACGTGAAAGCCGCACACCAGAAAGCCCGCCGCCAGATACCGGTAGCTCGGCGTGGCCAGCGCCTGGGCAATGGCCTGGCGCGCCGTCAGCGCCTTCTGGCCCGATGCGGCGGCGGCCTGCGCGGCCAAGGCGTTCGAATTGCCCCTGAGCACCCACACCGCAGGCAGCGCCAGCAGCACCAGCACACCCAGCCACTGCATGGCACTGGCCCAGCCCACCGCGGCGGTCAGGCCAATGGCAACAGGCGCCATCACAAACTGCCCAAACGACCCGCCCGCGTTGACGATGCCGCTGGCCAGCCCGCGCTTGTTGGCGGGTACCAGCCGCGCGGTCGCCGCCATCAGCACCGACGGCCCGGCCATGCCCGCACCGCCTGCGGCCAACACGCCAATCGCAAAAATCAGCCCGGCCGTGGTGGTCATGTACGGCGTGATGAAGGTGCCCAGCGCCACCAGCGCCACGCCCAGAAGGATCACGCGGCCAGTGCCGATGCGGTCGGCCACCGCCCCGGCAAACGGCTGGGTCAGGCCCCACCACAGCTGGCCGAACGCAAAGGCCAGGCTGATGCTGCCAATGCCCAGCGCGGTGGACGTGTTGAGCGCCGACAGGAACAGGCCCATGGTCTGGCGCGTGCCCATGGTGAGCGCAAAAGCACCTGCAGCAGCCAGCAGGACCAGCCACAGGGCCAGCGGTGCGGCGGACTGGGTGGTGGCTGGAGGGGTGTTGCTATTCGTCATGCCCAGCCTCCTGCACTGGCAGCGCTGCCAGCAAATCCAGTGAGTCGTCCACCAGCGCATGCAGCGCCATCACGCGTTCCACGCCCAGCGTTTCATTCAGAGCAAGCTGCGCGGCTTTCCAGTGGCGTTGTGCCTCGGCGCGTTTTACGCGGCCGGTGTCGGTGATGTGGGCCAGGCGGCTGCGGGCATCTGCGCCTGCCTCCAGCGTCACCCAGCCCGCATCGACCAGGGGACGCAAGTTGCGCGTCAACGTGGAGGCATCCATCTTCATGGCCACAGCGAGGTCGCCCGGCCGGATGGGCCCTAGCGTGAGCACATGCGACAGCAGCGAATACTGCGTGGTCTTGAGCCCGCATTTCGCCATTTCGGCGTCGTAGTGGTTGGCCACGCGGCGCATCAGCTGGCGCAGCTTGAAGTTGGTGCACCCCTGTGGCACCGTCCGGGCAACGGGTGGTGCGGCAAAGTCCATGGTGGATGTGTCGGCTTGCATGAATTTAATTGTATCTGCAATAATTGCATATGCAACTCATGCGTTTCGACCCCACCACTGACCCGGAAAAATCATGACCCAACACAACCACCTTGAACACTGGCTGGCCCAAGAGCGCGACATCCTGGCGCGGCTGGATGCAGGCCCCGGCCCGGGCGTGGCGCGGCGTGAACAGATCGCCCATCTGAACGGCCTGGAGCAGATGCAGGCCATGCTGCGTGGCGAACTGCCCTACGCCGCCATCGCCAAAACGCTGGACTTCTTGATCATCGAAGTCGGTGAAGGCACGGCCGTCTTCCAGGGCACACCCCGCGCCGAGCACCTGAACCCCATGGGCACGGTGCACGGCGGCTGGTTTGCCACCCTGCTCGACTCTGCCCTGGGCTGCTCCATCCATACGCGCATGGAGCCCGGGCGCGGCTACACCACGGCCGAGCTGGGCATCAACCTGGTCAAGGCCATCACGCCCAAGGTGCCGCGCGTGCGCGCCGAAGGCCGCGTGATCCACAGCGGGCGCCAGCTGGCCACGGCCGAGGCGCGCCTGGTGGGGCCCGACGGCACGCTGTATGCCCACGCCACCACCACCTGCCTGGTTTTTGACATCCCTGCACAATCGAAGGGATGAAATTCCTCCACACGATGCTGCGCGTTGGCAACCTTCAACGCTCGATTGATTTCTATACCCAGGTGCTGGGCATGCAACTGCTGCGCCAGTCCGAGAACCCCGAGTACAAATACTCGCTGGCTTTTCTGGGATTTGACGGCGGCAACCCTGGCCAGGCCGAGATCGAGCTGACCTACAACTGGGGCACCGAAAGCTACGAGATGGGCACGGCCTATGGCCACATCGCCCTGGGCGTGCCCGACGCCTACGCCGCATGCGAGAAGATCAAGACCTCGGGCGGCAACGTGACACGCGAAGCGGGCCCAGTCAAAGGCGGCACCACGGTCATCGCGTTTGTGACGGACCCCGATGGCTACAAGATTGAATTGATCCAGCGCGCCGAGGGGACTGGTGGCGCAGGTCTGTGTTAACCATTTGCTATTAAATAAATAGCTTTTTGCGCATGATGGATAAGCACTAGAGCCATTTTTCCCCCATAAAAAAACCCGGCATCGCCGGGTTTTTTTATGGGGCGACCTGCTGGAGGTCACTGCACAGGCATTAGGCGCCCAGGGCCACTTCCACGCGGCGCGCTTCGGCGTTGCTGCCGGTGGCGGTGGTTTCTTCGGGCTTCTTCAGCTCGATCTTGTCTTCCGCCACGCCCAGGCCCTTGAGGGCGTCACGCACCGCAAAAGCGCGCTGCTTGGCCAGCTCGGCGTTCAGGGCAGCGTCGCCCGTGGCGTCATGAAAGCCGGAGATCACAGCCTTCTTGCCTTCGGCCACACCCTTGACCACGTCGGCCAGGGCTTCGTTGGCGCCAGTGGCCAGCTCGGCCTTTGCGGTGGCAAAGTAGAACTTCACCACACCGTTTTCTACACGCACGCTGGCGGAGTCGTCAGCGACTGCTGCCGCTGGCGCGTTGCTTGCAACAGCGGTTGCAGCAGGCTTGGCGGCGCCCGAAGCGCCCACGCGCTTGACCACCACGGTGCCGACCACCACCGAGATCACCAGCGCAATCAGCGCAAACAGGAAACCCAGGGCAAAACGTTGTTGGCTATCGTCGTCAGAACTAGACATTGGAGATTCCTGCAGTGATTAAGAAAGAATGGTGGGACAGCTGCGGGACCTGCAAGCACAAGTCCCCAGGGCGCTGAAGCAAAGCTTTCGATTGTAGAGTGAACCCATGACGAATCTTCCCGCTCCGCTGCGCGATCCGGCCCCCATGCTGGAGCGCGCCCTGAATGAATGGGGTGGCCATGCGGACCTGTGGATCTTTGGCTACGGCTCGCTCATCTGGCGCCCGGATTTCGACTACGCAGAGCGCCGCCCCGCCAAGGTGCACGGCTGGCACCGGGCGCTCAAGATGTGGAGCCGCATCAACCGAGGCACGCCCGAATGCCCGGGCCTGGTGTTCGGCATGCTGTCGGGCGGCAGTTGCCGGGGCATGGTGTTCCGGGTGGACAAGGCACACGCCCGGCAGGTCATGATCAATCTGTGGCAGCGCGAGATGGTCACCGCCGTGTACGACCCGCGCTGGCTCACCTGCCACACCCCGCACGGCCCGGTGCGTGCGCTGGCCTTCACCCTGTCGCGCAAAAGCCCCAACCACACGGGGGAGCTGCCCGACCACGAGTACTGCCGTATTTTTGAGCAGGCCTGCGGGAGGTTTGGCACCACGCGGGACTACGCCCAGGCCACCTACGATGAGCTGCGCAGGCACGGCATCCATGACCGGGCCCTCGCCCGTTTGATTGCACTGGCCCAAAAAGAGGCATAGTGCACACTTTCCGCAGCCCGGCAGGGGTGCCTGCGCAGGTCACTGCGCGCAGGCCCGCACAATGCCGCGTCTTTTAACGTGCAAAGGAGTCTGAGTCATGAAGAATGTTCGTCTTGCTGGTGTCCTCTCGATGGTCGCTGTAGCCACACTGGCCGGGTGCGCCGCGTATTCCACCGGCCCCACCGCCACGGCCAAGCTGGAACCCACACGGGGCAACACCGCCGCTGGCGCGGTCACCTTTGTGCAGTCAGGCGACGTGGTGAAGGTGTCGGGCTCCATCACCGGCCTCAAGCCCAATGCCGAACACGGCTTTCATGTGCATGAAAAAGGCGACTGCTCCAGTGGCGATGGCATGAGCACGGGCGGCCACTTCAACCCCGGCGGCAAGTCCCACGGCCACCATGGCATGGGCGACCACCATACGGGCGACCTGCCCAGCCTCAAGGCCGATGCCAACGGCGTGGCCACGTTCAACTTTGAATCCAGCACGATCCGCGTGGGCAGCACCGCCAACGACATCGTCGGCAAGGGCCTGATCGTCCACCGCGACCCCGACGACTACAAGACCCAGCCCACCGGCAATGCGGGCCCGCGCCTGGCCTGTGCCGTGATTGCAGCCAAGTAACGCGGTCTTCGCCGCTACCCGCGCGCTGCCAGCAACTGCGCAGCGCGCTCCAGGTCCTGCACAGTGTCCACATCGGTCACCGTGCCCACATCGTCCACATCCATCCACCGTACCCTGCCCTGCTGCGCTTGCTGGCGCACCACGCTGGCAGCGCCGTGCTCGCCTGTCAATGCCAGCAGCCCCGGTTGGCATTCGGCGGCAAAACCCACGGGGTGACCGCGCTCGCCCTGGTACACCGGCATGGCCACGGCACAGTCCGCCTCCGCAAGGGCGGCAGCAATGGTGCGCAAGGTTTCGGGTAATACCAGCGGCAGATCCCCCGGCAACACCAGCCAGCCCGGCGCATCCGCTGTGGCGCGCACGGCTGCCGCAATCGAATCCCCCATGCCCGGGTGCCCGGCATCCTCCAGATGCCAGGGCAGCCCGCTGGCACGCACGGCGGCCAGGGTGTGCTCCAGCACCGTTTTGTCACCCAAGGGGGTGCGCAGCTTGTGCACCGTGCCGCCCGATGCTGCAAAACGTTCGCCCCGGCCAGAGGCCAGCACCAGCACCACGGGAGGCGAGGGATTGAGAGACATGGAGATAGAACCTGCGTTGGGCAATGGGCCGTGCGGTGCACAGCGGGCGCGATTCTAGGCCGTTCGCCGCACTGCGACTTGACTCAGGCCAGCGTGTACCCACCATCCACCACCAGGTTGTGCCCGCTCACAAAACTGGCCGCGTCCGACAGCAAAAACAGCACCGGCCCGACCATCTCGGCCGGTGCTGCTGGACGGCCCGCCACCGATGCCTGCAAGGTGCTGCGCATCGCATCCTCATTGCCAAAGGCAGCCAGTGCCATGGGCGTGACCGTGGGCCCTGGGCTCACGGCGTTCACGCGGATGCCTTGCTGAAAATATTCCATCGCCGCGTTGCGCGTGAGGCCGAGGGCCGCGTGTTTGCTGGCGGTATAGGCACTGATGCCGTTGAACCCCACCTGGGACGAGATGGACAGGTTGTTCACGATGGCGCCGCCGCCGGTCTTCAGCATGGCCGCAATCTGGTGCTTCATGGCATAGAAGATGCCCATTGTGTTGGCCTGCAGCACCGCCTGCACATCCGCTGCATTCAGTGTGTGCAAAGGGCCTGCGACCCCCAGGGCGCCTGCGTTGTTGAAGGCGCCGTCCAGGCGGCCAAAGTGCTGTACTGTGGCCTCGACACTGCGCTGTACGCTGGCCTCATCGGTCACATCCAGGGCCATCACCCAGGCCTGTCCACCGGCGGCACGCACCCGCTCGGCCACCTCTTCGCATTCGGCCGTGCGGCGCGCGGCCAGCACCACATTGGCTTTGTGGCGCCCAAGCGCCACGGCGGTTTCGGCGCCAATGCCCGAAGACGCTCCGCTCACCAGATAAGTTTTTCTGGCCAGATTCCACTCGCTGTTTTGCATGTTTTCTCCTGTGGTGTTGCAAATCAGCGGGAAGCTTATTGTTGAAAATAGAATATATAAATGGCCTGAAAATGCACACATCAATGAACTGATTTCAATAATGAGCCTGGACCTTGCAGATCTCAAACTCCTGAGCACCATCGCGCGCCACCTGAGCTTTCGGGCCGCCGCGCAGGACCTGGGCCTGTCGGCTTCGGCCATCAGCCATGCTGTGCGTTCGCTGGAAGAGCGGGTGGGCGTGCGCATGTTCAGCCGCACCACGCGCAGCGTGGCGCTGACCCCTGCGGGGCGCCAGTTGCTGGACCGCGTGGGGCCTGCCCTGCAGGACATTGCTGCGGCCATCGACGACATCAACGCGTTTCGGGATACCCCGCAGGGCCAGCTGCGCATCAACGCGCCGCGCTCCGCGGGCGACCTGGTGCTGGGGCCGCTGATTGCGCAGTTTCTGGCGCAGCACCCGCAGGCCGAAGTCGAGCTGGTGCTGGACGACGGGCTGGTCGATATCGTAGAGAGCGGCTTTGATGCCGGCGTGCGCTATGGCGAACGCCTGCAGCAGGACATGGTGGCCCTGCCGTTGGGGCCACCGCAGCGGCTGATGGTGGTGGCCGCACCCGCCCTGCTGGAGCGCGTGGGCATGCCGCACACCCCGCACGATCTGCTGCAGATGCCCTGCGTGCGCATCCGCTTTCCGAGCGGGGCGCGTTATGCGTGGGAGTTTGAAAAAGCCGGCGAGAAGATGGCCGTCGATGTGCAAGGGCGCCTGACCGTGGGCGACATGCCCCTCATCCTGCAGGCGGCCTTGGCGGGCGTGGGTTTTGCGTACCTGTACGAACCCTACGCGCGCGAAGCCCTGGCCCGCGGCGCACTGGTGAGCGTGCTGGACGATTGGTGCCCGCCCATCCCGGGCTTCTACCTGTACTACCCCAGCCGCAGACAGCCCACGGCCACGCTGCGGGCGTTTCTGGCGCTGGTCAAGACGGCCACCGCATCAGCAGCGCCCGGGGGGTGACGCGCCCTCCCCCCGGGTGCGCGCCGCACTCAAGCCAGCTTGAACGGCAGCTCGCGCGGTGTTTTGCCCGTGAGCTGGGCAATGGCATTGGCAAAAGCCGGTGCCAGCGGTGGCAGGCCGGGCTCACCCATGCCCTTGGGTGGGTCGGCACTGGGCACGATGTGCACCGTCACCTGCGGCATGTCGGTGATGCGCGGCACGGCGAAATCGCCGAAGTTGCTTTGCTCCACCACGCCGTCCTTGAGCGTGATGGCGCCGCCGGGCAGGCACATCGACAGGCCCATCAGCGCCGCGCCCTGCACCTGGGCTTCCACGCTTTTGGGGTTGACCACCAGGTTGCAATGCACGCCGGCCGTGATGCTGTGCAGCTTGGGCGTGCCGTCTTTCACGGACGCCTCGACCACATAGGCCACCACCGATTCAAATGACTCGTGCACCGCCACGCCCCAGGCGCGGCCAGCAGCCAGCTTCTTCTTGCCATAGCCCGACTGGGCCACCGCCAGTTGCAATGCGGCCTTGTGGCGCGGGTGTTTGTCGCCCATCAGGGCCATGCGGTAGGCCACGGGGTCTTGCTTGGTGGTGCGCGCCACTTCGTCGATGAGGGTTTCCATGGCGTAGGCCGTGTGGGTAGAGCCCACACTGCGCCACCACAGCACCGGCACGTTCACGTCGGGGTGGTGCACCGACAGCTTCATGGGTACGTTGTACGGCTCGCCCATGCCTTCGGTGGTCGTGGCGTCGATGCCGTTCTTGACCATGAAGGCCTCGAACGGCGAGCCCTTGGTGATGGACTGGCCCACGATGGTGTGGTCCCACGCCAGGATCTTGCCCTGTGCGTCGAATCCGATCTCGGCGCGGTGCACGTGCATGGGGCGGTAGTAGCCGCCCTTGATGTCGTCCTCGCGGCTCCACAGGGTGCGCACCGGGGCGGTGATGCCCGCCGTGCGCGCGGCCTTGGCCACGCCGCAGGCCTCCACTACGTAGTCGCTGGTGGGAATGGCGCGGCGGCCAAAGCCACCACCGGCCATCTGGGTGTGGACCTTGACGTTCTGCGGCTGCAGGCCCAGCGTCTTGGCGGCGGCCATCGCGTCCAGGCCGGGCATCTGCGTGCCCATCCATAGCTCGGCCTTGTCACCATCCAGCTTCACGGTGCAGTTGAGTGGCTCCATGGGCGCGTGCGCGAGGTACGGGAACACGAATTCGGCACTGATCTTGTGGGCAGCGCTCGCCAGCGGCGCCATGTCGGCCTGCATGGCCACGTTGCCGGGCTTGGCGGCCAGTTCGCGGTACTGCGCCAGCAGTGCCGTGGTGTCAGGCTTGCCGACCGCGCTGGTGTCCCATTCCACCTTCAGCGCATCGCGGCCCTGCTTGGCGGGCCAGTAACCATCGGCCACGATGGCCACACCTTCGCCGCCCCGGTCGGTGGGCACACGCAGAACGGCTTTCACGCCCTTGATGGCTTTGGCGGCGCTGTCGTCCAGCGACTTCAGCTTGGCGCCAAACACCGGCGGGCGCGCCACCACGGCCGTCAGCATGCCAGGCAAGCGCACGTCAATGCCATAGTCTTGCTGGCCGCTCGACTTGGCCTTGGCGTCCAGCCGCCCAGTGGGCTTGCCGATAAGACGGAACTGCTTCGGGTCCTTCAAGGTGACCTTTTCGGGCACCGGCTGTTTCATGGCCGCTTCGGCCAGCGCACCGTAGCCCAGCTTCTTGCCCCCGGGGCCGACGACGAAGCCGTTGCTGGTGCGCAGTGCCGACGCATCCACGCCCCACTGCGCGGCAGCGGCCGAGACCAGCATGGCCCGGGTGCGGGCACCCAGTTCGCGGTACTGGGTGTACGAGTTCTTGATGGAGTTGGAGCCGCCCGTGAGGTGCATGCCCATCATCGGATCGGCATAGGCCTGGTTGGCATCGCCGTGCACGCTGCGCACCTTGCTCCAGTCGGCATCCAGCTCCTCGGCCAGGATCATGGGCAGGCCGGTCTGCACGCCCTGGCCAAAGTCCAGGCGGTTGATGGTGACGGTGACCGTGCCATCGGCGTCGATGCGTACAAAGGCTGAAGGCTGCTCGAACGGCTTGAGGCCTGCGGGGGCTGCTGCTGCGGCACCCTGCGCGGCAGCCACCAGCGGAAACGCGCCCAGGGCAAAGCCCGACGCCGCCGACACCTTGAGGAAGGTGCGGCGAGCCAGGCCTTCAATACCCTCTATTGCGTCGTTTACTCCTGAATTAGTAGCTGCTTGCGCTTTATCCATAAGCGCTAGCAGGTGTTTTGGCATAAAAATATGGGCTTGGCCCTGCAGGGCATGAGCATCAAAGTGCATGGTGTTCTCCTTCAATCAAGCCAGGGTTTTGGCAGCGTCATGGATGGCCGCGCGGATGCGCACATAGGTGCCGCAGCGGCACACGTTGCCTGCCATGGCCGCGTCGATGTCGGCGTCACTGGGCTTCTTCTTGCCCTTGAGCAAGGCGGTGGCGCTCATGATCTGGCCGCTCTGGCAGTAGCCGCATTGCGCCACATCGTGTTTCACCCAGGCCGCATGCACGGCCTTGCCCACCTTGTCGCTGGCCGTCACAGCCTCGATGGTGGTGATCTTCTGGCCCGCTGCCGCCGAAATCGGCGTGATGCACGAGCGCACTGGCGCGCCGTTCAGGTGCACCGTGCAAGCCCCGCACAAAGCCTGGCCACAGCCAAACTTGGTGCCGGTCATGCCCAGTGTGTCGCGCAGGGCCCAGAGGATGGGGGTGGATTCATCGGCATCCACAGCCGTGTCTTTGCCATTGATGTTGAGGGTGGGCATCGTGGGGTTCTCCGTGGGAAAGGTGTTGTTGTGTTGGGGGCGGTTGGGTAGACAGGGATGGCGTCAGCGACGCCATCGGCCATGAAAGGGTTGGAGCGTGGTGCGTGGCATTTTTAAGAGAATATAAATTCGATTAAAAGATCAACCTCGGGCAAAAAAAGCTTCGCTGTCTCCCACTCAGGCCTTCAATGCGTCCCAGCACAGCCCAAAAGCCATCTGGTGTACGGCTTCTTCGTCGGGCAGCACCTTGGTGCGGATCAGGTTGCCCGTCTCGCGCACCGACCCCACCAGGCTGGCCGTGAGCAGCGGGATCGGCACGGCCTTCAATATTTCTTGCTGCTGGCCTTCTTCCATCAACGCAAAAAAACCGGCCATCAGGCGGGTCGAGAATTCGCGGTTCCCATCGGTGAACCAGGGCGAGTTGTAGTACTGCTCCTGGAACACCACTTCGGCATACTGGTCCAGCCGGTGCCGCAACAGGTTGCCCCAAGCACGCCGCACGCGGGCGCGGTAGGGCATACCAGGCGCGATGCCTTCCATGATGCGGGCGGCCGTGACCGTTTTGGCATCTTGGTAGAGCTGGCTGATGAGTTCATCCTTGGACGGGTAATACACATACAGCGTGCTGGTGGCAATGCCCGCTGCGCGGGCGATGTCGGCCAGGGTCAGGCCGCTCAGGCCCGTCTGAGCCACCAGCTCGAAGGTGGCCTGGGCGATGGCACGCTGTTTTTCGTCGTCTTTGGGTTTCATCGATGCAGCAATATAAGCGAATAGTTATTCGGCGACAACCAGGGTCCTCGAAGACCCCACGTTACCCAGATCCCGCCTGGCCGTCACGCTCTTTGCAGCGTGCCCACCCTTGCTGGCAAGCGCCCTGCCCCCGCATGCACAATCGGCCCATGACCACCTCCATCGCCGACCTTCGCAAGAGCTACGAGCGCGCCGAACTCAACGAAGACGCCTCGCGCGCCGCCCCCCAGCAGCAGTTTGACCAGTGGCTCAAAGAAGCCATCAGCGCCGAAGTGCCCGAGCCCAACGCCATGACCCTGGCCACCGTGGGCAGCGACCTGCGCCCCAGTACCCGCATCGTGCTGATCAAGGGTTATGACGAGCGCGGCATCGTCTGGTTCACCAACTACGACAGCCGCAAGGGCCGCCAGATCGCGGGCAACCCCTACGCAGCCCTGCAGTTCCACTGGGTGGAGCTGGAACGTGTGGTACGCATCGAAGGCGTTGTGGAAAAGGTCAGCGATGAAGAGAGTGACGAGTACTTTGCCAGCCGCCCGCTGGACTCCCGCATCGGCGCCTGGGCCAGCCCGCAAAGCCAGGTGATCTCCGGGCGGGGCGTGCTCGTGGCCAATGCGGCCAAGTACGGCGCGCAGTTTTTGCTCAAGCCACCCCGCCCACCGCACTGGGGCGGGTATCGCCTGATGCCTGATCAGTGGGAATTCTGGCAAGGGCGCAAGAGCCGGTTGCATGACCGGCTGCGGTACCGGATGGACGGCGGCGAGTGGGTGCGGGAGCGGCTGGCGCCCTGAGCGCCGCTTCTGGTGGCACAAGCACGGACGAGGAGCAGCATGTTTTCGCACATCTTTGTGGGCGTGACGGATTTTGATCGCGCCATGGCGTTCTACCGGCCAGTCATGGCAGCCCTGGGTATCGCGCAGCGTTTTGTGGACCCATCCCGTCCCTGGGCCGGCTGGCAAAGCAGCCCCGACCCGCGCCCCCTCTTCCTTATCGGCCGCCCTTTTGAAGGTGAGCATGCGCCGGGCAATGGCCCAATGACGGCCTTTGCCGCCAGCAGCCGTGCGCAGGTGGATGCCGTGCACGCTGCGGCCTTGGCGCACGGTGGCCATTGCGACGGGCCACCCGGCCTGCGGCCGGAGTACCACGCCAACTACTACGGCGCGTACTTCCGAGATCCCGACGGGAACAAACTCTGCGTGGCCTTCCATGGGGCCGTAGACGCCTGAGCCGAAGGCGCCCCCGGCGTTTTTTTGACTATCTCGTCGCCACGAAATCTCTCGACCTAGCAGTCCGGAGCGTTGGGCGCTGGATGCCGCAGTCGTTCCCAAGAATGATCCGTGGACGAACAAGGCTCAGAAAATATGATGATCGTAATAATTTCTGTTATAGTTGCGGTGTGAAAAACGCTGTCCCCTCTCGCAAAGAACTGAGCCACGAGCGCATCGTGGCGGCTGCTGCACGCGCCATCCGGCGCAATGGATTCAGCGGAGCGGGAGTGGCGGACATCATGAAGGACGCAGGCCTCACGCATGGCGGCTTCTATTCCCACTTCCCTTCTCGGGAAGCGATGCTTGCGGAAGCCACAGACAGAGCGGGCGCAGAAACCGTTGGGCTCGCCGAGTCTGCAGCTGCGTCGGTTCCAGCCGATCAAGCGCTGGAGGCCATGCTAGAGGCCTATTTGTCGGAACAGCACATCAACAATCCGGAGGTTGGTTGCCCTATGGCGGCCCTCAGTTCGGAGCTGGCCCGCCAAGCCCCCGAGGTGCGGCGTGCAGCCACCCGGCGAATGAAAGAAATGGTGGATGTGATCGCACGACAGTTGCCCAGCTGGGGAACACCAGAAGCCCACGAGCGAGCACTTTTTCTGGTTGCCACCATGGTGGGAGCCGTTTCCCTGGCGCGCGCCGTAGACGATCCTTCGCTGGCTGGAAGGCTAAGCAAAGCTGCTTTCAAGTACGCCCGCTCCAGTGGTGAAGCGTCGCAAAAATAGCTTCCATTTTTTGGAATTAAATTATGATGATCATCATATTAAAAACTGGGATGAAGTGGAAAATTCTCAAATCGGCCTATTATGGGCTCGATCTCCCACTTGTTCCGACGTTCTTGTTTGTACAAAAATATGATGCTCGTCATGTAATCTATCTGCAGTCGAACTTTGAAAGGCCCCATTGATTGCCGTGACCACCAACCCTTCCATCGCAAACCCCGCTGAGTGACTCGCCGCAAACCTGGCATCCAGCATCTTCCGAGGCGCCTGAGCCTCATTTCCTAGGAGATATCCACCATGAACACCTTCTCTCGCTTTCTCTCCCTCGCAGTAGTCGCAACGCTCACCTCAGTCGGCGCACAAGCTGCTGAGTTGGATCCAGCGCAATTTGCCACCCAGTTTGAGGGCAACCGCACGCGGGCTGAAGTCGCCGCAGAAGCTGCACAAGTACCCATGACCCGAAGCCAGATCCCTTCGGGCTCCAAAGCCGAGTCTTACAAGTCCGTGGCTGACCGCGCAGCCATCCGGTCACAGGCGGCAGATGCAGTCCGTACTGGCCAGATCTCCTCTGGCGAGACTGGCGCGCGCTAACTTGACGAAGGTGATGCGGTCCTTGTCTCGATTTGAAATATGACAAAAATCATATAAGCATAATTTGATCGTCGCCAGTGGGCCGTTCACCAACCTGGATACGCCAGGAGTAAGGAAAACCATGAAAGCATTTGTCATTGATCGCTACAGCAAAAAAGGGGATCTTCGATTGGCCGAGCTGCCAACCCCGGAGCTGCGCGACGACGAAGTCCTGGTCCAGGTCCACGCTGCGGGTGTGAATCTTCTGGACTCGAAGATTCGCAGTGGAGAGTTCAAGCTCATCCTGCCTTACAAACTGCCCCTCGTCTTGGGCCACGACGTGGCTGGCGTGGTCACCCAGGTGGGCCCCCGCGTGCGGCAGTTCAAAGTGGGTGATGAGGTCTACGCACGGCCGGACGACTTTCGCATCGGTACGTTTGCTGAATTTGTGCCGGTGAAAGAGGCCTCGCTGGCGCTCAAGCCGAAGAACATCACCATGGAAGAAGCAGCGTCCCTTCCCTTGGTGGCGCTGACGGCCTGGCAGGCGCTGGTCGAGAAGGCCCAAATCAAAAAGGGCCAGAAGGTCTTTATCCAGGCGGGCTCTGGCGGCGTGGGGACCTTTGCCATCCAGCTGGCCAAGCATCTTGGTGCCACGGTGGCCACGACCACCAGCACGGCCAATGCCGCACTGGTGAAGGCCCTTGGGGCCGACGTCGCCGTGGACTACAAGACGCAGGATTTTGAGGACGTATTGCGCGACTACGACGTCGTATTGAACAGCCAGGACGGCAAGACCCTCGAAAAATCCCTGCGAGTGCTCAAGGGGGGTGGAAAACTCATTTCCATTTCCGGCCCGCCGGATCCCGATTTCGCAAGCGCGATCAAGGCCCCCTGGTTCGTGAAGCTGGTCGTGCGGCTGCTGAGTGCAGGCGTCAGACGCAGGGCATTGGCACGCCGGGTCGGCTATTCGTTTCTCTTCATGAGGGCCAACGGAAGTCAGCTGCGCGAGATCACGCGCCTGGTGGAGGCCGGGGTGATACGGCCTGTGGTGGACCGGGTCTTCTCGTTTGAGTCCACCAATGACGCACTTGCGTACGTCGAGGGGGGCCGCGCCAAAGGCAAGGTCGTGATCAAGGTGCGGTAGTCACCCAAAAAACCAATCAGAGCAAAGCCAAGCAGGGCCAAAGGCAGACATGGCTCGCCTGGTTTGGCTTTGCCCTGCGCAACGAATTCTTGATTTTTGGACTGGAGTTTTTTATGAAGATTGAAAACGCTGTAGCCCTCGTGACGGGCGCCAACCGTGGCATCGGCCTGGCCTTTGCTCGTGAACTGTTGAACCGTGGTGCGCGCAAAGTCTATGCCGCCGCCCGGGACCCCGCCTCTGTCACCCTGCCCGGTGTGCATGCGCTGAAGCTCGACGTGACCAAGCCCGACGAAGTCGCAAACGCTGTCGCCCAGGCCGGGGACGTGACCTTGCTCATCAACAACGCGGGCATCGCCCAGCCAGGGGGATTTCTCGCTGACGACAGCGAAGAGGTCGCACGCCGCATCTTCGAGACCAATTTCTTCTCCGTGCTGCGCATGAGCAAGGCCTTTGCGCCCATCCTGAAGAGCAATGGCGGCGGCGCCCTGCTGAATGTGCTGTCCGTTGCCTCCTGGGTGAACGGCGGAGAGCTGGCCGCCTACTCCGCCAGCAAATCTGCCGCCTGGTCGCTCACCAATGCCCTGCGCAACGAGTTGCTGGCCCAGAAAACCCAGGTGCTCGGCCTGCACATGGCGTACGTGGACACCGACCTCACCCGGGGATTCGATGTGCCCAAGTCAAGCCCTGAAAAAATCGTTCAGCGTGCGCTGGATGGACTCGAGGCGGGTCTCGATGAAGTCCTTGCGGACGAACTCACCATGCTGGTCAAAAACGGCATGACGGCAGCCAGGCCGAGCTACCTCCACCCACTGGGCTGAGCATGCCCCGATACCCCGCCCTTGTGTCTTTGGCCTAGCGAAAGCCCTCCCATGACTCCACTGCTGAAAAAAGCGGCCGCCACGCTGCTTGCGCTGGCCGCCCCTTTTGCCTCCACCCCATCGCATGCCCAACAGGCTGCGCCCGATGGCACAAGCCGTGCCGTGCCAGTCGCAAGCCAAGAGCGGCCGACCTGGGTCAAGGTTCCCACGCAGACCATCTCGGCGGGCGGGGTTGACTTTGCCTACCGTGAACTGGGCAAGCACCACGGCGGGACACCTCTGATTCTGCTGGTCCATCTGGCTGCGGTCTTGGACAACTGGGACCCACGGGTCGTGGACGGGCTGGCAGCGCAGCGCCATGTGATCGCATTCGACAACCGGGGGGTGGGCGCATCCAGCGGCGCGCCATCGACCACCGTGGAGCAGATGGCCGACGATGCGATCACCTTCATCAAGGCCAAGGGCTACCAGCAGGTCGATCTGTTCGGTTTCTCGATGGGCGGAATGATTGCCCAGGAGATTGCCTTGAAGGAGCCAGATCTGGTTCGCAAGATGATCCTCGCCGGCACGGGCCCAGCGGGTGGTGAAGGCATCAGCTCCGTTGCGGGGGTCGCCAATCTGGATCTTTTGCGAGGCCTTCTCACGGGCCAAGATCCCAAACAGTTCCTGTTCTTCACCCGCACCCCCAACGGTATCGAAGCCGGCAAGGCATTCTTGAAGCGGCTGTCTGAGCGCACCGACAACCGTGACAAGGACATCACCACGAGCGCCTACGTGGCCCAGTTGCAGGCCCTGAGCGCCTGGGGCAAGAAGGCGCCCGCCGATCTTTCCCGGATCAGGCAGCCGGTGCTCGTCGTCAATGGCGACAACGACAGGATGGTCCCGACGATCAACACGCACGACCTGGCGCGGCGGCTACCAAATAGCCAACTGATCATCTATCCCGATGCGGGTCATGGTGGGGCATTCCAGTTCCATGCTGACTTCGTCGCCAGCTCGCTCGAGTTCCTCGCCCGATAGAACAGACCGGGGGCTGCTGACTTCCTATCCACGCCCCTCCCCCCTCCCCCTTTCCACTATCCAAGGACACCCATGCTCTTCGAACCCTTCTCCCTGCGCGCCACGCAGCTCAGCAATCGCACGGTGATGTCGCCGCTCACGCGCAGCCGCGCGAGCGAGAACAACACGCCCAACAGTTTGATGACCACCTACTACGCCCAGCGCGCAAGCGCCGGCCTCATCATCACGGAAGGAACCTCGCCGTCACCCAACGGTTTGGGTTATGCCCGCATTCCCGGCCTGTTTAACGAAGCCCAGGTGCAAGGCTGGAGGCTGGTGACGGATGCAGTCCATGCCCAGCGCGGCAAGATCGTCGTGCAGCTGATGTACACAGGCCGTGTGAGCCACCAGGTCAACATGCCTGCGGGTGCCGAGGTGCTGGGGCCGTCGCCCGAGACCTGCCCTGGCGAAATGTGGACCGATACGCAAGGCATGCAGCCGCACACGCCGCCGCGCGCCATGACCGAGGCCGATATCCAGACCGCCATCGGCGAATACGCAACGGCCGCGCGCCTTGCGATTCAAGCTGGTTTTGATGGCATCGAATTGCACGCCGCCAACGGTTACTTGCTCGAGCAATTCCTGAACGCCAACATCAACCGCCGCACCGACGGCTACGGCGGCACGGCCGAAGGGCGCAATCGCCTGGTGCTTGAGGTTGCCCGTGCTGCCGCCAAGGAGATCGGTGCTGAGCGCGTCGGCATCCGCCTGTCGCCCTACGGCGTGGTCAATGCCGCCAGCGCATTCGAAGGCGTGGACGAACAGTATCTGGCGCTGGTGAAGGAACTCTCCGCACTCGGTCTCATGTACGTTCACGTTCTGGACCATTCGTCGATGGGCACCCCGCCCGTCCCGGCAAAGCTGAAGGCCGACTTGAGGGCTGCGTTCCACGGCCCCTTCATCCTCGCAGGCGGACAGGACAAGGCCAGTGCACAACAGGCGCTGAGCGAAGGCCGCGCGGACCTGGTCGCCATGGGCAGGGCTTTCCTCGCCAACCCTGACCTGGTCGAGCGCATGCGCCAAGACGCGCCTTTGAACGCGCCCGACCCCACCTCGTTCTACACGCCCGGTGCCAAGGGCTACACGGACTATCCGACGCTCGCTGGTTGAGCACCCGGCGCGCCCGACTGTGCTTGCAGACCGCGCGATGCTGAGCGCCTAGCGCACGGTGGTGCCCGGGCTGCTCAACAAGCGGTCGTGCTTTGGAGTGTGCTTCTTGACGCGTCGATTCGCGTCTCGGGTGGCAACACCAGTGCTTGGCAGGCCGCAGTTGGCGCTGCCAACACAGCGCCGAACTGAAATCGAACAACACACCCATCCACGGAAGGCTTTTGACATGAGTGATACCCACCTCACGGTACCCACCCGCTTTGTGGAGGTAGACGGCGACCGTTTCGCCTATCGCCGCTGGGGCAACACAGCGACAGACCAGCCACCCCTCTTCATGATTCAGCACTTTCGAGGCGGCATGGACCATTGGGATCCCGTCATGACCGACGGGCTTGCCGCGGGGCGCGAAGTCATCCTGTACAACGGTCGGGGGGTTGCATCCTCTTTGGGCAAGCCCCGCACGCGGATCGAACACATGGCTGACGATGCGGCCGCCGTGATACGCGCTCTGGGTCTTCAAAAGGTCGATGTGCTGGGGTTCTCGCTCGGCGGCTTCCAGGCTCAGGACTTGACGCGGCGCCATCCTGACCTGGTGCGCAAGCTGATGCTGCTCGGCACAGGGCCGCGAGGCGGCAACCCCGAATCGGACCCGGGCGTTGCGGAGCGCGCGCCCAGACCGGTACCCACCATCGACGACTTCCTGTTCCTCTTCTTTGGCCGATCAGAAGCCGCGCGCCAGGCGGGGCGGAATTTCTGGAAACGCCGCCACGAGAGAGCGGAGCAAGACCCGCCCAGTTCGCCAGAAGTGGTCCAGGCGCAAATCGAAGCCAACATGTACTACCTGCCGAAGCTCGATCCCAACGACCCGTTTGCGCATCTGCGAGAGATCACACAGCCGACTTTCATCCTCAACGGGACGGACGACGTGATGATTCCGAGCATCAACTCCTGGCACATGAGCCAGCACATTCCCAATGCCCAGCTGTTCATCTACCCCGATGCGGGCCACGCAGCACAGTTTCAGTATCCAGAGCGCTTCGTCAGACATGCCCGGCAGTTTCTGGACGAGTAACTGCTGGCCGCACACAGAAATACCCACCAAAGAGAGCGAAGCACCATGAAGTTCAAATTGTTGTTGTGGCTGCTGGCAAAGCTGCTGCAGCGGGCCGTCAAGAAAAATGCGGAGTGCGCCCGCCATGTGAAAGACAAGACGCTGGTGTTTCAGATCCAGACCTTGGACGGTGCTGGCCGCCACTTTCGTATTGACGACGGAAAGGTACGCTCTGCGGCCGGGCTGACGGATTGTCCAAAGTTCACCCTCGTATTTAAGGATGCTGCCAAGGGATTCGCAGTTTTGTCTGCGAAGGAAAGCAAAGACGCGTTTCTCACCGCGCTGCGCACAGAGGACCTTGTCATCCGTGGTGACTTTGTCGAAGTGCTGTGGTTTCAGCGCCTGACGGACTTCCTGCAGCCGCAAAAGTGAGGGCAGCGTGAACCGCCTGCACGGCTGGGTTTCCCCGGCGGGCAACGGACAGCGGAAAAACGCCGTGCAGCCCATCCTTTCAAATTCAGTTCGCCACCCAGCGCGTTACCCCCAGGATCACGACCGGCATCGTCACCAACCCCAGCGCGGTAGACACCGCCACACTCGCCGTCACCTCGTCCTCGGCTACCGCATAACGCTGCGCAAACAGGAACACGTTGGCCCCCACCGGCAGCGAGGCCGCCACGATCATGACCGCCAGCGGCATGCCTGACAGGCCCAGTGCCCAGCCCAGTGCGGTCAGCACGATGGGGTGCAGGACGCATTTGACGAGTGCAATGCGCAGGGCCGCCTTGAAGTGGTGGCCGACCTTGGTAAACGCCAGCGTCACCCCCACCAGCAGCAGCGCAATCGGCCCCAGCGCCTGGCCCAGCAGCAGCAAGGGTTTGTCCACCACCTGTGGCACGACCAGACCGGTCTGTGCAAACAGCAGGCCCGCAATGATGGGAAGTGGCACCGGGTGCACGATGCCGTTGCGCATGGCCTGCAGCACGGTCCGCCACAGGGGCTGCTGCGCCCCGCCCTCGCGGCCTGCATGTTCGCGTGCGGCGGCCAGTTCAAACACCACGGTGGCAGCGGTCAGCAGGATGAGCGAGTGCACCGAGATCAGCGTGAACAGAGTGACCAGCCCCGCGTCGCCAAACACCAGGCCCACCAGCGGTACGCCGATCATCAGCGTGTTGCTGAAGGTGTTGGCCAGCGCCCGCGCCGCTGCCAGCGTGTTAAAGCCCTGCAGTGCCAGCGTGGCCGCGTACACCATGCCAAATGCCACAAAGTAGATGCCCACCGGGCCGAAGTCGAGGTCCTGGATGTGCACCGTGCTCATGGTGCGAAACAGCAGCGCGGGTGTGAGCACCATGAACACCAGGTTGGCCAGGTCCTTCACCGCCGCCGCCCGAATCCAGCCGCGCCGTCCCACGTAAAAGCCGATGGCGATGAACAGGATGACGGGGATCAGCGAGGTGAAGACAGCGGAGTTCAAGGTACAAACCGGCAGGCGAACAATGGGCGGGCCCCTATTGTGGCTTGACTGGCGAAGCACCGCCTCCATTTGCTATTATTTTAATAGCTATTGGCGCAATACCATAAAGCGCTGGGCGGCTATTTTCTTCCAATTCAATTCAATCCAATCCTCTACGAACTGGAAGCAGAACCCGCTCGCGCTTGTACCGATGGCAGCCGATGTGGCGCTGTGAGGTATTCTGAAACACCGCCCTGTTCCTTCCGCCCATGAAGTTCGCCGCCTTCTTCCGCAATCTGAACCTGGGCCATGGCAATGCGCCGTCGCGTGCCGCGCTGGAAAGCGCATTTGTGCAAGCCGGGGCCGATGAAGCCGCCTCGTTCCAGACCAATGGCACGGTCGCCTTCAGCGCGCGCGGCGTGCGGCCCGCGCGCAAGATTGCACGGACGGTGCAGCAGGCGTTGGCCACCGGGCATGGATTTGACGAACCCGTATTTGTGCGGACCATGGCCTACCTGCACACGCTGATGGCTCGCGATCCGTTTGTGGGCATGGACAAGGCGCCGCCCATCTACGACTTCTACGTGACCTTTCTGCACGACGACGCGAAGGTATTGCCCGCGCTGCCTACCTGCAATGCCCGCAGAGACGTCCAGGTGCTGCTCTACACCGACGCCGAGCTGCTGTCGCTGAGCCACCTGACCGGCAAGACTCCGGGAAACCCGAACGTGTTTGCCGAACAGCTGCTGGGCCTGCCCGCCACCACGCGCACCTGGGGCACGGTGGCCCGGCTGGTCCGCAAATTTGGCTGAGGCAGGGCCTGCGTTTGCGCGATGGCCGCTGCGTTCAGGCCCGCGCGGGCAAGGCGTCCGCCTGCCGTTGGCTGGCCGGCGACAACAGCTTCAACACGCCTTCCAGCCCTTCCACCTGGTGGTCGGCCAGCTCCCAGGGCTGCACACCGGGCCGCACGGTCTGCACGGTGGTGGCCCCCAGAGCGCGTCCGGCTGCCAGTTCGGACAGAGGGTTGTCTCCAATCACCAGGGCCTGCTGCGGTGTGCAGCCTTCGCGCGCCAGGATCTGCTCGAAGAGGGGCCGTTTGCCGTGCAGGGCACCGACTTTGTCCAGGGGGTCATCAATGGCGTCGATGAGCACCTGTTCAAACCACGGCCGGATGCCGAGCGCATCGATCTTGCTGTCCTGCAGGCGCCGAAATCCACTGGTGACCAGGTAGCGCCGCAAGGGAATCCGCGGCAGCAGACCGACGTCGGGGTAGCCCTGCAGCGGCGCGCGCACCTGCATCTGGCTGAACTGCTGCCAGCCCGCCGCGCGCATGGCCGGCGTGAAGCGGTAGCGCTCCGCCACCAGGTCAAACGCCGTGAACCAGCATTGGTGCAGGGCCTGCTCCAGCACGGCGGGGGTCAGCGTGTGCCGATTGGCCTGCCGGATGGCTTCAAAAGCAGGCTCGAACAACGGCCCCACGGCCCGCGCGTCGAGCAGGCAGTTGTCCAGGTCAAAGATCGCAACGGCGTAGTGCATGCGGATAGCGCTCCAATAGAAAAATGGAATGGACGAATGGCACTGCGCCTCACCTGCCGACCACGGAGACACCGTGGTCGGCCAGCGTCAGGCTCACGGGGGCCCCCACATCCAGCTCCAATTGCACCTGGGGCGAGACCACGAAGATCTCGCCCAGCGCGCTGGCAAATGTGTATTCCATGATGCTGCCCAGGTAGGTGCGTTTGGTCAGCCGCGCCGCCACCCCGGTAGACGTGGCAGGCCCGATGACCCAGGCCTCAGGCCGCACCGCGATCTTGACGGGGCCAGGCGCCAGCGCGGCGGACGACGGCACGCGCAAGGGGCCGAGCTGGGCATAGCTGCCGCCTGCCGGGTTTACCGTATCTGCCGCGTGGTTGTGGCCCTCGAACAGCATGGCCTCGCCCATGAAGCCCGCCACAAACTCGGACGCAGGCTGCTCATACAGCTCACTGGGCGCGCCGCGCTGGGCGATGGCGCCCTTGTTCATCACCACAATCTGGTCGCTGACCGCCAGCGCCTCGCTCTGGTCGTGGGTGACATAGGCCACGGTCAACCGCAGGCGCTGCTGCAGTGCGCGGATTTCCTCGCGCATGGAGCGCCGCAGCCGGGCGTCCAGGTTGGACAGCGGTTCGTCAAACAGCAGCACGGCGGGTTCCAGCGCCAGTGCCCGCGCCAGCGCCACGCGCTGTTGCTGCCCGCCGGACAGTTCGTGGGGCCTGCGCAGGTCCAGGCCATGCAGGCCCACGGTGTCGAGCATGGCGCGGGCCTTGTCGCGCACCTGCTCTTTGTCGGAGTGGGCCGTTTGCAGCCCGTAACACACGTTGTCGATCACATTCATGTGCGGAAACAGTGCATAGCTCTGGAACACCAGGCTCACATTGCGTTGCGCCGGACCGAGGGTGGTGACCTCCTGGCCGTCGATGAAGATGCGGCCCGCCGTGGGTGATTCGAGCCCGGCAATCATGCGCAACGTGGTGGTCTTGCCGCAGCCCGACGGCCCCAGGATGGTGGTGAGCGTGCCACGCGGCACCGTGAAGCTGATGTGGTCCACCACCAGCGGGTCGCTTTCAGAAGCGCCGTAGCGTTTGCACACGCCCTGGAATTCAATGCCGTAGGAAGCAGCGGGGGTCGTCATGGGGCACGCGGTGAATGCGTCAAACACGGAAGGGTAAAAAAGCGGTGGATGAAAAACGGACTTGAAATGCGGGCTGGCATGCTGCGGGTTGCGGATGGGTTCTGTGAGCGAATGGGGCTTAGTTCCACGCCACCACGGCGTCCACGCCAATGACCTGGCCTCCATCAAGACGGTTGAACAGCGTGACCTCGGCACCCATCGACTCCGCGATCTGCCGACAGATCGACAGCCCCAGGCCCACGCCGCCCTTGCCCGCAGAAAACGGCTGGAACAACCGCTGCCGCACGGCATCGTCTATGCCAGGGCCTTCGTCCCACACCAGCACCTCCCGCCGGCCGGTGCAATTGCGCAGCAGCACCCCCAGCCGCCCGTGCGCGGGCGTGTGGTGGATGGCGTTGGCCAGCAGGTTGCGCATCAGCTCCCCCAGCAAGGCCGCGTCGCCGGGGGCCGACAGTTCGGGGCCTTCCAGCGCAAAGTCGAGCCGCTTGGCGGCGATCAGCGGCGCCAGCTCCATCACGGCCTCGCGCGCAATGGCGTTCAGGTCCACGCTGGGCAGCTCGCCCATGCGCTTGAGCTGCTCCACCTTGCTCAGGCTCAGCAGCTGGTTGGCCAGGCCCGAGGCCCGGTCCACCGTGTGCAGCATCTGGTGCAGGGCATCGGCCACCAGCATGTCGCCAGAAATGGCCGACTGCAGCTGCGTGCGCAGCACCGCCATGGGGGTACGCAGCTGGTGCGTGGCATCGGCCAGAAAGCGCCGCTGCTCCTCGATCCAGCGGTTCTGGCTTTGCTGCAGCTCGCCAAAATGCTGCACGGCCGGCGCAAGTTCGGACGGGCCTTCATACCCATGGCCCGGGCTGCCTGCACCCGGCTGGGTCAGTGACACATCCGCGTGCCGCAGCCATTCCGAGGCCGTGCGTGCCAGCACCACCACCACGGCGGTCATGGCCAGCGCCAGCAGGTACACCGTGCGCAAACCGGCGCCGCCGCCCAGCAGGCGGGACACGCTGGGCACCCGTTCGCTCAATGGGCGGGCGACCTGGCGCACCACGGGCTCGCCGGCGCCCTGCCCGTCCCCCGTTGCCGCAGGCGGCTGGTGCAGCGTGACCGCCACCCGCACCAGTTGGTCCCCCACTTGCGCCAGGTAGAAATGCACACTGCCCTGCCCTTGCACCGCCTCGGTGGGCGGCACACGCGGCAAGGCGGCGCTGCCAGCCAGGCGCTCGCCATCCACGCGGCTTTCGCGAAACCACGCCGCAGGGGCTGGCCCCAGGGGGGATTCATCGGATGCACCAGGCAAGACCGCTGGCCAGTGCGCCAATGCGGTGCGCAGGGCTTCGTCCTGCGCTGCGGCGCCGTGCCGCACCTGCTGCACCACGTGCGCGGCGGTGATCAGGGCCACCAGCGCCCACAGCGGCCCCAGCAGCCACACCAGCAGCAGCCGTTGCAGCGAGCCGCCGCGCGGGTGCCAGTGCCTCCAATGCACGCTCACCGGGGGGCCCCTCCTTTTTCGGCTTTGTCGCCCTTGTCGCTTTTCTCCCCTTTTTGCGCGGCCATGCTGTCGGCATCGCACAGCAGGTAGCCCACGCCGCGCAGCGTGACGATTTCGGCATTGGTGCCCACGAGTTTCTTGCGCAGCCGGTGCACCACCACCTCGACCGCATCGGCCTGCACCTGCTCATCCGTGTTGGCAAACACCTGGGTGCGCAGCTCTTCCTTGCTGACCACCCGGTCGATGCGCGACATCAGGAGCCGCAGCAGTTCAGCCTCGCGCTGCGACAGCTCCAGCGGCAGCGCATCGTTGTAGAACACGCCACTGGCCGGGTCGCGGTACAGCGTGCCGCAGCGCAACTGCCCGTCGCGCCCCACCCGGCGCGTGAGCGCCCGCAGGCGCGCCACCAGCTCGTCCAGATCAAAAGGTTTGGCCAGATAGTCGTCGGCCCCGGCCTCCAGCCCCGCCACCCGGTCGGTCACCGCGGCGCGGGCCGTCAGCGCCAGCACGGGCGTGGTGCTGCCGCCATCGCGCAGGCGCCGCAGCACCTCCAGACCATCCAGGCCCGGCAAGGACAGGTCGAGCGTGATCACATCAAAAGCCGTGCGCCGCGCCGCCGCCAGGGCCTCTTTGCCGTCGGCACAGCACAGCACTTCAAAACCGCGCGCCACCAAGCTGCGGCTCAAGGCACCGGCCAGATCAAAATCGTCTTCGACCAACAGCAGTTTCATGCTGCGATCATGCCGCCTGCGGGCGGGCTCCGGCCACTGTGCTTTTACCGAGGGGGGATGAAAGCAAGTCGAAAGCCGCAGTGCGCCGAGGCCTGACTCTCGGGTCACGCCACCGAATCTGGTAGCCGCCAAACCGGGTGCACCACCGCATGGGACGGTGCGGAGAAGCGCTTTGTCCAGTGGCTGATCTCTCGCAGGCGCAGGCTTTCACGCAATGCATCACCCGCATGGCGGACGTTCTGGGCGCATTGCACGGGGTTGTTTTCGAAAAGATGGAGTTCAGAGACGATGTGCCCGGCATCTCGAAGCAGCGCGGTGGCGGCCCCTTTGCGATAGGCCTTGTGGATCATGCGAAGGTCGATGACCACGCACCGATGGCCTGCGCGGAGCTTGGAGACCAGGCCTGTGTAGTGCCTGGAATCCCTGAAATGGGGAGAATCCCCCGCCGCCTGATCCTGAAAGTCGTCGTAGAGCATCCAGCCCAGAGCCTCCAGGCGCCTGGCTGCATGAGACTTGCCTGAACCTGGGAGCCCTCCAAAAAGCACAAGGCGCGTAGCCCCGTGGGGGGAAATCCTGGCACTCTGCGCACCGATCACCACAGACCCCTCCATCAGCGCGACATCCTGCACCGCAGGGCGAACCAATTATTCTTGGCCACGCTGGTTTGGGGAAAGGTCGCCAAAGATATTCGGAGTGAAATATTAATCATCGATGTTGATCAACACAATCACCGAAAGATATTGTATTTTACGATGCAGTAGAGGGCTCTTACACCATCCTTCCATCCGATTTTCTTGCCTTCATCGTAGGTTCTTCCGAAATAGGAAATTCCCACCTCGTAGATGCGGCAGCGCAATTTCGAGACTTTGGCCACGATCTCCGGTTCGAATCCGAATCTGTTTTCTTCAATGCGGATGGATTGGATTATTTCGCGCCGGAAAGCCTTGTAGCAGGACTCCATGTCCGTCAAATTCAAGTTGGTGAATACGTTGGAGGCCAATGTCAGGAACCCATTGCCCACGCGATGCCAGAAGTACAAAACGCGGTGGCAATTTCCACCGATGAAGCGCGAGCTGAACACTACATCAGCCCTGTTGGATAAAATAGGTTCTATCAAAATCTGATATTCATCTGGGTTGTATTCAAGATCGGCATCCTGAATGATGACGATATCCCCGGTGGCATGTTGGATGCCAGACCTGAGTGCCGCCCCCTTGCCTAGATTGGTTTCATGAAAGACAAGCCTGTCAATCTTGCCAGCCAACTCATTCGCAAGTATCTCTCTGGTTCCGTCCGTTGAAAAATCATCGACAACAATGATTTCTTTCAACGGAAAAGGTGCCGCGCGCACCGCATCCACAATGGCCCGAATTGTGTTTTTCTCGTTAAAGCACGGAATGACAATCGTCAGCTTCGTCGAGGAAGGCATGCGTTGCATTTTTGAGATTATTTTTGTTTGCACGTTATTTTCATTGGCAACAATAGACCATTACCAAAAATGGCAGCGATTTTTTTACGCCAAAATCACAAAAACGACCATGGCGATGCCGATGCCCGCGTAAAGCACGCGATAGCGCGCCTGTAGGCGACGCACAGCCTCGAACGTGAGGCCTTCGCGCAGCGCCTGCAGCATCCAATACAAATGCACGGGGTAGATCGCTGCAACAAGAAGGGCCAGCAACTGCGGGACCGTCCCCTTCATGGCCAGCGCGATCAACAGGGCATCGGCCAGCGTGAAAAGCACGAAGCTGGCAATGAAACTCTGTTTCTTGCCAAATTTCACGGCATTGGTTTGAATGCCGTTGCGGAAATCTGCATCGCAGTCGCGTACTTCTTGCGTCAGGTGTCCTGCACTGAATATGGTGGCAAAAAATAATCCGATCTGCAGGCCATTCATGTCAGGGTTTTTAAATACCGAGTAGCCCAGCAAAAAGTGCAGCAACCCACTGACCACATGGAGCAGTGAGTTCGCAAGCGGGATGCCCTTCATGTAGACATGGGGGACGGAATACAGTGCGCTCGCGACCGCGATCATCAGCCCAATCACCAGCGTTGTACGGCCCAACTGGCTGAAAGCCATCAGGCTCAGCAAGAGCAGGATGAGCAGCAACGCTCCGATCTCATTGCGCCGGATACCACGATTCAGAAAAACCCCTGCCGATCGGGTCGGGTCCCGAAGATCCTGGTGAACGCCAGACCAATCGTTGAGCATGAAGACGTGGGCCACGAGGAAGGCGTTTCCAGCAGCCAGCAGCAACAGCAGCGCCGCGCTCTGGTGCGTGAAGTGGCCCATGGCAAACACGGCGCCCAGCAACGGCGCACCCTGGAGCACCAGCACCTCGTCGAATCGAATGCACGACAACAAGCGCAAAAACCACCGGGCTCTTTTGGGACTGTCCATCATGGCGTTTTCTGAACCGTGCGCTCGCCATCGGCTGCGTTGCTGTTGTTGTTGCTGTCATTGGCGGCCAGAAGGCCCAGGCGCACGCTTTCCAGATACAGCTTCAGCCAGATCGCATACCCCACGTCTTCCGACCAATAGAACCTGCGTACCGAGGCGGTGAGATCGTTGTGGTACAGCAAAGGCGGATTCAGCTTGACCAGCGAGAAGTCATTTTTCGACAGCTCCTGCAACAACCCAAGAACCTCCGCTGACGTGGGTGCCTTGCCGGTGCGCTCCTCCAGCCGCTGCAGCATGTGGCCCGCGTTCAGCCAGATTTCTTGCCCTGGCACGGCCGTTTGCAAACGCGATGGGGGCAGTTGCACATCACAGCCAACGGCTTTCATGTCGGCCTGGCGCATGGCGGGTACCAGCGGAGCCCTTCGGTAATAAACCCAGAGGCGGTCCTGGTCGATGGCGTGGCGAAGTGCGCTGCACAGCGACTGGGCCGCCGGTGGGTCGGCCTGCGCCAGCCACATCAGCACATGCATCTGGATGGCCACGTCGGTGGGATTCGGGTCGGCGCCCGGGTCGATGCACCGGTATTCATTGCGTTGCCCCAGCCAGGTTTTGTACAGGCCTTCGGCGGTGCGGTACTGCATCAGCGCCGCCAGGGCGGGTGATCGCAGTGCATCGGCGCCGGGCGCCAGCCTCCAAACCAGGGCGGTATCGTCGGAATCGGGCGTGATGGGGCACAGCCCGTGTGCGGTCATGGCAGCGCCGTCAGGCCGGCCGTGGTATCGAACGAGTCCGTTGGCCTCGATCTGGTTGCGCAGATGGGTGCGTGCCCGTTCCAGGCTTCCTCCCAGCCCGGCGGGGCCAGGCTTTGGGCCGAGAACATCGACCACCATCGATGTGACGTAGGTGTTCATCTCCAGCTTCGGCTTTTCAAAGCGCTCTTCGCTGGTGTAGGAGGTCAGCCAGTAGCCTTCAACCTGCTGGCGGCGGCTGATCAGGCCCACCGCCTTGAGCGCGCTGTGTGCCAACTCGCCATGGCGCGTGGGACTGGGGTCTTGCCCCCCTTTGTCGGGCGAAGTTGACCGCGTCGCGCCCGCGGCCGCAACTTGCGCCTGTCCGATGCGAATCTCGTGAAGGCCAATCACCAGGTTCCGGGTATCTCCATTGGGCAGCGGCTTGATCGTGGCGGTATCCGTTGCAAAGAAACTGAGGGTGTTCCGCCCCGCATGGAGACGGGTGCGTGCCACGACGGAAGCCTTCCCCCGGAAGGTGTGTTCACCACCCACAGGGATGCCGCCATGCAGCACCATGACCCGGCGGTCGGGCGCCGTCAGGCCGTGGCCCGGGGATACATCGAACCGGATGTCCACATCGCGGTCTTCCCGGGACCACAGCGCGAACTCGATGCCCTCGGCATGCCCCTGCCCCATCCACAGGAACCCATGCTCTCTGCGCCCAAGATTCTCAATGGGCCACGGTGTCTCCAGTGAGGCTGGGTCGATCCCCACCTTGGTTTTGAGGGCGTCGTCGATCCTGATCAATGGCGCAGCGGGGGGCGCTTCCGCCGTCTGGAAGGGCCGCTCGTTCACCAAAGCGGTGCCGCTGACTTCAAACAACCGCATGCGGGGTGTCTTGAGGGGGATGGCCTTCAGTCCGGCTTGTACGGTCAGCCACTTCACCATTTCGCGGGTATCGACGGTCGGGAACCACTCGAAGAACACTTGGTTGTCGTTCTGTATCAAGACGTGGGTCACTTTTTCCGCTGCAATCAACCGGCCCATTCGTTCCGGATCAAAAGGCCCCGTGCCCCAAGGGATCACCGCATTGGAAAAACCTGTTTCTGGTGAAAAGAGTGAATAGTCGCGGGCATCCTGGTTTCCTACGAAAAGAATGCGGGAGCCCGTCGGCATCATCGACCCGGTAACTTCCTCGAAAGGCTCGCTGAGCAGTTTTTCCGACGCGGGTGCTGCAATCGCCTGTACGGCGTCGTAAGCCAGAGCCCTCATGGGTTGGTATGCAGAATAGGCGACCACCATCGCAACAAGGGCCTGGGCAAATTTCTTTGTCGAAAGGTGCGGTGCGATCAAGGCAATGCCGATGGGTAGCAGCAATGCATAAGGGCCGATGAGAAATCGCCCCGGCACTTCAGACTGGGCCATCCACCGCGCGCCAAAAAGAACGGCTCCCAGCAACGGAACGGCCAGCAGCGTTTGTGCTGAAACCGCAGTCAGCCTCACGTGTGGCCAGGTTGTCACCACGTTGCGAATCAGAAGCGGCGCGGCGATCAGCAACACAGGAATCCATAGCAGCCCCCACAACGAAAACCGTGTGGAGTGCTCTGGCAACGAATACACGAAACTACCTGGCCACGAGCCCTTGTTTTCACCCGCCAGGGGGGCACCTGCGCCCACGGAATAAATGAATTGGTTGGCTGCGCTGCTGATGCGGGACCGTGTTTCGGACGAAGCCGGAACGTCCGGCAACTCCAGGAGCAAGAATACAAAACGAACGGCGTGTGTATAAATCACCTGCGGTGTGATATCCGCCTGCACAACCCGCCGGACTTCCTGGGGCCCCAGGGGATGCTGGTAGAGCGCCGTGTTGAATGCCAATGGAATGAGCAGCGAACTCAAAACACCCGCACACACCCATCCTGCGGCGAGGGCCTTGAATCGCGCCGTGAATGAAAATGGACCCGGTGCCCACCACAAGATCAGCAGCAAGCTGGGGATGATCGATACAGGAAAAGACCGGACATTGATGCTCAATACCGTAAAAATCCCCAGGAAAAAATACTTGAGCTTCGATCCGTCAGGCTGGGTGCAAATGGAAACCACCCAATAGGCAACACCCAGCAAGGTGACGATGGACCAGATTTCTGGCTTGAGCCCCGTTGCACTGAATGCTACAAGCGGCGTGGATATCAAAATCAGCACACCCACCAGAGCAACCGTCTGGCTTAATTTCAGCGCACGCAATAGGTAATATTGCCCCATTGCGGCCAGCGGGAATGCCAGCCAAAACACAAGGCGGCCCACGGCCTCGGCTTTCGTCAGCAGCACCGGCCACAGAAAAAACAACTCACTGCCAAAGGGAATCATCGTCTGCCGGATGTTGTGCGTGTCAAACGGGAATACCGTCTGGTGCTGAATCCAGTAGATGACCCGTGAGGCGTGGTACATCCTGTCGTCGTAATTTTGAATAGGGGCTGCGGCCTGCATCACCAGCGACACGAAGAGGATCGCGCAAATGGCAACCAGTGTTATCACCCCCCACTGTGACAATCCCATCCAAAATGCTGCCAGCCTTGCGCGCTGCCCTCCCCACGCCTCCAGAAAACCACGAAGCGTGGGCCGGCCCATACTCTTGGTGAATTGCAAGGTGGCAATACAAACAAGCACTTGAAGCAGCATCCACGCCGCTGGATTCAATTTGTGAACCAGGGAAGTCAGGCTTGCAAGCGCGCCAACCTGAAGCATCACGCTTGCAATAAAAATCCAGAAACCGTCGGCCGGCGACCTGGCAAAGCGTGAGGCCCAACGCTGCGAAGGCCATATAATCAACAGCAAGGAAATGAAGAAAATCATATATTCATGCGATATTTATATCAATTCGCATTAATATAAAATTATCAATCAGCATTGTTGATTTTATAAAACAGATAGTTACCAGTGTGAATATAACATGCCGCCTCACTGCAGATCATCTCGTGGTTATCCGAAAGATCGGCGCAAATACTCCGAAAACATGCAGTGAGCGGGTGCGAAAGGCCATGCCCGTGGGGGAAACCCACTCCATCGGTCCCGCAATTTGGCACTGGCACATGAACGAAGCGGCCGATGATCTGCGCCAACCGTCCCCGGGAAAGCACTTCCTTGCGTCGCACCCGGTCTGCAAGGCCGCGCCGCTCAGCCGGTGTAGGGCCCTTTGACTTCGCCCCATCCCCACCGGGGCATCGGGGCGTTCTCGTCGACGGATGCGCCCGGCTGCGAATTGATCACGGCCAAGCGCGAACCCCATTCCAGGTAGCCCACCAGCGCGGACCGGAACTCCGGGTCTTCCGGCATGCCCAACTCGTCTGCCGTGTCCAGCAGAAGGCCCACCCATTGCCGCCGCTGCGCCTGCGTGAGGTGCCGATTCAGGTGCTGCTGGATCATGTGGGGGTGCCCGCCGTGGTGCGCCGAATAGGCCGCCGGGCCACCCAGCACCTCCGCCAGAAACGCCGCTACATGGGCCGGATGCTCGGCCCCCATGTGTGCGAAGACCCGCGCCAGCACCGCATCGTCGTGAACACGCTCGTAGAAACGGGTGGTCAAGCGGGTGAGTGCCTCCATGCCGCCAAGCCATTCATAGAGGGTGGGGATCTGTGGATCGGTCATGTGCGGAAATGGGTGGTGGTGAGGACGAACGGGGGAGATCGCTTAACAGGCCGGGACAGCCTCTCCGAAACATGGCGTTTTTGGGCGAGGTACGGCGGGATCGCTCCGCCGAGCTTCGATGATTTGCACCTGTCGAGCCACCAGCTCCGCCAAAAGAGGTGCGCTGAATGGGTGTGCGACCAGCACCGTGTTGTTGTTGTCAGCGCTGCCCATGCGCCAAGCGCTTGCCGTCACGGCGCTGCAGCCGCTGAAATGCAACCATCGCCATCCACCCCGCCATGGCCATCAACGCCCACTCGGAAAGGGTCGGTATGGAGGAAGCTGCCACCGCAGCAGACCACACCAGCGAAACAGGGATTGCAGAAGAGGTGCTGGTATCGCTGCCGGCGAAGCCGCATGAATCTGCCACGCCGGCGGTGGAAACGGCGATCCCACTGCAGAACATGTTGTGCCTTGCAGCTGTGGTGCTGGTCTCGAAGAAGGAAAACCGGTCGCCGATGTTGTGGGGCGCTGCGCCCGAAATCCAGCGCTGGATAAGAATGTTCACACCCGTAATTGCCCCGCTCGCATCGGTCGTGACCCGGAAGTTCCAGACCCGGGTATTCGGGTCTGTATGGGTGTATGTGGTCAGGCCATCTGAAAAACTGAAGGCCGACACCAAGGCGCCCAACTGCGCAGACGCCAGGTTGGCTGCCAGCGGCGCGGTGGTTGTGAACGAGCCAGACGTGCTCATCGCCGCGGTGAAGTTCTGGCACGGTGGCGTGCCGCACACCGTGAAGTTTGTGAAACCCGTGTAGTTGCCTGCAGCGGTGGCCACGTAAGTGGTGGACTGCGCTTGGGCCGCCCCCACTGCGCCCAGCAAACAAGCAAGTGATCCCAGCCACTTCCAGACACTTTTTTTGAACATTTTTTGGTTTCCACGGTTGGTGAGCATGTTGCGCCGCCCCGAGGCACTTGGTCCCCGTTGACTGCTCCGATCGCCGCCCCTGCCAGCCTCGGCGCCTCAATATGTTACCCGTGCGGGCTGCGCGCGTGCCCCCGGATTCGGGCTCGGCGTATCCCGCTTGACCCGCCTCTGCTCTGGGCATCGTGACCGGTCTTCCAACCAGCATCTTTGAATTCGTCGCAGACGTGCTGGTGTTCAGGTGCCAGCGCGCCAAACTCTGGAAAGCCCGTTTTGTTCTGATCAAGGCAAGGCCCCTTGGGTTGGCTGGCGCCGAGCGTGCCCCATCCGTCAAGGCCTGCCACGGTCAACGCAAAGCCGGGGTACTATTGCCTGCTATTTTTATGATAGCTAATGGCGCTTGATGAACAAGCGCGGAAGTCCAAAAACATGTTCGATTACCGGCCTCCAATGGAGGCAGCAGCCATCGACCAGCAATAACCCCCTGGTCCCAGGCACAAGCGCACTGGAAGCACCCCAGCGAAACCACCGAAAACCAGAAGGGGATGAGGAAGGCAAGCCATGCGACAGCCTCGCAGGCAATTGTCCCTGACACGCTTTATTGAAACACGCACACGCCCAATGACTGACTTTTGGCCCGGTACATGGCGGTGTCTGCAGCGCGCAGGTAGTCGTCGACCGTCGCCAGCCTGGATGCGCTGCTGGCCAATCCGATACTCGCACCACTGATCACGGTGTGCCTGCCAATCACGTAAGGCACTTCCAGGGCGGCGGCAATCTGCCCAGCGCGTTGGCTGGCTTCAGCGGGATCAATGGACTCCAACAGCACATTGAACTCGTCGCCACCCATGCGGGCGACCAGATCCACCGCCCGCACGCAGGATTCGAGCCGCCGTGCCACCTGTTGCAACAGCTGGTCGCCCACATGGTGCCCGTAGCTGTCATTGACGGCCTTGAAACTGTTGAGATCCAGCAGCAGCACGGCGAACATCGTGGCTCCATCGCGTGCCGGCACGCCATCACCGTTCACCACCTCGTTCTGGTGCAGCGCGATGAGATGCGCGAGGCGATCGCGGAACAACGGCCGGCCGGGCAAGTTGGTCAGCGCATCGTAGGAACTGCCACGTTCGGCCAGATCGCTCAACGACCCTGCCATGCGCACCGCAACGCCGTCTTCGAACTCGGCGAGCCCGCGCCAATTGACCCACACCAGCCGCCCCGCCCCGTGGAACGCGCGGAAATCCACCGAAAAGTTCGGGCTGCTCCCCGATAGGTGCCTCCGGTAGGCCTCCTGCACGCGCACGCGATCCTCGGGATCGATGAGCTGCTCGAGAAAGCGCCAGCCTCCGTCATGCACATGATCGCGGCTACCCAGCCCGACGATCTGGAGAAAACGCCCGGACACGTGCAGGGCGTCCGTTCGCAAGTCCCAATCCCAGATACCGTCATTGGATCCGCGCGTCGCCAGCGAATAGCGGTTTTCGGAGCGCAACAACTCGAGTTCGGTGTTCTTCTGCTGGGTGACGTCGATCATCAGGCCGATCATGCGGTTCGGCCGCCCCGGCTCGACCACTGCGCGGCACAGATCACGCACCCACACGACCTTGCCGGACTTGGCAATCAGCCGATAACTCATCTCGTAGGCATGGCTGTGCGTGGCGTTGTATGCGGCATCGTCGATCAGCAGGGCCTGCTCCAGATCATCGGGATGCACATGCGCGCGCCAGAAGCCCGGGTCAGAACGCCACTCCTCCACGGAGTAACCGAACAAGCGTTCGACCTGCGGGCTCAGGAAGGTATTGCCCACGCCGATTTCAGCTTCCCACACCACGCCATCAATGGTTTCCAGCAAGCGCAGAAAGCGCTGGCGAATTTCCACCAGCACCTGCTCGGTGACCTCGGTAATCTCGATCAGGACACCCTGGCGGCTGATCACCCGATCCGCAGCATCCGTCTCCGGGTGGAGCTGCAGACGCACCCAGCGATAGGCCGCGTCGGCAAAGCGCAAGCGGAACACCGGCATGCCCGAGCGCATGGTGCCGATGTCGTCGGGATGCACGAATTCAAGCAATGACCTGCCAAGCGCCGACGCCACCGAATGGCCGGTGAGCTTGTGCCACGCCGGATTCAGATAAGTGATCTCCCACAGCGCATCGGTTTGCACCACCGCCTCGGGTAACAATTGCAGCAGTTTTGCGGACGGCGTGGGAGTGGTGGGCATGCAGGGCTATTGCAAATGGGTCAGATTCATGCAGGGCCGCGCCGAACAAGTCCTTCGCGCGTCGCGCAACCCGGCGTTGGGCGGCCTGCTGCGGTGCCAATCCCATTTCCGAATCGGGTGCGCGTCATCACCGGGACTGAGGCAGCGTCGCCTTGGCGGATCGAAAAATCAACCACGTCAAAGCGAGTATGGCATGCATCCAAGTCACCTTTGGACTCGGTGGCTTGGGTGGTTTGGGGCCGGGAGGCGTGCGAGCCAGTAACACCCTCCTCCGCCGCTGGCTCGCTCACATCACGACGGAATCCCCGTCAAAACGCCACCTTCACCCCCACCGTCAAATTCCGCCCCATCAACGGCGCGGCGTTCTTAATGAAGGAGGTGTGCGCATACGCCAGGCGGTCCGTCAGGTTGTTGGCCTTCAGGTACACCTGCCACGGCGTGCCGCTGCTGAACTGGCCGTTGTAGCTGACGCCCAGGTTCAGCATGCCGTAGCCGGGTGTGGCAGTTTCAAACTCTGCCACGCGGTTCTGGCGGGCCACTTGCACCCATTCGACCTGACCTTCCCAGGCGTTCCAGTTGCCGTCCAGGCGGAGACCGGCGCGGGTGGCGGGGATGCGGGGCAGTAGGCCGCCGCCAACCAGACGGGCGCGCACGGTGTCGCCGAACAGGGTGATTCCCAGGTTGCGGTTCAGGCGCTGGCGCACCTGGCCTTCGATGCCGGTGAAGGTGGCGTCCGCCTGGCTGTACTGCAGCAGTTGCAGGCCCTCCACTTCATCGAGCGTGCGGCCGTAGATGTAGTTGTTGATGCGGTTGCGGAAGACGCTGACGCCGAAGGTGGTGTCGCCGCTCGTTTTCTTCAGGCTCAAGTCGATGTTTTGCGAGATCTCGGACTTCAGGTCCGCGTTGCCGCGTTCGTACGTGCTGGTGGCCATGTGCAGGCCGTTGGCGTACAGCTCTTCGGCCGACGGCGCGCGGCTGGCGCGGGTGAACGAGGTGCCGACCTGGTAGCCGGGCGTGAACTTCCACACCGCGCCCAGCGACGCGGACGTTCCGTTGTGGCTGCGTTCGATGCTGCTGGTTTGGGCTTCTGCCGTCTGGCGGTCGTGGCGCAGGGCGGCTTCAAAGCGCCAGTCGCCCAGGCGGTATTCCTCCAGCGCAAAGAAGCCCAGCTTGCGGGTGATGGTGGGCTCCACATAGGCCTCTTCGCCCTCGGCGCTGAACTTGCGCTGCGAGGTCTGCAGGCCGATCAGGCCCTTGAAGCCACCAATGGGCTCGTGCTGCAGCTCGATGCGGGTGTCGTAGGCCTTGTTCTTGAAGGTGGTGCTGATGGCGCCGTCCTCGACCTCGTCGTGCACGTAGTCGGTGACGCCGGCGCGCAGGCGCAGGGCCGAAAAGCCTGCAAACGGGTTGCGCAGCTCGCCGCGGATGTCAAAGCGTTCGCTGCGCAGGTCGACCACGGGCACGTCGCCCGCCTCGGCGCCGTGGTCGTGGCCGTCTTCCTCGTCACCCGCATGGGCGCCGCAGTGCAGATGGTCGCCGTGCGTGTGGCAGCCCTCAAAGCTGTGGTTGTGGCCCGGCAGGCCGTATTTGGCGGTCTGGCGGGTGTAGGCGGCGCCCAGGTAGCCTTGGTCGCCCACCCACGACAGGCCCACGCTGCCGGTGTCGGTGCGGTTGAAGCTGCCCAGCACCTTGCGGGTGGGTTCGCCCTCGGGCGCCCAGCCTTTGCCGACGCGGTAGTCACCGGCGTCGCGCGCCACGCCTTCCACGTGCACGGCCAGGTTGCCGGTGCCGCCGGTCAGTGAGAAGGCGCCCGCTTTTTCACCCGCGCCGGAGTTGGCGCGCAGCTCGGCACTGCCCTCGTAGCCCTTCTGGGGGATGGCGGTGGGGATCTTGCCGTCGAGCACATTGACCACGCCACCCACGGCGCCGTTGCCATAGACCAGGGCCGAGGGGCCGCGCAGCACTTCGATCTGCGTGGCCAGCAGCGGCTCGGACACCACGGCGTGGTCGGGGCTGATGGTGGAGGCGTCGTGCAGCTCGGCACCGTCACTCAGCACCTTCACGCGCGGGCCGTCCATGCCGCGGATGATGGGGCGGCTGGCGCCCGCGCCGAAATGGCTGCTGGTGATGCCGGGCTCGCTGTTGAGCGTCTCACCCAGCGTGGCCTCACGGCGGCGTACGAGTTCGTCGCCTTCCAGCACGGTCACGGGGGTAGTCATGTCGTTGGCACCCAGTTGCAGGCCGCTGGCAGAGACGGTGACGGGAGGCAGGCTGGGCGCGGCGGCACTATTGTCGGCAGGCGCGGCACCCGGCGCGGCCTGCGCGTGCGCCACGCCGGTGCCAGACAGCGCCAGCATGGCAGCCAGGGCCACGGGGTGGAGGGCGGGACGGCCGCGAAGAACTGCAGCCAAGCGGCGGGAAGTGCGGATGGTGCGGGTGGCATTGCGCGCGGTATCGGGAGCGGTGTGTGTCATGGTGCGGTGTCGCAACGGGTGCGTGTACGTCGATGGGGTCGGGTGGGGCGTGGCGCATGGGCCGGTGCTGGCGGGGCCAGGCAGGCAGGCACATGGTTTCCACGCACGGGGCGCAAAAATAGGAATAAAAATGGCTTCCAGCGCTTTCCCATAAAGCGCTGATAGCTATTAATTCATGAGCAATTCGGGGGCGGGTGCGCAATGCGCCGCAGGCGCCACGGGCTCCTTACGCAGCCCTGCAAGGCTGCGACAAGGTGGAGCCCCGCTGACGCTGGGCACGGATGCGGCTTTGTCAGGCCGTGGGCGGGCCACGCGCCTGGAACAGCGCAACGTGCGGGGCTGTAGAGCGCCCGGCATGTTGTACCGGTGGTGCCTGCGCGGGCACCGGTGCGGGCAGCGCCTGGGGTGCGCTGTGCAGGGCATCGCCCAGCGCAAGCTGGTCGAGCAAAAGGCAATCCACCGGGGCGTGGGGCGCCAAGAGCAGTGAGAGCAGCCCGTGGGCGTGGCCTGTTTCTGGGGATGCAGCGGCGGGCGTTGCCGCTTCTGCGAGGGAAACGGCAGAGAGCCCGTGGCGCACGGTGGCTTGTTGCGCACCCTGCAGCGCGTGGCCTGCGCGCATCTGCTCCAGCGCCCCCGCATGCTCCACCTGGTGCAGGCGCCCCAGCGTGGGCACCACCACCAGGGCCAGCAGCAGCCAGGCCAGGGCCGCCTGCGCGGGCAGCTGCTGGCGCAAGCGGCGCCACAGCGCGGTCAGCCGGGGGGGGAGCAACGGGTTCACGGGTGGAAAAAAGACTTTGAGCAGGCTCTAGGAGAGCTACTTCACCGGCACGGCTTCCACCACGCGGTAGTACAGGCCGTATTGGTCGTTCGTGAGCACGGAGAACTTGCCCTCCACCACCACAGGTTCCAGCGAGTAGCGCACGGGGGTCTTGGCCTTGACCTCGACCATGCTCTCGGGCCCGCCGGGCAGGCAGAACGAGCAGGTCAGCGGCACGGAGGTGAGCAAAAAGTGCGTCTGCGTGCCCTTGGCATCCAGCGGCACCATGAAACCCTGGATGCGCTGCGTGGTCTTGTCCATGCCCTTTTGTGCGTCGTTGAACACGGGCAGGATGCCATCCTTTGTGGTCTTTTTGGTCAGGTCGGTCAGCACGGACCAAGGCACCACGTCATTGCGCTGGGGCAGCGGGGCAATCGGGCTGTTGGGGCTGTGGTAGCCCGCGCCGGAGCCCGATGGCATGGCGGTGCCCGCGCCCGCAGGCAAGGGTGAAGAGAGCGCGGGTGCGGTGGTGGCGGCCGGGGCCGCAGCGGGGTTTTTGCCCGTGGCACGCTCGAAAGCGCCGGGCTCCGGCTTGGTGGGCTGCTGCTGGGCCAGTGCCGCACCGGCCCATGCCAGCACCACCATCGCCCAAGCGCGCTGGGCAGCGCGGGGCCGGCTGGCTTCGGAATCGGGCGATGCGGCGGGGTGATGGTGGATGCGGGGGATTGCCATGGCGGTAAACCTGACCTGTTGCGTTCTCAGAAATGGTAGCGGGCCGGGAGGCCCATCGCCTCAGTGACCTGTGCCGTGACCTGTAAGTCGTGCTCAGTGCGCGTGCTTCATGCCGCAGTATTTGCCAATCCCAAGACCCTTGCAGGCAGTCTGGAGTTCCTTCTGGCAGATGTCCTCGCCCTTGCCGGATTCCAGGCACTTGGCAGCAGCCTCGTGCGCGGCGGCCATGGCGCGGTGGCGGGCGATGTCCTCTTTGGTCTCTTTGTCGTTGTGGGCCTGAGCATGCGCCAGGGCGCCGACGAGGAGCATGGGGGCCAGGGCGAGTGCGGTGAGGAGCTTTTTCATGGAAGGCTTTCAGGTTGAGTCGGTGGATGGTTTTTAGAGGTCGGAAGTCAATGGTTGTGTCAGGGCTGGCCTAGCAGGTCGGCAACATCGGTGCGGTACGCCTGCATGGCCGGCAACAATGCTGCCAGCGCCGCCACACCCGCCGCCAGCAGGGGCACACCCGCCTCGGCAGGCAGCCAGACCCAGCCAGTGACGGGCAGCAGCCCTTGCGCCTGCAGCGCCCAACCCAGGCCATGGGCCAGGCCGTGACCCAGCAGCAGGCCCAAAACAGACGCCATTGCGGCCAACCACAGGGCCTCCCACAGCACCAGCCCCGCCACGCGGCCCGGGGGCGCGCCCAGCATGCGCAGCATGGCCAGGTCGGTGCGGCGCTCGCGCACGGCGTTCCACAAGGCAATGAACACGCTGAGCGCGGCCACGGCCAGCAGCACGCCGCCGAAGGCGCGCAGCACATCGGCGCCCACGCCCAGCAAGCGCAGCAGGCGCGTGACCTCGATGGCGGGCGCCGCTGCCTGCATGGCGGTGTCGGCATTGATCTGGCGCGGCAGTGTGATGGCGGCCATGGGCGTGCGGTAGCGCACCAGGGCCACAGTCACTTCGCGCTCTTCTTTCAGGATCTCCAGGTCCTCGGCGTCGTTGGCTGTGGCCGTCTCGTGCACCATCCAGACGGATTCGGTGCTGGTGAGGATCAGCCGGTCGAGCACGCAGCCGCAGGGCGCCAGCACGCCACTCACGCGGTAGGGGTGGTCGCCGTGTGCATGCCCTCCTCCCCCCAGCCCATGGCTGCCGACGAACGGGGCCCCCACCAGCGGCGTACCGCTATGGTCGGCCTTGACGATGCTGCGGGCCACCGTGGCGCCCAGCACCGCATCCATGGGCTGCTGCCACAACGCGCCCTTGGCAAATTGGACTTCGTAGTGCAACAGATAGTCGGGCGTGGTGCCCACGATGCGAAAACCCTGGTAACTGTCGCCCAGGCTTAAGGGGATGACCTGCGCCACCAGCGGGTTCTTCTGCAGCGCCTGCACCTCCTGCAGCGGGATGTTGCCCGTGGGCACGTCGATGTGGAACACGCCCGCCAGGATGAGCTGCAGCGGGCTGCCTTTGGCGCCCACCACCAGGTCGATGCCCGAGAGATCGCGCTCAAACGCCTTGTCGAGCTGCGTGGCCACCAGCAGCACCAGGGTGATGGCAGCCAGGCCCAGCGTGAGCACCAGCAGGTTCAGCACCGCCGCCAGCGGGCGGGACCACAAGTAGCGCCATGACAGGCGCGCCAGTTTGAAGACTCCTGAATTCATAGCTGCTCGCGCTTATCTATCAAGCGCTGGGCGCCGATTTCATTCAAATCCAGCGTCTGCACACAGGCCAGGGCTTGCACCACGCGCTGGTCGTGCGTGGCAATCACCAGGCTGGCATCGCAGGCCGCGGCGCTTTGCTGCAGCAGCGTGAGCGCGTCGGCCGCTGCCTCGTCATCGAGGCTGGCGGTGGGCTCGTCGGCCAGCAGCAGTTGCGGCGCCAGCAGCACGGCCCGCGCCAGCGCCACACGCTGCGCCTGCCCGCCCGAGAGCTGGTGCGGCTTGCGTGCGGCCAGCTCGGCCACGCCCACCTGCGCCAGCGCGCGGCGGATGGCTGCATCGTCGCGCGGCAACCCGGCCGCAAAGTAGGCCAGCGCCAGGTTGTCGGCCACGGTGAGTGCGCTGCTGAGGTACAGCTTTTGCGGCAAAAAACCAATGTTGCGCGCGCGCCAGGCATCGATCTCGGCCCCGCGCTGCGTGCCCAGCTGGGTGCCCGCCACAAACAGGTCGCCGCCGCTGGCACCGCGCAGCCCGGCCATCAGCGAAAGCCAGGTCGATTTGCCCGAGCCAGAACGCCCGCGCAGCAGCAAGGTGCCGCCTTGGCGCAAGTCCACGTCGGGGAAGCGCAGCGGCGCAGCGCCGCCCGTGGCGTAGGTATAAGCAAGGCCCCGGGTGCGGATCATGCGGCGGCGCTCTCGGAAGGGTGCGCGCAGTCTGCACAGCGCCCGTGGACCGCAATGTCCACGGCCAGGCTCTCATGCCCGGCCGTGGCCAGCGCCTGCAGCACCTGCTTGAGAGCGGTCTGCACCTTGGCGGAGCCCTGCGACAGGCGGAACTGGCGGTGGCAGTCGTCGCATTCAAAACGTGGGGCGGCGCCCTCTTCACCTTGGGGGGCCCGTGCGTATCGGGTGACGCGGGCGGCATCGACCTGCTTGTGAAGCAGGCCCGCAGCGGCAAAACGGTCGAGCATGCGGTACACGGTGACCTTGTTGATGGGGGCGCCAGCCATGGCGAGGGCGGTCTCTACCTCGGGTTCGGAGAGCGCTGCGTCAGGACGCGCTTCGTACAGCGCCGCCAGCGCCCGCGTGGCGCGGGTGGCGCGCATACCGGGCGGGAGCGACCAGGGCTGGCGGTGTGGGGATGAAGAGGTTGGGGCGAAGGGCATGGCGGGATGCAGCGAGCAGGCAAGGCCTGTAACGCAATTGGGTTGCATTATGCCCGGACCCAGCCGGTCTCCGCGGAGCCAATCAATTGAACAAACGCGCGCTACGCGCCAAGTTGACGTTCTCGAATGGTCTCTGCGGTCTGGTGAGCGACTGTCGACACGAAGAATCGCGTCCTCTGGCTTTGTCCGCCGGCCTCTCGGAGCAATATACTGCCCAGCCCTTGGTGTATAGGCGGCAATCCTTTGAGGCGGATCGAGATGGTTTTGAAATCCTGGTTTCTGCTCTATAGCGCATCCAAAAAGGGGCGCATCGCCGCCTTTTCCGGACTGGTGGCCGTACTTGTCGTAGTGCTGCATTTTTTCAGCGGCCCTCCTCCCTTGGCCCGGCTCACCGTGCTGGACGCAAAGGTCGAGCAACTAGGGATCGAGAACAACGTGAAGTCGAGCTACGCGGTGCGGCTCACCCTTCGCGGCGAAGACCGGACGGTTACCCAGGCTCAATACTTTGTGAACAAAGGGGATGCCGCTGGGGAATCGCTTCAGCAGTTGAACGGCCAAAGCGTCAGGGTCTGGTTTGAGCCGGACTACCTCAACACCATTTACCAGCTGGAAACCGGCGGCCGGCGGGTCATTGACTACGACACCCGCCGAGCCCAACTCACGGGCAGCCCGGTAGCGGTCTCGCTCTACTTCGCCATGGCAGTCGCGGTCTTCGTGGTGTTGACCGTGGGCCTGCTGCGGGAGCGCCGGGCAGCCAGTGCCTGAGTCGGATTGTTAGCAAGCCATGGCACGCCAGATGACAAGATGGCTGGCCGATGCCGCTGGCAGTTGGCTGCTGGACATGCAGTTCGCACTTGGGAACCAGGGATGGTTGTCGCCACCCTGCTGGCGTGGCGTGGCGTGGCGGGGCAGCCGGCTGCCACCAGTGCAGTCATTGGTCCTTCAAATACCGCACAAACGTCTTCCTGAACTTCTCCACCTTCGGCCCTACCACAAACGCGCAATATCCCGCGTTGGGGTTGTTGGCAAAGTAATCCTGGTGGTAGGCCTCGGCCGTGCTGTAGTTGGCCAGCGGCTTCACCTCAGTGGTGATGGGCGCGCCAAACAACTTGTCTTGTGACATCTGGCGGACCATGTCGTTGGCGATGTCGCCGTGCTCGGGGGTTTCGTAATAGATACCGCTGCGGTACTGCGTGCCCACGTCGTTGCCCTGGCGGTTGAGGGTGGTCGGGTCGTGGGTATGGAAGAAGATCTCCAGGATCTCCTCCAGGCTGATCTCATCGGCATCGAACGTCAGCCGCACCACCTCGGCGTGGCCGGTGTCGCCCTGGCAGATCTGTTCGTAGCTGGGATTGAGGGTGTGGCCATTGGTGTAGCCGCTTTCCACGTCGGTGACGCCGCGCACGCGGTCGAACACGGCTTCGGTGCACCAGAAGCAGCCGCCGCCCAGGGTGATGGTTTGCAAAGTCATGGTGGTCCTTGGGTACAAAACCTGAAGATTATGAATTGACGCTCCAGTTCATGCTTGCTACATTACTAACCGGTCAGTCATTAACGAAATTCACCCCTTGTCCCCCACATCCACCCCACCCAATGCCCCTGCTGGCACCAAACGCGAGCGCCGCAAGGAAGCCCGCCCGGGTGAGCTGCTGGAGGCCGCGCTGGATCTTTTTGTGGAAAAGGGGTTTGCTGCGACGCGGGTGGATGAAGTGGCGGCGCGGGCCGGGGTGTCCAAAGGCACGCTGTTTCTGTATTTCCCCAGCAAGGAAGAGCTGTTCAAAGCCGTGGTGCGCCACAACATCGCGGGCCGCTTTGAAGAGTGGCGTGGGGAGCTGGAGTCCTTTGAGGGCAACACAAGCGAACTGCTGCAGTATTGCTACCAGGTGTGGTGGGAACGCATCGGCGCCACCAAGGCCTCGGGCATCACCAAGCTGATGTTCAGCGAGGCCCAGAATTTCCCGGAGATTACCGAGTTCTACCAGCAGGAAGTGATTTTGCCGGGGCAGGCGCTGATCCGCCGCATCGTCGAGCGCGGCATCGAGCGCGGCGAGTTCCGCCCCGTGCCACTGGACTACATCGTGCACGTGGTGCTGGCGCCCATGATCTTCCTCATGATGTGGAAGCACTCGGTGGGGGCCTGCATTCCAGACTCGCTGGGCCTGCGGCCTGAGTTGTATATCGAGGCGCAGATCGACAACGTGCTGCATGGGCTGCTGGTGCGGCCCCCGGCGTCGCCTCCCATCCCCTCCCCTTCCTCTCCTTCTTTGCCGCCCTCACGCGGTACCTGACCATGAAACGCTGGATTCTCTGGATGGCGGCAGCCGTCGTTGTTGTCTTGCTCGGTGGCGGCGTGTGGCGTGCCATGGCGGCGCGGCAGGCGCAGCAAAAGGCGCTGACCGAAGCCACGGCGCAGCGCGCCCAGGCGCCGCTGCAAGTGGCCGCCGACGAGGTGTTGCCAGTGCGGCGGCAGAACCTCTCGCTCGGGGTGCCGGTGTCCGGGGCCTTGCGGGCGGTGGATTCGGCCATGGTCAAGGCCCGCGTGGGCGGTGAATTGCAAGGTCTCACGGTGCGTGAGGGCGACAGCGTGAAGGCCGGGCAGGAAGTGGCCCGCATCGACCCCACCGAAGCCCGCGCACGGTTGCGCCAGGCGCAGCAGCAGGCCGACGCCGCCAAATCCCAGGTGGAGATCAACCAGCGCCAGTACACCAACAACCGGGCACTGGTGGACCAGGGATTTATCTCGGCCACAGCACTGGTCACCTCGCAGGCCAGCCTCGAGGCGGCCCAATCCAGCTACCAGGCCACCGTGGCAGCGGCCGACGTGGCACGCAAGGCGCTGGAGGAAACGGTGCTCAAGAGCCCCATCAGCGGGCTGGTGGCGCAGCGCCTGGCCCAGCCGGGCGAGCGCGTGGCGGTGGACGCCCGCATCATCGAGGTGGTGGACCTGTCGCGGCTGGAGCTCGAGGCACTGCTCAATCCGGCGGATTCGGTCGCGGTGCGGGTGGGCCAAAAGGCGCAACTCACCATCGAGGGCATCGCGGCCCCGGTGCCTGCCACCGTGGTGCGCATCAACCCCAGCGCCCAGGCCGGCAGCCGCACGGTGCCCGTCTACCTGCGGGTGGAGCAGGCCCCCGGCGCCACGCCACTGCGACAAGGCCTGTTCGTGCAGGGCACGCTGGATACCGGGCGGGCCGACGTGCTGGCCGTGCCGCTGGATGCCGTGCGCACCGACAAGCCCGCGCCCTATCTGCAAACACTGAAGGATGGCCGCGTGGCCTATGCAGAGGTCAAGACCGGCACGCGTGCCGTGGTGGGCGGCCAGACCCTGGTGGCGGTGGAAGGTGTGCCCGAAGGCGCGGTGGTCATTGCGGGCCGGATCGGCCAATTGCGCGAGGGCACGGCCGTGGCGGTGGCTGCCGCAGCGGTCCCCACGGCGTTGCCAGCAGCATCCCGCGCAGCCCCCTGATAGCACTGACGCACCATGTGGTTCACCAAAGTCAGCCTGAAAAACCCCGTGTTCGCCACGATGGTGATGCTCGCCATCGTCGTGCTGGGCCTGTTCTCCTACCAGCGCCTCAAGGTCGATCAGTTTCCGAACATCGACTTCCCGGTGGTGGTGGTCACCGTGGACTACCCCGGTGCGTCGCCTGAAATCGTCGAGAGCGAAGTCACCAAGAAGATCGAGGAAGGCGTCAACTCGATTGCGGGCATCAACGCTCTCACCTCGCGCAGCTATGAGGGCACGGCCGTTGTCATCATCGAGTTCCAGCTCCACATCGATGGCCGCAAGGCCGCTGAAGACGTGCGCGAGAAGGTCGCCACCGTGCGCCCCTTGCTGCGCACCGAGGTCAAGGAGCCGCGCGTGCTGCGCTTTGACCCAGCCAGCAGGGCCGTGTGGTCGTTGGCCGTGTTGCCAGACGACACGGCGGGTGTCAAGCCGCGCAGCGCCGTCGAATTGACCACCTGGGCCGAGCAGATCTTGAAGAAGCGCCTGGAGAACGTGCGCGGCGTGGGCGCCGTGAACCTGGTGGGCGCCACCAAGCGCGAGATCAACATCTACCTGAACCCGCAGGCGCTCGAAGCCTTTGGCGTGACACCCGACCAGGTGGCCACCGCCGTGCGCAACGAGAACCAGGACCTGCCCGTAGGCTCCATCCGGTCTCTCGCGCAGGAGCGCGTGGTGCAGATCGATGCGCGCATGGAGCGCCCTGAAGATTTCGGCAAGATCATTGTGGCCCGCAAAAACGGGGCCCCTGTGCGGCTGGACCAGGTCGCCCGTGTGAACGATGGCGCGCAGGAGGTCGAGAGCCTGGCCCTGTACAACGGCCAGCGCACGCTGCTGCTGTCGGTGCAGAAGTCGCAGGGCGAAAACACCATTGAAGTGGTGGATGGCCTGAGCGCCGCCGTGGTGGAGCTGAAAAACCAGCTGCCCCCTGGCGTGCGGCTGGAGACCATCGGCGACAGCGCCCGCCCCATCCGCGTGGCGGTGAACAACGTGCGCCAGACGCTGATCGAGGGCGCCATCCTCACGGTGTTGATCGTCTTCCTGTTCCTGAACTCCTGGCGCTCCACCGTGATCACCGGGCTGACCCTGCCGATTGCGCTGATCGGCACGTTTTTGTTCATGAACATGTTCGGTTTCACCATCAACATGATCACGCTGATGGCGCTCTCGCTGTGCGTGGGCCTGTTGATCGACGATGCCATCGTGGTGCGCGAGAACATCGTGCGCCATGTGCAGATGGGCAAAGGCGCCTACGCGGCAGCCATGGACGGAACGCAGGAGATTGGCCTGGCGGTGCTGGCCACCACGCTGTCCATCGTGGCGGTGTTCATGCCCATCGGCTTCATGGGCGGCATCATCGGCAAGTTTTTCCACGAGTTCGGCATCACCATCGTCGCGGCGGTGATGATCTCGATGTTTGTGAGTTTCACGCTCGACCCCATGCTGTCGAGCATCTGGCATGACCCGAGCATCCACGCCCACGGCCAGAAGACAGAGCCTGTCACCTTCTACGACAAGACCATCGGCCGCGTCACCGGCTGGTTCGACCGTGCCACCGACGCGCTGGCAGAGGGCTACCAGCGCATCCTGCGCTGGTCGCTGGTGCACAAGCTGGCCACGATGGGCATTGCGTTGGCCATTTTTGTGCTGAGCGTCTTCATGGTGCCGCTGCTGGGCACCGAGTTCGTGCCCAAGGCCGATTTCTCTGAAACATCACTCAATTTCTATACCCCCGTGGGCTCGTCGCTCGAAACCACCGAGGCCAAGGCGCGGCAGGTGGAAGGTATCTTGCGCGAGATGCCCGAGGTGCGCTACACGCTGGCCACCATCAACACGGGCAATGCCCAGGGCAAGATCTACGCCAATATCTATGTGCGCCTGGTGGACCGCAAGGACCGCAGCCGCAGCGTGGACCAGATGTCTGACGTGCTGCGCGAGCGCCTCAAGACCGTGCCGGGCATCACCATCACCCACGTGGGCCTGCTCGATGCGGTGGGTGGCCAGAAGCAGGTGGAGTTTTCGCTGCAGGGGTCTGACCTGCAGGAGCTGGAGCGCCTGACGAAGGTGGTCACCGAAAAGATCCGCGACATCCCCGGCCTGGTGGACCTGGACACCAGCGCAAAGCCCGACAAGCCCGTGATCGCCCTCGACGTGCGGCGCGAAGTGGCGTCCGACCTGGGCCTTTCCGTGGCACCCATGGCCGCATCGCTGCGCACCTTGGTGGCAGGCACCACGGTGGGCAACTGGCGTGCTCCTGACGACCAGACCTATGACGTGAATGTACGCCTGGCCCCCGAGGCCCGCACCGCCCCGGCCGACCTGGAGCGCCTGCCCTTTGCCCTGACGGCCGCCGATGGCACCACGCGCATCGTGCGCCTGAACCAGGTGGCCCGCGTGACCGAATCCACCGGTGCCAACCAGATCAACCGGCGCGACCTGACCCGCGAAGTGGCCGTGAACGCCAACGTGGCGCAACGCTCGGCGGGCGAGGTGTCCAATGACATCAAGAAGGCGCTGGAGAGCGTGAGCTTCCCGCCCGGCTACCGCTACCAGTTCAGCGGCTCCACCAAGAACATGGCGGAATCGTTTGGCTACGCCATCTCGGCGCTGGCCATGGCGATCATCTTCATCTACATGATCCTGGCGAGCCAGTTCAAGAGCTTCCTGCAGCCGCTGGCGCTTATGACCTCGCTGCCGCTCACGCTGATTGGCGTGGTGCTCGCGCTGCTGATGTTCCGCTCCACGCTGTCGATGTTCTCGATCATCGGCGTGGTCATGCTCATGGGGCTGGTCACCAAGAACGCCATCCTGCTGGTGGACTTTGCCATCCGAGCCCGCGAGGAGCATGTGAACGACGAGGGCCAGACCGTGCCGGGCCTGCCCCGTGCGGACGCCCTGTTGCTGGCCGCCCGCGTGCGGTTGCGCCCCATCCTCATGACCACGCTGGCCATGATCTTCGGCATGGTGCCGCTTGCTTTTGCGCTATCGGAAGGCTCGGAGCAGCGCGCCCCCATGGGCCAGGCCGTGATTGGCGGGGTGATCACCTCATCTTTGCTGACGCTGGTGGTGGTGCCGGTGGTGTATTGCTACATGGACGACTTGGCACAGTGGGCGCTGCGCAAGTTCGGCCGGGCCCCGGCAGCGCCTAAAATCAAGGGTTTGTCCTGATCGTCCCGACACCTGCCTCCCACGGAGAAATTCCATGAACATGCCCCTGAACACGTCCGCCAACATCAGCGATCCTATTGCGCAGGCCCGCTACAACATGATCGAGCAGCAGATCCGCCCCTGGAACGTGCTCGACGCCGATGTGCTCGACCTGCTGGCCGTGGTGCGCCGCGAAGACTTTGTGCCCCCGGCCTACCGCAGCCTGGCGTTCATGGACATTGAAGTGCCCCTGCTGGGCAATGACGCCGAAGAGGCCGTGCGCCTGGGCCACAGCATGCTGCAGCCGCGCGTGGAAGCCCGCATCCTGCAGGACCTGCAGATCAAACCGACCGACCGAGTGCTGGAGATTGGCTCCGGCTCGGGTTACATGGCCGCCCTGCTGGCGCACCGCGCCGAGCGTGTGGTATCCCTCGAAATCAACCCCGAACTGGCCGAAATGGCCCGCGAGAACCTGCGCGATGCGGGCATCCAGAACGCCGATGTGCGCCTGAACGACGGCGCCCGTGACGCCATTCCCGACGGCCCTTTTGACGTGATCGTGCTCAGCGGATCGGTGGCCCAGGTGCCCACCGCCCTGCTCTCACTGCTGCGCGACGGTGGCCGCCTGGGCGGCATTGTGGGTGGCGAACCCGTGATGCGCTTCACGCTGACCCGCCGCACCGGTGACCGTTTCGAGACCACGTCGCCCTGGGACACCATCGCACCACGCCTGGTGAACTTCCCCGAGCCGTCCGGCTTCACGTTCTGAGTCTGATTTCATCCTTCGGAGTTCTGCATGATCGATCACGTCCGCCCCGCCCAGCTGTCTGCCTGGTTTGCCGCCGCACCCGAAGGCAGCCAGCCCCTGGTGCTGGACGTGCGCGAACCCTGGGAGCTGCAGACCGCCAGCGTGCGCGCGGATGGCTTTGAGCTGGTGGCCATCCCCATGGGCGAGCTGGCAGCGCGCCTGGCCGAGCTGGACCCTGCCCGCCCCATTGCCTGCCTGTGCCACCACGGCGCACGCAGCCTGCGCGTGGCCGCGTTCCTGCAGCACAACGGTTTTGAGCAGCTGGCCAATATCACGGGCGGCATCGATGCGTGGTCGCATGAAAACGACCCCGCCGTACCCCGCTACTGATGGAGGGTCGCACGTGCCGCCTCGCCACCCTCTGACCTGTTTCGCTCCCATTTCGAACCGCAGACTCTCCCGAAGGACCCCCATGACACCGCTACGGCCCCGCTCCCTGTCCCTTATGTCCCTGGCGCTCGGCGCGGCGCTGAGCGCCCCGGTGCACGCCCAGAGCCTGGTGGACCTCGTGGAATCGGCCCGCACTTATGACACGACCTGGCAGTCGGCCCGCGCCCAGCTCGATGCGGCGTCCCGCCGCGCCGACCAGGCCCGCGCAGGCCTGCTGCCCAGCGCCGGGCTCACGGCCGGACTCAGCCGCGCCAATGTGGAGCTGAGCCGCCCGCCCATCGAAAACACCGGCACCACACAGACACTGGGCGTGCAGGCATCGCAGCCGCTGTACCGTCCCGCCAACCGCATCACGCTGGAGCAAGGCCAGCGCGGCATCGACGTGGCGCAGGCGCAGCTCGACGCCGCCACGCAGGACCTGCTGGTGCGTGTGAGCCAGGCTTACTTTGACGTGCTGGCGGCGCAAGACACCCTGGCCTTCGTGCAGGCACAAAAAGCTGCCGTGTCGGAACAGCTCGCCTCCGCCAAGCGCAACTTCGAGGTGGGCACCACCACCGTCACCGACTCGCGCGAGGCCCAGGCCCGCTACGATCTGGTGGTTGCACAGGAAATCGCCGCTGAAAACGACCTGCGCGTGAAGCGCCTGGCGCTGGACCAGTTGGTGGGCATCACCGGCACCAAGCCCCAGCCACTGGCACTGCCCGTGCAATTGCCCGCGGCTCAGCCCGACAACGTGGCGACCTGGGTCGATACAGCACGCGACCAGCAGCCCGGTGTGCGCCAGGCCGCGATCGCGCTGGACATTGCCCGGCTGGAAACCAAAAAGGCCGAAACCGGCCACCTGCCCACCCTGGACCTGCAAGTGGGCTACAACATCACGCGCAACCCCAACGGAACGATCACGTCGCCCGGTGTGAACAACCGCACCAACAGCGCCAGTGTGGGCGTGGCCTTCAACCTGCCGCTGTTCGCTGGGTTCTCGGTGCAAAACCGTGTCAAGGAAACGCTGGCGCTGGAAGAAAAAGCCGCAGCCGACCTCGAAACCACCCGCCGCAACGTGGCCCAGGCCACGCGCGCCGCCTTCTTTGGCGTGCAGTCCGGCCAGGGCCAGGTACAGGCCCTGGAAGCGGCCGAGGCCTCCAGCCAGAGCGCGCTGGACGCCAACAAGCTCGGTTACCAGGTGGGGGTGCGCATCAACATCGACGTGCTCAACGCACAAAGCCAGCTCTTCCAGACCAAGCGCGACCTGGCCCAGGCCCGCTACAACGTGCTGCTGGGCACGCTCAAGCTGCGCCAGGCAGCAGGCACGCTGACGCAGCAGGACGTCGAGGCGATCAACGCGCTGCTGGTCAAATAAAGGGGCTATAGGGCAGCACGGCGCAGGGCGAGAGAAGGCCGGTTGCCGGCCCCCGGCTATCCGCTGCCTGTAGCGAGGAACCTCGCCACAAAGTCCGCTTGCCCCCGAACCCCGGGCGCTGATTCAGCCAAGCCCAAGCGTTTTCGCAGGTTTGCATCGACGGGGCCTGCGGGCATGCGGTCTTTGCAAGATTGCGGGCGGTGCCAAAACCCCAGCAGCCTTGCTCTGAGAATTTGGTGGCCACGGCGCGGCCAATGCCCGATGAGACACCGGTCACAACGACAACTGGGAGTTCGACACAGCGCTGGCTCCTTGGGGGGTGAGGTGGTTATGCAGACTGCTCAGCGGCACACGAGGGCCGTTGGGCACAGTTTCCGGGTCTGCGGACGGGCGCTTTCGCCCGTTCACACCGGTGTCTCCCTGGCCACAAGGGGTTTGTTGTTGTCGGGCCGAATCCGGAACCAGATGGAATACATGGCGGGCAGGAATACAAGCGTCAGAACCGTCCCCGCCAATGTGCCCCCAATCAGCGTGTACGCAAGAGCCCCCCAGAACACCGAATGGGTCAGAGGGATGAAGGCCAGGATCGCCGCGAGTGCCGTCAGGATCACCGGGCGGGCACGCTGCACGGTCGCCTCAACCACCGCTTGGAACGGTTCCAGTCCCTCTTGCTGGTTGTGATCGATTTGCCCTATCAGGATGAGCGTATTGCGCATCAGGATGCCTGACAGCGCAATCAGGCCCACCAGCGCATTGATGCCGAACGGCTGGCCGAAGACCAGCAGGGTGGGTACTACGCCAATCAGACCTAGCGGGCTCGTCAAAAAGACCATGACCATCGCGGAGATCGAGCGCACCTGGAAGATGATGATGAGCAACGTGGCCGCCAGCATGATGGGAAAGAGTGGCAACATGGCTTGGGTCGCCTTGCCCGACTCCTCGATGGAGCCGGCTTCTTCGATGCGGTAGCCGCCTGGCAACTTGTCCATGACGGGCCGCAGCTGCGCGGTGATGGCGGTGGAAACATCTGGAGGCTGCACGCCATCGGCGATATCGCCATGCACGGTGATCGTCGGCATCCGGTCGCGCCGGCGCAGGACGGGCTCCTCCATGCGCACATCGACTTTCCCAACCTGAGACAGCGGTATGCGTTGGCCATTGGCGCCAGACAGCGTGAAATCCGCAATCCTCGCAGGGTCGAGCCGGACGGCACCCACCGAGCGGGCTACCACCTGCACCGTGCGAATGTCCTCGCGCACGGCGGTGACAGGCACACCGTTCAGGAAGAACTGCAGTTGCTGCGCCACCGCGCTGGAGGTCAGGCCTAGCGCTTGCAGCCGGTCCTGGTTCAAAGTGAAGTGCAGAGTGGGCGTGCGCGTACCCCAGTCGGTATTGATTGTGCGCATCATCGGACTGGTGGTCATGACCTGTTGCACTTCGGCCGCTATTTCGCGAAGCTTGTCGGTGTCGGGGCCTATGACCCGGTAGGCGACCGGAAAAGGTGAATACGGGCCGAACACGAGCTGAGTAACACGCACCCGCGCCTCAGGGGCCAGCCCGTCGGCAACTGCCTGGCGCAGCCGGTGCTTCAACGCATCACGCTCTTCCTGGCTGCCCGTGCTGACCACGATCTTGGCAAACGAAGGGTCAGGAAGCTCTGGGCTCATCGCCAAGTAAAAACGCGGCGCGCCCTGTCCGACATAGGCTGTGACGATGCTGGCTTCTGCCTGCTTCGCCAGCCATGCCTCCACCTTTGCGGTTGCGTCGCTGGTCTGCGTGATCGATGTGCCGTAGGGCATCTGTACCTCGACCAGAACTTCTGGCCGGTCCGAGATCGGGAAGAACTGTTTTTTGACGATACCCATGCCGAGGATGGCCACCACGAAAAGACCCACCACGGCGCTGGCGACGAGCCATTTGCGGGCGATCACGCGCCCCAACACCTGGCGCAAGCGGTTGTAGCGCTGCGTGTCATAGATCGCGGCATGGCCTCCCTCGACCTTTTTGAAGTCGGGTAGCAGCTTGACACCCAGGTAGGGCGTGAAAACCACCGCAACGACCCAAGACGCGATGAGCGCAATGCCGACGATCCAGAACATGTTGCTGGTGTATTCGCCCGCAGTCGATGCTGCGAAGCCATTGGGCATGAAACCAACCGCCGTGACCAGTGTGCCGGAGAGCATGGGGGCAGCGGTGTGGCTCCAGGCGTAAGCGGACGCGGCCACACGGCTGTAGCCCTCTTCCATCTTCACGACCATCATTTCGATCGCGATGATGGCGTCGTCCACCAAGAGTCCGAGTGCCAGAATCAACGAACCCAGCGTGATCCGGTCGAAGTTCTTGCCCGTCGCAGCCATCACCACGAAGACGATCGCCAAGGTCAGTGGCACGGCAGCCGCGACCACCAGGCCTGCGCGCCAGCCCATGCTGACAAAGCTCACCAGCATGACCACGAGCAGTGCGGCAAAGAACTTGACCATGAACTCATCGACCGAGGCGCTGATATTGACGGCCTGGTCCGTGACCTTGGTCAGGCCCATGCCCAACGGCAGGTCAGCGTTGATGGCGCTCACCTCACCATCCAGCGCCTTGCCCAGGTCCAGCCCATTCCAGCCCTCGCGCATGACAACGCCGAGCAGCAACGCAGGCTCGCCACCATTGCGGATCATGAAGGTCGCCGGGTCTTCATAGCCGCGCTGGACCGTGGCTATGTCCGACAGCTTGAGGGTACGGCCTTGCGCTGACACCGGCGTGTCGCGGATCTTCTGGAGTTCGTCGAACGGGCCATCCAGGCGGACGAACACTTGCGGGCCCTGGGTGTCAACGGACCCTGCAGGTGTCAGGGCGTTCTGGCTGTGGAGTGCCGCGAACACGTCCTGCGGGCTGATGCCCAGAGTGCCCAGGCGTTCGTGCGAAAACTCGACATAGATGCGCTCGGATTGTTCGCCAGTAATGTTGACCTTCTTCACGCCAGGCACATGCAAAAGCCGCTGGCGCAGCGTCTCGGCGTCCCGCACCAGCAGGCGCTGTGCCTCGCCCTTCGCCTTGAGCGCGTACAGCGCAAACGTCACATCCGCGTATTCGTCGTTGACCATGGGCCCGATCACACCCAACGGTAGGTTGCCCACTTCATCCCCCACCTTCTTGCGGGCTTGGTAGAACTGCTCCTGCACCTGTGAAGGTGGCGTGCTGTCGAGCAACGTCAGCGTCGTGAACGCCAGGCCAGGCCGGGTGTAAGTTTCGGAGCGGTCGTACCAACGCAACTCTTGCAGCCGCTTTTCGATCTTTTCGGCGACCTGGTCCTGCATTTCCTGCGCGGAGGCGCCGGGCCACGCGGTCACGATGGTCATCACCTTCACGGTGAAGGCTGGGTCTTCCGCTCGGCCCAGTTGGAGAAATGCCACCAGTCCCGCCAGCGTGATGAGGGCGATCAGGAACAGGGTGATGGAGCGCTCGCGTACCGCGAGCGCCGACAGGTTGAAGCGGCTTGCGCTCACGGGCGGACTCCTGCTGCAGCGGCATCGGCCCGGTCGGCCACCGTCACTTGATCACCTTCGTGCAACAAATGCGCACCCAGCGCAACGATTTGCTCCCCTTGCTGGAGTTTTCCGGTGATGCGCGCGCCACTGTCCGTCAGGTGGCCGACCACAACGGGCTGCCAGTAGACTTTGGCGGGCGCGCCGCGGATGACCCAGACTCCCGGGCCCTTGCCCATGTCGATCAGCGCGCCAATGGGCACCAGTAGATCGCCAGGCGCAGCAGACGCCGCATCCAGAATCCGGACACTGACCGTGGCGCCCAAGGGGGCGTTGGCGAGCTCGCCTCTGAGCACATAGCGCGCCTCAAAGGTGCGGGTCAAACGGTCGGCGGCATCCGAAAGCTGCCGCAGCGTGGTGGGCACCACCATGCCCTCTTTGCCAAACAATGTGGCCTGCCCGGCGGAACCGACTGCGGGGCGCACGGTTTCCGGGAGTTGTACGACGGCTTCGCGCGGACCTCCCCGCGCCATTCGCACCACCACTTGAGCGGCGTTCACGACCTGGCCGGGTTCGGCCAGCGTTTCCACGACCACGCCATCGCTGTCTGCCACCAGCTCTGCATAGCGGCGCGCGTTGAGAGCCAGGTCGGCCTGCGCCTCGGCGGCACTGAGTTGGGCTTTCGCAGCGTCCGCCGCCGCCTTGGCCTGATCGTAGGCCGTGGCCGATATCGCGCCCGTGCCCCGCAGATCGCGGTAGCGGGCCTCGTCGCCTTCCGTCTGCAGAGCACGTGCCCGGGCTGCAGCCACCGCCTCCTGCTGCGCATGGACGGCGAGCCTCAGATCAGCGGGGTCGATGCGCATCAGCACCTGGCCCCGTTTGACGGCCTGCCCTGTGTCGACCAGCCGCTCCAGCACCTTGCCTGGCACGCGAAAGCCCAGGTCGCTCTGAACCCGGGCCGCTACGGTTCCGGTGAAGGTTCGCGACGAGGCGCCGGCCTCTTGGACCGTGGCGACGCGTACTTGCGGTGATTGAGTGCGCGGATCGGGCGGCGACTCATGGCCGCAAGCGATCAGCGCAAACGGCAATGCGCAGAGGACGGCAGAGATAGAAAGGCGGCGCCAAAGCATGAAAGTCCCAGTGACGAAGTGATCAGGACTTTCATTTTGTTTCTTGTGACTAATTTAGTCAATAGTCACAAGCGGATTTTTGGATCAAGGGGACAAACTTCGCAGAACCAAGCTCGACAAATGTGCCGGCGCCTCCTGGTTGTAGTCAAAACTGTGCTGCAACAGCAGAGGGTTGAGATAGGGCCGGATCACGAGGTAGACCGCTAGCGCCGTTTCGTCCACGGGCGTCTTGCGCTCAAAGTCTCCGCTCTGCCGCCCCTCCTGAAGGATGTCCTGAATCAGCTTCTGCGTGCGCTCCTCATAGGCCACGACCGAAGGCCACCGCTCGCTGGCGGCCGACGTGGCAATCTCAAACAGTTTGCGGTCCTGAAAAAACAGGCGCAGGCTTGCCTCAATGATGGTCTTGAACATCCGCCTCAGTTTTTCGGGGGGCAGATCGGTTTGTGCCACCGCCGCCCTCACCTCCCCTTCGATCTCGCGCAGGCAATTGGCGCAAATCATCTCGCCAATGGCCTGCTTCGATTCGAAGAATTTGTAGATGTAGGCCTTGGAGAAGCCGATGGCTCTGGCAAGGTCCGAGACGGTAGTCTTCTCATAGCCGTACCGGCTGAAGTGCTGGGTGGCTGCTGCGACGACTTGGTCTCTCACTTCATGGTCGGCCGGGCCGCGGGTCAGGACAGCCGGGGTGTCTGATTTTTTCATGGATGCAGCTTAGCCGTAGTTTCCTCAATGAACAACCAGTGACCATTTGGTATTATGGTCACAAATTCACACTTGGAAACTGCCATGCCAACCAAACACACCCTCGCCGCACTCACTGCTGCCTGCCTTTTGGCCGGTTGCGCGGTGGGCCCGAACTACGCGCGCCCTCACTGGCACGCGCCGGAACGGTACCCTGGCCAGACGACCGTCGAGCAACGGGCTGCGGCTGGCACGGTGGATCTTGCCGTCTGGTGGGATGGCTTCGGTGATGCGCAGCTGAGCCGGTTTGTGTCACTGGCGCTCGATCAGAACCTTGATGTCGCGCAGGCGTTCGCCCGCGTCACACAGGCGCGTGCAGGGCTGGGGGCTGCGAACGCTGCGCTGCTACCGTCCGGCTACGCCAGCGGCCAGGCCGCCAAGGCATACCAATCCGTGGAGACACCTCTTGGACAAGTCTTGGATTCCACGCCGGATTTCAACCGCCATGGCAGCGCTTACGAAATGAACGGTGGCGCCAGCTGGGAGCTGGACTTGTCCGGAGGCCTGCGCCGTGGGCGCGAAGCCGCACTGGCCGAGTACCAGGCGTCAGAAGCGGCCGCAGTGGCGGTACGGTTGGCTGTGGCCGCGCAGACAGCCGATGTCTACATCACCGTCCGAGGACTTCAAATGCGCCTTGACCTCGCACGGCGGCAGATTCAGACCCAGGAAGAGCTGTTTTCGACGGTCTCGCTCTTGCACAGCAAAGGGCTGGCGGCCGAACTTCAGCGCAGGCAGGCCGAAGGTGCGCTTGCCCAAGTCCGGGCGGCCTTGCCAGTGCTGGAGGCGGGGCTGGACACGGCCATGAACGCCCTGGATGTCATGCTGGGCTCACACCCCGGAACCCACCGGGCCGACCTGGCGACTGCTGGGGCCTTTCCCGCCGCTCCGCGAATTGTCAGCACCGGATCGCCGGGCGAATTGCTCACGCGCCGGCCTGACCTGATTGCGGCCGAGCGCCGCCTTGCGGGATCGAACGCGCGCATCGGTATCGCCATGGCCGAGTACTACCCCAAGCTTTCGTTGAGTGGCTTGATCGGCAGTGCGACCTCCCTTTCCGGGGGCAACCTTTTCAGCAGCGGTGCCACGCAGTCCGCCGGCGTGCTGGGCCTGCGCTGGCGATTGTTTGATTTCGGGCGCATCAACGCACAAATCGAGTTGACCAAAGGCCGGGAAGCCGAGCTGCTGGCCGCATACCGCTTGGCCGCCCTGCGCGCAACACAAGAAGTGGAGGATGCGTTTTCGGCTCTCGTGAAACGCGAAGAGCAGGCGGCGGCGCTGAGCCAAGGGGTTGACTCGCTGGGCCAGGCGCGAGCCGCTTCATTTGCTGCGTATCAGAAAGGTGTGGTGAGCCGGATCGAAGTCCTGCAAGCCGACGAAAGCCTGCTGCGCGTGTCGGATGCGCGGGCACAGGCACGCACAGAGTCTGCCCGTGCTGCGGTGGCGGTGTTCAGGGCCCTCGGTGGGGGCTGGCAGCCTCACCAATCCTGAAGTGGCATGTCGGGTTGCACGATGCCCAAAATGGCCTGCACCGTGGCCCGTGCGGCCCCCCGGTGCGCCGTGGCAAAACGGGTGGCGCGGCCGCTGGCGGCGGCCTGCTGCGTGGCATCCGTCGCCAGCCTGGCCGCCAGGGCCATGCCCGCGGCCATGTCGGGCACGCGCTGGGCGGCCCCCGCCGCACAGGCCAGCTCGGCCGCCTCGGAAAAATTGAAGGTATGGGGGCCCAGCACCACGGGGCAGCCACAGGCGGCGGCCTCGATCAGGTTCTGGCCGCCCAGGGGCGCAAAACTGCCGCCCAGCAAGGCCACATCGGCCAGGCCGTAGTACAGCGCCATTTCTCCCAGTGAATCGCCCAGCCACACGTCGGCCGCCTCGGGCTCTGCCGACCAGTGGGTGCGGCGCGACACGGTGAGTCCGGCGCGCAGGAGCAACTGCTGCACCTCGTCAAACCGCTGGGGGTGTCGCGGCACGATGAGCCATTGCACGCCGCTTGCTTCACTATTGATAGCATTTGGCGCTTTTCCATCAAGCGCTAGCGCCTGTTTTTGCTTGAAATTCTCGATCCACATCGCCTCCTCGCCCTCGCGGCTGCTCGCCAGCAGGACCACGGGGCGCCCGGTGTGGGCGCGCCAGGCCCGGCCCTGGGCAATTTGGGTGGCATCGGGCACCACGTCGAATTTGAGGTTGCCAAACACGCCGCGCACCGGGGCACCGATGGTCCGCAGGCGGGTGGCGTCGTCCTCGGTCTGCGCCCAGACAGCGGCCAGGCCCCCATAGGCGGGCCGGGCCAGCGCTGCCAGCCGCAGGGCCTTGTGCAGCGACTTGGCGTTGAAACGCGCATTGGCCAGTACCAGCGGCACGCCACGCTGCTGGCAGCCTGCCACCAGGTTGGGCCAGACCTCGGTTTCCATGAGGATGCCGATGGCCGGGCGAAAGGTGCGTAGAAACCGCGCCACGGCGCCGGGCGTATCCCAGGGCTGCCACACCTGCACATCGCCGGGCATCAGCAGCTTTTCGCCCTCGGCCCGTCCGGTGGCCGTGCCATGGGTGAGCAGCAGGCGCATGCCCGGAAGCTGCTCCCGCAGCTGGGTCAGCAAGATCGCGGCGGCACGGGTTTCGCCCAGCGACACGGCATGGACCCAGACAAATTGCCCCAGCGGGTCGATGCTGTGGTGCGAGACCATGCTGTCCATGGGCACCGGATACCGGCCAAACCGCTCGCCCACCGCATGGGCATAACCGGGCTCGGCCATGGCGCGGCGGCGCAGCTTGCGGCGCAGCAAGGGCTGCGCGCACCAGGTCACCAGCGAATACAGGGCGCGGGCAGCGTTCATTCGGAAAGGATCAGCCGATCAGCTCCACCACGCCGCCCGTCCAGCCACTGTCGCCCCGCGCAGCCCACACCAGGCAGGCGCTGTCATCGGGCGCGGCTGCCACGCAGTGGCCACCGGGCGCCCAGAAGGCGCTGCGGCCCGCGCTCACATAGCCGCCGGACGGCCCGCTGTAGTTGGCTGCCAGCACCGCCATGTCGTGGTCGCGGGCGTAGCCCTGCAGCAGGGCCGATTCGGCCCCGTAGGCTTTTTCGGAAATCAGCACACCCGCCGCGTACAGCCCAGCGCCCGCATTGCTGGCGGCCAGGGCGTGCTCGGGGTGCGTGATGTCGGCACACACGGCCAGACCCGTGGGTTCACCGGCCAGCAGCAGCACCTGGACGTCGTCGGTGCCGGCACTGGCGAACTGCTCCTCGCTGGCGTGCAGGTGGCGCTTGCGGTATAGCGCCGCACTGCCGTCGGCCCCCAGCACCCAGGCGCCAATGGCAGGCAATGCGCCCTCCACCACCGGTGCGGCCGGGGCGCCGACCACCAGGGTGATGCCGTGGTGCTGGGCCGCCTGCCGCAAAGGGGCCAGCGCGGGGTGGTCGGCCGACAGCACATTGGCCGCCAGCAGCTTCGGCTCATACCCCGTCAGCGACAGCTCGGGAAACACCAGCACCAACACACGTTCGTGCACCGCCGCCCGTACAAAGGCCAGGTGGGTCTGCACGTTGCGCGCCACATCACCCGGCGCCGAGGGCGACTGGGCAGCGGCGACACGCAAAGGGGTGGACAAGGTCGGCTTCATGCGGGGTGTTTTGATGAGGAGACAGAGGGTTGCGGGGCGGCGGGTTCGGGGATGCGCCGCGTCAGTGGCTGGCAGCGCCCACGTGGGCGTCGGGTTTGACCCGGTGCAGCAAGGCCAGCATGGCAGCTTCGATGCGGGCCAGGGCCTCGGTGGTATGGCCCTCAAAACGCAGCACCAGTACCGGCGTGGTGTTGCTGGCGCGGATCAGGCCAAAGCCATCGGGCCAGTCCACGCGCAGGCCGTCGATGGTGCTGATGGTGGCGGGCGCGGCGAAGGTATCGGTCGCCAGGGCCTGCAGCTCGGCGGTGAGGCGGTGCGGCTCGCCCTCGGCGCAGGCCACGTTCAGCTCGGGGGTGGAGAAACTGGTGGGCAGCGCGTTGAGCACGGCGCTCGGGTCGCGGCTCTTGCTCAGGATTTCCAGCAGGCGGCAGCCTGCATAGGTGCCGTCGTCAAAGCCATACCAGCGCTCCTTGAAGAAGATGTGGCCGCTCATCTCGCCGCCCAGCGGGGAGTGGGTCTCTTTCATGCGGGCCTTGATGAGTGAGTGGCCGGTCTTGAACATCACCGGCACGCCGCCTGCCGCCGCAATGGCGGGCGCCAGGCGCTGGGTGCATTTCACGTCGAAGATGATCTCGCCGCCGGGCACGCGCGAGAGCACGTCTTGCGCAAACAGCATCATCTGGCGGTCCGGGAAGATGTTGGTGCCGTCCTTGGTCACGATGCCCAGGCGGTCCCCGTCGCCGTCGAAGGCCAGGCCCAGTTCGGCGTCGCTGGTCTTCAGGGCCTCGATCAGGTCGCGCAGGTTCTCGGGCTTGCTGGGGTCGGGATGGTGGTTGGGGAAGTTGCCGTCGACCTCGGAGAACAGCTCGATCACCTCGCAGCCCAGTGCGCGGAAGATGTCCGGCGCCGACGCACCGGCAATGCCGTTGCCGCAGTCCACCACAATCTTGATCGGGCGGGCCAGCTTCACGTCGCCCACGATGCGCTCGCGGTAGGCAGGCAGCACGTCCACATGGCGCACCGAGCCGCCGGGCAGCAGCCGCCAGGTTTCCTGCTCCATGGTGCTGCGCAGGGCCTGGATTTCTTCGCCATAGATGGCACGGCCATTGAGCACCATCTTGAAGCCGTTGTAGTCCTTGGGGTTGTGGCTGCCCGTGACCTGGATACCGCTGTTGCACAGCGTGCTGGCCGCAAAGTACAAGAGCGGCGTGGTCACCAGGCCCACGTCAATCACCTCGATGCCCGCCTCCACCAAGCCCTGGATCAGCGCACCCGAGATGGCCGGGCCCGACAGACGCCCATCGCGGCCCACCGCCACGGTGGTCTGCCCTTCGGCGCGGGCTGCCGTACCAAAGGCCCGGCCCAGGCCCAGGGCCACTTCTTCATTCAGGGTGGACGGCACGATGCCGCGGATGTCGTAGGCTTTGAAAATGGCGGGTGTGGGCTGCACGCAGGGGGCCTTTCGCGAAGGGGTTGGACGGGTTTTGGAAGTCCGCTGCATTGTAGGCGCCCCCCCTGGGCCGCTTCGGGCATGCGTGCAGGCACATGTCCGAAAACGGCCAGTGAAAACACCCCCGGCTCCTATGATCCAGCCCATGAATCCGCCGACCCCGCCCGCCACTTTGGCCACCGACACCCCCCTGGACGAGGGCCGCTATCTGGCCGTGCTGGCGCGCGATGCGCGTTTTGACGGGCACTTCTTCACCGCCGTGACCTCCACCGGCATCTACTGCCGCCCGGTGTGCGCCGTGCGCACGCCACGGCGCGAGAACTGCCGCTTTTTTGTGCTGGCCGCCCAGGCCGAGAGCGCAGGCTTTCGCCCCTGCCTGCGCTGCCGGCCCGAACTGGCCCCGCAGGCGCTGGTGTGGTCGGTGCAGGACGCCAGCGGCATCCTGGTGCAGCAGGCCGTGCGCCTGCTGGATGCGCCCGACCTGTGGCCCGCACCGACCGCGCATGGTGAAGGCAGCGCCACGGTGGCCCGGCTGGCCGAGCGCCTGGGCGTGAGCGACCGGCACCTGCGCCGTATTTTTGAGGCGGCCCTGGGCGTTTCGCCCCTGCAATACCTGCAGACGCGCCGGCTCCTGACCGCAAAGCAGCTGCTCACCGACACCCGCATGCCCGTCACCCAGGTGGCCTTGGCCAGCGGTTTTGCGAGCGTGCGGCGATTCAATGCGGCGTTTTCGGGGCACTACGGTCTGAACCCCACACAGCTGCGGCGCAGCGGCGCCACCGCCGGGGAGCAGCCCACCAGCACCTTGCGACTGGCCTGGCGCCCCCCCTTTGACGTGCCCGCGCTGCTGGCCTTTTTTGAACGGCGGCAGTTCCACGGGGTGGAATGGGTGCTCCCGGAGGAGGCCACGCTGCGCCGCACGGTGCGCCTGCCCGCACCCGGCACCGGCACCGGCACCGGCACCGTCCTGCCCGGCGAGACCACGGGCTGGTTCAGCGCACGCTTTGACATGGCCCGCCGCCAGGTGCTGCTGCAGACCAGCGACAGCCTGTACCCGGTGCTGCCGCTCGTGATCCGCCGCGTCCGCGCCATGCTTGACCTGGACGCCGACCCCGCTGCTATCAACGCCGTGCTGCACCCGTATTTCCCGGACGGGGACGGGCTGCGTGTGCCCGGCGCGTTCGATGGCTTCGAGCTGGCCGTGCGTGCCGTGCTGGGCCAGCAGATCACCGTGGCCGCTGCGCGCACCCTGGGCCAGCGGCTGGTGGAACGGCTCGGTGAGCCCATCGCCACGCCCTGGCCCGGACTGAGCCGCTTGTTCCCCACTGCTGCCACGCTGGCTGCGGCCGACGGCGACACCCTGGGCCAGCTGGGCATCGTGCGCCAGCGCCAGGCCGCCATCGTGGCGCTGGCCCGCGCGGTGGACAGCGGGGGCCTGGCGCTGCATGCGGGCGCCGACGTGGCAGCCACCACGGCCGCGCTGTGTGCCCTGCCCGGCATTGGTGACTGGACCGCGCAGTACATCGCCATGCGCGTGCTGCGCTGGCCCGATGCGTTCCCGGCCGGGGACGTGGCGCTGCACAAGGCTTTGGGTGTGCAAGGGCACAAGAACCCGGCCCGCGCCGCTGCCGAGGCCTCGCAGGCATGGCGGCCCTGGCGCAGCTACGCGGTGCTGCGCGCCTGGGCGGCAGGCACTCTGGTGGGTGCAGTGCCACCAGCCTCTCCACTATCAAAATAATAGCTTTTAGCGCTTATCCACCAAGCGCTGGCTGCCGAATTTATCCAAAAAACTATCCAATTCAGCCATGCAATTCCATCCCCATACCGTGCAGATGCGCACCTCCACCGCGCTGGGGCCCGTGCGCCTGGCGGCGTCGCCCACCGGCCTGGCCGGTGTCTGGTTTGAAGGACAGCGCCACGAGCCCAGCCTGCAGCTTCATGGTCCCGCCGCCTGGGCTGATGCGGTCGGCCACCCGCTGCTGCAGGAAGCAGCACGCCAGCTTCAGCAATACCTTCGCGCCGAACGCGCCGGGTTTGACCTGCCGCTGGACCTCTCAGGTGGCACGCCGTTCCAGCAGGAGGTGTGGCGCGCCTTGCTGGCCATCGGCCGTGGCGCCACCACCAGCTACGGCACCTTGAGCCGCCAGCTGGGCCGTCCCCTGGCCGTGCGCGCAGTGGGCGCCGCCGTGGGGCGCAACCCGGTCAGCGTGATCGTGCCCTGCCACCGGGTGGTGGGCACGGACGGCAGCCTTACCGGCTACGCCGGTGGCCTCGACCGCAAAAGGGCCTTGCTGACCCTGGAGAATGCGTACGCAACCGCCACCGGCGCAAGCCACTCCAAAGGAAATGCATGAACAGCCCGGGAACCCAGCCTGTATCGACCTGGATCGGAGAATTCATCCTGCTGGCGGCTTTGTGGGGCGCATCGTTTCTTTTCATGCGAATGGGCGCTGCCGAGTTCAGCCCCCTGCCCATGGTTGGTTTGCGCGTGGCACTGGCCACCGTGTTCCTGTGGCCCATCATGCTGCGCCACGGCCACTGGCCCGCGCTGCGCCAGCACTGGCGGCCGATCCTGTTTGCCGGGGTCATCAACTCTGCCATTCCGTTTGCGCTGTTTGCCTGGGCCGTGATGCACATCCAGACCGGGCTGGCCTCCATCCTGAATGCCACAGTGCCACTGTTTGGCGCGCTGGTGGCCTGGGTGTGGCTGGGTGACCGCATCAATCGCCTGCGCTGGGTGGGCCTGGCACTGGGTTTTGTGGGCGTGGCGCTGCTGGCCTGGCGCGCGCCGGCGGGCACCGGCTTCAAGAGCGACAGCGCCGGCTGGGCCATTGCGGCCTGCCTGCTGGCATCGTGCTTCTACGGCCTGTCGGCCAGCTTTGCACGGCGCTACCTCACGGGCATTCCGCCACTGGCCACGGCCACCGGCAGCCAACTGGGCGCGGCGCTGGGCCTGGCCGTGCCCACGCTGTGGTTCTGGCCGGCGCAAATGCCCGGCCTGCACGCCTGGGGCGCAATCGCCGCCATCGCCGTGCTGTGCACGGGCATTGGCTACATCCTGTATTTTCGGCTCATCGAGAGCGCCGGGCCCAGCCGGGCGCTGGCCGTGACCTTCATCGCGCCGGTGTTTGCCGTGCTGTATGGCGCACTGTTCCTGGGGGAGCGCATCACGCCGTGGATGGTTGGCTGCGCCCTGGTGATCGTGTGCGGCACCCTGTTGTCAACGGGACTTATCAGGACACTCAGGCTGGCCCGGCCCGCTTCAGAACGGCCCTAAACTTGGCCCATGGGGTTTTCATCGGGCTTTTGCCATCTGACCAAGTCCGTCAACGGCACGCGGCGCTGTACTGCCACACACATTCCCGGCCGCGCGCCCTGTACTCCCGGGCCTCAAGCCGCCCCACCGCAGGTGGGTGCACAGGCACATTGCCATGGGTAACAACACCCTTCTGGCTGCCACAGCGCTCATGTCGCTGCTGCTGTTGCTGGCCTGGCTGCCGCCGCACGAGTCCGTGCACCCATCGCGCCGCACCTTGCTGCTGCTGGGGTTGGCAGGCGGCCTCGTGTCCTGGATTTCTTTTGAGGCACTGCGCTGGAACGCCCCCGAACTGCGGGTGGTGGCCTACCCCACAGCTGCTGCGTTCCTGGCACTTTTTTTCCGCGTCCCTGCGGCCATCGTCACTGCGCTGATCGCCCTGGTGGCGGCGCTGTCGGCCGATCTGTCCGATGTGGTGCCCGCCAGCGCCGTGCTGGCGGCGGCCGTGGCCACCGGGCTGCTGTGGCGCAAGGTGGGGCACCGCCTGCATGTGCCCAAATGGGCCGCGCTCATCGGGCTGACGCTGACCCTGCCCATGGCGGTGGCCGGCAGCCTCTGGGCCGCCGGCAGCGCGCCCGACCTGACCCGCAACCTGCCATGGCACCATGGCGCCGGGGTGTTCATGCTGGGCGTCGGCCGGTTGCTGCTGGCCAGCAAGGCGCGCTCCGAGCTTTCGCGCAGCGACATCCAGCAGACACTCGCGCAGCAGGAGCAGCGATTGCGGCTGGTGCTGGACTCCATGGGGGGCGGGCACTGGGAATGGGATGTCGTCCGGCGCGAATTTCGCTGTCACGGCAGCTTTTACGAGACCTTCGGCATCACCGCCGCCGATCTGGCCGCACCGGACCTGTGGCAGCGCTGGTACGCCCGGCGCCACCCGCAGGATGCCGAACGCAATGCCCCCAAGCTGGCGCGGGCCATGGACGGGCTGGAAGACAACTACGAAGCCGAGTTCCGGGTGATGGACACCGAGGGCCAGTGGCGCTGGCTCATGTCGCGTGGCACGGTGGCGCGGCGCGACGCGCAGGGCCGCCCGGCGGCCCTCATCGGCATGGACGTGGACATCACCGCCCACCGGGCGGCCGAGGATGCGTTGCGCTCGTCCGAGGCCAAGTACACGACCTTCTACCAGACGCTGCCTGATCCTGCAGGCATCTCCCGCATCTCGGACGGCCGCTACATCGACGTGAACCCCGCGTTCTGCGAGGTGCTGGGGCGCCCGCGCGAAGAGGTGATCGGCCGTACCTCCACCGAGCTGAACATCTGGGCCTCCGAGCAGGAGCGCAAGCGGCTGGTGGAAACCTTCCGCCGCGATGGCAAGGTGGACCGGCTGCCCCTGGTGGCGCAGCGCGCAGGTGGCCGCATCCCGGGGTTGATGTCGGCACGCTCCGTGCTTGTGGATGGCGAGAACTGTTTTGTTTTCGTTTTCCACGACATGACCGAAGCCCACCGCGCCAGCGACGAGCTGCGTGCCCTCAACGGCCTGCTGCAGCAGGCTGGCCGGCTGGCCCGGCTGGGGGCCTGGGAGGATGAGCGCGGCAAGGGCCTGGTCTACTGGTCGGACGTGTGTTTTGACATCCACGGCCTGCCCCCCGGGTCGCCGCTGCCCAGCGACTACATCGACCGCCATGTGGCCCCCGCCTACCGCGAGCCGCTGCGCGAGCGCTTCCGCCAGAGCATTTTGGAACGCTCCGAGTGGAGCATGGAGATGGAGGTGCAGCACACCGACGGCCGCCTGGTCTGGGTGCGTGCGCGCGGCGAGCCCGTGGTCGAAAACGGCAGGGTCACCCGGGTGCGCGGCGTGATGCAGGACATCGACGAGGCCAAACGCGCCGAACAGCGCCTGCGCCAGTCCGAAGAGCGCTTCTCGCGCATCTTCCACCTCATGCCCTACCCCATGGGCCTGTCGCACCGCAGTGACGGGCGCTATGTGGACATCAACCCAGCCTGGGTGGAGATGCTGGGCATCCCGCGCGAGGAGGCGATCGGCAGCACCGCCATCGAGCTGGGCATCTTCACCGAGGTCGACCGCGCGCGCCTGCTGGAGGCCGAGGGTGGCACGGGGCACCTGAGCAGCTACGAAATCACCTTGAACGTGCGCGGCGGCCCACCCCGCACGGTGCTGCAATCCATGCGCGCCACCGAATTCGATGGTGAGCCGTGCTGGCTGTTCTCGGTGCACGACATCACCGACCGCAAACGCAACGAAGAGCAGGTGCGCGAGCGCGAGGAACTGCTCTCGCTCACCATCTCGGCCGCATCGCTGGGCCTGTGGGACTGGAACCTGCAGACCGGCACCGTCACCGGCGACAGCCGCTGGCGGGCCATGCGGGGCCTGGACACGCCGCGCACCCCGCTGGCACCCATGCAATGGACGGCAGGCATTGCGCCCGACGACATCGACCGCATCACCAGCGAACTGGCCCGCCACACCGCCCACCCGGGCACCCCGTTTGACGCCACCTTGCGCGTGAACCAGGCGGGCGACCCCGCGCGGTGGCTGCGCAATCTGGGCAAGATCGTGGGCTTTGACGAGGCGGGCCGCCCCGCCCGCATGCTGGGGGTGGCCATTGACGTGACGCCCCAGCGCGAGCAAGAGGTGCTGCTGCAGCGGCTGGCCCTGTTCGATGCGCTCACCGGCCTGCCCAACCGTGTGCTGCTGGCCCGCAAGCTGCAGGAATGCATGGACCAGGCCCGCCAGAGCGGCCGGCAGCTGGGCGTGGCCTACCTGGACCTGGATGGCTTCAAGCCCGTGAACGACCGCCTGGGCCACGGAGCGGGCGATCGCCTGCTGGTGGTGGTGGCGGGCCGCTTGACGCGTGCGCTACGCCCCATGGACACGGTGGCGCGCCTGGGCGGAGACGAGTTCGTGATCCTCATGCCCGAGCTGGAATCCGTGGACGGCTGCGAGCGCATGCTGCACCGGGTGATGGAAAGCATCTCGGCCCCTTACACGCTGGACACCGAGCGTGTGGTGGTCACTGCCAGCATCGGTTTTACGGTGTTCCCGCAGGACGAAGCCGACGCCGACGCCCTGCTGCGCCACGCCGACCAGGCCATGTATGCCGCCAAGCAGGCCGGGCGCAACCGTTTTCACCAGTTCGACGCTGCGCAGGAACGCGCTTTGCAGCTGCTGCGCGAGCAAGGCCGCCACCTGCGCGATGCACTGGCGGCTGCGCAGTTCACCCTGTACCTGCAACCCAAGGTGGACATGCGCAGCGGCGCCGTGGTGGGCGCCGAAGCGCTGACCCGCTGGCAGCACCCCGAGCGCGGCCTGGTGTCACCGGGCGAGTTCCTGCCGCTGCTGGAAGGCACCGAGCTGGAGATCGACTTTGGCGAATGGGTGATCGAGGCCGCCCTCACCGTCCTGGAGCAGTTGCAGGCGCATGGGTTACCCCTGCCGCTGAGCGTCAACATCGCCGCCCAGCACCTGCAGAACCCCGACTTTGCCGACTGGATGGCCCAGTGCATCGCGCGCCACCCCAGCGTGCCCGGCCACCTGGTGGAGATCGAGATCACCGAAAGCGCTGCGCTCTACGACCTGACTGCCGTGGCGCAAACCCTGACGGCGCTGCGTGCGCTGGGGGTGGTGGTGTCGCTGGACGACTTTGGCACCGGCTACTCGTCGCTGACCTACCTGCGCCGCCTGCCCATGGACACGCTCAAGATCGACCAGAGTTTTGTGCACGGCATGATGGGCGACCCCGGCGACCTGGCCATCGTGCAGGGCGTGATCGGCCTGGCCCGCTCCTTCGGCTACCGCGTGATCGCCGAGGGGGTGGAGACCGTGGAGCAAGGGCAGATGCTGCTGCAGCTTGGCTGCATGCAGGCCCAGGGCTATTGCATTGCCCGGCCCATGCCGCTGGAAGAGTTCATTGGCTGGATACCAAGGTGGCAGCCGCCGGCGGGGTGGCAGCGGCAGCGGCCGGTGTAAATTTTGATTTAAAACAGGCTCTACCGCTTATCCATAAAGCGTTAGCAGCTATCTTTTTAATACCGCTCCAGATTTTCATGCACCGCTGAGGGACCCCCATGAGCATTCGCGAACTGCATGCCCACGAACTGACGCAGCTGCTCACCCTGTACCAGCATCTGCACGAACACGATGACCCGCTACCTCCGGTGCATGAAGTCGAAGCCGTGTGGGCGGAGGCGCTTGCGAATCCGCGTATTCAATACTTTGGGGCCTACGTGGACGGTGCGCTGGTTTCCACCTGCACTCTCACCGTCATTCCAAATCTCACACGCGCCTGCCGACCCTACGGTGTCATCGAAAACGTGGTCACGCATGCGTCACACCGTGGCCAAGGTTGGGGGCACGCGATCCTGACACATGCGCTCGGGCAGGCCTGGCAGCGGTGTTGCTACAAGGTGATGCTGATGACCGGCCGAAAAGACGAAAGCACGCTGCGGTTTTACGAAAAAGCCGGGTTTGACCGGCACGGCAAACAGGCTTTTGTCGCCAAACCGGCAACTTAGCCCGTGGCTGTTCCCGCTTCGCCCCGCAATCCGCAGGGCACTGGCAGGTCCTGCCCATGGGCTCCGGTTACCCCACCAGATCCTTCACCTGCTGTAGGGCCGCCGGGTCTTCCATCGTCGTCAGATCGCCGGGATCGCGCCGCTCGGCCACGGCCTGCAGCGCGCGGCGCAGCAGCTTTCCGCTGCGGGTCTTGGGCAGCACAGAGACAAAATACACGCGCGACGGACGGGCCACGGCGCCGAGCTGGCTGTCCACCTGCTTCATCACCTCGCCTTCGAGCTTGAGGCGTGCAGCCTCATGGGTCAGGCCCGAGGCATCGCGCGCCACCGCAAACGCCATCGCCACCTGGCCCTTGAGGCTGTCGGCCACGCCCACCACGGCCACTTCGGCGATGTTGGGGTGGGAGGCAATGCTCTCCTCGATCTCCCGCGTACCCAGGCGGTGGCCAGCCACGTTGATCACGTCGTCGGTGCGGCCCAGGATGAAGTGGTAGCCGTCGGCATCGCGGATGCCCCAGTCAAAGGTGCTGTAGATCAGGCGGCCGGGGATGCTCTTCCAGTACGTGTTCACAAAGCGCGCATCGTCGCGCCACACGGTCTGCATGCAGCCGGGGGGCAGCGGGCCTTCGATGGCGACTACGCCTTTCTGGTTGGGCGCTGTCAGTTCCTCGCCGTTGCTCTCGTCGATGAGCTTGACGTGGTAGCCGTACATGGCCTTGCCGGGGCTGCCGAAGCGCGTGGTTTGCTGCTGCACACCATTGGCCAGGGTCAGGATGGGCCATCCGGTTTCGGTCTGCCAGTAGTTGTCGATGATGGGCACCGAGAGCGCGTCGCTGATCCACTGCGCCGTGGGTTCGTCCAGCGGCTCGCCCGCCAGCCACAGGGCCTTGAGGCTTTTCACGTTGTACTTGGCAAGGTAGGCCGGGTCCTGCTTTTTGAGCACCCGCACCGCCGTGGGCGCCGAGAACATGTGGGTGACCTGGTACTTCTCGACAATGCTCCACCACACGCCCGCGTCGGGCCGCGTAGGCAGGCCCTCGTACATGATGGTGGTCATGCCCGCAATCAGAGGGCCGTAGACGATGTAGCTGTGCCCCACCACCCAGCCGATGTCGCTGGTGGCGAAGTACACGTCGCCCGCTTTCGCATCAAAGATGTGCTTCATGCTGGCGGCCAGCGCCACGGTGTAGCCACCCGTGTCGCGCTGCACGCCCTTGGGCTTGCCGGTGGTGCCGCTGGTGTACAGCGTGTAGCTGGGGTGGGTGGATTCGACCCATTCGCAGGGCACCACGGTGTTCAGGTGCTGCTCGCGCAGCGCCGCCCAGTCGTGGTCGCGGCGCGGTTGCAGGTGCATGGGCGCCAGGCCCCGGTTGATCATGAGCACGGCGGCGGGCTTGTGTTTGGAGAGCGCAATAGCCTCGTCCAACAGCGGCTTGTAGGGCACCACCTTGCCGCCACGTGACCCGGCATCGGCGCTGACCACGGCCACCGGCTCGGCATCTTCAATGCGCGAGGCCAGCGAGCCCGAGGCAAAACCGCCAAACACCACCGAATGCAGCGCACCGATGCGCACGCAGGCCAGCATGGCAAAGGCGGCCTCGGCAATCATGGGCATGTAGATAAGCACACGGTCGCCCTTCTTCACGCCCAGGCCCTGCAGCACGGCTGCCATGCGCTGCACCTCGGCATGCAGCTCGGCAAAGCTGTAGCTGCGCTCGGTGTCGGTTTCGGTGGAGATCGCCACCAGCGCACTTTGGCCGGCGCGCGTTGCCAGGTGCCGGTCGACCGCGTTGTGGCACAGGTTGGTGGTGCCGCCGACAAACCATTTGGCAAACGGTGGGTTGCTGTAGTCGCACACCTGCTGGGGCGGGGTCTTCCATTCAATCAACCCGGCCTGCTCGCGCCAGAAAATGTCTGGCTGGTCGATGGACTGGCGGTAGAAGTCGGCGTATGCGGTCATTGTGGGTGTCTCCTCGGCATCTCTCTCGCCCTGCCACGGTAGCAGGTTTTGAATTCATAATTATTCATAACGGGCTTGCGGCAAACTGACGCTGGCCTTCGCACTTGCCATGAATCCACTGCGCTTAGCGGCCTGGTGCCCGCTGCAGTAAAGCGCATGCATCTGGCATCGCTGCCGCTTCTTGCAAGCGACCCCTCCCCTCGCATCGCTCTTTTGTATGCCCTGAAGCACTCGGCATGCAAGGATTCTTTGGTGATAACTATATTAATAGTAGAAATAACTATTTCAATGAACAACGCATATACTTCAATTCATGTGGTCCACCCTCATCATGACGCTGCCCACGCAGCCCAACGCCGTGCGGCTGCGCATCTGGCGCAATCTCAAGGCACTGGGCTGCGCCGCCCTGCGCGACGGCGCCTACCTGTTGCCTGAAGAACACGCGGGCCTGCTGGCCCCTATTGCCACCGAGGTGCGAGAACACGGCGGGACGGCCATGCTGCTGACCCTCACTGCGCCAGACAGCGCACAGCGCCAGGAGATCGAAGAGCTGTTCGACCGCACGGAGGCCTTCATGCTGTGGCGCGACACGGCGACGGCCTTGCAGACGGAGCTGGCACAGCTCACCGAAACCGAAGCCCGCCGCCGCCTGCGCGGCATTGCCGATGCGCTGCAGGCGCTGCACCGCACCGACTACTACCCCAGCGCCGCTGCCGCGCAGGCCGATGCCGACCTGGCCACCCTGCGGCAGGCCCTGGACGCTTGCTTCTCACGCGGGGAGCCCGCCGCCCTGCCCGCCCATGGCATCGCGCGCCTTCACACCGTCCAGTTCCAGAACCAGCGCTGGGCCACGCGGGCGCGGCCTTGGGTGGACCGCCTGGCCTGCGCCTGGCTGATCCGCCGCTTCATCGACCCGGGCGCGCGGTTCGTATGGCTGGCCGATCCGGCACCGCCACCTGCTGATGTCCTGGGCTTTGACTTTGACGGCGCCCGATTCACCCATGTGGGCGCCCTGGTGACCTTTGAGGTGCTCATTGCCAGCTTTGGGCTCGAAGCCGACCCCCGACTGCAGCGCTTGGCCCGCGCCGTGCACTACCTGGACACGGGCGGCATGCCCGTGCCCGAGGCCGCGGGGCTGGAGGCCGTGCTGGCCGGCCTGCGCGAAGTGCATGCCGATGACGACGCCCTCGCCCAGGCCGCCGCGCAGGTGTTCGACGCCTTGTACGCCGTGCCGTCCGCCCTCCCTTCCTCGCAGGCCCCGCTGCCCAGCACCGCACCATGACCACCCCCACCTCTGCGCCCGCCACCCCCGCCCTGGACCGCCCCGCCCCCGTGGGTTTTGGCGAGGCTTTCCTGTTCTGGCTCAAGCTCGGTTTCATCAGCTTTGGCGGCCCGGCCGGCCAGATCGCGATCATGCATGCCGAGCTGGTGGAGCGCCGCCGCTGGATCAGTGAGAAGCGCTTTCTGCACGCCCTCAACTACTGCATGCTGCTGCCCGGCCCCGAGGCGCAGCAGCTGGCCACCTACATCGGCTGGCTCATGCACCGTACCTGGGGTGGCATCGTGGCCGGGGCGCTGTTTGTGCTGCCCTCGCTGTTCATCCTGATCGCACTGTCGTGGGTGTACCTGCGGTTTGGCGACGTGCCGGTGGTGGCGGGCATCTTCTACGGCATCAAGCCCGCCGTGACCGCTCTGGTGCTGCACGCAGCGCACCGCATTGGCACGCGCGCGCTCAAGAACGGCTGGATGTGGGGCATTGCCGCTGCGTCTTTTGTGGCCATCTTTGCGTTCGACACGCCCTTCCCTGCCATCGTGCTTGTGGCAGGCCTCATTGGCTACTTTGGCGCACAGCACTGGCCGGCCGTGTTTGCCCTGGGGGGCGGCCATGCCAACGGCCACAAGGGCTACGGCCCGGCGTTGATCGACGACGACACTCCCACGCCCGCCCACGCGCGCTTCTCACGCAGCCACCTGGCCAAGGTGCTCGTAGCCGGGCTGGCGCTGTGGCTCGCAGCCATGGCCGCGCTGGTGGCCACGCAGGGCTGGCAAGGCACGCTCACGCAGATGGGCTGGTTCTTCACCAAGGCCGCGCTGCTCACCTTTGGCGGCGCCTATGCCGTGCTGCCCTATGTGTACCAGGGCGCGGTAGAGCAATACCAGTGGCTCAGCGGCCCGCAGATGATCGACGGCCTGGCGCTGGGCGAGACCACCCCCGGCCCGCTGATCATGGTGGTGGCGTTTGTGGGTTTTGTGGGCGGCTGGCTGCAGCAGGTTTGGGGGCCGGATGCGCTGTTTGCGGGCGCCGCTGCCGCAGCCGCCGTGGTGACCTTTGTGACCTTCCTGCCCTCGTTCATCTTCATCCTCGCGGGTGGCCCGGTGGTGGAGGCCACCCACGGCAAGCTCGGTTTCACCGCGCCACTGTCGGCCATCACCGCCGCCGTGGTGGGCGTAATCCTGAACCTGGCGCTGTTTTTTGCCTACCACCTGCTGTGGCCCAAGGGTTTTGGCGGGGCGTTTGATGCGATCTCCGCGGTGATTGCACTCGGGGCGGGCGTTGCGTTGTTCCGCTTCAAGGTCGGCGTGCTGCCTTTGCTGGGCACGTGCGCAGCCGTCGGACTGGCGGTGACTTTTCTCAAACCGTGGCTTGCCTGAGCCGCCATTCACCCACCTTCGCAGGAGTCTCACCATGCAAGCACACCCTCAAGCCCTTCCCTTTGACCCGGCCACACTGCCCGGCCTGTCTGAAAAGCTGCTGCGCAGCCACCACCAGAACAACTATGGCGGCGCGGTGGCGCGGCTCAACGCCATCCGGTCACAGCTGGCGGGTGTGGACTTTGCTTCGGCCCCCGGCTTTGCACTCAACGGGCTCAAGCGCGAAGAGCTGATCGCCAGCAACTCCATGCTGCTGCACGAGCTGTACTTCGCCAGCCTGGGCGGCCAGGGCGCGGCACCGGCGCCCGGCATGGCACTGGCCCTGGCGGCCAGCTTTGGCAGCCCGGAGCGCTGGCGCGAGGAATTCGTCGCCATGGGCAAGGCCCTGGGCGGCGGTTCGGGCTGGGTGCTGCTGGTGTTCCAGCCGCGTGAGGGCACGCTCGTCAACCAGTGGGCCGCCGACCACACCCAGGTGGCAGCGGGAGGTGTGCCCATCCTCGCACTGGACATGTACGAGCATGCCTACCACCTCGACCACGGCGCAGCAGCGGGTGCCTATGTGGATGCCTTCATGGCAAACATCCACTGGGCCGCCGTCTATGAGCGCTACCAGCATGCGGTACACGCCGCGAGTGAAGGGCTGCAAGCGTCCATTCAAGACGCGCAAGCAGCGGCACAACTGATTGATGTGCGCCGCGCCGGTGTGTACGAGGCGGCCACCACGGCCATCCCCAACGCCCGCTGGCGCGACCCTGCCGCCATCGACACATGGGCCCCCGAGCTGTCTGCCAACGAAGACGTGGTGGTGTATTGCGTCTATGGCCATGAAGTCGGCCGCTCGACCGCGTTGCGCTTGCGCGCAGCGGGCTTCAACGCGCGTTTTCTGCAAGGTGGCATGGACGGCTGGGTCGCGTCGGGCCAGCCCGTGCAGCCCAAAACGGCGGTGGCGCCGGCCGTTTAGTGCCCTGCCTGGGGCGCCATGCGCCGCTGCACTTCGGCCGCCAAATGGGCGAGTGCGGGCAGCGGCCGCACAAACACTTCCAGGGTGGTGATGCGGCCCTGCCCATCCAATTGCAGACGGTCCACACCCCGTACGGTGTGGGGCCCCATTTGGCCTTCAAAGGCCAGGGCCAGCTGCCGCCCGTCCTCGCTCCACAGGCAATCACCATAGGCAAACCGGTCGTACAGGCTGAAGGCCAGACCCAAGACCCCGCCCACGGCGCCTGCGCCGTGCAGTGGTTGGTCGTCCAGCGGCGAATGCAGCAGCACCTCGGGGTGAAGCAAGCTCCCCACTGCACTGAAGTCACCCGAGGCAAACATATGGCGCCATGCAGCCAGGGTGCGCACGGTGGCTGGGGCTGGAGAAGGAGAAATCCCCGGGTTCAGGGATGGCAGAGAGGTTGTCATGGCAGTGTCCTTGGGCTGGGGTGGAAAGAGCCGTGAATCCTCGCGGTGCCGGGTCATGCGCGCAATCACCTCCGAGGTCATAAAACCCATGGCACCTTGTGCCACCATCGGTGTCCATGTCACCCGTCGCCCCTGCAGCCTCCGACACCACCCCTGCGCGCATCGGCAGTCTGCTGCGGGCACTGCGCGTGCGGCGGCGCCAGAGCCAGTTGGCGCTGGCCATGGACACGGGTGTGTCCCAGCGCCACCTGAGTTGCCTGGAGACCGGCAAGGCCCAGCCCAGCCAGCCCATGCTGCTGGCGTTGCTGGATGCGCTGGGCGTGCCTTTGGCGGAACGCAACCAGGCACTGATGGCGGCAGGGTTTGCGCCCCGCTACCCCCGCAGCGACTGGTCCGCCCAAGGCCTGGCCCCGGTGCGCGAGGCCCTGCACCGCCTGCTGGTGGCCCACGAGCCCGCGCCCGCAATGCTGCTGGACGCGCAATGGAACCTGCTGGAAATCAACGCCGCCGTGCCTGCGCTGATGCGCCTCATCGGTTTTTCGCCCCCAGCCGCCGAAGGCCCGGAGCCCTTGAACTTGCTGGATCTTCTGCTCGGGCCGCAGGGGCTGAAGCCCTGGATCATCGACGCCCCGCGCGTCGCACAGGTGGTGCGTCGGCGTGCGGGCGCCGAGGCGCCATTCAACCCTGCCCTGGCCCACCGCCTTCAGGCGCTGCCCGAAGAAACCCGGCACCGCAGCGGCCAGCCCAGTGCCGAGCCATCACCACCGGACTCGCCCGTGCTCCTGCTGCAATTACGCTCCCAGGCAGGCGTATTGAGCTTCATCTCCGCCACCACCACCCTCGGATCACCGCTGGATGTGACGCTGGACTCATTGCGCATCGACCACCTGCTGCCAGCGGACAGCGCCACCCGCACAGCGCTGGAGCATGCGCTCCCATAGCAGGGGATTCCGCTCATTTTTGCCCGTTTGCTAGAGTTTTTATAGCTACTTGCGCTTTACTGGAGAGCGCCAGCGGCCAAAAATACCCAAGATTAGCTACTTGATCAGCCCGAGCACATCCTTGAACGCCGCGTGCTCGCTGCTGCCCAGCCATTCAAACGCGACCATCTCGGTCGTCACCAGCTCGGCGCCCGCGCGAAGCAGGCACCAAGGCTCTAATTTTCCGCAAGCTGGCCTGGACGGCTGGGTCACGTCGGGACAGCCGGTGCTGCCAAAAGATTGTGGCGCCGCCTGTTTGAATTGGATGCCGCGCCTGCGCGCGTGCATCGGCGCCAGCCGCTAACATCCACGTCAAAAGCGAGGGACACTGGGACGACCCAGCGTCATCGACCGCCCCATGGAGGAGCGCAAACAACACATGGCGAAGAACCATCCAGATGCAGTTGCAGATACGGACGATGGAGCAATACACCCCGACACGCGTACATCGCTATTCCTGCCTTCACCCTTGCTGGCAGATTGCGTGTGTGCTTATGTGGGGCGCGACACCTTGGGCGCCCAACTGAGTCCCAAACAGAGCTTCAGTCATTTGCCGGTGTCTCCCCTGGTCAGTATTGTTTGGTTGATTCAGGGCGGTAGATCGTCAATGCACATTGAGGGCGATGAACTCCCCCCATCGTCAAGGCGCGTGGTCTTGCGCGGCCCTCGCGCACGACCCAGTGTTTGGCAGGACCGCGGCCCTGCCGCCGTATTTTCACTGACCCTATTCCCCGACGCATTTCATGCACTGACCAAGCTGAATGTAGCCAGTTTGCTGGACCAGGCGAAGAGCTTGCAATCTGTACTTGACAAAGAGTGGCAGAAGATGGCCGTCGCAGTTTTGAAGGCCGGTAATGACTTGGCACGCATTCAAATTGTCGAAGCATTTTTAATGCCGCGCTGGACGCCGTTGCGTGTCCAGCAGCCCGAGACAATGCTGTCGGATGGATTGACGTTGTTCAATGACTGGGTTGACGCTGCAGCATTGCGTGCGTCTGCATCAATGCCCACGCACAGCACGCGCCAGCGGGAGCGGCTGACAAAAGGAAAACTGGGACTTCCCCTGCGAGCACTCCACGGACTGGTGCGCATGGAGTCAACGTTGACCCGAGGACACGCGTCCAACGCGTTTGGTGGCCAGTCTTTGGTGGATGTGGCCCACACAATGGGATTCTCTGACCAAGCGCATTTTTCCCGAGAAGTGAAGCGTTTTTCAGGTTTGAGCCCCACCGCATTGCAACGGGCCATCGAGACCCAGGAGTCCTACTGGCCCTACCGCTTGAGGCAGGCGCTGAAGCTGCGTTGATAGCCCAGGGCCCTGCCCGCTGGCGTGTACGTGCGCCGCAAATGTCGTTTCGATTCAAGACCGCATTCCCGCAGCTCCGTAGCATCCGTGGCTTTTGTTTGACCAACGAACAAAAGGTGTTCGGTCATGCGCCCATATTCGGCCGCGTTGGTTTTGAGAAATTGAAAATTGCATTGCTGCTATTCACCAACCAGACCATGGTCGGCGCCAGATCCGTCGGGGCCGCATATCCATTGCGCGTGCACGCTCGCAATCCCCCACCCATTTCCAAAAAACTCACCTCAAAAGGGTACTGATGCAGCGCGCTTTCGTTAAACCGGCATGGACCATGGCTTTGGGAATCAGTGTCCTTCTGATGACAGGCTGCGGCGGCGGCAGCGGTCCTTCTGATACGGGCACTCCACCCCCGCCTACCGTTGTGGTGTCTCCCGACCCTTCCGCAGTGCCCGGCAGCCCGGCAGCACCAGATACGGCGGACACCACTGCACCGAGCGCTCCGGGAGCATTCACTGCAAGCAGCACCAGCGAAAGCATATCCATAGGCTGGCTGGCCAGCACCGACAACGTTGGAGTCATCGGCTACGAGATTTGGCGCAACGGTAGGCGCCTTCAGGCCACCCCAGGGGATCAGACCACCTTTCAGGACAACGGGTTGACAGCCGGCACCACCTACACCTACGCGGTGCGCGCCGTGGATGCCGCAGGCAATTTTTCCGCGTTTGGTGGAAATCTGAATGTGAGCACACTGGCCCCCGCCAGCCCTGGCGATACCGCCCCGCCCAGCGCACCTACTGCGCCCGCGGCAAGCCAAGTCACCGCGACAAGCCTGACTCTCAGTTGGGGGGCGAGCAGCGACAACACAGGCGTCGTTCGCTACGAGGTGTACCGCAATGGCACCACCTTGCTCGGCAGCACAGCCCAAACATTCCTTGTATTGACCGGCTTGACGGCCAGCACAACATATTCTTTGACCGTCAAGGCCTTTGATGCTGCAGGCAATGCCTCGGTCGCCAGCATCACAGTCGTGGTCAGTACGGCAGCAGCACCAGCAAAACCCGTAACGCCTGTAACCCCGGTGCCTGACACCACGGCCCCGAGCGTACCGGCTGGTTTGGCGGCAAGCAATGTCGCCAGCACCAGCCTGACGGTCAGCTGGACAGCCAGTACGGACAATGTTGGTGTAGTGGCTTACAAGGTATACCGCGACGGCGCGCTGGTCGGCTCAACCAATGTCACCAGCTTCACGTTGACCGGTCTGACCGCCTCCACCAGCTATGCGATTGCAGTTAGAGCGGTCGATGCGGCGGCCAATGCGTCTGCGGCAAGTGCTGCGCTCAACGTCAGCACAGGCTCGGCTACACCCCCAACCGGCCCAACCGGCGGCTACCCCGTGTCGGTGATTGGTCCGGTGGAGATCATCAGCTGGGCACCGGCTACCGCCTACCCTGGCGTGCCCTACCGCTACCGCGTCGGGGTCATAGGGGGGCAGGCACCGTACACCTATTCGGTCGTCACCGCACCGTCAGGTGTGACCATCGCAGCAAGCACGGGAGAGCTGTCGTGGACAGCACCCGCCAGTGCGGCAAGTCCTGTTTCCATCAAGCTGCGGGCCACCGATTCGCTGGGCGCGGCTGTCGACCAAACGTTCAGTGTGCAAGTCACCAGCAGCGGCTTCTACTTTGTATCGCCCACCGGCAATGACAGCACCGGCACCGGAACACTAGCCTCCCCCTGGAAGACCATCTCCCATGCCCTTACAAAAGGAGCGACTGGCGACACCTTGTATGTGCGTGGTGGCAGCTATACCGGCGGCTTTGACTTTGTGGCCGGCAAGATCACGCGCATCGTGGGCTACCCCGGCGATGCCATGCCAGCCATCGACTTGAACTTCACCAATATCAACCCGCGTTCCTCGCGCACCTGGGTGGAAGGACTGGAGATTTTCAACTTCAGCCACCACGGCTTCCATGTCGATGGCAGCCAGAGCGACCTTGTCTTTCGGCGCAACCACATGCACCACCTGTACGACCCCAGCCAGTCCGAGAACCCGTCATTCATTTTCTTTGCGGACAACCAGTACTACGACCGCATCATCATCCAGGACAACATCTTCCACGACCTGTTTGACCGCGGATCGGGCCTTCACGGCGACACCACGGCCAACTACCACGGCGGCGCGTCCGTCATGTACAACGTACGCAGTGCACTGGTTGAAAACAACGAGGTCTGGGCGATTGACGGCCCCTGCTTCAAGGACAAGGACAACGGCCAGCGCAACACCTTCCGGGGCAACTACTTCCACGACTGCGCGTCGGGCGCGATCCATTTGGCCAGCCAATACACGCAGGACCGCATAGAGGTGTCCTGGAATGTGCTGGTCGGCGGCGTGTCGATTGGACAGCAGCCCGGCTACATACGCGACATCGACATACGCCACAACACCCTGTTGGGAAGCATTGAATTCGGATGCGTGGTGGGCGATCCGAATAGCAAGAATTTCATCGTTCGAGACAATATTCTCGTTCCCGACAATTTCTTTGCCTACGCATCCATCAACTGCAAGTTCCCTGACAACACCCTGGATCTGTCGTCACAAAACAAGACGCTGAGCGCGGAAGGCCGCTTTGACTACAACCTTGTTGACTCGTCATATGCCCATGTATTTGGCTATGGCTGGTATGCCACCAATCTGGACTGGTCTACGTGGCGCACCACCTACGGCAAAGACGCGCACTCCAAAAAAACCACCGCGCAACTTACCAGTGTGAGCCTTAAAGACTATCGCCCCAAGGCCACTTCGGCCGCTTGCGGCGCCGCATCTGACGGACGCGCAATGGGGGCGTTGGCGTGCGCGCCTTGACGGGCCATGGTTTTGGGCATCCGTTCTTCTGTTAACAACCAGACTGAACAGCCCGCCCACATACCGAAAGACCGAAAGCAATCCCATGACACCAACCCTCACCTATCTGGCCTGGATGGCCGTCATTACCTGGCTTCTGCTGGTGGCGGCAAGCCTGATCCGTGCACGCATCTGGTCGGCCGGTGGTTTGCAAGTGGCCACCGGCAACCGTGAAGGTCTGCCTGAGCCTACGGGCCTGGCTGGCCGTGCCGAGCGCACCGCGCGCAACACGCTGGAGAACTTCGTCTTGTTTGCAGCCATTGCACTCGGTGCACATGTGGCCGGCCTCGTCAGCCCGCGCATCGAGGCCGGGGCCGCGCTGTTCTTCTGGGCCCGCGTTGTCTATGTGCCCGTGTACTACGCTGGTCTTCCTTATCTGCGCACGGGCGTGTGGCTGGTGAGCATCGCCGGGCTGGGCTTGATGCTGAGCGCGATGCTCTGAGCTCGCTGCCAACGTGCGGCGCCAATCCCGGCGCCCTTGGGTTTTAGGTTTTGCGTTGAGCCCAAAAGAGCAGTGGCGCAGAGGGCGGATGGCTCCGCTCACCCTCACTCAATCGCTACTATTTTTGTAGCTAATGGCGCTTGATAGATAAGCGCCAGTGGCCCAAAACACCAGAACTCCGGTTTACTTGACCAACCCCAGCACATCCTTGAACGCCGGGTGCTCACAGCTGCCCAGCCATTCAAACGCCACCATCTCGGTCGTCACCAGCTCGGCGCCCGCGCCGGCCAGGCGGTCGAATGCGGCATCGCGGTTGCGCTCAGTGCGCGAGCCGCAGGCGTCGGTCACCACCCACACTTCGAACTCGTCTTCCAGCAGGTCGAGCGCGGTTTGCAGCAGGCAGACATGGGCTTCGCAACCGGCTATCACGATGGTGCCGCGCTCGTCGCCCTGGGCTGCGGCAGGTTTTTGCAGGTGTTTGGGCAGGCTGCGCGCGTTGCCGCCCTGCTGGGGCTTTGCCGGCGGGCGCAGCCATTCGCCCAGACCTTCCTCGGCGGCGCTGAAGTGCATCTTGGCCAGGGTTTTCTGGCACAGGGCACGCAGCGCGGCGTCGTTGGCCCCGAGGCGCGAAGGGTTCTGCTCGGTGCCCCACACGGGCACGTCCAGCATGCGGGCAATCTCGGCCAGGCGACGTGCGTTGGCCAGCACGGCGGGGCCTTCAAAGATGGCGGGCATCAGGCGCTCCTGGTAATCGACCAGGACGAGTTGGGATTCGGTGGCGTCAAGCAGCATGGTGGGACCGTTTCTGTGTTCGTTGTATCGCTGTGCAGGCGCAGCGTGGGAGGCAATGGCGCATTGTCGCAGCCCGAGCCCGGGGTTTTCAGGTGCGAAGGACGGACTGCAGCGCGGTGGCCAGCGGCCCGGCCATGGCCACGGCGTTGCTCGGGTGCGGGATGCAGTCCGTGCTCCACACCTCCCCTACCCCGGCTTCATGCAGCACCTGCAGCGCATCGCCCGCAAACAGTGCGTGCGTCACTGCCACATCCACCGAGGCGGCACCCGCCTGCAGCAGCAACCGCGCGGCCAGCGCCAGCGTGCGGCCGGTGCTGGCCATGTCGTCCAGCAGCACCGCGGCCCGGCCCTGTGCGTTGAGTGGGGGCAGTTCGATGGCGACATCGCGGTCGCCATGGCGGACCTTGGTGCAGACGGCATGGTCAAAGCCGTGGCGGGCGGCGGCCTGGGCGATCCACTGGGCGGATTCGCCGTCCGGGCCTACCAGGAGTGCATTGGGGCGCCGATCAGCGATCAGGTCGGCCAGTGGCTCGGCGCCGCTGAGCACCACCGCCTGCGGCACAGGGATGGCCTGCTCCAGCCGCTCGATGCGGTGCAGGTGCGGGTCCACCGTGATCACGGCATCGAACAACCCTGCCAGGAACCCGCCCACCACCTGCTGGCTCACGGCCTCGCCAGGGTGGAAGGCGATGTCCTGCCGCATATAGGCCAGGTACGGCGCTACCAGCGTGAGCTGCTGCGCGCCCAGGCTGCGGGCCGTGCGCGCGGCCAGCAGCAGTTCCACCAGCTTTTCGTTGGGCAGGTGCAGGCTGCGCAGCAGCACCACCCGCCGGGGCAGGCGGCCCGCCGCGTTGACGGGCAAACGCAGCTTGAGTTCACCATCGGGGAAGCGGTGGCGCTCGATGGCCTGGGCAGTCATGCCCGCTGCCTGCGCCAAGCGCAGCGCAGGGGCCTCTTCGTCAGCAAAGTACAGCAGACACGCTTGGTGGGGGGCAACAGTCACTGTCAGAACTCCACAAAAACCTTGGGCACCTCGTCAGCGGTCCCCAGGCGGTAGCCGGTGTCACGCTCGCATGCGTGGCGCGCAAACTCCAGGTCGGCCGGGTAGCTGGCGTGCACGCGGTACAGCACGTCCCCCGCCGCCACGGTTTCGCCCAGCTTGTGCGTCAGGTCCACCCCGGCGCCGGGCACCTTGGGCGCCCCGGCCAGCCGGGCCACGCGGGCGATCTGGTAGTTGTCGATGCCCGCCACCACGCCGCTGGCGGGGGCCACCACGTCCAGCGTCAGCACACCCAGTGCCGGGTGGTTGTGGTCAAACCCCGTGCTGCCTTGGGCGGCGATGATGGCGTTCATGCGCGCCAGCGCCCGGCCCGAGTCGAGGATGTCGCGCGCAATCGCGTAGCCGTCGCCGCCGCGCACATCAGGGTCGCACTCGATCAGGCGTCCGGCCAGGCGCAGCGCCTTCTGCCGCAGGTCGTCAGGCGCGCGCGGGTCGTTCTGCAGCACACGCATCACATCGCGCGCCTCCAGCACCGGGCCCACGCCGTTGCCCACGGGCTGGCGGCCATCGGTGATGACCACGTCCAGCGACAGACCCATGCGCCGCGCCACATATTCAAACAGGCGGCGCAGGCGCTGCGCGTCGGGCATGGAGCGCACCTTGGCCGTGGGGCCGATGGGAATGTCGAGCACCAGGTGCGTGGCACCGGCCGCCACCTTTTTGGACAGGATGGACGCCACCATCTGCCCGGCCGAGTCGATGGACAGCGGCCGCTCCACCGAGATCAGCACGTCGTCAGCGGGCGAGAGGTTGGCGGTGCCGCCCCAGGCCAGGCAGCCCCGGTAGTCGCGCACGATATCGGCCAGCTGCTCCAGCGGTAGCTCCACCTTGGCCAGCACCTCCATGGTGTCGGCCGTGCCGGCGGGCGAGGTGATGGCGCGCGAAGACGTCTTGGGGCACAACATGCCGTGCGCCGCGACGATGGGCACGACCAGCATGGTGGTGCGGTTGCCAGGAATGCCGCCGATGCAGTGCTTGTCCACCACCAGCGGTTCGTGCCAGTCCAGCCGCCGGCCGCTGGCCACCATGGCATCTGTGAGGAAGAACACCTCCTCCCGGTCCAGCTCGTTGCGGTGGCAAGCCACCACAAAGGCGGTGAGTTCGATCTTGGAATACCGGTGGTCGGCAATGTCGCGCACGATGGCGCCAAAGTCCTCGCGCGTGAGGCGCTCGCTGGCGATCTTGCGGAACAGCGCGCCCATGGACTCGGGTGGCTCCGCCTGGGCCACCGACACGGTGTGACCGTTGTCCACGCCCAGCTGGGCAAACGCGTCTTCCGACAGGCCCAGCTCGTGGCAGCCCACGATGGCAGGGTCGTCCACCACGTTCACCGTGGCCAGGATGCGGCGGCCGTTGGCGCGCACCTCGATCTTGGACAGCGCCTGGAAACCCTCGGCCCGGTATACGGCGCAGTCGCGGTGCAGGTAGGCGACGTTTTCGCGCCAGGTGTCGATCGCCACACGGCGCAGGGCCAATTGAGACCGGGGCGGCGCATCGGCAGTGGCGACGAACACGGGTGGCGGGGATGCAGGTGAAGGGGAAAACGGCTCGGCATGCATCACGCCAGCCTAACCCCAAAGCGCGCGCCCACGCCTCAGGAAGACCCCGCGCCACCGCGTTGACCGGGCGGAAATTTCAAGCAGCATGACCTGGGTCAAGTTTCCCGCCGTCCGTTGTCCGTCACCCCGGCTGCAAGCGCAGCAGCTGCCCCTGCGGGCTGTCGGTCACCAGATAGAGCAAACCATCGGGGCCCTGGCGCACGTCGCGCAGGCGCTCACCGTGGCCTTGCAGCAGTTTTTCCTCACGCTGCACCCTGCCGCCCGCCACTTCCAGCCGGTGCAGGGTTCCAAATTTGAGCGAACCCACAAACAGGCTGCCCTGCCATGCTGCGCCATAGCGCGTGCTGGTCAGAAAAGCCATGCCCGATGGCGCAATGGACGGCACCCAGTAGTGCAGCGGCTGCTCCATCCCCGCCTTGGCGGTGCCCTCGCCCATCTTGCCGCCACCATAGTTCTCGCCATAAGTAATCACCGGCCACCCGTAGTTGCGGCCCGGCTGGGGCAGGTTGATCTCGTCGCCGCCTTGTGGGCCGTGTTCGTGCATCCACAACTTGCCGTCCGGCCCCAGCGTGGCGCCCTGGGGGTTGCGGTGGCCGTAGCTCCAGATCTCGGGCAAGGCGCCGGGCTGTTTGGCGAACGGGTTGTCGGGCGGCACGGCGCCGTCGGGGGTGATGCGGACGATCTTGCCGTGGTGGTTGTCGAGTTTTTGCGCGTCGTCCTTGCGCTGGTAGCGCTCGCCCAGCGCCAGGAACAGGTTGCCATCCGCCGCCTGCACAATGCGGCAGCCGAAATGCTGGGCGCTTTCCACCTTGGGCTGCTGGCTGAAGATCACCTTGACGTCCTGGAGGCTGCGCGTGTCTTCCGACAGCGTGGCCCGGGCCAGCGCCGTGCTGTTGCCGCGCGCGCCACCCGCCGCGGGTTCGGAAAAACAAAAGAAGATGCGGCGGTTGCGGGCAAAGCCCGTGTCCGCCACCAGGTCCAGCAGGCCCCCCTGGCCGCCTGCAGCCACAGCGGGCACGCCCGACAGCGCGGGGCCGACCTGCCCGCTGGCACTGACGACCCGCATCCTCCCCGGCCGCTCGGTGACAAGAAACTGTCCCTGCGGCAAAAAGGCCACCGCCCAAGGGTGGTCCAGCCCCTTGGCCACCGGCACCAGCGACACGGCCGGTGAAGTGTTTTGGGCACCACTGTTGCCGTGGACACCCAGCACTATAAAAAAGATAGCTATTTGCGCTTTGTGAGCAAGCGACAGCGGCATTTTTCTCTTGAAATCCATCAACCTGTGCTCCTGAAAAGCAGTAAAAATCGAACGTAACAGATGCCACCTGATGGACCCCATTTCAGGGGGCATGCGCGCCGCATCCAGGGCCTTCCAATGCTCGGGTGGAGCCGGGGCATTTGATTTACTTCAACGAAATCAACAGCTTGCAAAAGTGATTATTTTCGATAAGTAAGCATTGCGTGTTACCCTTCGCCCCCATGTCCCGATGGCTTTGCATACTCCTCCTGGCCTGCGCCACCTCCGCCCAGGCTGCGCCGCAAGCGGCAAACCCCGACGATATGGACCGTTTCATCACGGACAAAGGCCTGCTGACGCGGCTGGAAGACGTGAGCCACAAGGTCGCTGACAAGGCCCATACGGTGGCTGACCGGGCATCCGGTCTGGTGGTCAACGCCATGGGGTTCCTGGGCGTGCCCTACAAGCGCGGTGGCAACAGCGCTGAAACCGGCTTTGACTGCAGCGGCTTCGTGCGCGCCATGTATGAGCAGACCGTGGGCCTCTTGCTGCCCCGCCGGGCTGACCAGCAGGCCGCGGCCACCCAGGTCATCGACAAAAAAGAACTCCAGCCCGGCGATCTGGTATTTTTCAACACCATGCGCCGCAACTTCAGCCATGTGGGTATTTACGTGGGGGACAACAAGTTCATCCACGCCCCCCGCAGTGGTGCCGAGATTCGCGTGGAAGACATGGGCGTGTCCTACTGGGCCCGCCGCTTCAACGGCGCACGCCGCGTGGCAGGATCTGCCAGCGACGATACGGCGCCATCCAAGTAGTACCGGCGGACGGCCGCCCCACCGTCCAGCCCGCGATATCCGGCCTAGCCCGAGGCCGTGCGAACTGCTTCGCAGAGATGGCCCCTGATGTCTTATAGCAAGCTGCTCGATGCGCAGGTTGCTGCCCGGCCTACTTCTTGATTTCGTACACCGTTTCAGTGCTGCGGATCGGGCCACCCACCACATTCACCGGCCGGACAGACGGGTCGCGCAGCATGGCCTTGGCGGTGGCCATGTCCGCCTGATAGCGTGCCCGAGCCTGGGATTCGCAGCTCCTGCGCTCGGCCGAGCCCATGGCGCGGCATTCCTCCAGGCTGACCTTGAGGCCACCTCCGGCCTCACGAATGGCCGTCTGGTAGCGCTGCTGGGGCGTGGTGTCCGGCGCTGCCCCGCGCGCCAGCGACGCCTCGTCTCCATTTTGCGCAGCGGCTGTGGTGGGCACCACGGCGGCACCGCCCAGCGCCAGAGCGGCCACAAACACCAGGGAGAAAGAGCGGGTCTTGAGGTTTTTTGTCATCGGTCTTCCTTTCAGTGCAGACGCTCCAATGTACGACCCCACCACGCGCTGGCATGGCAAGCACCCGCCGCGCTACGATGTCGGACACCGCCCACAACCTGCTGCCATGACCGCCGTCCCACACACACCGCACGACAAGGCCAGCCTGCGCCGCCTGCTGTCGCAGCGCAACCAGGAGCCCGGCAACACAGCGGCCATTGATGCCGCCATCGAGCAGGCCTTTGTGCGCAATGTCGCGATTCTGGTGCTGGATATGTGTGGCTTCTCGCGCATCACGGCGCGCCATGGCGTCATCCATTTTTTGGCCATGGTGCACCAGATGGAACAAGCCGCGCGCCCCGCCATCAGTGGCAACGGCGGCGAGGTCATCAAGCAGGAGGCGGACAACCTCTTTGCAGTGTTCGCCACGGCCGAGCAGGCGCTGGAAGCAGCCCTGGACACGCTGCGCGCCCTGGAGGCCATGAATGCCGTACTACCGTCCGAGCGCGCGCTTTTGGTCAGCGCAGGTATTGGCTACGGCCCCACGCTCGTCATTGCCAGCGAAGACCTGTTTGGTCCAGAAATGAATTGCGCCTGCAAGCTGGGCGAGGACATCGCCGGCGCAGGCGACATCCTGCTCACCCATGCTGCCCATGCCAGCCTTCCAGCCAACCGCTACGCCTGCTCTGAGGAAGCCCACGAAATCTCGGGCCTGGTGCTGCAGTCCTACCGTTTTGGGCAGTGCCTGTTCGACCGCCCCTGGCGCAGCGCATGACCAAGGGGCTGACGGAGGGGACGCTTACAGGGCGCTTTGTCCGACAAGTCCACCGCTGCCCCGTCTTTAGAGTCAGCGCATCGCCGTCGTAGCAACAACACAGGGGAAAAAATCATGATGTCATTGATAGGAACGCTGGTGGTCGGTTTGGTGGTGGGCCTTCTGGCCCGCGCGTTCAAGCCGGGGGATGACAAGCTGGGGTGGATCATGACCGCGCTGTTGGGGGTGGCGGGTTCATTTCTTGCCACCTACCTGGGGATGGCCATGGGCTGGTACCAGCAGGGCGAGGCAGCGGGATGGATTGCCTCGGTGGTGGGCGCCATGCTGCTGCTGGCGGTTTACAGCTTGGTAAAAGGCAAAAGCTGATGAAATGATGGCCCACGGCCACCGTGGGTTGCCGGCCCTGTTTCACCCCAATCTCATCCGATACACCTGATCCATGCCTACTTCCTTGCAGATGGCGGCCGGCAATCCGGCCTTGGCCGCAGCCGTGCAACGCAGCCGCAAACTGCTGCACCGGCGTGCCCTGGTGGCCGCTGCCGCCAGCGCCTTGCCCGTACCTGGCCTTGACTGGGCGGTGGATGCCGCCCTGCTCTCCCGCCTGCTGCCGCAGATCAATTCCGAGTTCGGCCTGTCGGCCGCACAAATTGACCAGCTCGACCCCAACAAGCGCGAACAGGTGCAAAAAGCCGTGGGGTTGGTGGGCTCGGTGCTCATTGGCAAGCTGATCACGCGCGAGCTGGTCATCCGGGCCACGCAGACCGTGGGCCTTCGCCTGACCACCAAGCAGGCAGCCAAATATGTCCCCATCGCGGGCCAGGCCGTGGCGGCCACCATTGGCTATGCCACGCTGCGCTACCTGGGCGAACAGCACCTGAAGGACTGCGTTCGCGTCGTGCAGGAGGCGCACCTGCAACTGCCCGCACCGAAGCGCTCCCGTTAAGAAGCGGCGAGGGGGCCACACCGGCAGCCATTTTCTGCCGCGGTGTGGCCCCTGGGTCGCGCCCGGCTACTCCGCTGCGCAAACGAAGCTGCTCGCCTCCTCCACACTGCCTGATCCCTTGTAGCGCGCAAACTTGGGATATGCACACAGCGGACGGGTGCGGTGGGGAAAATCGGCGCTCGTGGGGAGCGCCTTTGCGGTGATCGAATCGGGCGCAATGCCCTTCTCCACCCAATCCACCATGGCCTGCACCGAATCGAAATTGTCGGTCGCCGGCCCGCCTGAGCAATGGTTCATCCCCGGAACCATGAAGGCCCGCGCAAAACCCTGCGTGGCGGCCACGCCCCCATTGTTGGCAGCCAGGCGTTCGTAGTAGTCGATGGTGTCGAACGCCGAGAAGATCGGGTCGGACATGCCATGGATGAAGAGGAGCTTGCCACCTCGCTGTTGGTAGGCCGCCAGCTTGTCGTCGGCGTAGGTGTCGTAGATGGCTGAATATGCTGCCATGCGCGATGGGTCCGTGTCGAAATTGAACGTCAGCGGGTTGAACGTGAGGTCGGGCGGTGTGAAGAACTCATTGATCAGCGCATCGACCATCAGCGTGACGTAACGCGCATCGGGCGTCGCCGTGGACGAGTTGCCCAAGGTCCAGGAACGCCAGCCGGGCGCGCCCAGTCCGGCATCCCAGGGTTGGCCGGTGTACAGCACCGTGCCTGCCGAGTTGCGGGGGCCCGCAAACACCTTCTTGAGCGCCCCCACCTGTGCGGACGACAGACAACTGTCCGTCTTGTCGCCACTGCATTGCAACGCCGCCGGGTCGAACGCCTTGCAGGCACTGATGTTCTGGGCCAGGCCGTCCACCACCCCATCGGCCGCATCGCAGGTGGCGTTGACGGCGTTGGCCACCAGCTTGAGGTCGCTGTTGCTCAACGCCTTCGACAGGATGCGGTTGCCGCCCGCATCCTGTGGCGCAATGGCCGTGAACTGGATGGTGTTCCACATGGCCGCCACGGTGGCGCCGCTTGATACGCGCATCGCAGGCGCACCGGCCGTGATTCCGTCGAAATGGTCGGGGAACCGCTGCGAGAACATCATTGCCTGGCGCCCTCCGCCTGAGCAGCCCGAAAAGTACGAACGGTCCGGCTTGCGGCCATACAGAGCACTGATGAGCGACTTGGAGGCCACGGCCGTCTTGTCATAGGAGTTGTAGGCATGGTCGATGCGGGCCTGCGGGTCGGCCCCGAAGCTGGCCGAGGTGCCGGTGTGCCCCGCATCGGTGGAAACCACCGCGAAGCCCTGGCCCAGCGGCGACGGCGTGCCGCCCGAGATGCTGGAGCTGAGCGAGGTGTCGCGCAGGATGCCGTCATTGCCCCCACCCCCGATGAACAGGAACCGCCCGTTCCACTGGTCGGGCAGGCTCAGTTGAAAGCCGATGGCGTAGTTCTTGCCGTCCACCCCCAGGCGGGGATTGATGCTGCCGGTGACCACGCAGTGCCCGGGCAGGAAGGCCCCTGTGGCGGCACCGCCCGGGCGCTTGGTGCCCGGCTCTACGTAGCTCGTCACGAGCGTGGTGGCCGCCAGCCCCGCTTTGGAGGGCAGCGCGGCGCAGGCGGCTGCCGACGAGACCGGTTGGGCCTGTGCATCACCGTGGCCACCACCGCAGGCGGCCATCAGCAGGGGCATGGCGAGTGCGGCAGGGCCAATGTTGCGGCGCAGTCGGGCGATGGGGGCTGTTGCAGATGCAGGCGGCAGAGCCCGCCGGGCATGGTCAAAGGGCATGGTGGATGTCTCCTGAAGCTGTTGTGATTGCGAGGGGCGTTGCGAGCATTCGCCGGGCATGGCTGCGCCCGGGCACCTGCCGCCGGTGCGGGTGCTGTGGGAACGGCAGGTCGTGCTTGGGGCGGCGTCAGCCGCTCCATCGGCGGTCAGCCCATCAATCCGCCTTGAAACCCGTGGCCGCCACCGCTTTGCCCCAGGTCACGGTGTCGGCGGCGATGGTGCGGGCAAAGTCCTGCTGGCTGGTGCCCGTCACGCGAAAGCCGGCCTCTTCCATCTTGGCCTTGCCTTCGGGCGACTGCACCGCCTTGACGATGTCGGCATTGAGCTTGGCAATGATCTCCGGCGGCGTCTTGGCCGGCGCCACGATGCCGAACCACGACGAGAACTCCAGGTTGGCGTAGCCCTGCTCCTTGATGGTGGGCACGTCCGGCAGCGTGTTGGTGCGGGTGGCGCCCGTGGTGCCGAGCGCGGCCAGCTTGCCGGCCTTCACATTGGGTGCGGCCAGGCCCACGCTGGCGAATACCCCTTGCACATCGCCGCTGAACAGGCCGCCCAGCGCATCCGCCGTGTTCTTGTAGTGCACCGGCTCGGGCTTGAGCTTGACCGCATCGCCAAACATGAAGGCGCCGAAATGCCCGGGCGTGCCCGCTCCGAAGGTGGCCAGGAACAGGCCCTTTTGCTGCTTGGTCCAGTCCACGAACTCCTTCACGTTGCGCGCCGGCACCTTTTGCGGGTTGACCAGCAGCACAAAGTCGGAGGTAACCACCTGGCTCACGGCCGTGAAGTCCTTGGCCGGGTCGTAGGGCAGCTTGTTGTAGCTGCTGGGGGCAATGCTGAGCTGGCCCGTTTCGCCCAGCATCAGCGTGTAGCCGTCGGGCGCGGCACGCGCGGCTTCGCTGGCGGCAATCAGGCCACCGGCACCTGGCTTGTTGTCCACGATCACGCCCGCGTTGCCCCAGCCCTCGGAGAGCTTTTGCGCCAGCAGGCGCGCCACGATGTCCGGGCCTGTGCCCGCAGGAAAGCCGACGATGATGCGCACGGGCTTGTTGGGGTACGTGGCTGCCCCTTGCGCCTGGGCGCCGGCCCAGGGCGCGAGCCCGGCGAGCAGGGCGGCGGCCAGAAGAGCGCGGCGTGGCGTGGCGATGAAAGAGGTGGGCTTGGCGATGAAAGAGGTGGGCTTGGCGGTGGTCTTCATGGATGTCTCCAGGGTTCTTGTACGTTGGGAAGATTCAAAAATTCAGAAATTGCCCGGGGTGCCGGGCGCTAGCGCAGCTCGAAAAAGCGCATGGCCACCGCATCCGGGTAGCGCGCGCCGGTGCCCACAAACATGCGCTCGGCAATCCAGCCAAGCGCCGGTGACGCCGTCTCGAAGCTCGGGCTGCAGCGGAAATAGACTTGCGCCGGGTCCACCGGCTCGCCGCGCACCAGGCGGGCGATCAGTTCGGCCGGGCCGGAGCGCACCGCCCGGTTCTGCACATAGATGAGATCGCCGCCATCGGTTTCGAGCACGTAGCGGGCGTCCAGCTCCGACAGCCGGTCGTTCACGATGAGCTGGAAGTCCGCGCCACCGGGCAGCACCCGGGCACTCCAGCCATCGCCGGTGGCGGTGCCGCCCAGGATGGGGATCAATCGCCGCAACCCGTGCACGGTGTGGCCCACCTCCTGGGGGGTGCCGACCTCCACGCGCAGGTCGGCAAAAAATCGGAATTGCGGTTCGGGCAGGGGGATGAGGTCAGACATGGGACCTAGCGTAAGTCCCGTTGCCACCCAAGCCTGTCATCCCAGAGGATGACGGGATAACCCGGGCTTTCGGCAACAGAATCGGGGGCGTTTTCAGCGCACACTCCACGCTTTCGGCAACGAACACTCCAATTTCCGACTTTTCTCATGCGGCAGTGGCTCCCCCCTTCCCTGCAGAAAGCACCCGGCCGACAGGTGCTGCAAAACCCCGCCAGCGAAACTCTGGCGAGCATGGTCCACCGCCTGGGCGGCAATGGCTTTGCAACCGGGCTGCTGCAGGACCTGGAGCCCGTGTTGCCTGCGGCATCGTGGTCGGTGTACCGCACAGGCCACCGCTGCAAGCCCACGCTGTTCATGTCGGCCAGCCGGGGCGTGCCCGACACCACGCAGGACTGTTGGTGGGCCTATCTGTCGGGCCCCTACCGCAGCGATAGCACCTGGGGCCGGGCCTTTGATGAAGCGCCGTTTGCCCAGCCCGAGACGCGGCTGTGCCACGTCACGGCCACCGAGGTGGAGGGCGAACACCGTGCCCGGGTGTATGAGGCCCACGGCGTGGCCGAGCGTGTGTCGGTGGTCGAATACGAAAGCGACGGCTCGGTGTTCGCCGTCAACTTCTACCGCCACCAGCACCAGCGGGCGTTCAGCGACCGGCAGATCGGCGCGTTCGAGTCCGTGGCGCCCGTGCTGCTGGCCCTCACGCGCAAACACATTGTTCTGTCGCACCCGTTTCCCCCCACTGCCACGGCTGCCTGGCGAACAGAGGACAGTTGCCCGGGCCCGGCAACGTTGACCGTGAATACATCGGGCGCCCCCGCACTCCTGCCAGCCGGCGCCGCACTCGCCCCGCTGGCCGCCGATGGGCTGCCGGTGCTCCGCATGCGCCTGATGCGCCTGCAGTCCGAGCTGACCGACCGCGAACTGGACGTGTGCGCCCGGCTGCTGCAGGGCATGACGCACGAGGGCATCGCCAGCGACCTGGGCCTGAGCGTGCCCACCGTCAAGACCTACCGCAACCGCGCCTTTACGCGCCTGGGCATCCACTTTCGCAACGAGCTGTTTGCGCGGGTGCTGGGCGGATAGAAAGGGCCTCCCCCGCTCTCACAATCTCAGACGCCCGGCGACCATGGCGGTGGTCGCCGCCGGATGGTCTGCGCCTTCACGATGGCCGTGCTCGTCTGCGCCTTGTCGGCAATGCGGTCCAGCACGCCGTCGAGCTGCTCGATGGAACGCACATACACCCGGGCGACAAAGCAGTCGTCGCCGGTGACCTTGTCGCACTCGCAGAACTCGGGCGTCTCCTGGATCAACTTCTCCACCGCCGCCAACTGGCCCGGCAGCGGCTTGATACGCACGATGGCCTGCAGCTGATAGCCCAGAGCGCGCGGTTCGATGTCCACCGTGAATGCGCGGACCACCCCGCGCTCCTCGAGCCGCCGCAGTCGCTCGGACACGCTGGGCGACGACAGGCCCACCCGCTCGCCCAGCACCTTGAGTGAAGTGCGGGAGTCCTGGTGCAGCACGGTCAGGATGGCCTGGTCGATGGAATCCATGGCAAGCAGCTCCTCAAAGTCAATGGTTGCCTCAGATTATGAGGGTCTATTGAATAAATGCCTTTCTTCATCCATTCCACGCACAGGCCCGTTTTCCTATAGTCATTCCATCAACTCACGGATGGAGTGACCCCATGGACAAGAAAACGCAAGGCACGCTGGAGATGGGCACCGCCATGGCCATATCGGGCACCATCGGCTGGTTTGTCGTGGAATCCGGCCTGCCGGCGCTGAACGTGGTGTTCTGGCGCTGCGTGTTCGGCGCGGCCACGCTGGCGGCCGTGTGCGCCGCCATGGGCCTGCTGCGCGGCGTGTTGACCTGGCGCACGGCAGCATGGGCGGCCCTGGGGGGCGTGGCCATCGTCACCAACTGGCTCCTGCTGTTTGGGGCGTATGCGCATGCTTCCATTTCGATCGCCACGGCGGTCTATAACACCCAGCCCTTCATGCTGGTGGTGTTTGGCGCCCTGCTCTTTGGCGAGCGCATCACCCCAGCCAAGCTCGGCTGGCTGGCCCTGGCATTCGGCGGCATGCTGCTCATCGTGCAGGCCCGGCCCGGGGCGAGCCAGGGCGGCACACACTATGCGCTGGGCATCGCCATGGCACTCGGTGCCGCCTTCTTCTGGGCCATAGCCTCGGTGATCGCCAAGCGGCTCACCGGCACGCCGCCCCACCTCATTGCCCTGGTACAGGTCTGCGTGGGCGTGCTCCTGCTGGCGCCGTTTGCCAACCTGGGTGCCCCCCCGCAGGGTGCCCGCACCTGGCTGCTGCTGATCACGGTGGGCGTGGTGCACACGGGCCTCATGTACATCCTGCTGTACGGCGCCGTGCAGAAGCTGCCCACCTACCTGCAGGGCGCGCTGTCCTTCATCTATCCAGTGGTGGCGATTGGCGTGGACTTTGTCGCGTTTGGTCACCGGCTGCAGCCTGCCCAGTGGCTGGGAGCCGCCGCCATCCTGCTCGCTGCGGCCGCCATGCACCTGCAAGGCAGCCGGCCCCGGGCGACGACCGCCGCACAACCGGCGGCACAAGGCGCCAAATAGCGCCGCATCCTGCCAGGCCCAGCCCGCGGGCACGGCACAATCACCGGCCAGTGACACACCCCGGTGACCTCCCTTCCCCCGCCGAGCCGCCCGCGCCGCCGCGATCCGACCGCCAGGCGGTGATCGCCGCCTGGGTGACCGCCCTGCGCCGCCAGGCCAATGCAGCAGCGCTGAAGGCCCTGCCCCCGCTGACGGACGCCGAGGCTGCACGCGTGATGGCGCTGATGCGGGGCGACGAGACCGACACAGAGACTGCCACGCCACGCACCCAGCGGACCGCGCCACCGCCCGGCATCGCCACCGGGCACTTCCGCCCGCGCATCACGCTGATGACGCTGGGCCGTGGCGACGGCCTGCTGGGCCTCAAGCCTCAGGGCAAGATGGGGCCGCGCGGCGACAGCGTGACGCTGGCCCAGATCGACTGGACCTACCGCACCCAAGAAACGCCGCCGGGTGCCATCGCCTGGCAAACACCCGCCCCTACCTCCATCCTCAACTCGCGCCCCGCCCCGCTGCAGGACCTGTATGACACCGGCGGTCCCGTGGTGCGCATGCAGCGCGACGTGGCGGCCGAGTCGGACGCCATGGACCTGGTGTGGGACCTGGGCCTGCTGCCCGTGGACGCCCGCTCGCTGCAATGGCGCAACCGCGATGCTGCAGCCAGCCTGGGCCCGCTGTGGACGCTGGCACAGGAGGCCTTCTTTGGCGACTTCTGGGCCGAGCAGATCCCCAAACTCCGCGCCAGAGGCTGGAGCGTGGTGGTGCAACCGGGCTTCGCGCACGAAAGCGTGCCCGTGTTGCGCTGGAAGCTGCACATTGCCCCCGACACCGGCGAACTGCTGGGCAAGGAAGTGGATGGCCCACTCGGCCCACGCGAGCGCCCCGTGCAAAAACTGCAACTGCCCGAGCGCGAAGGCGCCTGGCTGCTCAGCCTGGGTATCGAGATCGACGGCGAAACGCTGGACCTGGCCCCCATGCTGGCCGACCTGCTGCGCCGCGACGCGCGCTGGCTCAACGCCCGGCAGATGGCCGCCATTGACGACATCGCCATCATTTCGCTGCGTGCCCCGGGCGGCAAACGCATCGACGCGCCCGCCGGGCCGCTCAAGGCCATCGTGAGAGCCATGGTCGATCTGCTGACCGACCCCACGCGCAACCAGCGCAAGGATGGCGACCCGCTGCACCTGGGCGCCTGGGAGGCCCGCCGCATCGAAGCCTTGCGCGCCGGGCTGGTGTTGGCCCACCGCGTAGGCACGGTCAATGGCTGGAACAACGACTGGCAGCTGCAAGGCGACGCGGGCCTGGCGCAGTTGACCAAGCGCCTGCGCACCATCGGCACCCCGCAGCCCGTGGCCGCGCCGCAGGGACTTCAGGTGCAACTGCGCTCCTATCAACTGGAGGGCCTGGCCTGGCTGCAGTACCTGCGCGCGCAGGGCCTGGGCGGCATCCTGGCCGACGACATGGGCCTGGGCAAAACCGCGCAGGCGCTGGCCCACGTGCTGGCCGAAAAGGAGGCCGGGCGCCTCACCCGCCCGGCCCTCGTGGTGCTGCCCACCTCGCTGCTCTTCAACTGGCAGGCCGAGGCCGCGCGCATGGCCCCCGGCCTGCGCGTGCTGGCGCTGCATGGCGCCAGCCGAGGCCAGCGCTATCTGCAGATGGCCGACCACGACCTGGTGCTGACTACCTACCCGCTGCTCTGGCGCGACGTGGAGGCGCTGGCCGCACAGCCGTTCCACCTGCTGATCCTGGACGAAGCGCAGATGGTGAAGAACGCCGGCAGCCGCAGCGCCCGCGCCTTGCGCAAGCTGCAGGCCCCGCACCTGCTGTGCCTGACGGGCACGCCGCTCGAAAACCACCTGGGCGAGCTGTGGGCCCAGTTCGACTTCCTGATGCCCGGCTTTCTGGGCGATGTGCGCAGCTTCAACGCCCGCTGGCGCAAGCCCATCGAGGAAAACGGTGAAACCCTGCGCGCCCAGCTCCTGTCGCAGCGCGTGCGCCCCTTCATCCTGCGCCGCCGCAAGCAGGACGTGGCCACCGAACTGCCGCCGCGCACCGAAGTCATCCAGCGCGTGCAGCTACAAGGCAAGCAGCGCGAGCTGTACGAGGCCGTGCGCACCACCGCCGACAAGCAGGTGCGCCGCGCGCTGGAGCGCCAGAGTTTCGACGGCGCGCAGATCACCATCCTCGACGCCCTGCTCAAGCTGCGCCAGGTCTGCTGCGACCCGCGCTTGGTGAAAGGCACCACGAAGACCGCGCAGACGATGGAGCGCGCCAAGCTCGAACTGCTGGCCGACATGTTGCCCGCCCTGGTCGAGGAAGGGCGCCGCGTGCTGGTGTTCTCGCAGTTCACCGAAATGCTCGCGCTGGCGGCCGAGTTGCTCGACACCCTGGCCCTGCCCTACCTCACCCTCACAGGCCAGACACCGCCCCGCCAGCGCGGCGCGGTGGTGCGGCAGTTCCAGGCGCAGGACGCAACCAGCGCCCCCATCCTGCTCGTCAGCCTCAAGGCCGGTGGTCTAGGCCTGAACCTCACCGCCGCCGACACAGTGATTCATCTCGACCCTTGGTGGAACCCCGCTGTGGAAGAACAGGCCACGGCCCGCGCCCACCGCATCGGGCAGGACCAGCCCGTGTTTGTCTACAAGCTGGTGGTGGAAGGCAGCATCGAAGAACGCATGCTGGAGCTGCAAGCCCGCAAGGCCGCGCTGGCCCAGGGCGTGCTGGGCCACGACGCCGAAGGCGCGGCCAAATTCAGCGAGGCCGACCTGCGCGCCCTGCTGGCGCCACTCACCGAACCGGCCAACAATCCGCTGGGCATTCCGGGTGAAGACGCGCTGCGCTGGGGCGGCACGGGCAAACGGCGGCCCCGGCCACTGCAGCCGCCTGAAGTTTGATTGTTTTTGGCCGCTAGCGCTTATCCAGAAAGCGCTATTAGCTATATTTGTAATAGCATTCAATCTTTACTACAAGCGATGAAGCGCCGATGCGGAAGATCCCTGGTCGCGGTGCTGAGAGGCCGTTTCAGCGACGGCTCAGCCACCTCACCCAGCGGGTGGCCAACGCTTCTCGCCCCGCAGGCTCACAACGCTGCAGAAGCCCGCAACCCGCCCCACACCTTGCGCACTACCGCGGTCAGCACCAGCAACCCCACACCGCCAATCAACACCGCAATACCCAGCGCCAAACCCAGCAGGCCTGGCCGCAGGCTGCGGTCAGCAATCGACTCGGTGGGGCGCGTGGGGTTCACCCACACCAACACCGGCGTGCCCGTGCGCTGTGCGCCCTTTAGCCGTCGGCCCAGTTGCTCTTGAAAGCTGCCGATGTTGTCGGGCCGTTCGTGAATGGTCGCGCGCTGCCCTGTGTAGGTCACGCCGCCCACCTCGTAGCGATAGCGCACCGAAACGCTGAATCTAAAGCTGCCCTTGCTACCGTGGTGGCTTTGCAGCGTGGCCGATTCGACTAGTGCGGGCACCTGCTTCCAGGTTTGCATGCGCGCCCATTCGTACAGCGGCGAAGCCACCATGAACCAAAAGATGCCCATGCCCGCTGCAGCAAAGGGCACGGCGAACAAGGCAAGTACCCAAATACCTCCCGGCAGCTTTTCGCGCCTTGGCGCCGCGCGTCGGGAGGTTGCAGCGCGCGTCACGGCAGACGCTCATACGTGGCCTTGGAAGGCACGTCTGCATTCGAAAAATACGGGTCCGGGTCCAGGCTTAACAACTTGCCCTGCTCGGTGATGGCATAGGCGCTGCCGCTGTCACGGCGCGGGCTGTTCGACACATAAAGCCGTGCCTTGTCGGCACGCCAGGTGCCGCGCGTCAGCGCATCGCGCAGGGCTTTCTGCACAGCGCCCTCAGAGGCTGCGGCGCCACCGGATGTTGTCAGGTCGAGGTTGATGACCTGGGCATCGGCCTGGATTACCAGCACCTGGCCGGCCAGGAACTTCGGCGGCGGTGCGCCGTTGATGCTGGTCACCTTCCAGCGGCCTACCAAAGGGTGGGTGGCCTGTGGATCGGCGGCCCAGGCGGGCGACCCCGTGCCCACGGTGGTGGCAAACAAGGCCAGCAACAAGGCCTTGCGGAACCCTGCCCTGCGTGTGTGGTGGATGTGTGGCTTCAATGAATCTCCTCCCGAGTGATGGGCTTTGTTTTGGTGGGTCTGGGCGCTGGCGGCAAACCGCGTGCAGTCTAAAAGATGGGGGCGCGATCAATTCCCCACGTCGACTGGGAGATTTCTCACTGTTTTTGGCCTCCTGCGCACTATATTCATGCGCTAGCAGCTATTAAATTGAGAGCAAACCCGTACCCGGCACACCTCGGTGGCTTGGCGCAGAATTCAAAAGCAAGCTTCGGAGTGCGCCCCGCCCACCCCGTCCCTAGAGTGCATGGCATCGCAATCTACCTTGTGAGCCATCCACCATGAACTTGAACACCATTCACCGCAGCGTCAACGCCCTGGCCCAACCTTTCACCGCCATGCCCAGCCGTGCTACCCCCTCCGCCAAGGCTGCACAGGCCGCCGCCACCCAGGCCGACCCGCGCTGGGCGGCGGTGGTGGCGCGCAGCGCGGCGGCGGACGGCCGCTTTTGGTATTCGGTGCAGACCACGGGCGTGTACTGCCGCCCCAGTTGCGCGGCGCGCGCCCCCCGGCCTGAGAACGTGCGGTTCCATGCCAGCTGCGCAGAGGCTGAAGCCGCCGGCTTTCGCCCCTGCCAGCGCTGCAAGCCCCGGCAACCCACGGCGCTGTCGCACCACGCGGCCCTGGTCACCGAAGCCTGCCGGATCATCGAAAGCGCAGCAGCCGCTGGCGCTCCCACGCTGGATGCGCTGGCCGCACAAGTGGGCCTGAGCGCATCGCACCTGCACCGCATCTTCAAGCAGGCCACGGGCCTCACGCCCAAGGCCTATGCAGCCGCCCAGCGCGCGCAGCGCCTGCGCAGCGCACTCGGCGAGCAGCCCACGGCCTCGGTGACGGACGCGATCTACGGCGCGGGCTACCAGTCCAGCAGCCGCTTTTATGAACAGTCGGCCCAGGTACTGGGCATGACGCCCAGCCACTACCGTGCAGGCGGTGCGGCGCAGGACATCCGGTTTGCCATTGGCCAGTGCTCGCTGGGTGCCATCTTGGTGGCGCAAAGCGACCGGGGCATCTGCGCGATCTTGCTGGGGGACGATGCCGACACCCTGGCGCGCGACCTGCAGGACCGGTTTGCGCACGCCAACCTGATCGGCGGCGATACCACGTTTGAAACGCTGGTGGCGCAGGTGGTGGCGTTTGTCGAGGCCCCGGGCCTGGGGCTGCACCTGCCTCTGGATGTGCGCGGCACGGCGTTTCAGCAGCGGGTGTGGCAGGCGCTGCAGGCCATTCCTCCAGGGCGGACCGCCAGCTATGCCGAGGTGGCCCAGCGCATCGGCGCGCCCACTGCCGTGCGGGCCGTGGCGCAGGCCTGTGCGGCCAATGCGCTGGCGGTGGCCATTCCCTGCCACCGGGTGGTGAAAAGTGATGGTGCGTTGTCAGGCTACCGCTGGGGCGTGGAGCGCAAACGTGCGCTGCTCACGCGCGAATCCGCCGCAGAGCCCGCACAGCAGCGGGTGGAGAAGGTGGCATGAGCGCTATCCCACTGCCCACCTCACCTGCCTTGCAAAACAGCGAATGGGTACAACGCGCGGCCGCCATAGACTGGCATGCGGCCGCCGAGGCCCTGCACCAACAGGGCAACGCCGTGCTGCCCCAACTGCTGGGTGCCGCCGAATGTGCGGCCGTGGCCCGGCTGTACGGCAGCGCCGACGCCACCACCTTCCGCAGCCGCGTGGTGATGCAGCGCCACGGATTTGGCCAGGGCGAATACCGGTATTTCAGCTACCCCCTGCCCAGCCTGGTCGCCGGGTTGCGCGAGGCGCTGTACCCCCACCTGGCGCCCATCGCCAACCAGTGGAACACCGCCATGGGCATCGATGTGCGCTACCCGGCGCGGCATGCCGAGTTCATCGCCCGCTGCCACGCCGCAGGCCAGGTGCGCCCCACCCCACTGCTGCTGCAGTACGCCGCTGGCGACTACAACTGCCTGCACCAGGACCTGTATGGCGAGCATGTGTTCCCGCTGCAGGTGGCGATTCTGCTGTCGGAGCCAGGGTGCGACTTCACCGGCGGCGAATTCGTGTTGACCGAGCAGCGCCCGCGCATGCAGTCGCGGGCCGAGGTCGTGCCGCTGCAGCGCGGTGACACCGTGGTGTTTGCCGTGCACCACCGCCCCGTGCAGGGCACGCGCGGGCCCTACCGCGTGCAGATGCGCCATGGCGTGAGCCGGTTGCGCAGTGGGCAGCGGCACACGCTGGGCGTGATCTTTCACGATGCTGAATGATGCTCCCCCTGTGCCGCTTCGCATTTTCCCCTCCGGGGACGCCACCGGTGGCCCGGCGAAGCCGGTTCCACGGTGGCACTGGCATGGCGCGTGCCAGTGGCGACGGCTGCGGGCAACACTGCCGCCATGGATTGCCACCTCTATGAGCCTCCGTCTTTTCGACGATCCACCCCAACCCATTCAGCCGCCAGAAGTGCTGGAGCCCGGCGCCATGGTGCTGCGCGGTTTTGCGCTGGCGCAGGCGGCCGACCTGCTTGCGGCGGTGCAGCAGGTCACGGCCCAGGCGCCCTTCAGGCACCTCATCACGCCGGGCGGCCTGCGCATGTCGGTGGCGATGACCAACTGCGGGAAATTGGGCTGGGTCAGCGACCGCCGCGGCTACCGCTACGACCCCACCGACCCCGACAGCGGCCAGCCCTGGCCGGCCATGCCACCGCTGTTTCGCCAGTTGGCGCTTGATGCTGCTACGGCAGCAGGCTTCCCTGGCTTTGCGCCCGATGCCTGCCTGGTCAATCGCTATGCACCCGGCACCCGGCTGTCGCTGCACCAGGACCGGGACGAGGGCAACTATGCGCACCCCATCGTGTCCGTGTCGCTGGGCATTCCGGCCGTGTTCCTGTGGGGCGGTGCCCAGCGGGCCGACAAGGCACGGCGCATTGCGCTGGTGCACGGCGATGTGGTGGTGTGGGGCGGCCTGGCACGGCTGCGGTTTCACGGCGTGCTGCCGCTGCCCGAGGGCATGCACCCGCTGACAGGCGCGCACCGCATCAACCTCACGTTTCGCAAGGCGGGCTAAGAACCTGTTCAAAACCTTTTCGGGGATCGCATTGGAGTGCCATCGTGATGGACGTGGATGCTTCGGATGCTTGCATGGGCTCGTGCCCATGCAAGCAGCCGGGGCTTCCAATCGCCCGATTTCACTCCAACCCTTCGGGCAAGTGCCTTGTCGGGCGGTCTGCTGTGTTGCGACGCTTGCCAATAGCACGGGCTATTGGCTGCACCCCGCGCCTTGCATCCCATCCCGGCAAGGCACTTGTGCTGCCCTGAAAAGATCTGGAACAGGTTCTAAGGGCGGTGAACTTCAGCGGATGGGGTAGCCCGTCCAGCCACCGATGGACGCCAGTATGCGGTCGGCCTCCGCGCGCCCTTGCAGGTCCTGGGCGATGGTGATCTTTTTGCCGCTGCGCAGTGCAGCCTCGATGCGGAAATACACCTGGCGCCGGCCATTGGTCTCCACCGCATAGCTCTCCACCACGTTCAGCCGGGCAATGTCGTGTGCGGGGACCTGGTGCCACTGCAGCATCAGGCCCAGCAGGCGCCGCTCGGTGCGCAGGCCGTCGTGGTCCAGCCGCACCCGCAGGCTGTTGGCCAGCGCATAAAAGCTGCTGATCAGCACCGCCCCACCCATGCCCCCAAAAAGCAGGCGGAACAGCCAGGGCGCCACATCCGCCTGGGCCTCCTGTTCCCAGGGCACGAGCAGGCCCACGGCCAGAAACACACACCCGACCAACCCCAGGGCCAGCTTGAGCCCCCACCACCGCCCCGCCGGAAAATACATCTGCACGCCACCCGGAATGCGTTCCACCTTGCCGGGTGTGCCCCCAGCCACGGCGCGCTGCGCCGACGTTTTGCGCCCTGCCCGCGACGGTGCACGCAGCAGGTGCACCAGCATGCCCACGCCAAAGCCACCAAACACCACCACAAACACCATCTGGAATGCCAGCAGGCCGGGTCGCAGGCTGCGGTCGATCACGGCCTCTGCGGGGTTGGAGGCACTCACCCAGATGGGCACCGGCTGCCCGTTCTGCAGCGCATGCTCCAGCCGCTCACCCAGCGCCTCCTGAAAATCCCCCAAGTTGTCCCCACCACTGCCGATGGCCACGCGGTCGCCCTCGTACTCGCGGCCCGCCACTTGGTACCGGTAGCGCGCCGTGACGTGGTACGTGGTGGACTTGCTGCTGCGGCTGGTGTTGAGCTGCGCAGAGACCAGAGTAGCCTGCGCCGGTTGCCAGAACTGCATGCGCGACCAGTCGTACAAGGTGGGCAACACGCCCAGCAGCAGCATGCCCACGCCCACGGCGGCAAAGGGCAGTGCAAACAGGCCGAACCACCACGAGCCCGCCCGCTTGCGGTCCGAGCCAGAGGCAACAGGGGTTTCGTTGCGGGTGCTTTTGGAGGTGTTTCTTGCCATCGTTTTAATGGGTGGGTGCATTGCGCTGAACCCGGCTGAACTGCCAACTCGGGCCACCTTATCTTGGCGGACTGGCAGGCAGACGAGGTTGCAGCCAGATTCTGCTGCGCACATTTCGCCGGTGCAATCCCTGGCGCGATCCATGTTTTGAAGGTAAATTTGGCCTCCAGCGCTTGTTAGATAAGCGCCATTAGCTACCAAAAATGTAGCATTGCTCCACCATTTTGCACGCACCAGGTGGATGCCGGGCATTGCGGTGTTTGCCAAAATGTCGCCATGGCACAACCCCATCCCGCTGCAACACCGCCCTCGGCGCCCTCACCCCTGTCGGCCCGTCCCCCACGCTTTTGGCTCATGAAGTCGGAACCCGAGGAGTGCTCCATCGACGACGCCTTGTCTGCCCCGGGCGCCACCGTGCCCTGGACCGGTGTGCGCAACTACCAGGCCCGCAACTTCATGCGCGACGGCATGCAGGTGGGTGATGGCGTGCTGTTCTACCACTCCAGCTGCCCCGAACCAGGCATTGCCGGCATTGCGCGTGTGGCCAGCGGCACGCGGGCCGACCCCACGCAGTTTGACCCCGCGTCGCCTTACTACGACCCCAAATCCCCCGCCGACACACCCCGCTGGCTGCTGCTGGATGTGCAGGCGCAGCGCAAGACGCGGGTGGTGGGCCTGGCGGAGCTGCGGGAACACGCGGATCTGGCGCAGATGCGGGTGCTGCAGCGCGGAAACCGCCTGTCGATCACCCCGGTGGAGCCTGCCGAATGGGCCGTGATCATGAAGATGCTGGGCTGAGGTCACCAGCTGGCTTGTCGTGCTTCGGGCCAGCCCTGGGGCCACCCCGCTTCACTGCGGCCGTTGAACGGCCACCGCAGCGCGTGCCTGGGCGTGGAGCTTGGCCAGAAACTCCCGGTCCAGCAACAGCCAGAGCATCACCGGGGCCAGCGCGGTAAAGATGAACAGGTTGAAGTGGTACAGGAACGCCACCACGTCGGCCACCCAGCCGGGCAACCCCGTCTGCACAAACACCTCAGGCCCCGCCCGGTTGAAGACATCGTTGCACCACTGCAGGGCCACGTTGAGTGCCTGGATCGGCAGCATGGCCAAGGAGCCTATGAGCAGCTTGCGCCCCCAGTGACGGGGAAACGATGCCAGCACCAGAGCCCAGAAGATCACGATGCCGTAGCCCAGCAAGCGGTAGTCCACCAGGGGGGCGAGCTTGCCCGACTTGAACTGGCCGTTTTGCACGGAGACCACCTTGAGCGTGGTGTTCAACAACGCCGTGGTCTCTTTCTGGGTGTAGCTCAATGCCCAGTGAAACAGGGTGGAAGCCGCCTCACCCGCCATGAAAAACACGGGCTTGGACAGCTGTGGCGACAGGTAGTACCACAGCGGCATCAGGCACAGCAGGCTGACGATGGCAACCAGCAGGAAACGTCCGACCGAACTAAGCTGCATTTGGAATGGCGGGTTGGGGAGGTTGTTGCCGGGCGATCCAGCGAATCCAGAGCATCCAGACCACCAGCACATCCAGCATGATGAGTGCCTGCCAGAGGTACAGGTGAGCAAACTCGAACACGGTCATGTTCCACTTGCCCAGGTAATACAGGCTGATGATGCGCAGCAGGTTGACGACCTGCACCGCCGCAATGCCCATGGCGATGCCCGCGAGCTTGTGTTTCCAGTTCGAGGGAAACGCGATCATGCCGGCGATGAGGATGATCGCTGCCTCCACCCCGTTGCAGCCCGCCTCGATGGACACCGCAAAGCCCGTGGCCTTGCTCATCAGGATGCGGCCGTGGTGCGCCACATCCGAGTCGAGCGGGGTCATGAGCGCCGCGCTGGCGGTTGCGAGCAGGCTGGTCCAGGGCTCGATGGCGACCCGTTGCACGTCATCGAGCATGTCGATGCGAAAGAGGACCGCCAATACGGCGATGAAAATCAGAAAAAATCGGACCATACGTCGATGAGAAGAACCTGGTGAAGCGCGCACCAAAGCGCCAGGAATGCGGCAGGCGGCAAGGCCGTGGGAATGCGGACCTGTTCACACAGGCGCCGCAAAGAATATCAGAAGCCACCGGCAATCCACAAAGCCTAAATGGCACTGGCAAGCGGCCCTGAGAACCTGTTCAAAGATTCGGAGCGGCGTACACCAGCACCTTGAGGGCGCGTTCCGGGTCCACGTCCGCAAACGCGGCCGGGTTGGCCACCCGTTCCACAAATTGCAGCTCAGGCGCCAGCTCCTGCATCTGCTCTTGCAGGAAGCCCACGCCCAGCTCGGGCGCGTTCAGGCACAGCAGCGCGTGGCCGCCGGGTGCCAGCAGGTCGGGCAGGCGGCGCATCAGCCGTGCGTAGTCCTTGGTGGCCACGAAGCTGCCCTTCTGGTAGCTGGGCGGGTCCACGATGACCAGGCCATACGGCCCGCTGCGGGTGATCTTGCCCCAGCTGCTGAAAATGTCATGCGCCAGAAAGCTGGCGCCGGTGGTGAGGCCGTTGAGCTGGTGGTTCTGCTGGCCCACGGCAATGGCGCCATGGCTCATGTCCACATTGACGACCTGCCTGGCCCCTGCCTGCAGCGCCACCACCGAGAACGCGCAGGTGTAGGCAAACAGGTTCAGCACCTTGAGGCCATAGCGGTCCGTGCTGCGTGCAGCGGCAAAGGCGTCCACCCAGCGGCGGCCTTCGGCCATGTCAAGGAACAGGCCGTGGTTCTGGCCGCGCAGCACATGCACCTTGAATGTCAGGCCGTGCTCCGTCACCGCATGCGGCTCGGGCACGGCGCCCGCCATCAACCGTGTCTCGGTGCGGCCCTGGGTGCGCAGTTGTTCGTTGCGGCACTGGAACACCCAGTTCAGCGGCTGGCCGGGGGCAAGCTGCTCGCAGCGCGCGGCCAGTGCAGCGCCCACCGTCGCAAGCTGGGCTTCAGTGTCTTCGCCTGCAGGCAGGAAGCTGGTGAGCACGTAGACCGGCGGATAGGCGTCCAGCGTCCATTGCTCACAACCGGGGTGGCGCCCGCCCCGGCCGTGGAAGATGCGCTGTGCATCCGTGGGCAAAGGCATGTGGGCGATGGCGTCGAGCAGGGCTTGCATGGGGATCAAAGGCGTGTGTTGGGGCTGCGGCAGAGTGGCTTCGGCACATCGGCCGCCACGGGGCCGGCCAACGTGCGTTGCGAGGGTGCCGAGGTTACCCGCTTGTGGCGCCCCCCCTGCAGCATCAGCGCCACATGCAACAGCAGCATCACCGTCTTGCCGTCCTGGATGGTGCCCGCATGGATTCCGGCGATGGCGTCGGCCAGGGGCATTTCAATGACCTCGATGTCCTCCCCTTCCTGGGCCAGGCCGCCGCCCTCGCGGATGCGGTCCTGCGGTTCGTACTCGGCCACAAAAAAGTGCACTTTCTCGGTGACCGAGCCTGGGCTCATGTAAGCCTCGAACACCTTGCGCGGCTGGCGGATGCGGTAGCCCGTTTCTTCTTCCGCTTCACGGCGGATGCAGGTCTCGGGGTCGTCGCCATCCAGCAAGCCCGCGCAGGCCTCAATCAGATAGCCGTCGGCGCCTCCGTTGATGAACGCAGGCAGGCGGAACTGGCGCGTCAGCACCACGGTGTGGCGCTGCGGGTCATACAGCAGCAGCGTGGCGCCGTTGCCCCGGTCGTAGGCCTCGCGGCTCTGGCGCTGCCACTGGCCGTCGCGGCGGCGCAGTTCAAACGTGATCTTGCGCAGCACATACCAGTCGTTGGAGAGCAGTTGCACATCCAGCAGCCGCACATGGTCCGCCTGCGCGGCGATGGGAGGTGGTGGTGGACGGCTCATGCGGCAGCCCCTTCGCCAGCGGCCAGCCGCATCGGCAGTTCATCCACGTGGTGGACCACGGGCAGGCCCCGCGCCCGGGCCCGCTCCACGTCCATGTCTGCGCCGCGCGATGCGCCGGGCAGCCGCAACACGGCGTCGCAGCGGGCCAGCAGCCGCTCGGCCACGGGGTATTGGTAGGCGTGGAACACCGCGTCGCCAGGCTCTTGCCCGCCCGCCGCGTGGATGATGGGCAGGGCCAGCCACTCTCCCAGCAGCGGCAAATGGCCACGTTCGTAGATGGGCAACGCTGCGGCTTCAAGCCGTTCGCGGTTGGCGGCGATCCGGGCGGGGTCGCCGTCGGTGCCCGAGAGATAAGGGCCGGCGATCAGAACGAGCCAAGGAGAGTCGGCCGGGGGCGCAATGGACATGGTTTCTCCGAAAAATTGCAATCGTGCAGTATCATGCACTTTCAGGCAGTTTCGCGCAACCACTGACACCCATCCGCACCACAATACGGGCCCATATGCTCACCACCCAACGCAAGCAACTCATCCTCCACCGGCTTCAGCAGGACGGCCAGATCGTGGCCCGTGCGCTCAGCGAAGAGCTGGGCATCTCCGAAGACACGGTGCGGCGCGACCTGCGTGAACTGGCGGCCGAAGGGCGGTTGCAACGGGTGCATGGCGGTGCCCTGCCCGCTTCTGCCGCCGTGGGCAGCCTGCAAGTGCGCGCGCAACTTGCCACCGACGAAAAGCGTGAGCTGGGCCGCGCCGGGGCCGCGCTGGTGCAGCCTGGGCAGGTGGTGATCATCGATGGCGGCACCACATCGCTGCAGGTGGTGCAGCACCTTCCGCTGAACCTGCGCGCCACCGTGGTCACCCACAGCCCCAGCGTGGCCGTGGCGCTGGCGGACCACCTGCAGGTGGAGGTGCTGATGCTGGGCGGCCGCCTGTTCCGCCACTCGATGGTGAACGTGGGCGCCAGCGTGACCGAAGCCGCCATGAGGCTGCGCGCAGACCTGTACCTGATGGGCGTGACAGGTGTGCATGCCGACGCTGGCTTGACCACCGGCGATTTCGAGGAGGCCGCTGTCAAGCGCACGCTGCATGCGCGCGCCGCAGAAACCGTGGTGCTGGCCTCCATCGACAAGCTCGGAACCGCCTCCCCCTTCGGCATTGCGGCGCTGAAGGAGCTGGCGACGCTGGTCGTGCCAGCGGCCACACCGGGCAAGGTTGTCGCCGGCCTACGGGCGGCGGGGGCCAAGGTCGTCAGCGCCCGGCCGTGATGGCCGCCTGCCGGTGCTTGCTGCCGCTTGCGCGCAAATAGTCGACCAACGTCTGCGCAAAGCCTGAGCGCTCGGCCCCCTTGCGCACGCAGACCTGCAAGTCGCGCTGTGCCCAGGGTTCGTCCATCTCCACCACCACGGGCGGCTCGCTCAGGCCGGCCACCTGCAAGGCCGCACCGCGTGGCACCATGCCAATGCCCACGCCCGCCCCCACCATGCGGCAGACGGCCTCGAAGCTGCGCACCTGAATGCGCACATCCAGGTGCCGGCCCAGCGCGGCGGCAGCATTCATCGTGAAGGTATGAATGGCCGAGCCCGCGTGCAGCATGACAAAGGCGTGGTCGAGTACCTCCGCAAATCCCACCTTCGCCCGCCCGGCCAGCGCATGGCCCGCCGGGACGATGAGCACCAGGCGGTCCTGCCGGTAGGGCGACAACTCCACACCCGCGCCCGTGCCACTGTCTGCCAGCACACCCACCTCGATCTCACCGCTGGCCACCGCGACCACGATCTCTGCGCTGGTGCGCTCCTCCAGGCTCACGCTCACCTGCGGGTGCTGCTTCAGGAAACCCGCCAGGTCGTCGGGCAGAAAAGTGTGCGTGGCATGGGTATTGGCCCACAGGCTCACATGGCCCCGGATGCCACTGGCAAAGGGCGAGAGGTTGGCATGCATCTGCTCGACGCTCGCCAGCACCTGGCGCGCATTGCGCAGCAGGGCCTCGCCCGCCCGGGTCAGCGCAAGGCCCCGGGTCTGGCGCTCGAACAGGGAGGTGTTCAGCGCCTCCTCCAGCCGGCGCAGCCGGTGGCTGGCCGACGACGGCGCAAGGTAGGCACGCGCGGCGCCGCGCGTGAGGTTGCGCTCTTCGGCAATGGCGACAAAAAGGCGCAGATCAATCAAGTCATAGGTCAATGGAGGCCCCTCTCACGTTCGTTTTTGACGAACGCATGGTTGCGGCAATGCCAATTGTGCCTGCCGTGCCTATAAGGCACTATCGCCGCATCCTTTCATATTGTCACTGCCCCATGTGCACTGCGTTCGTTGTCTTCGCATGGTCTGGCAGTTTCTACGCAACCCCACCCACCATCCCCCATGCCCTGGAAACACTGGTCCGCCGAACGCCTTGGCCTCCTCCTTGCCGTCCTGGCAGCGCTGGGCTTCTCGTTCAAAGCCATCTTCGTGAAACTGGCCTACGCGGTGCCCCAGGCCACGCCCGTGGATTCCGTCACCCTGCTGTGCCTACGCATGGCGTTTTCCGTGCCGGTGTTTGCCTGGGTCGGCTGGCGCGCCAGCCGCGACCTGGCCCCGCTCACCCGGCGCGACGGGCTGCTGGTGATTGCGCTGGGCCTGCTGGGCTACTACGGCGCGAGCATCCTCGACTTCATCGGCCTGCAGTACATCACCGCCAGCCTGGAGCGGCTGATCCTGTTCACCTACCCCACACTCACGATCCTGATCGGCGTGTTGTTCATGGGCAAGCGGGCATCCCGGCGTGAGATGGGGGCACTGCTGCTGTCCTACGCGGGCATCGGCCTGGCCTTCGCGCACGACCTGCACATTGCGGGCGACACGCGCGCTGTGCTCATCGGTGCGGGCTTTGTGTTTGGCTCGGCGGTGTCTTACGCTTTCTACCAGGCAGGCAGCGAGCCCGCCATCCGCAGGCTGGGCGCTGCACGCTTCACCGCCCTGGCCATGCTGGTCTCCACGGGCGCCACACTGCTGCATTTCATGGTGTCGCAACCCGTGGCCTCCTTGGTGCAACCCGCCCCGGTCTACCTGCACGCCTTGGGCATGGCCATCTTCTCCACGGTGCTGCCCGTGTTCATGACGTCGGCCGCCATCCGACGCATCGGCGCATCCAAAACCGCGCTCATGGGCACGCTGGGCCCGGTGCTCACGATCTTTTTTGGGGTGTGGCTGCTGGGCGAGCCGTTGTCCTGGCCGCAGATGGCGGGGGCCGCACTGGTGCTGGCGGGGGTGTTGTTGATCAGCAAACGGGGCGCACCGACAGTGCGCCGCCCGCAAAAGGGAGCGCCTTCGCCGTCATCCGTTGAAGCCGGCGCCAGGTCGACCTGACCCCGCGCGGCGGTGGCCCCAAGGGCTTGGCGCAAACGTCTCTCCAGCCAATGCCTATGCCCCAAACATGGCGCCCACCTGCTGCAACCACGCTTGTCGTTTGGCATCGGTGGCGTGGCTGACGGGCGACAAAGCCACCCATTGCACCTTGCGCACGCCACATTTGCGCAGGGTGCCACGCACCAGGGCGCGCTGCACGGCGTCGCCATACAGCCAGCGGTAGGCCCACTTGGGTGTGTTCATCGTGGTCACGATCACCGCGCGCTCGATATGGGTCAAGCGGCCCTCGACTCCGTGTTTTGAGGGCTTGTAGGCCCAGCCGTTGGTGAACACCTTGTCGATAAAGCCCTTGAGCAGCGCGGGCATCACCTCCCACCAGATCGGAAAGATAAAGACCAGTTGCTGGGCGGCATCGATGCGCGCCTGGTAGTGCGCGACGGCCGGGTCCGCGCTCTGCCCCCGTGCGTACCCGGCCAGGTCTGCGCCCCGCATCACCGGGTCAAAACCGTCTGCATCCAGGTGCAGGCGGTCCACGGTGTGGCCAGCGCCTTCCAGCTGCTGCACCACGCGCTGGTACAGCGCGTGGCAATAACTTTTTGAATACGGGTGGGCCAGGATGACCAGGGTCTGCATGCGTGTACTCCATCAAAGAATGTGATGGGGCGATGGTGCAAAAGGCCCGGCCCGCCGTCATTAACAAAGGTTCAGGTGTTCAGCCGCGCGGGTCGGCTTCCGGCGGGTTCTCTTTCAACTTGCGGCGAATACGGCTCAGGTGCACCGCACTCACGCCCAGGTAGGCCGCCAGGATGTGCAGCGGAATGCGCTCCAGCTGGTGCTGGTGCGTGGCCTGCAGCGCCTGGTAGCGCTGGGTGGGCGAGTCGGCAATCGCGCTGGTGTAGAGGTTGGCGTAGTGGATGAGCCGCTGTTGCGTCAGCGCCTGGATGTCCGCTTGCAGGGACGGGTCGGTCTTGGCGCGGGCCTTGAGGGCTGTGCCCTCCACCACGCGCACGCGGCACGGCTCCATGGTGACGAGGTGCAGCGCACTGGGGCGGCCGGTCAAAAAGCTCTCCATCGAGCTGACCACGTCGCCCTCAAAGAAAAACTGGGTGCTGGTCTCGCGCCCCTGCGTGTCCACCAGGTACAGCCGCGCACAACCCTGCTCGATGAGGTACAGCCGCCGTGCGACTTCGCCCGCGCGCAGCAGCAGTTGCCGCGCGTCGACTTGGCGGACCGTGCCCAGTTCAAGGAGTGTGGTGTGAAGGGCGTTCATGGCGGGGTGCTGTGGGCACGGTGATTCAGACAGGTCGGAAAACGCATGGCGGATGCTGCGGTCAGGGGCGCAACGGTGAAGCGCAACGTGTACTCACTGCGAAATTTGAATCAAATGACTGCCTAGCGCTTGATGTATAAGGATTTTTCGCTATGCATTGCATAGCAATTCATCTTTTGCTGCTTTGCGGCCCCGCCTCGCATCGGGCAGTGCCAACGGTGCAGATGGGGAAATCTTGCATCCGTCGTGGCCCTGGCCTTGGTCATGCTCGCGGGCTCACTTCAACCCCAGCCGCGTCAGCTTCTTGATCAACCCCACCCGCGAAATCCCCAGCCGCCTCGCTGCCTCCGACTGATTGCCCGCCACCGCCGCCATGGTGTCGCGCACCATGCGCACTTCCAGCTCCATCAGCGCGGCGTCCAGCGGGCCGGTGCTGCCGGATGGCGCCACTGCAGGAGTTTTTTGATCCACCGCACTCTCGCTCATATCCCCGCTGGCCAGTTGCAGCAGCTCGGCATCCACCTCGCGCTGGTCGGGCATCAGCAGTGCACCAGCCGACTCCACCACCGCCTTGAGCTCGCGCACATTGCCCGGCCACTCGCGCGCCATCAGCCACGCCAGGGCGCTGGCCGACAGGCTGGCACGGTGCGCCACGCGGTGCAAGAAGCGCGTGGCCAGCAGCGGGATGTCGGCGGGCCGCTCGGCCAGCGACGGCGTGCGCAGCACCACGCCCTTGAGGCGGTAAAACAGGTCTTCGCGGAACGTGCCGTCGCGCACCATGGCTTCCAGATCGCGGTGGGTGGCGGCCACCACGCGGGTGTCGGCGCGCTTGGGCACACGGCCGCCCACGGGCACAAAAGTGCCTTCTTGCAAAAAGCGCAGCAGCTTGACCTGCATGGGCGGCGGCATTTCGCCCACCTCGTCCAAAAACAGCGTGCCGCCGTGGGCGGCCTCCACCAAACCGGGCTGGTCGCGGTAGGCCCCGGTAAAGCTGCCTTTCAAGTGCCCGAAGAGCTCGCTCTCCAGCAGCTCGGCCGACAAGGCGCCGCAGTGGATGGCGACAAAGGCCTCGCTGCGGCGCGCGCTGCAGGCGTGCAATGCGCGGGCCACCAGTTCTTTGCCGGTGCCCGTGGGGCCCAGCACCAGCACGCTAACCTGGGTAGGCGCCACGCGGCGCACCAGGGCGCGCAGTTGCACCGTGGCCGCCGCCTGCCCCACCATGCCAAGGTCGTCCAGCGACTGCCCTGCGCGCAGGGTTGCCAGCTCGGCATCCAGCCGCGCCTTGCGCAGCCCGCGTGCCACCACAAACCGCAGCATGTCAGGGTCGATGGGCTTGGTCAGAAAGTCCCAGGCGCCCAGTTCTGTGGCGCGCAGGGCCAGTGCGTGGTCGCCGTGGCCGGTCAACACCACCACGGGCACGCGCGCAAAGCGCGGGATCAGCTCCAGGCCGATCTCCGGGTCCATGTGCGGCGGCATGGCCAGATCCAGCAGCACCAGCTCGGGCTGTTGTTTGGCAAATGCTGCCAGGGCCTGGTCCCCATCGCCCGCCAGCGTGACGGTGTGGCCCAGATTGCGCAAAAAGGCGCCGCCCAGCCGCTGAAAGGCCGCCTCGTCATCGACCAGCAGCACGTGGCCGTTGACATGGTCGCTTATCGGCTCGCCCACCGGCGCGGCGTCTTGCCCTGCATCTGGCCGGGCGCCGGCTGCGTCGTCTGTGGTGTGGGCTGTCATGGCAGGCGTTGCGTCGTCAAAGGAAAGCGCAGCGTGAAGCAGGTGCTCCACGGCGGCCGCTCGGTCAGCGCCACCGAGCCCCCGTGCGCAGCCATGATCCGGGCCACGATGGCCAGGCCCAGCCCGGTGCCGCCGGGGCTGCGCGATGCAAAGGGCTCGAACAGGCGGCTGCGAATTTCGTCCGGCACGCCGGGGCCCGCGTCGCAGATGTGCAGCAGCACGGCGTCGGCGGTGGTTTCTGCGTCGATGTGCACGGGGCTGTGGGTTGCTGACGCTGTTGGGCCACCACCGGTATCGGTATCCCCGGCATCCAACGCCATCGCGATGCGCGCGTTCTCCAGCAAATTGGTCAGCGCCTGGTCCAAGCGGCGCGGGTCGGCCTGCAGCACCAGCGGCTGGGCCAGGCCCGCGCCCAGGGTCACGTCGGGCAACCGCATGGCCGCGTTGCGCACGTGGGCAGCCAGGTCCAGCTCACGGGGCACCAGCTTCCAGGGCTTGGCAAAGTCCAGCAGGTCGTGCGTCAGGTGGGCAATGCGCGCCACCTGGTCGGCCACCTCGCGCCGGGTGTCGACGGGCGCAGCGGCCACGGCCATCGAGATGATGTTGAGCGGGTTGCGGATGTCGTGCGCCACGGTGGCGGCCAGCGCCCCCAGCTCGGCCAGCCGCGCCTGCAACTGGCGCTCGCGTTCGCGGGCGGCAAACTGCTGGGCTTGCTCAACCCGCGCCGCAGCCTCGGCCACCACTGTGCCAAACAGTTCGGCCACATGGCGAGGCCCGGGCGGTGCGGCGTCCCAGCCCTGCAGCGTGGTCTGCCAGCCTTGCTCGCCCGGGTTGCACACCAGTTGCGGGGTGCTGCCGGGTGGCGTTGATGGCGCTGATTGCGCTGATGACGTTGAGGGTGTTGTTGATGCGGACGGAGCGCCAATCTGCACCTCCACCTGCGTGCCAATGCGTGCACTCAGCAACGTTGCGGCCTGCTGCGCCAGGGCCTCGGGTGTCTCCGCCGACAGCAGCGCGCTGCGCCAGGCGCCCAGGTCGGCAATCGATACCTCGCCCCCCGGGTAGACCAGCCGCTCGGCCACGCGGCGCACCGGGCCGTTGAGCGCCAGCACACTGGCGGCCACAGCCAAGCCGCCCAGCCAGCGCGACTCGAACGGCAGCAGCGGCGTGAGCGCCAGCACCACCGCCCCCAGCGCCAACAGCAGCGCCCACACCAGCGCGCGGCGTGCCCAGGCGTTGGCCACAAACACGCCATAACGCAAGATGCCATAGACCAGAATCAACGAATACAGCGGCAGGCCCAGCAGCGGAAACGGGTAGATCGGCAGGTCCAGCACCGCAATGCCGTAACCCGCCAGGCACAGCAGGCCCCACAGGCACGACGCGGTCACCGCGGCAATCTGCCGAAACTTCTGCCCATCACCCGACCGGCGTGCGCGCAGCAAGGCCAGCAGCAGCACCGCCACACCGCCAATGCCCAAAATGACCCAGGCCATGCTGGCGATGGTGCCCACCGGGTCGGCCACCGCAATAAAGCCAATGTCGCGGTGGTGAATCAAGTGCCCCGGCACCAGGATGATGGAAACCACCGACGCAGTCGCGCCCAGCGCATAGGCCACTGCAACGCCCCAGCGCCCCAGGTCCACACGGCAAAACACCGTGCAGAAATGAAAGAACAGCGCAGAGGTGAACGGCGCGGTGGCCAGCAAGCGCATCGCCACGGGTTCGGTCTCAGGCCCCAGCCAGTTGGGCAGCTCGTTGCCGACCATCCACAGCGAGATGCCGATCAAAAACGCCGCCAACAGGCGGGCCCCCGCCACGCGGTCGGCCCAGGCCAGCAGCAAGGCGGCCAGCACCAGCGTTTCAAGCACCGAAAACCCGAGGACGGCGTGGATCAGCATGCGCGGGCGCGAACGGGGGTGGCGATGGGGACGACGCTACACATGGTGGTGACCTGTTCCTGGCGTTAACGGTAGGGGCTGCGCGCACTGTAAACCAAGTATGCAGCCCACAACGCAAATTCCAATGAAATCAACCACTTGCAGCGGCCACTGAGGCTGGCCCGGGTTTCGCAATAGAGAGTGCAACCGCCACTCTTGCAAAGCCCGCCATGTTTGCCCTTTTCACCCCAGCGCCCCGCCACTGCACCGCCAACCCAGCACACGCAACGTCAGTGTTGGACCTGCCCGCCCTGGCCGGCGCCGCAGCCTGGGCACGCCTGCCCGCCGCCGTGCAACGCCGCTTTGGCACCGCACACGCCGACGTGAGCTACCACGGCCACATGGACCTGCGCTGCTCGCTGATCGGCCACATCTACGCCGTGCTGACCCGGCCCTGGGGCGGCCCGCTGACCCATATCAACACCACCGCCCTGCCCGCCACCGTCAACGTCAGCCACAACGGCCGCGGCGGCGTGGTGTGGGAGCGGCGCTTTCACACCGGCATCGACGCCAACCACGGCACCCACCACGGCGCAGACCGCACCGTGCGGTCCACCAAGGAGCTGGGCACCGACGGCACCCTGCTGGAGCGCACCGACGGCGGCCTGGCCATGTCGCTGGACGTGCTGGAAGAAGACGGCGCGCTGGTGTTCCGCAGCCGCCGCTTCTGGTGGGTGGTGGCAGGCCTGCGCATCCCCGTGCCGACCTTGCTGACCCCCGGCACCTGCCGCGTCGCCCACACCGACCTGGGCGCAGGCCAGTTCCGCTTCACGCTGAGCATGGTGCACCCGCTGTGGGGCGAAACCTTCCACCAGTCCGGCGTGTTCACCGATCCCGTGGTGGATTGACCCACCACACCCGTCGGCATCGATTCATCTTCACACTCACACACACCATGACCGCCATGAACACCATCTTCCTGCTGCTCTCCATCCAGGCTGCCCTGGGCGCGTTTGACAACCTGTGGCACCACGAGCTGCAGGCCCGGCTGCCCCAGCGCACATCAGCACGATACGAACTCTCGCTGCACGCCGCGCGCGAAGGCATCTACGGCGTCGTCTTTGTCGGCCTGGCCTGGTTTGAATGGCGCGGCGCCTTTGCCGCCGTGCTCGCGGCCCTGCTGCTCATCGAAGTAGGCATCACCCTGGCCGACTTTCTGGAAGAAGACCGCACCCGCCGCCTGCCGCCGTTCGAGCGTGTGCTGCACACCGTGCTGACCATCAGCTACGGCCTCTTCCTGGGCCTGATCGGCCCCGTGCTGTGGGCTTGGGCGCAGCAACCCGCCGCCATGGTGCTGGCCCCGCACGGCTGGGTGTCGTGGCTGTTCACGGCCTATGCCGTCGGCGTGTGGGCCTGGAGCGTGCGCAACACGCTGGCCGCCATCAAGCTCTACCGCGCAGCACCGCCAACACAGCCCAGCGCCACCCTGCACGCCCGTGGCCTGCAACCCCAGCCAGCCACCCTGGTCACTGGCGCCACCGGCTTTGTGGGCAGCGCCCTGGTGGCCGACCTGGTGCGCGACGGCCAGCGGGTGATCGTGTTGACCCGCGACGCCCTGCAGGCCCGCGCCAGCTTTGGCCCCAGCGTGTGGGTGGTGGACACCCTGGACGCGATCCCGTCTGAAACGACCATCGACGCAGTCGTCAACCTGGCAGGCGCCCGCGTGCTGGGCATGCCGTGGACCCAGGCGCGCAGACGCCAGCTGCTGGCCAGCCGGGTGGACACCACCGTGGCCGTCGTCAGCCTGATGCGCCGCCTGCACAAGGCCCCGCGTGTTTTGGTCAGCGCATCGGCCGTGGGCTTCTACGGCGCATCGCCCAACGCGTCGATGGAGCCCTTGGACGAAACCGCCCCACCCCGCCCCGGCGAGTTCCAGTCTGACCTGTGCGCGGCCATCGAACACGAGGCCCGGCGCGCCGAAGCCCTGGGCGTGCGAGTTGTGCGCATGCGGTTTGGTGTGGTGCTGGGGCACGGCGGTGGCGCCTATCCGATGCAGGCGCTGGCCGCCCGCCTGGGCCTAGGTGCCGTGCTGGGCCATGGTCGCCAGCCTGCGCCGTGGATTCATCTGGCTGACGCGGTGGGGCTGGTGCGGTTTGCGATGGCGCACCAGCACCTGCAAGGCCCCGTTAATGCCGTGGCGCCCGACGGGGTGACCCAGGCCATGTTTGCGCAGGCTCTGGCGGCGTCGTTTGGTCGGCGTGCATGGCTCAGCATGCCAGCTTGGCCACTGCGCGTGCTGCTCGGAGAAATGTCCACCCTGCTGCTGGACGGACAAAACGCGGTGCGGACTGCAGCGCTGGCGCAGGGATACCGGTTTGTGCACCCGCGACTGGGTGACGCGCTGGCAGACCTTGTAAAGACTGATAGACCCGAATCAGCTTTAGTTCGAGCGGAATATGAGTCTAAATAGGCTCTAACGCTTATGGGAAAAGCACTGACAGCTATTAATTCAATAGCAAATCGGCTGTCAATTTACTAGACTAGCGCTGTTGCCAGGCTTAATCCAGGGCGGCACTCGGACTTTCGCCACGTCCCGCTTATACGTCAGGTCCGCCACAAGGAAATCGAGCCAAGCTGGCTCCAAGCCAAGCTCGCCCGCCTTGGGCGCCGGCTGTTGGTGACGATCCTTCAGCCAGGTCATGATGCGCTCGCGCACAGGTTCCGAATCACTAAAGAAGGCAGCAAACGCATCTAGCTTGGCGCCTCCTTTGGTTGCCGATAACTCACCGCTTGCTTTAGCTTGAAGAAGTGCGCTAAAGGCTTCGAAGAAATCCTCTTTCTTATGTAGTGGGCTGCAATGAGGTGGAAACGCATCGGACAGCAGGAGAGACTTGACTGTTTCTCGAGCGTCTTCGTCTTTGAGATCACTTGCCAGTGCGTTGGCAATGCTCTCCGCATTAGTGGCCTTGTCCACGACTTCCAAAACCGGCAGATACGCCACCAAGGACATTGGCTCGGGCAACAACTGCGGCCGAGGCCTACCGCTGACCACATGGACGGGATCTAGGTCGACCACCACTAGAGCTTGGTCAGCCTTCGACAAGGCCCCCTTACCGTTGTTCTGCAGAATGCCTCTTAACCAGCCGTGGTACGGCGTCAAGAAATGCACTATTCCAGCCGGATCTGATGACGGAGTCACTGAGTCGATGCCGATAAAGCAGCTTCCACCAACGCTGAGCTTGTTTGCTGCGTTGCAGAACACGGTGGCAGTACCAGAGGCCAGCACACTTGCCTGGCCTGCGTGCCAATAGTCGTTACTACGACTTGTGCATGCTGGCACCAAAAGCACTGAGCGGCGTTCGCGATTTGATTGTGCGACGGTTAAGAGCTCGCCAATTGCTTCAAGGTCATTGCTTACTAACGTCTTGGCCTCTGCCGGATCCGAGCCAAAGTGCTTCAACACCCTCGCAAGATCGCGCTGCAACGGCAGACGATTGGCTGGGCTGGTGAGTAGGAACAGCTCGGAGCAGATCAACTCCATACAGTAGCGCAGCTTCGGCGCTTCGTGCACCAATGCTCTTACTAGCTCTGCAAGTTGGTCACTTGACCACACGCCCTTCAGCGAGCTAGTACGAAGTTCATGCAACTTAGTAAGCAGCTTCTCTTCGCTATAGAGCGGCGCCAATTCACTGCAGTCTGGCCGGAAAAACTCATGGGCAGCCACAGCGCGATACTTTTTCCCTCGTTGGAATTCAAGAGTCTCAGTGTTTCGCTCAAGTCCGAGGGCCTGAGCCAAGTCCGGTTCAGGTTGCCACAGAAGGGTCAACTTTTCCTTTAGGTCGTCGGCCTTTACACCAAACTGGCGGTAAGTACCGGCCAAGACCGCCAAACCAGGGCAGTGCTGGCGCAGCTCGCCCTTTAGCCAATCAATCGTCTCAGGTCGGACCGACACCTCAGGCAGTACCAGCAACTGCACCTCCAGTTCGTGGCAAGCCTTCAGCGCTTCGCGAAGAAGGACTTGTCGCCGGTGCTCGGGCCACGAGATGACTTTTATGTCCTTGTCCCATTTGAATTCCAAGCCTCTTTTTGCGGCCCCATGAATCGAAGAGAGATCGCTGGCCTTGTTCAGCAAGCTGGGCAGTTGCTCCAGAGAGGCTTTGCTGAATGGAAAGCACTTCAACCCCGCCTCGCTAATAGGATGGGCGTAGCTGTCGTCTGCTCGCCACTGGAACAAGGCGACACGAAAGTGACTGCCTGCCCGCTCTAAGTCGGGATCGCTAGAGCCGGTGCGGTCAATGCGCCTGCTCCGCGATTCCTTTTGCCAGAAGCGCAGCTTGTCGGCGATTCCCTGATCCAGGGTCTCAATTTTTGGCGTCGTCGACTCTTCCGCAACGGTCTTTCGTTCGTTGCCATCATCAAGGTTGGACTGGGTCGTTTGATTGATAGTCGCCCCCACTGCTGGTGGTGCAGGGTTAAGGCGAATCTCTGTAGGCTCAGATCGTGCTGCCGGAGCCTCGTGATCTGGAGCGGCGTCAACCGCCTCAGCTATCCACTGCCCAAGCTTGTAGTCCAGCGTGTGCACTGCTAAAAGTTCGTTGTCGACTTCGCGGCGAGTCTCGGTCCAGACCGATAGACTGCGCTTGCCATCGAGCTGTCGCTGTATACCTTCGCGGCCTAAGCCCGTGAACTGTGGCTTGGCAATTTGCCAGCTGGCATCGTCGGTATCGGTGAACTCGTCGCTGTGCAGGCTGCGCCGAAACTGCTGCGCTTTCTGGCGAACAAGGCGCAGGCCCAAGTGCTGGTCCAGCTTTCGCAGCGCGATTGGCAGTGCCGAGGCCAATGCATCGCAATTTTGCAACGTGAATCTGGGTAGAGCATCAAAGGGCCAGGTTGCGTCGTCTTGATCTTCCGCAGGTGCGCTAGGGGCACTCTGCCACGCACTCAATGCTGAATAGACCAGTTTCAACTCTGGCAGATCGAACGCTTGTGGATAGCTTGTATCGAGCAAGCCGATCAGGGCTAGCATCCAGTGCCAGGGGCTCGCGCGGCACAGATCAGGCCAGCTTGATTCCAAAAGCCATTTGCGCATGGCACTGTAGTCGAACTGCGGGTCCACGCGTGCCATGTCTGGCATCGCCCAAGAAGCGGGCAGATTGAAGCGTTCGGACATGCGCGGTGTGCCTTGCTGTGCAGTCAGGCCCCACAGTGCGGCCACGCTGCCGCGTAAACCAATGCCTGTAGCAGCCAAGGCCAATGCAAGCCGCATCTGAGGCGCTTTCGGCACCGTCGCGGGGTTGGAGGTTGAGGGCAACAGGACCTGATCAAGCGCGCGGTACAGCGCCAGCATCAGAGCGAGTTCTGGCCGCAATTCGGCGGCATCGCCCGATTGGTGCACCAGTTTCAGCCCTTGCAGCGCCCACAACGGCAAGCGGTCCAGCGCTTCTGGGAAGATCTGGTGAAGCTCCAAACGCAGGTCGTTACTCCGGCGCAAACGCAAGCGCAATGCCATGCCTCGGGTTTCCGCCTCGACAAGCAGCAAATGCCGAACTTGCTGATCCAGCGCTCTGTCGGCCGGAAAGTCGCGTAACAGCTGTAGAGCCCGCTTCACTGTGCCGGGTAGTGCAGTTTTGTCTGTCGCCTCAGTGCCCGTCTGCCCCTCCGAAACATAAGCGCCTTGCAGCTTGCGCAATTGCTGGCGCAACACATAGTGCGCTATTTGAGTGCGCTGGCTGGCAGACTTGGCGGCTTCTTGCTCACTAGGTTCAACTGCTTCGTCCGATAGATGCTCATCGCGGTGACCTGTTTCACCGGCCATGTCGGCCGCCACCCCCAGTACATCGGCCACTGCCCAACCCACGCGCCACAGATCCGCGCGGTCTTTCGGCACGTTCACGGACTTGACCCGATCGTCATGGTTGTGAAACCAGGCATTCACGCCCAATAGTTTTCGGTCGACAGGCTCAGCCACTAGATGCAAGATCGATTCGTCGCCTTCGCCAGTTTTGAACAACTGTGGCTTAAACGGAACGTAGACACCTTGCTCGTTCTCCGGCGTGACTTCCCAGTGCATGGCCCGGAGGGCTTCAAACAAGCGTGCAGCCTTCTGCGTGATCGACTCCGGTGAACTGGCGCCTGTGTCGGCTAGTTCGACCCAAGGAAGCGCATCTTTGCTCCTGACCACACCAAGCGCCTCCGACGGACTCTGTTGGACCTCGAAAGTCAGTGATACGACGGCCGGCTCAATTGGCTCCTCGTTTCGCAACGCGACTTGAACGAAATCCCGCTCATTGCTTGGCGACGATGGCACGGTGTAGCGATATAAGTACCTAGCGCTGCCATCTTTCGGATCATCCACCGCATAAAGCGACGCAGCAGTTCCGTCCCCTTCTTGGCCGTCTTTTACAACAGGCAGGTGCGGGATGAAGCGCTGCGCTACACCATCGTTAGCAATCTGCATCAGCGTCGGGAACTTGGCCAACACATCGAGCCTCTGCCCACGCGGGGCACTGCTGAGCACAAAGTCAATGGCCAAACCAAGCGAACTGTTGTCAGGCTCTTCAAAGCCCCGCGGCACGCCGCCCGGCCACAAGTGCAGGCAGACGTCCGTCACACACCCATCGCCAGAATCGGCGAGCAGCGGTTTCAGATGGCGCTCTTTGAGTGAAGCCAAGGGGTGCGACGCAACTGTGTCGTCGACGCTGGTTGCTGCACCAATGCGTTCCGCCGCTAGACACAACCACTCGATGGCAGACACCTTTTCTCCGCGTTGCGCTTCAACGTTATAGGGGGACATCGGAGCATTCGCCAAACGTCGCGCCTTTTGTGCAATCAATCGCTCACGTCGCCGAATATGCGCCTGATTCTCCGCAGGCGCCGCGGCAGCGAAGAAGCCTGATTGACTAACCAATTTGGCTAGATGCTTGCGCTTCTCTCTGTATTTTGGAAGTTCCGTCAAGGTCTGGTCGTTCTCCATCCAAGGGTTGGCATCCAGTAGCTTGTCCAGACCTTCCACCGCGTACAGCCGGTCGTAGCCGCGTTTCTCAAATGCACCTGCCCAGTCGTGGCCTTCACACACGTTTCGCCACAACGCCCAATAGCGCTGCCAGGCTGTGAATCCATCACCATTGTGTTCAAACGCCACCTGCCACCACAGCCAGCGCGAGCACAAACCCAAATCGTTGGGTCGCAAATCTGGCGCCTGCATGGCGGCCTTGACCTGAGCCTCGATCCCACTGGGATCGGTCATCAGTGCGGGGTGGCGCAGCATCTTCAGCGCACACTGACGGTCCACGGTTGGCACATCGCCGCCCAGACCCCAACCGGCCTCGCCATCGCCAACCAGAGGCTCACCCGCCAACGGCGGCTCCCAGGCGGGCATTGAAGCCGCCAGACCCCGCCCTTCGTTGAGTTGGCGCATCACCTGCGAGGGTGAGCCGGCGCGCACGCGACCACCCTTGTGAATCAGTGCAATCTCGCGCTCAGCCCCTTTGGCCTGCAATTTCTCTCGTAACTCTTTCAGGAGCTTCTCACTGTCGGCAAACAAAACAATGTCGTCGACATAGCGCGCGTAACCCGCCCGAGGACGGCGTACGCCGTCAGACCCCGTGTGCGCCGTTTCTCGGATGAAAAGACGGGCGACATGGTCAACCGGAAATAAAGCGATGGTGCCAATGTAGGCCGACAACACCGGCCCTTGGGGAATGCCGATGGCCTCGTCGCTGCGCTTAGTCGATGGTGCGGTAGTTGAACCTTCCCTTTGGGGGTCTCGGAACTCATGACCGAAGAGCAGGTCGCTCAGTAGCTGATCCAAGGCACTTTCCAGCTTTACCGGCTCGTTACCATTTTTCAACCCGAGTACATCAGAAAATCCCTCAGGGATACCGCTGGTTGCCAGCACGTTATGCAATGGCTCCAGCAAGGCATCCCGCACCACATAGCGCTGGATCGTGTCGTAGTAGCGCTTCGCGTCCAGGCGCAGCACATGCACACGCGGCCCGATTCCGTGGCACTGCTTGGTTAGGCTGCCCATGAACTCTCGCCAGCATTGGCCAAATGGTCTGAACATCCCCTGGTCTGAGGGCGTTTTATCGCCTTCAAGCACATCCATATCGATTTGGTAGCCGAAGCTCAATGTTCCGGGCTCGTCTAAATCGATATCCGGTTCGTTGAGCTCGGCGAATGGACCGGTCACCACCACTTCGCTGCGAGAGGAATACCAACGAACGGCTGGGATGCTGGCCGAGAAGGTCTCGCCACTAGCACTCAGGCGGTCATGCCGCTGGGTCAGCAACTCGTTGAGCACCAGTTGCTGCAGCTGTAAGTCGGCCGGGTGAGGCATAACCTTTCGACGTGGATCATCCAACACCTTGGCCTCGGCGGTGAGCTTCCGAGGCAAATGCACTGCGTCATAAGGTGCGGCTTGACGCCATACCGAGTGTTGCTCACTCATCGCAGCCCGCACACGCGCCAAAGCCGCCTGATCAAACAGTCGGGCATTACCACTCAATGTCAGCCATACCTCTTCGTCGCAGGGCAACTCGCCGCGCCGCGCGCCGTGGTACGCCAAGGTTCGGGCGAGGGCCGCGCGCTCAAAATCCCCTTCCAAATAAACGCTGCGCCCAGGCCGTGCCTTGCCAGTTCCTTCTCTCGACAACAATTCCCGCAGTGCGTTCGCCCAACTCCACGGACTGTTGGTCAAGCGCAGCAACACATCGTCAGCTGGCCTCTGCGCATGAAGTTTCTTGATGCCCAACGCGGCTCTAAACAGTGCTCGCTCACGCCCGGTAACTGCCAGTTTGCTCCAAAGTTCATCCTGTAAGTCGGATGCATCCTGGCTACCCAAGGCTGCCGCCAGCAGGGCGGCTTCGGCGGGCAGGTCATAGCGTTGCAACCACTTTGCCGCGTCTTCAGGTGAAGAAATGTCACGCAGGCAGGTGTCGGGATCTTTGCCCAGAGCGGGCTGGGTACGCCACGGTGTACCGACCCACCGCAGGTCCACACCGCCCATGCCCAACAGATCGCGCACCAACCGATCCGTACCGCCAAAGCCGGCGGGATCGTTGTCGAGAAATATGCTGAGGTGCATCGCGGCTTGGCTGGGGGGCAAATCATCGACTAGCTTTTGCAGCAGTCCGAACTGCTCTTTGCTAAGGCTGATGCCCATCAGAGCGACTGCTTGTTGCCCCAAATACTGCAGGCGCAGGGCATCTAGGAAGCCCTCGACAATGTAGAGCGTTGCCGGCTTGCCGCCCATCACCTTATTCTTTACCTCCCGGAAGGCCGCAGATGCGTTGAACAGATGTTTGGCCTTCTCGAAGCCAGCCGTGAGCAGATACTTGGGCACCCCCTCGGGCGGGACGTTCTGCAACGCTCGCCCAGCGAATCCGACCACGACAGGCTGCTTGGCGTCGGCACTGCGAATTGGGATCACAACACGGCCGTCGTGAAAGCAGTCCCGAAACTGGTCAGCGAAATCCAGCTTCAGTTGGTCGACTTTGGACATCGAGCGTAGGCGCCTGACTAGCCCCAGCGTCTGCAAGCCGTCGATCAACTCTGCGCGTTCGCCGATGCTCTTTTCTTGCAAAGCTTCGACCAATACGGCACGAGTGATGCAGCACACGCCTTGACCACGTAGGAAGTTGGCATCGAACGCACGCTCCTCACACCAGACCTTGAACCGCTCGGTGTCATGGCGTTCATCGAAAATCCGCAACGCAAAGTCCAGCGCCACCTCGCTCGCAACTTGGAGTTGAGCTTGATGCGAGATCCGGCGGCGCGCGCTATGAATGCCAAACTGCTGCGCCAACCATTGCACTGCGGGAAGGAATTCCAACCCTTCAATATGCTTGACTAGATCAATTGCGTTGCCATGAGCCCCACAGGCAAAGCAGTGATAGTGTGCCGCCGAATTCCCCCCCCCCGGATAGAGGTTGAGCGACGGCTTAGTGTCCTGGTGAAACGGGCACAACGCACGAGTCTGCGTGCCACGCTTCTCTGTTTCAATGCCAAGGCGTCGCGCCACATCCTCCAGGGGCGCCTTTGTTAGCAGGTCACCAATGTCGAAACGGTCCACATGCTCTCCTGGTACTTGAAGTCTTCGGACAAGCTTAGCAGCTCGTAACAGGATGTACCGCCAGTGATGATGCGCGACTGGTATCCAGCCGGCCGTGAGCACGAACTTGCATGCTTGACGCTGGGTGGGAGGTGTGGATCGCCGCTGTCATCCAGGGTAACGATCTGGACGCTGGACTGGCGCTGTCGTTCACCGCGAAGACTTGAGCGGCTGTTCATGGCCGCAAGCTGAAGCGCCTTTCAAAACCAACGCCGCGGCTATACCGGGATTGGCTCCAGCGCAAGTGAGCACATCCAGCACCCCTACGGCAAATTCTCCCGAAATATCACCTGACTCCGCGTCGTCTCCACCCCACCCGTCGGCTCCCTTCCATCCCGCAGATTCGCAAAAATCCGCACGCAGTTCATCACCGCCCCCTGCGGGTTCTGCGTGATGACCGCATCCATCGTCCCGTCGATCAGCAGCGCCCGCGTATCCGGCGTGAGCCCATGGCCTATGAACACGATCTTGCGGTCTGCCCCGGCCTCTTTCAGCGCCCGGCCAATGCCTTCGGCCCCGCCACCGATGTTGTAGATGCCTGCCAGATCATCGTGCTGCTCCAGCAGCGCGCGGGCCTGGCGGTAGTTGCGTTCGGCGTCGTCCTGGCCTTCGCGCACGCCCACCACCTGCACCAGGGGGAACTGTTCTTCAAACAGGTGCAAAAAGCCCGCCTCGCGCTCCTCGTGGGCGCGGTAGCGCAGTGATCCAACAATCATCGCCACATGCGCCTTGCGGCTGTGGGCCAGCGGGCCCATGAAGCGGGCGATGAGGTAGGCGGCGGTGCGGCCGGCGGCGCGGTTGTCCAGGCCTACGTAGGCCACGCGGCGCGAGTTGGACAAGTCCGAGATCAGCGTGACGGTGGGCACGCCCTGCTCTGCCAGCTGGGCCACGGCCTCGCGCACCACGGGGTGTTCCAGCGCCATGAAGGCGATGCCGTCGCAGCGCTTGCCGTAGTGCAGTAGCGCCTTGGCCAGCGCGTCGGGGTTAAAGCTTTCGATATACGCCGCCTGGCAGCGCACGTTGAACGGTGCCCAGTGGTCTTGGGCGTAGCCGATCACGTCGCCCAGCATTTGCAGAAAGCGGTTGCTGCCCTCGGGGATCAGCACCATCAAGCGCAGGGGCTGGGGCTGCAGCGCTGCGTGCAGCTCGGCCTGCGGCAGGTAGCCCAGGCTGGCGGCGGCCTGCAGCACCCGTTGCGCGGTGGCGTTGCGCACGCCCGAGCGCTGGTTCAGCACCCTATCGACCGTGGCGGTGGAGACGCCGGACAGCTGGGCGATGTCGGGGATGCGCGGGCTGCGTGGACTGCTGGGGTTGGGCGGGTTTTGGGCCATGTGGATTCAATCAAAAACCATCATTCATCTTGCTGGTATTTGATGGATTGTGCGGATAGTATCACTGGGCGCTAGATGCTGAAAGGCATCAGAAACCATCAGTACAAACCCTAGGTTGTGACGGCTGGCACCCTTGCCAAGCCGATCCCGCAGGAGACAAAGACATGCCTGGTATTTCCGCTCACGCTCGCCTGCGCCCACAGGGCAAGCCGCCAGTTTTTGGCCGCCGCGCCAGCACTTGCTGATTGACGCGTACGGCTGCCCACTCATGACGTACGAGTTCGACTTTGCCAGCGTGCTGGCCAACTGGCCCCAGTTTCTGGAAGGGGCCTGGATGACCATCCTGCTGTCCTTCCCAGCCACCGTGATTGGTTTTGTGGGCGGCACGCTGCTGGCCATAGGCCGGCGCAGCGACCGGCGCTGGCTGGTGCGGGCCTGTGGTGCGTATGTAGAAGTGCTGCGCAACACGCCGCTGCTGGTGCAGGTGTTTCTGGTGTTCTTTGGCCTGGCCAGCCTGGGCTTCAAGGTGTCGGCATTTGCTGCGGCGCTGCTGACGCTGGTGATCAACGTGGCGGCCTACACCTGCGAAATCATGCGGGCGGGCATGGATTCAATCCACAAAGGACAGATCGAGGCGGCCGAGTGCCTGGGCCTCACGCGACGGCAGGTGTACTGGCATGTGGTGCTGCGCCCGGCGATGGAGAAGGTGTACCCCGCGCTCACCAGCCAGTTTGTGCTGCTGATGCTGGCGTCGTCCATCACCTCGCAGATCTCGGTCGAAGAGCTGACCGCCGTGGCGGCGCGGGTGCAGTCTGAAACCTTCCGCCCGTTCGAGGCTTACATCCTGGTGGCGGTGGCGTACCTGGCGCTGTCACTGCTGATGCGGCTGGGGCTGTGGGTGTTTGGGCAGATCGTGTTCACGCGCCAACGCAAATTGGGGAGCGCCAAATGATCGACGGTGGACTGAACTCGTACCACCTGCAGTACCTGCTGTGGGGCGCGCTGTGGACCATCGGCCTGTCGCTGATTGCGTTTGTGGGCGGTGGCTTGGCCGGGGGCGTGATTGCGCTGTGCCGCGTCAGCCCGATCAAGGCGGTGCGCTGGGCGACCATTGCGTGGATTCAGATCATCCAGGGCACGCCGCTGCTGGTGGTGCTGTTCCTGTGCTACTTCGGCCTGAGCATTGCCGGGCTGGAGCTGCCCGCCATCGTGGCGGCCAGCATTGCGATGATTGTTTACGTCAGCGCGTATCTGGGCGAGATCTGGCGCGGGTGCATCGAGTCGGTGCCGCGCACACAGTGGGAGGCGGCCGAGTGCCTGGCCCTGTCACGCACCCAGCGCATGCGGCTGGTGGTGCTGCCGCAGGCGGTGCGCATTGCCACGCCGCCCACGGTGGGCTTCATGGTGCAGATCGTCAAGAACACCTCGCTGGCGTCCATCGTGGGGTTCATCGAGCTGGTGCGTGCGGGGCAGCTCATCAACAACTCCATTTTTCAGCCCTTCACCGTGTACCTGCTGATCGCCATCGTCTACTTTGCGATGTGCTACCCGCTGTCCGTCTGGAGCCGCAAGCTGGAGCAACGCCAACAGTTTGGAAACCGTGGCCCAGCCACTGTGCCTGTGACCACCGCATGAAACGAGAAGACACCATGAACCTCGCCCAAGACGCTGCTGTGCAACCTGTTGCGCACGCTGCTTTGTCTGCACAACAACGACAGCAACAGCAACCGGTGGTTGAACTGAAAGACGTGCACAAGAGCTTTGGCAGCAACCAGGTGCTCAAGGGCGTGTCGTTTGCCATTCCCAAGGGCCAGGTGGTGGCCATCATCGGCAAAAGCGGGTCGGGCAAGAGCACGGCGCTGCGTTGCATTGACCGGCTGGAGATCATCGACAGCGGCACCATCAACGTCTGCGGCCACGCGGTGCACGACCCCGCCATCGACCTGCGCCAATTGCGACAGGACGTGGGCATCGTGTTCCAGAGCTACAACCTGTTCCCGCACCTGACCGTGGAGCAGAACGTGACCCTGGCGCCCAAGGCCGTGAAGAACATGCCGGCAGCCAAGGCGCGCGAGATTGCCGCCCGCACCCTGCAGCAGGTGGGCCTGGCCGACAAGGCGCAGGCCTACCCCGAGCAATTGTCGGGCGGGCAGCAGCAGCGCGTAGCCATTGCCCGGTCGCTGGCGATGGAGCCGCAGGTGATGCTGTTTGACGAGGTGACATCGGCGCTAGACCCGCAACTGACCGGCGAGGTGCTGCGCGTGATCGAGGCCCTGGCCCAGGGCGGCATGACCATGGTGCTGGTCACGCACGAGATGGAGTTTGCCGCCCGGGTGGCCGACACCATCATCTACATGCACGAGGGCAAGGTGTGGGAGACGGGCGCGGGCGACATGCTAAAGAACCCGCAGACCGCCGAACTGCGCGACTTCCTTTCTCACGGGCTTTGAGTTTCAGCTTCAGCCCTGCCCCTTTCGATTCCGTACTCAAAAACCACCAGGAGACAACCACCATGACCGTATCCCTCATCTTCCGCCGCACCTTGCTGGCCGTGGGCGCCGCCGCCCTGTGCATGCCCGCCATGGCCGAGCTGACCGACATCAAGTCCGCCGGCAAGCTGCGCGTGGGCATCGACTTTGGTGCGCCGTTTTACGGCTACGTGGACGACAAGATGAAGCCCGTGGGCTCGGACGTGGAAGCGGCCGAGTTGCTGGCCAAGGACCTGGGCCTGACGCTGGAGATCGTGAACACCACCAACTCCTCGCGCATCCCCAACCTGCTGTCGAACAAGGTCGACCTGATCATCTCGTCGCTGTCGATCACGCCCGAGCGCCAGAAGGCGGTGGACTTCTCCATCCCTTACGGCGCCATCCAGGCCGCGGTGGGCGCGCCCAAGAGCCTCAAGCTCACCAGCATTGAAGACCTGGCCGGCAAGACCGTGGCCGTGACGCGCGGCGGCCCGCAAGACAAGATCGTGACCGAGCGTGCACCGCAGGCCAAGGTGGTGCGGTTTGACGACGAGTCCGCCTCCATCACCGCCGCCGCCACCGGCCAGGCCGACATCGTGGCCATCACGCCGCCGATCATTGCGGCCATTGCCAAGAAGAACCCGGCACGCGACTTCGAGACCAAGTTCATCCTGCAGTCGTACCAGCTGGGCGTGGCCATGCGCAAAGGCCAGCCCGAGCTGATGGCCGCCGTCAACGGCTGGATCAAGACCAACCTGGCCAACGGCAAGCTCAACGACATCCACGTGAAGTACGCAGGCGTGCCGATCCCCAAAGAAATCATCGACGGCGCCAAGTAAGCAAATAAGCCTGCAACCTGGGCGGCGCCTGTGGGCCCCGCCCGGCTGCGCCCTGCCCTGACGCATCACCAACAAAGGAAATTCTTATGAGCCGTCATTTCGGCGCCATCCGCCAACTTGGCTATGTGGTCCACGACATCGAAGCCGCCATGGACTACTGGAGCAAGACCCTGGGCGTGGGCCCCTGGTTCTACAACCCCAAGGTTCCGATCAAGAACTACGTTTACAAGGGCGAGTCGTACGAGCCGCACAACTCGGTGGCGCTGGCCAACTCGGGCTATGTGCAGGTCGAGCTGATCCAGACGCGCAACGACGTGCCGTCGATGTACCGCGACTTTCTGCAGGCCGGGCGCACCGGGCTGCAGCATGTGGCGTACTGGACGAGCGACTACGACGCCGACCTGGCCCGCCTGACGGCCCAGGGCTTCAAGACGGTGATGAGCGGCGAGGTGGGCGAAAAGGGCCGCTTTGTCTACTTCGACACCGAGTACCACCCCGGCACGGTGATCGAGCTGTCGGAAGTGGCCGGTCCCAAGGGGCGGATGTTCGACCTGATCCGTGCGGAGTCGGAGACGTGGGACGGCACGACGGACCCGGTGCGGCCTTTTCCTGATCTGTCCAAGATCTGAAGAAGGTCTGATGTTGATGGCGATGGGGTCTGGTGAGTTGCGAGTCTCAGATGGGGCCACCAACCTGAGCACCCGCACCGGCGCCGCAGCGGCGCCCGGGTTTGACCCCCTCTCCCCTCGCGGGAGAGGGTTGGGGAGAGGGGGCCCGCACCTGCGCCGCGCCGGCTGCCCCCCCTCTCCCCGGCCCTCTCCCACAAGGGGAGAGGGAGTGAGGGCCAGCCCAGGCAGGCAACCCATCATGAAAATTGGCCTCTAGCGCTTGCTCAATAAGCGCTAGCAGCTATCAAAACAGTAGTAAATCTAACCATGTCCCCAGACCGCTTTGAAGCCACCTACCTGATCGAGACCCCGCTGGACCCCGCCCACGTGGCCGAAGTGCTGGCGGGCGAGCAGTCGTGCGGCACCTTCACCCGGGTCGAGGGCGAGACCGACGCGCTGCGCGAGCGTGCGCGCGCCACGGTTGAGTCGGTCGAGTTGCTGGACGTGGCGCCCGCCCCTTCGCTGCCCAACGGCTGGATGCAGCGGCGCGGCATGTTCGACACGCCGCAGACCTGGCAGCGGGCTCGGCTGCGGGTGAGCTTTCCGTGCGACAACATCGGGCCCAACCTGCCGACGCTGGCCGCCACGGTGTCGGGCAACCTGTACGACCTGGGCGAGGTCACCGGCCTGCGCCTGGAGTCGATGAAACTGCCCAGCGCCTACCGCGCCCAGTTCGACATGCCCCGCCACGGCATCGCCGGCACCCGTGCGCTGACCGGAGTGCAGGGCCGCCCGCTGATCGGCACCATCATCAAACCCAACGTGGGCTTGTCGGCCGAAGAGACGGGCGACCTGGCGGGCCGCCTGTGCGCTGCGGGGGTGGACTTCATCAAGGACGACGAGGTTTGCGCCAACCCGGTTCACGCACCGCTGGCCGACCGCGTCAAGGCCGTGATGCGCCGGGTGCGCGCCCACCAGGACAAGACCGGCAAGCGGGTGATGGTGGCCTTCAACATCACCGACGAGACCGACGCCATGCGCCGCCATGCGGACCTGATCGCCGCCGAAGGCGGAAGCTGCGTGATGGTCAGCCTGAACTGGTGCGGCTACTCGGCGGTGCAAACCCTGCGCCGCCACACCCCGCTGGCGCTGCACGGCCACCGCAACGGCTACGGCGCGCTGTCGCGCCACCCGCTGCTGGGCTTTTCGTTCAACGCCTGGCAGACGCTGTGGCGCCTGGCGGGGGTGGACCACATGCACGTGCATGGCCTGCAAGGCAAGTTTTCGCAGACCGACGAAGAAGTGATCGAGTCGGCCCACGACACGCTGGCGCCGCTGTGTGAAGGGCTGGACGACCGCGTGCTGCCCGCCTTCTCCAACGGCCAGTGGGCCGGCACCGTGCCCGCCACGTGGGACAGCATCCAGTCCAACGACCTGCTGTTCATGTCCGGCGGCGGCATCCTGGCCCACCCCGACGGCCCCGCGGCCGGCGTGGCCAGCCTGCAGCAGGCATGGGACGCAGTGCAAAAGGGCGAGACCCTGGCCCAGCGCGCGGCACACGCCCCCGAACTGCGCCGGGCCATCGACTTCTTTGGCAAGAAGTAAGCCCATGACAACGCCCCTGTACGGCTGGTACGGCGACGACTTCACCGGCGCCACCGACACCCTGGCCGTGCTGGCGCAAGCCGGCCTGCGCTCGATGCTGTTCATGGGCGTACCCAGCGCCGAGGCCCTGGCCGCTGCCGGGCCGCTGGATGCGGTGGGCATCGCTGGCGCTGCGCGCGCCATGCCGCCAGACGCCATGCGGGCCGAGATGTCCGCTGTAGGCCGCTTCTTTGAAAAGCTGGCGCCGCCGGTGCTGCACTACAAGGTGTGCTCCACCTTCGACAGCGCCCCGCATGTCGGCAACATCGCTTGCGGCATTCAGACCCTTCACCCGTTCGTAAACAACCGCTGGGTGCCCATCGTGGGCGGGCAGCCCAGCCTGGGGCGCTACTGCGCGTTCAGCAACCTGTTCGCTGCGGCGGGCACGGGCGGCGCCGTGCACCGCATAGACCGCCACCCCACCATGCGCCAGCACCCGGTCACGCCCATGGGCGAGGCCGACCTCCGGCTCCATCTGGCACGCCAGGGGCTCGATGGCATCACCGCCCTGCACTACCCGCTGTACGACACCAGTGCCGGCGCCAGTACCGGTGCACTGGATGCTGCACTTCAGGATCTGCTGGACAACGATGGCGCACCTCAAACCATGGCGCCCACCTTGCTGGACCTGACCACGCCGGATCAGCTAGCCACCGTGGGCCGCCTGCTGTGGCAGCAGTCCCAACAGGCCCGGTTGCTGGCCGTGGGCTCTAGTGCGGTGGCGCAGGCCCTGGTGGCCCACTGGGCGAAACCCGCTCCACCGGCAGCACCCTCGCTGGCCATGGCCGATGGCCCCGTCTTCGCGTGGGCGGGAAGCCTGTCGCCCCTGACCGCAGCCCAGGTGCAGGCCGCCACGGCTTACCAGCGCATCGCTGTAGACGCGCAAAAGCTGGGCAGTGACCCTGCCTATGCGCAGACACTGCAAGACGCGATCTGTACCCAACTGCGGAACGGCCAACACGTGCTGGCGTATACCGGGCCCAACGACGACAGCGCGGCGAACATCACCGCTGCCGCACAAGTCGCCCAGAACAGCGCCGACCTGATCGCCCGCGTGGTGCAAGCCCGCGCAGAACACGGCGCGCCACTGCGCCGGGTTGGCATCGCCGGAGGCGACACCTCCAGCCACGCAGTCCAGGCGCTGCAGCTGTGGGGACTGTCGTACCAGACCACGCTGTGCCCCGGCGTGACCATCAGCCGCGCCCACAGCTCAGACCCCAGCCGCCAGGGGCTGGAGCTGATGCTCAAGGGCGGGCAGATGGGTGGGGTGAATCTGTTTGAGAGGCTGGTAGGCATATAACCAAACCGCACAGCGTGCATGGAAATGCGCTGCTGAAATCCGGCCCCTCGGGCAGACTGGCTGTATGTCAGCCATGGCATGCTGTCGGCCCGTTCAGCAGGGCTGCCTTCATCTGAACCTGAGCACCCAACTGATTTTGCAGGCGCTGCGCAACATCATTGAGGACTGGGGATGGGCGGTTCTGCGGGGGGCGCGGGAATCGCAAGCTGCGTATCCAGTCTTGTCGTGCAGATGGACGGGTCTTGCATGGCTTCGAAATCCGCAATTGGCAGTGGGGGGGCCATTAAATACCCCTGGTAGGCACGGCAGCCGCAGTCGGCCAGAAAGGCCCTCTGCGCCTCCTGCTCCACGCCCTCGGCAATTACGCGCAATCCCAGGCTTTCCGCCAGGGCGATCACCATGCGGGCAATGGCGGCGTCGTTCGGGTCGACCAGGATGTCTTTGATGAAACCCTTGTCAATTTTCAGCTGATCCAGCGGCAGGCGCTTCAAGTAGGTCAGCGACGAGTAGCCGGTGCCAAAGTCGTCCAGCGAAAAGCCCACGCCGTGGGCCTTCAGAGCGTCCATCTTGCAGATGGTGTTCTCGACATCGACGACCAGTACGCTCTCGGTCAACTCCATCTTGAGCCTGTGTGGCGGGGCGCCGGTTTCGCGCAGCAACGCCAGCACCTGCGAAACAAAGTCGTCCTGCTGCATTTGCTTGGCGCTGACGTTCACCGCGATGCAGAGCCCCGCCGTTTCCGGGCGCAAGGCCCATCGCGCCAACTGGGCGCAGGCCGTCTGTACCACCCAATAGCCCAGCGGCACGATCAGGCCTGTTTCCTCAGCCAGGGGGATGAAGTCCGACGGGCTCACCATGCCGCGCTGCGGGTGCCGCCAGCGCAGCAAGACCTCGGCCCCGGTAATCTGGCTCTGGCCCTCCACCTGTGGTTGGTAGTGCAGGGCAAACTGCTGCTGCTGCAAGGCTTCGCGCAGATCGGACTCCAGCACCGCGCGCTCGCTTACTGCAGCCTGCATCGCCGTATCGAAAAACCGCAAGGTGTTGCGCCCCGCAGTCTTGGCCTGGTACATCGCCAGATCGGCCTGCTTGAGCAGTTCGTCGATGGAGTCACGCGGCCCGTCGAACCGTGCCACGCCGATGCTGGGGGTGCTGCGCACATCATGCCCAGCCAAGGGGTAAGAGAGATTCAGCGCCGCAAAGATCTTGTCACCCACGACACGGCAGTGCGCGGCCACCTCCTCCGGGCTCTCGCCCAGGTCTTCCAGGATCACTACGAACTCGTCACCGCCCAGGCGGGCCACGGTATCGCCCTCGCGCACGCAGGTCACCAGGCGGCTCGCCACCTGCTGCAGCAGCAGATCGCCTTTGTCATGGCCCAGGGTATCGTTCAGGGTTTTGAAGTGGTCCAGATCAATGAACAGCAAGGCGCCGCACCTGGCGCTGCGGGAGCTGGCGACCAAGGCCTGCTTGAGCCTGTCCATCAGCAGGCGGCGGTTCGGCAAACGGGTTAGCGGGTCGTAGAAAGCCAGGCTGTTGATCTCGTCTTCGGCCGCCTTGCGCGCAGTGAAGTCTTCGATCACCCAGATGCTGCCGGCCTGCGGCAACTGAGGGTCCAGGCTGCGCTTGCGCACATGTGCCCAGAAGTGTGTGCCGTCCTGGCGCTGCAAAAACCGCAATTCCTCGTCCAGCCGGGTGTCGGGCAGCGGGCTGTCTGCCGGATAGAGTGCGCTGGCCGGCAAGCCCACCATGGCGCCATGGCCATAACCAAAGATTTGCTCTGCGTGGCGGTTGGCGATGTGCAGTTTGCCGTCGCGCACGAACAGCACGCCCACCTGCACATTGCTCAAGATGACCTGCTGCTCGGCGAACGAGGTTTTCAGGTCACTGCGCATACGGTCCATCTGATGGGCCAGGTGGCCGATTTCGTCCTGCCGCTCCCAGCCTATGGACTGCTCAAAATCGCCACCGGCCAGCCGGTTCGAAAACAGCGTCAACCTGTGCAACGGCCGCAGCACGCGCAAGTGCAGCGCAACCAGAATACAGCCCAGGGACAGCACAAACTGACCCAGCAGGATGAACGCATAAGCCCTGCGGTCCCGGGCAAACTCCTGCTGCTTCAGGCCGTCATCGACCTCGATCTCGACAAAGCCCGCCAGCTCTTCAGTGCCATTGCCGCGCATCAGCAGCGGCCGCTGAACCACCTGGGACGTCCCCAGCCTGCGCTGGGCTTGCTCCAGCACAACGATAGGCACCTTGTCGGAATCACTCACCGTGATTCGCACCACCTGCGGATCCAGCAAGGCCGACTGCCCGATGGTGCGCACACTAACGGTGTTGTAGTTCCACACCGGTATCGCCAAGCTGTTGGACAGCTGCAGAGCCCTTTCGTCCAGGTAGGTCGACAGCTCCTTGTTGATCTGCTCCTGGCGCAGGTAGCTGAGGGTCATGATGCCAATCAGGGCGGGCATGAACAAGCCGGCCGCCATGGCAACCACCATGCCGACGCTCAGGCTGCTCAGCCGGTCACCCAGGTTGGACATAGGCCTTCTCGGTCCTGGCCATGGGCAGGAAAAAGTGGACCACTGGACTTGGTTTCAGCAACGGCTGCACATCAGCTTCTGGATATCGGGGGTTTTGTAGTTGGCGCGCGTCACCAGGGTGATGTCGGTAAAAATGGTCCGGGTCTGGATCGCCTGGTTGCGGGCCGCTGCAGCGGCAGCCTGTATGCCCTTGTAGCCCATTTGGGTGGGGTTTTGAATCACCAGTCCATGGATCTCCTGCTGCTCCAGGCCTGTGAGCAGAAAGTCGGTGGAGTCAAAGCCGATAAAGCGCAGCTTGCCGGCCAGGCCTTTGTCGCGCAACGCGCGCAGCATGCCATCGGTGGACGATTCGTTGACCGCAAACACGCCGTCGATGCCCGGATGCGCCGCCAGCAGTTGGGTAGCACTGTGCCGCGCCTTGCCAATCGAGCCGCCGCCATACACGTCGGCTACCAGCGTGATCTTCGGAGCCTTCTCTTTCAGGTAGTCGACAAAGCCCCGGGCTCGCTCATCGGTGGACGCACTGCCGGCTACGGTCCGCAACATCGCCACCTTCCCCCGGTGTTGCAGCAAGCCCGCCAGGGTCTTGGCCGCCAGTTGCCCGCCCGCGTAGTTGTCGGAGGTGACAAAGTTGAGGTGCAGGTTACCGTCCAACCCCGAATCGACCGCAATCACCTGGATGCCCAGGGCCACGGCCTTTTGCACCGACTCGACCAGGCGCGCCCGGTCGGTGGGCGCGATCAGAATCGCATCCACCCCGGGCTTGGTGTAGAGCTGGACGATCTTGATCTGGGAATCGGTGTCGTCGTTGTGCTCCGGGCCGCGCCAAGTGAGCTTGATTTGGCCATCGTCCTTCACAGCTTTATCGACCCCGATGCGCATCAGCTCCCAGAAAACCTGGTCACTGGACTTGGGGATGAAGACGATGTTGACGTCCTTTTCTGCCGCCCGTGCCGTGCACAGTGCGAGCAACCAGCAGCCAACCAACACGGAACGAAAGAACAAGTTCATTTGTATCCCCTCGGTGAGGCTCGCCGCACACTTGTGCCGACCCAAGACGGTGCCCCAATGCGCGTCTTGTAACCAGAAGATACTCGATTCAAGCCCAAGCACCGCAAGAACATACCCTTGCCTGCAAATAACCCAGCAAAGCGCCAACAAGGCGTCCTCAACGCCCTTTTTTGATAGCACCCCGCGTTTTATCTACAAGCGCAGGAGCCCGATTTCGTCGAGAAAAAGGGTTGGAGATGGTCGCTTCTGCATATGCCGGGTGTTTTGATATCGTCGACGATGGCCACGGCCTATGTCGGCGGCCGACCATTGATCTGGCACGCCAAGCACAAAGCCCGAACCGTTACGGGTTCGGGCTCCGATGCAGGCCAGTGCTAAAGCACTTTATTTCTTCTGCGGCGGCACATCCGCGCAGCTGCCATGCGCAATCTCCGCCGCCATGCCGATGCTCTTGCCCAGCGTGGGGTACGAGTGAATGGTCTTGCCAATGGCCACCGCATCCGCGCCCATCTCGATGGCCAGCGCGGCCTCGCCGATCTTGTCTCCCGCATGCGTGCCCACCGTGCCACCGCCCAGGATCTTGCCGTGGCCATGGGCTTCGGGTGAATCGTCGGACAACAGCTTGGTGACGCCTTCGTTGCTGCCATTGGCAATGGCGCGGCCGGAGCGCATCAATAGAAATAGATCGCGCCCGATTTGGCCGCACCGTTGCTGGTCTTGTCGCCGCCGATGCCCACCGCGTTGCTGCCTTCGCCGTAGGCCCGCACCACCAGCGTGCTGCCGTCGAAGGACAAGGCGAGGAGATGCCGAAAGCCTGGCCCTGCCAGGCTTTGCTGGCCGACTGGGCAAAACCCGCCCCCCGGCAGCGCCCCCTCTGGCCATGGCCGACGGCCCCGTCTACGCGTGGGCGGGAAGCCTGTCCCCCCTCACCGCAGCCCAGGTGCAGGCCGCCACGGCTTACCAGTGCATCCCCGTGGCCGCACAGCGGCTGGGCAGCGAGCCGGCGTATGCGCAGACCGAGCGGGACGCCGTCTGCACCGGCCTGAAAAAAGACCAGCATGTGTTCGCCTACACCCGCCCCACCAACGGCACGGCCGCCAACATCACCTCAGCCGAGCATGTCGCCCAGGCCAGAGCCAACCTGGTGGCCCGCGTGGTGCAAGCCCAAGCGGAGCACGGCACGCCACTGCGCCGCATCGGTATCGCGGGCGGCGACACCTCCCGCCACGCCGCGCAGGCGCTGCAACTGTGGGGGCTGTAGTACAAAACCACGGTATGCCCCGGGGTCACACTGAGCAGCGCACACAGTTCAGACCCGTCGCGCCACGGGCTCGAGTTGATGCTCAAGGGTGGACAGATGGGCGGAACGGATCTGTTCGAAAGGCTGCTCGGCACCGCCTGACGGAGACATCCAGGCGATAAAAAGCCCGCGCATGGCGGGCTCCTTATGGAAAGGCTTAGCGGCAAGCATGCCTGCCGCTATTCCTTCAAACGCGTGGAACCGGAGTTCCTGAGTTCACGCACAGCGCCAGGTTCAGCGCCTTGATGGCCGTCTTGTAGTCTTCACGCTCGATCACGAACTGCATGTTCACCTGCCGCAGGGTTTGCGACACGCAGTTCACGTTGACCCGCGCATCGGCCAGCGCCTGTGCGGCCTTGGCCAGCACGCCAGGGATGCCGATGTTGGAGCCGATGGTGCACACAATCGCGCTGGGCTTGATCGTCACGATCTGGTAGCCCTCCTGCAGCTCGGCCACCAGCTCGGGCGTGACTTGGTTGTCCCACACCAGATGGGCGATGGAGTTGGCGTTGGTGGCCTTGAGGATGTAGCTCACATCGTGCTTGCAGAACACGTTCATCAAGCCCGCATCAAAGCCCACGGTGCCCACCATGCTGGGGTCGTGGATCTCGATCAGCGTGACCTTGTCGGTGCCGGTCACGATCTCCACACGCGCGCGCTCACCCACGAAGTCCTTGGTGATCAGCGTGCCGGGGTGGTCGGGCTCAAACGTGTTCTTCAGGCGGATGGGGATGCCCGCCAGTTCCATGGGCTTGGCGGCCTTGGGGTGGATGGCTTCCATGCCCACGTCGGCCAGTTGGTCGGCCACGTCGTAGTTGGTGGCGCCCACCACGATGGCGTTTTCCAGGCCCACCAGGTTGGGGTCGGCAGACGACAGGTGGAATTCCTTGTGGATCACGGCCTCTGCGGGGCGCACTTCCACGGCGATCTTGCTGAAGGTGACCTCGGAATAACCGCGGTCAAACTCGCGCATGATGCCTTCGGTGCCCTTGGTGTAGCCGGTGGCCACCACCACCTTGTCGCTCAGGTCCAGGCCCTTGAAGCTCTGCGCAATGCGCTCGTCGATGGTCCAGGCTTCGTTGTCATCAAAGCCAGCCAGGTCCATCAGAGTGGCGTTCACACCATTGGCCTTGAGGATCTCGACCGAGTTGAACGCGCTGTGCGACTCGCCAATCGAGGCCAGCACTTCACGCGCAGCCAGCAGCACATCCTTGCGGCTCAAATAGCCGCTGGCCAGCACATGCTGCATGGCCCCCAGATACTCGCGCGCCTGACCAATGCGCTGGTCGATAAAGGCATCGGCCACATCCAGCGGCAGGCCCAGCTCTGCGTAGCCCGCGTTGAGTTTTTTCAGGCTGACCGCCAAACCCGTCAAGGCATCCTGATAACCCTTGCCTTCCGCAAACAAGGCATAAATGCCGCGCTCACCCGTCTTCTTGTGCTCCAGCAGCTGGTTCGTCACGCCTGAATAGGCCGACACCACGTAGATGCGGCCGTAAATGCGTTTGGGGTCGTGCAGCACGATGTGGCGCAGCACATCGCCAAAAGCGGTCATGGAAGTACCGCCGATTTTCTCGACAGAGATCTTGGAGGAGTTGACGTCTGACATGGGCAAGCTCAGAGGAGCAAAAAAGATTGGGAGGCCGGGCGGATGTTCTGCCCCATGGATGGCGGCAGAAAACCCTCTATTTTCCACGACTTTTGTCGGGGCACTTTGGCGCGGGCCTGAAGGACCGCGCCTCAACATGAACGGGTTCTAAGGCCCATGTGGTTTACCGGGCCATCGCGTCCGCCTCGGCCTCAGGCCATAGCCTGGGAAACAAAAAGCGCAGCGCATGTTGCGGCAGCCCAAACCGCACCTTCCCTTGCGGCGAATCGGACACAAGCAGCCCGCGCCGCACCAGCGCACCCAACGCATCGGTGGCACCCCGGTCGCTCATGCCCAGCATGGACTTGAAGTCGCCGCGCGCCATCTCTTCGCCGCTCAGAAACAGGTAGTGCAACCCGCGCAGCGACTCTTGCCGCACGCCCGATTTTTCTACCGTGGCTTCGAACACCAGGCAGGCTTCGATGCGGGCCTTCAAGGTTTTGAAGTCCAGCATGTCGGACATGAAGCCCACCTGGTCCTGACACACATCCAGCACATAGTCGGCCCAGGCGACCAGAGCCTGTTCGCTCAAGTTGCCGCGCCCGTCCAGATCGCCACGGCGCGCGCTGTCGGCGTCGGCAAGCAGCGCGTAATACTGCTCGGTGCTGCGTGCAAAACCTCGCAGGGGCGACCACAGCCCCCCGGTGTAGCCCAGCGCACTCAGCAGCGTGTGCGTGTGCAGTCGCATGACACGCCCATTGCCATCCACAAACGGGTGCACCCAGCCCAGACGCTGGTGCGCGCACGCCATGGCCACCAGCGCGGCTTCGCCCCGGCGCACACCGCTGTAGCAGGCCGCCCATCGCTCAAGAAACTGCGGCACGCTAGCCCAGGCCGGAGCCACATGCTGACCCACCCGCACTTCGCGCTGGCGCAAGGCACCGGGTGCGATGGGTTCGTTTTCCGCCGTTACCAGGTCGGAGGATGGCAGCCGACCAAACAGCTCGCGGTGGAGCACCTGCACCGCATCCACCGAATACACGGCGCGCCCTCCCTCCACCCCGGCGTAACGTTGCTCCAAGGCGCTCTCCGCCTCTATGTGGGCCACGGCCAGGCGCTGCTTGGCGGCGAGCACTGCGTCTTGCGAAAAATCCTTGCGCAGCGCCTGCTCGATCTCGTGCGGACGCGTGTGCTGGCCCTCGATGCGGTTGGTGTAGTAGGAATTCATGCTGCGCAGCAGAGTGCGCAACTCGGGCGGCACCCGGGTGCCCGCCAACAATGTGGCGGCGCGGGACAGGTCGTGCGCCTTGGTCAGCAAAGGCTCCATCCGCGCATCGGATGGAAGCAAGGGCTCGAACTGATGGGGCGATGTGCACATGGCTGTATTTTGCCAACTTTATGACAATTGCAAATTATTGATTTAATTAAATATTTATCAATTTATGCCAAGAATTTTGCCAACATTTAAGCCCACTAGAATTACCGCCACGCACCCCGTCAAAACAACGCGGCATAGCCAAAGAAAAGCCGCGCAGCCCTTTCGGAATCTGCGCGGCCAGCTACTGAATCAGTAGCAACCTCGAAGGAGGGTCAGCTCACTTCTTTTGCGGCGGCACATCCGTGCAAGAGCCGTGCGCAATCTCCGCCGCCATGCCGATGCTTTCGCCCAGCGTGGGGTGCGGGTGGATGGTCTTGCCGATGTCCACCGCGTCGGCTCCCATCTCGATGGCCAGGGCGATCTCGCCGATCATGTCGCCCGCATGGGTGCCGACCATGCCGCCGCCCAGGATCTTGCCGTGGCCATGGGCCTCGGGGGAGTCGTCGAACAGCAGCTTGGTCACGCCTTCGTCGCGGCCGTTGGCAATGGCGCGGCCAGAGGCGGTCCAGGGGAACAGGCCCTTCTTGACCTTGATGCCTTGGGCCTTGGCCTGGTCTTCGGTCAGGCCGACCCAGGCCACTTCGGGGTCGGTGTAGGCCACTGATGGGATCACGCGGGCGTTGAAAGCGGCGGCGGCCAGCTCCTTGTTGCCTTGCAGTTCACCGGCGATGACTTCAGCCGCCACGTGCGCTTCATGCACCGCCTTGTGCGCCAGCATGGGCTGGCCCACGATGTCGCCGATGGCGAAGATGTGCGGCACGTTGGTGCGCATCTGGATGTCGACGTTGATGAAGCCACGGTCCGTCACGGCCACGCCAGCCTTCTCGGCAGCGATCTTCTTGCCGTTGGGCGTGCGGCCTACGGCCTGCAGCACGAGGTCGTACACCTGGGGCGTGGGGGCGGTGCCACCCTCTTCCGCGGCGGCAAACGTCACCTCAATGCCTTCGGGCGTGGCCTTGGCGCCCACCGTCTTGGTCTTGAGCATGATGTTGTCAAAACGCTTGGCGTTCATCTTCTGCCAGATCTTGACGAGGTCGCGGTCGGCGCCCTGCATCAGGCCGTCCATCATTTCCACCACATCCAGGCGCGCGCCCAGCGTGCTGTACACGGTGCCCATTTCGAGGCCGATGATGCCGCCGCCCAGAATGAGCATGCGCTTGGGGACTTCCTTCAGCGCCAGGGCGCCGGTGGAGTCGACCACGCGGGGATCGTCGGGCATGAAGGGCAGGCGCACGGCCTGGCTGCCGGCGGCGATGATGGCGTTCTTGAAGGCGATGACCTTCTTGGTGCCGGTCTTTTCTTGCGCGGTGCCGGTGGTTTCTTCCACTTCGAGGTGGTTGGCGCCGACGAAGCTGCCGTAGCCGCGCACGGTGGTCACCTTGCGCATCTTGGCCATGGCGGCCAGGCCGCCAGTGAGTTTGCCGATGACCTTTTCCTTGTGGCCGCGCAGCTTGTCGATGTCGAGCGAGGGCGCACCGAAGCTCACTCCCAGGTCCGCCATGTGGCTGACCTCGTCCATGACGGCCGCCACGTGCAGCAGCGCCTTGGAGGGAATGCAGCCCACGTTCAGGCACACGCCACCCAGGGTGGCGTAGCGCTCGACGATGACGACCTTGAGGCCCAGGTCGGCCGCGCGGAAGGCCGCCGAATAACCACCAGGGCCGCCGCCCAGCACGAGCACGTCGCAGTCCAGATCGGCAGTGCCCGCAAAGCTGGACGCTACTGGATTGATAGCTACTTGCGCTTGTGGTGCGGGCGCTAGAGCAGATTTTGGCGCGGATGCTGCAGCCACGGGTGTCGCAGGGGCCGGTGCGGCTGCCGGGGCCGCCGCGCCAGCACCCTCCACCTCCAGCGTCAGCACCACCGAGCCTTCGGCGATCTTGTCGCCGAGCTTCACTTTGAGCTCCTTGACCACGCCAGCGTGGCTGGACGGGATCTCCATGGAGGCCTTGTCGGACTCCACGGTGATCAGGCTCTGCTCGGCCTTGATGGTGTCGCCGGGTTTGACCAGCACTTCGATGATGGCCACTTCGGCGAAATCGCCGATGTCGGGCACCTTGATGTCGATGATTGCCATGGTGTGTCTTGCCCTTTCGTTACATCACGATGCGGCGGAAGTCCGCCAGCAGCGAGGCAAAGTACACGTTGAAGCGCGCGGCGGCAGCGCCGTCGATCACGCGGTGGTCCCAGCTGAGCGACAGGGGCAGCACCAGGCGCGGGGCGAACTGCTTGCCGTCCCACTTGGGTTCGATGCTGCTCTTGCACACGCCCATGATGGCGACTTCGGGCGCGTTGATGATGGGCGTGAAGTAGCGCCCGCCAATGCCGCCCAGCGAGCTGATGGAGAAGCAGCCGCCGGTCATGTCGGCAGGGCCGAGCTTGCCGTCGCGCGCCTTCTTGGCGAGGTCGCCCATCTCTTGCGAGATCTGGACGATGCCCTTCTTGTCGGCGTCGCGGATGACCGGCACAACGAGGCCGTTGGGCGTGTCGGCCGCAAAGCCGATGTGGAAGTAGTTCTTCAGCACCAGCTGGTCGCCGTCGAGCGAGCTGTTGAACTCGGGGAACTTTTTGAGCGCGGCCACGGCGGCCTTGATCATGAAGGCGAGCATGGTGACCTTGACGCCACTCTTCTCGTTCTCTTTGTTGAACTGCACACGGAAGGCTTCGAGGTCGGTGATGTCCGCGTCGTCGTGGTTGGTGACGTGCGGGATGACGACCCAGTTGCGGTGCAGGTTGGCGCCGCTGATCTTCTTGATGCGCGAGAGGTCCTTGCGCTCCACGGGGCCGAACTTGGTGAAGTCCACCTTGGGCCAGGGCAGCAGGTCGAGGCCGACGCCGGAGCCGCCAGCACTGGCCGCCGGAGCCTTGGCCGCCTGCGCCTTGGTCTGGGCGGCGCCGCTCATCACCTGCTTGGTGAAGGCCTGCACATCGTCTTGCGTGATGCGGCCCTTGTGGCCAGTGCCTTTGAGTTCTTCGAGCGGCACACCGAGTTCGCGGGCGAACTTGCGCACAGACGGGCTGGCGTGGGGCAAGCCGGCCGTGGGCGTACCGGGCTGGTGCGCTGGCACGGCGGCGGTGGCGGCCGCCGGGGCTGCGGCAGCAGCTACCGCAGGGGCCGGCGCAGAGGCGGCAACCGCAGGGCTTGCAGGAGCCACCGCTGCCGGGGCCGGAGCAGCTGCGGGGGCGCTGCCAGCCACGCCTTCCAGCATGGCCACCAGATCACCGATGTTGACGGTGTCGCCGATCTTGACCTTGAGCTCCTTGACCACGCCAGCGGCGGGCGAAGGGATCTCCATCGATGCCTTGTCGGACTCGACGGTGAAGAGCGATTGTTCGAGCTTGATGGTGTCACCCACCTTGACCAGCAGCTCGATGACGGCCACGTCCTTGAAGTCGCCGATGTCGGGCACGCGCACTTCCACCGGGCCTGCTGCTGCAGCCGGGGCTGCCGCAGGTGCAGCAGCCACCGGGGCTGGGGCAGCCGCCGATACTGGGGCTGCGGCAGGTGCCGGCGCAGCCGATGCGGGGGCTGGCGCTGGCGCAGCGCCCTGCACTTCCAGCGTCAGCACGACCGAGCCTTGCTTGACCTTGTCGCCAATCTGCACGCGCAGTTCCTTGACCACGCCTGCGTGGCTGGAGGGAATCTCCATCGACGCCTTGTCGGACTCCACCGTGATCAGAGATTGCTCAGCCTTGACGGTATCGCCGGGCTTCACGAGCAACTCGATCACGCCGACTTCGTCGAAGTCTCCGATGTCCGGGACCTGAATGTCTACCAATGCCATTGTTGTCTCCGGTTCGATTTATGCGTAAAGGGGGTTGATCTTGTCAGCCTGGATGCCGTATTTCTTGATGGCCTCGGCCACCTTGGTCGCAGGCACCACACCATCTTCGCTCAGCGCCTTGAGGGCCGCCACCACGATGTAGTGGCGGTTGATTTCAAAATGCTCGCGCAGCTTGCTGCGGAAGTCGCTGCGGCCAAAACCGTCGGTGCCCAGCACCTTGTAGGTACGGCCCTTGGGGACGAACGGGCGAATCTGCTCGGCGTAAGCCTTCATGTAGTCGGTGGATGCCACCACGGGGCCGCTGCTGGCGCCCAACTGCTGCGCCACAAATGGCACGCGCGGTGTCTCCAGCGGGTGCAGCAGGTTCCAGCGGTCGGCGTCCTGGCCGTCGCGGGTGAGCTCGTTGAAGCTCGGGCAGCTCCACACGTCGGCCTGCACACCCCAGTCGGTGGCCAGCAGTTCTTGCGCAAAGAATGATTCGCGCAGGATGGTGCCCGAGCCCAGCAGTTGCACGCGGGGTGCGCTGGCGCTGTCCACACCGGGCTTGCACAGGTACATGCCCTTGATGATCTGCTCTTCGGTGCCGGGCGTGAGGCCAGGCATCGCGTAGTTTTCGTTCAGCAGCGTGAGGTAGTAGTACACGTTCTCCTGCAGCTCCACCATGCGCTTGAGGCCATGCTGCATGATCACCGCCACTTCGTGCGCGAAGGTGGGGTCGTAGCTCACGCAGTTCGGGATGGTGTTGGCCAGGATGTGGCTGTGGCCATCTTCGTGCTGCAGGCCTTCGCCGTTGAGCGTGGTGCGGCCCGACGTGCCGCCCAGCAGGAAACCACGGGCCTGCATGTCGCCGGCCGCCCAGGCCAGGTCGCCAATGCGCTGGAACCCGAACATCGAGTAGTACACGTAGAACGGGATCATGATCCGGTTGTTCGTGCTGTACGACGTGGCTGCGGCGATCCAGCTGCTCATGCCACCGGCTTCGTTGATACCTTCCTGCAGGATCTGGCCGGCCTTGTCTTCCTTGTAGTACATGACCTGGTCTTTATCGACCGGGGTGTACTGCTGGCCTGCGGGGTTGTAGATGCCGATCTGGCGGAACAGGCCTTCCATGCCGAAAGTGCGGGCTTCGTCCACGAGGATAGGCACCACACGGGGGCCCAGGGCCTGATCACGCAGCAGCTGGGTGAGGAAGCGCACGTAGGCTTGCGTGGTGGAGATTTCGCGGCCTTCGGGCGTGGGCTCCAGGATGGCCTTGAAGGTGTCCAGTGCGGGCACGGTGAAGCTCTCGTCGGCCTTCACGCGGCGGTGTGGCAGGTAGCCGCCCAAGGCCTTGCGGCGCTCGTGCAGGTACTTCATTTCCGGGGTGTCGTCGGCCGGCTTGTAGAACGGCAGCTCGGCGAGCTGGCTGTCCGGGACCGGGATGTTGAAGCGGTCGCGGAAGGCCTTGATGTCTTCGTCGCTGAGCTTCTTGGTCTGGTGGACGGTGTTCTTGGCCTCGCCAATCTTGCCCATGCCAAAACCCTTGACAGTCTTGATCAGCAGGACGGAAGGCTGGCCGCCATGGTTCTGCGCGGCATGGAAGGCCGCGTACACCTTTTGCGAATCATGGCCGCCACGCTGCAGGTTCCAGATCTCGTCGTCGGTCATGTGCTCGACCATCTTGAGCGTGCGTGGATCGCGGCCGAAGAAGTTCTTGCGGACGTAGGCACCGTCGTTGGCCTTCATGGCTTGGTAGTCGCCGTCGTTCGTGTCCATCATGAGCTTGCGCAGTGCGCCGTCGTGGTCCTTGGCCAGGAGCGCGTCCCAGCCCTTGCCCCAGATCAGCTTGATGACGTTCCAGCCAGAACCGCGGAACTCGCCTTCAAGCTCCTGGATGATCTTGCCGTTGCCACGCACGGGGCCGTCCAGCCGCTGCAGGTTGCAGTTGATGACGAACACCAGGTTGTCGAGCTTCTCGCGCGCGGCGAGGCCAATGGCGCCCAGGGATTCGACTTCGTCCATCTCACCGTCGCCGCAGAACACCCAGACCTTGCGGTTTTCGGTATTGGCGATGCCACGAGCGTGCAGGTACTTGAGGAAACGCGCCTGGTAGATGGCCATCAGCGGGCCCAGGCCCATGGACACGGTGGGGAACTGCCAGAACTCGGGCATGAGCTTGGGGTGCGGGTAGCTCGACAGGCCCTTGCCATCCACTTCCTGGCGGAAGTTGAGCAATTGGTCTTCGCTCAGACGGCCCTCGAGGTAGGCGCGGGCATAGATGCCGGGCGACACGTGGCCCTGGATGTAGAGCAGGTCACCGCCGTGGTTCTCGCTCTCGGCATGCCAGAAGTGGTTGAAGCCGGCGCCGAACATGCTGGCCAGCGAAGCAAAGGAGCCGATGTGGCCGCCCAGGTCACCGCCCTCGGGTGGATGGTGGCGGTTGGCCTTGACCACCATGGCCATGGCGTTCCAGCGCATGTAGGCGCGCAAGCGCTGTTCGATTTCGAGGTTGCCGGGGCTGCGTGCCTCCATGCCGGGCTCGATGGTGTTGACGTAGCCGGTGTTGGCCGAGAACGGCAGGTCGACGCTGTTCTGGCGGGCATGTTCCAGCAACTGCTCCAGCAGGTAGTGGGCGCGCTCGGCCCCCTCTTTGTCGATGACGGCGGACAGCGCATCCATCCACTCACGGGTTTCCTGCTGGTCGGTGTCGGTGGCGGGCGCGTTACCGTTTCCGGCCTGGGGGTCGGGCTGAGCTGACATGCTTTGTCTCCTGTAGGTGTGGCAGCAATTTAGTACGTTGGCTCTAGTTTCGCATATTTTTCTGTAATTTCAAATGGTGCCCATGCATTTCATATTGCAAGAAAATGCTGCAAACGCACATTACCAATGGCCGCGATGGCGGGCCACAGCTCCCCTACACTCGGAGGATGGATTCCCTGCCCCCTCACCCCTCCTCCACGGCCATGGTCGTGGCAGCGCCCGCCCGCTGGTGGCGCAAGTGGTGGCGCGGGTTGTCGCCCACCCGGCAGGACCGGTTCGCGGCGCTGGCGCCCCTGGCGGCCGTGCTGATGTTTCTGGCCGCCATCGTGGCGGCGTTCTGGTATTTGCGCGCCGAAGAGGCCGAGCGCGAACAAGAAGCCCTACGGCGTGACGTGGAATACGCGCAACAGCGCGTGCGCCTGCGGCTGCTGGAGCGGCAGGAACAGCTCATGCGCATTGCACGCGACCTGTCGAACCAGGAGCTGGAACGCGCGGAGTTTGTAAGCCGTGCCGAAAGCCTGATCAGCCAATACCCCGAACTGCAGGCGATCACCTGGATCGACGAGCGCCGTCGCATCCGTGCCAGCCATGCAGCGCCCACGCTGGCCAGCAGCGAGTTGCGCATTGCCGGCGAAGTGCTCAAACCCGGCGACACGGCCGACACCTTTGGCCTGGCCCGCGACCTGCAACAGCCGGTGTACGCCCAGCCGGCCGCAACCTCGGGCGATTCAACCCCGCTGCTCCAGCTACAGGTGCCTTTGAACAACCAGGGCAAATTCAGCGGGGTGGTGCTGGGCGAATACTCCATCGACAGCCTGCTGCGCTATGGCACGCCCACCGAGGTGCTGGCGCGCTACGCCGTCACGCTGCTCGATGGCAAGAACCAGGTGCTGGCCGGAACCCCTCTGGGCCCACGCAACACGGCCACCCAGCTTCTGCCGTGGACGACCCGCGCCAACGAATACGAGGTGCCCGTCTCTCCGGTGGGCAACGGGCTGGTGCTCAAGGCACAGGCCTACCGCACCTCGCTGGGCGTGGTGGGCAGCGGGCTGTTCTGGCTGGTGGGCACGCTTTCGGCCATGACGGCCTGGATGCTGATCGCCACCTGGCGCCACACCCGCCGCCGCATGCAGGCCCAGCAGGCCCTGGTGGCCGAGACGAACTTCCGCCGCGCGATGGAGAACTCCATCCTGACAGGCATGCGTGCGCTGGACATGGAAGGCCGCATCACCTACGTGAACGCCGCTTTCTGCCAGATGACCGGCTGGAGCGAGGCCGAATTGGTGGGCCTGAAAGCGCCCTTCCCTTACTGGCCCGACTCCGACCACGAGGCCTTGCACGCCAAGCTGCGCGACGAACTGTCCGGCAAAACCATCGTCGGCGGTTTTCAGGTGCGGGTCCGGCGCAAAAGCGGCACCCTGTTCGATGCGCGGCTTTATGTGTCGCCCTTGATCGATGCGCACGGCCAGCAGACGGGCTGGATGACCTCGATGACCGACATCACCGAGCCTAACCGCATCCGCGAACAGCTTTCCGCATCGCACGAGCGCTTCACCATCGTGCTGGAGTCGCTGGACGCCTCGGTCTCCGTGGCACCGCTGGGCAGCGAAGAACTGCTGTTCGCCAACAAGCTCTACCGCCAATGGTTCGGCTCGCAGACGGGTGGGCACCTGCAGCTGGTGGCGCAGGCCGGCGTGGTGCCCGTGGCGGGCACGGAGCACACGGGCATGGACGACGAAGACGGGCTCATGGGCCTGCCGACCGACCCGCTCACCAGTGCCCGCACCGAGAACGCCGAGATCTACCTGCCTGACCTGGGGAAATGGCTCGAAGTGCGCTCGCGCTACCTCAACTGGGTGGATGGCCGCCTGGCCCAGATGGTGATTGCCACCGACATCACCCCCCGCCGCCAGGCCGAGGAACAGGCGGCGCGGCAGGCCGAGCGTGCCCAATCCGTCAGCCGCCTCATCACCATGGGCGAGATGGCCTCCAGCGTGGCGCACGAGCTCAACCAGCCGCTCACGGCCATCAACAACTATTGCAGCGGCATGGTCTCGCGCATCCAGAGTGGCCAGCTGACCGAAGAAGCGCTGCTCACGGCGCTGCAGAAGACCGCCCACCAGGCCCAGCGCGCGGGTCAGATCATCCAGCGCATCCGGGCCTTTGTGAAAAAGAGCGAGCCCAACCGCACCCTGGCCGACGTGCATTCGATGGTCAACGAAGCCGTGGAGCTGGCCGACATCGAGCTGCGCCGGCACAACGTGCGCCTGACGCACTATGTGGCCGCCCGCTTGCCGCCCGTGATGGTGGACACCATCCTGATCGAGCAGGTGCTGGTCAACCTCATGAAGAACGGCGCCGAAGCCATCCAGCACGCCAACCGCCCACCTTCGGGTCGCAGCGTGGAGCTGCGCGTGGTGCCCAAGCACATCGAAGACCGCGAAGTGGTGGAGTTCTCGGTGCAGGACACCGGCAAGGGCCTCGCCCCCGAGGTGCTGGAGCGCCTGTTCGAAGCCTTCTTCTCCACCAAGGAAGAAGGCATGGGCATGGGCCTCAATCTGTGCCGCAGCATCGTCGAGTCACACCAGGGCAGGATGCTGGCGGAGAACCTCTACAATGGATCAGAGGTCACGGGCTGCAGGTTCTCCTTCTGGCTGCCGCTTGCCAAGCCTGCTGATGCCACTACAAATTCTGTAGCAAACAATCAAAAACCAAGGACAATTGCATGAGCTTGATTCCGAAAAAAGGCACTGTCTACGTTGTTGACGACGACGAGGCAGTTCGCGATTCCCTGCAGTGGCTGCTGGAAGGCAAGGACTATCGGGTGCGTTGCTTTGATTCGGCCGAGACGTTTCTCTCACGCTACGACCCGCGCGAAGTCGCCTGCCTGATTGTGGACATCCGCATGGGCGGCATGACGGGCCTGGAGCTGCAGGACCGCCTGATCGAGCGCAAGTCCCCCTTGCCCATCGTATTCATCACCGGCCACGGCGACGTGCCCATGGCCGTGAACACCATGAAAAAAGGCGCGCTGGATTTCATCCAAAAGCCTTTTGACGAGGAAGAACTGGTGGGCCTCGTCGAACGCATGCTCGACCACGCCCGCGAAGCCTTCGCTGGCTATCAGCAGGCCGCGAGCCGCGATGCCCTGCTCTCCAAGCTCACCAGCCGCGAAGCCCAGGTGCTCGAACGCATCGTGGCCGGTCGCCTGAACAAGCAGATCGCCGACGACCTGGGCATCAGCATCAAGACGGTGGAGGCACACCGCGCCAACATCATGGAAAAGCTCAACGCCAACACCGTGGCCGACCTGCTCAAGATCGCCCTCGGCCAGAATGCCCCCAAGGGCTGATACTCACATTTTGATAGCTGCTCGCGCTTTCTGATAAAGCGCTAGAGACCAATTTGACTCATATTCTCTGACATGACAGCCCAACTCATCGACGGCAACGCCCTTTCCCGCCAACTGCGCGCCGACGTGGCGCAACGCGCCGCTGCCCTGGCGGCACGCGGCGTCAAGCCCGGCCTGGCCGTCGTCCTGGTGGGCGACAACCCTGCCAGCCAGGTGTATGTGCGCAACAAGGTCAAGGCCTGCGAAGACAGCGGCTTGTACTCCGTCCTCGAAAAGTACGAGGCCGACATGACCGAAGCCGCGCTGCTGGCCCGCGTGGAAGCACTCAACAACGACCCGGCCATCCACGGCATCCTGGTGCAGTTGCCCCTGCCAAAACACATTGATGCACAGAAAGTGATCGAAGCCATCTCGCCCGCCAAGGACGTGGACGGCTTTCACATCGCCAGCGCCGGGGCCCTGATGACCGGCATGCCCGGCTTCTGGCCCTGCACGCCCTATGGCTGCATGAAGATGCTGGAAAGCATCGGCTACGACCTCAAGGGCAAACACGCCGTGGTCATCGGCCGCAGCAACATCGTGGGCAAGCCCATGGCGCTGATGCTGTTGGGCCAGAACGCCACCGTCACCATTTGCCACAGCGCCACCCAGGACCTCAAGGCGCAAACCCTGCAGGCCGATGTGATCGTGGCCGCAGTGGGCAAACGCAATGTGCTGACTGCCGACATGGTCAAGCCTGGCGCCGTGGTGATCGACGTGGGCATGAACCGCAACGACGAAGGCAAGCTCTGCGGCGACGTGGACTTTGACGGCGTCAAGGAAGTGGCCGGCTGGATCACCCCCGTCCCTGGCGGGGTTGGCCCCATGACCATTACCATGCTGCTGGTGAACACCATCGAAGCCGCCGAGCGCACCGCAGCGCACTGACCTGGGTCAGTGCCGTCGATGCCGGCTGCTTTGCAACTTGAACCTGCGCCATCTGGCGCCATCTGATTTCGCATGAGCAACGCCCTTCTCGACTTCTCGGACCTCCCCCATTTCGACCGCATCACACCGCAGGACGTGGCGCCTGCGGTGGATGTACTGCTTGAGCGCGCCAACGCGGCGCTGGAGGCCGTCACCGCCCCCGACTTTCCGGCCCGCTGGGACGCGATTGCGAAAGTGCTGGATGTGGCCACCGAGCGACTGGGCACTGCCTGGGGCAGCATCAGCCACCTCAACAGCGTGGCCGACACCCCCGAACTGCGCGCAGCCTACAACGCCGCCTTGCCCCGGGTCACCGAGTTCTGGACGCGCCTGGGTGCCGATGAACGCCTGTACGCCAAATACAAGGCCATCGACCCCGCCACCTTGACGGCGGAACAGCGTCAGGCCCACCTGAACGCGGTGCGCAACTTTGTGTTGAGCGGCGCAGAACTGACCGGTGCCGCAAAGGAACGCTTTGCGCAGATCCAGGAGCGCCAGGCCGAGCTTAGCCAGAAATTCAGCGAGAACGCCCTCGATGCCACCGACGCCTACGCCTACTACGCCACGGCCGAAGAACTGGAAGGCATTCCAGACGATGTGCAACAGGCCGCGCTGGCCGCAGCACAGGCAGACGGCAAGGAAGGCTACAAGCTCACCCTGAAGATGCCTTGCTATCTGCCGGTCATGCAGTTTGCCGCGCGCAGCGAACTGCGCGAGAAGCTCTACCGTGCCTATGTGACCCGTGCCTCCGACCAGGCTGAGGGCGACGCGCGCAAATTCGACAACACGGCACTGATCAGCGAAATCCTGGCACTGCGCCGCGAAGAGGCTCAACTGCTGGGCTACGCCAATTTTGGTGAAGTGTCCGTGGTGCCCAAGATGGCCCAGTCACCGGCGCAGGTGATCACCTTCTTGCGCGACCTGGCCCGCCGCGCCCGCCCCTACGCCGAGAAGGACATCGCCGACCTGCGCGCGTTTGCCGCCGAACACCTGGGTCTTGCCGATCCGCAGGCCTGGGACTGGCCCTACATTTCCGAAAAACTCAAGGAAGCGCGTTACGCCTTCAGCGAGCAGGAGGTCAAGAAGTACTTCACGGCGCCCAAGGTGCTGGCGGGCCTGTTCAAGATCATCGAAACCCTGTTCGAAGTGTCCATCCGACGCGACACAGCTGCCGTCTGGCACCCGGCCGTCGAGTTTTACCGCATCGAGCGCGCGCATCCGGAAGGTACCCACAAGGGCACCCAGCTGGTGGGCCAGTTCTACCTCGACCAACCTGCACGCACCGGCAAACGCGGCGGCGCATGGATGGACGATGTGCGCACACGCTGGTTGCGCCCCGACACGGGCGTACTGCAGACCCCGGTGGCGCACCTGGTGTGCAACTTCGCCAGTGGTGTGGACGGCAAACCGCCACTGCTCACGCACGACGACGTGATCACCCTCTTCCACGAGTTTGGCCACGGCCTGCACCACATGCTGACCCAGGTGAACGAGCGTGACGTCTCGGGCATTGGCGGCGTGGAATGGGATGCGGTGGAGCTGCCCAGCCAGTTCATGGAGAACTTCTGCTGGGAATGGGATGTGCTCAAGCACATGACGGCCCATGTGGACACAGGAGAGCCCCTGCCCCGCGCGCTGTTCGACAAGATGATCGCCGCCAAGAACTACCAGAGCGGCATGCAGACGCTGCGCCAGATCGAGTTCTCGCTGTTCGACATGCTGCTGCACACCGAACACGACCCGGCCCAGGACATCATGCCCCTCCTGGACCAGGTGCGCCGCGAAGTGGCCGTGCTGCAACCCCCGGCATTCAGCCGCACGGCACACACCTTCAGCCATATTTTTGCGGGCGGGTATGCCGCTGGCTACTACAGCTACAAGTGGGCCGAGGTACTGAGTGCAGACGCCTATGCTGCTTTCGAGGAAACCTCTGGGAGCGATGGCCTGCCCAGCATCGAAACGGGCCGCCGCTATCGCCAGGCCATCCTGGAAGCCGGCGGCAGCCGCCCTGCGATGGAATCGTTCAAGGCCTTCCGGGGCCGCGAGCCCAGCCTGGACGCCCTGCTGCGCCACCAGGGCATGGCCGAAGAGTCAACCGCCTGAACCGAACCATGGCCCTGGCGTGCACACCCTGCGCCCGGGGCCTGATGACCACGAAGGAGTGAGGAGAATGAACATGCACAAGCCGTTGACCGCCCCCCTGCTGGCGTCCTTGCTGATGACGCTGGCGTGCGCCAGCGTGCAGGCGCAAGGCGTTTACCGCATCGTCGGCCCGGATGGCAAGGTGACGTTTTCGGACCGAGCACCCGCCGACGCCAACGCGCAACCTGCCCGTGCGACCACCGAGGCACCCGCTGCCGCCAACGGCGCGCTGCCCTACGAACTGCGCCAGATCGCCAACCGCTTTCCTGTCACGATCTACACCGGCAACGACTGCCCGCCTTGCACCTCCGCGCGCAACCTGCTCACTTCTCGGGGTGTTCCCTTCACCGAGCGCACCGTGTCCAGCAACGAGGACATCGCGGCGCTTCAACGGCTGAGCGGCGGTACCGGCCTGCCCTTTGGCACCATCGGCGGCCAGCAGCTCGCAGGCTTTTCCGAAGGGGAATGGGTCCAGTATCTGGACGCGGCAGGCTACCCCAAGCAATCGGCTCTGCCCAGAAACTACCGCCAACCTGCGCCCACGCCGCTGGTTGCCGTGAAAGCGACAGCAGAACCTGCAACGACTCCCGCATCGTCAGACCCAGCCACTCCCACAGCGCCTTCCAGGGCGCGTCCGCGTCCCCCCGCACCCGTCAACGATGGACCGACACCCAGCAATCCGGCGGGTATCCGGTTCTAAGCCACGCAATTCGCGGGAAACCAGCCAGCTCCAAACCGGGAACAAGCTGGCGTGGGCTGTCAAAACAAAGGGGCCTTTTCAGGCCCCTTTTCCTTTGCGCGCAAAATGTTTGCTGAAGCCAGGAATCAGTATGTGAGCGTCTTGACGCCTTGCGCCGTGCCCAGCAGGCAGACCGACGCCTTCTGGTGGGCAAAGACTCCCACCGTCACCACCCCGGGCCATTGGTTGATATCGGACTCGAACGCCAGCGGATCTGTGATCGAGAGCCCGCGGACATCCAGGATGTATTGACCGTTGTCGGTCACCAGGGGCTGCCCGTCCCGCAGCCGCAACTGTGCCTGGCCGCCCATCGCCGCAAAACGCCGCGCAATGTGGTTGGCCGCCATGGGGATCACCTCAACCGGCAAAGGAAACTGCCCCAGCGCCTGAACCAGCTTGGATTCGTCGGCAATGCACACAAAGCGGCTCGCCAGTGCAGCGACGATCTTCTCGCGCGTCAGCGCAGCGCCACCGCCCTTGACCATATGGCCTTTGCCATCGATCTCGTCGGCACCGTCGATGTAGACCGACAGCGCTGGAACCTCGTTGGCATCCAACACTGCAATCCCCAGCGCCTTCAGCCGCTCCGTGCTGGCCACCGAGCTGGATACAGCTCCCTTGATCTGGTCCTTGATGGTGGCGAGCGCATCGATGAACTTGTTGACGGTGGAGCCGGTGCCTACGCCCACAATCTCGCCAGGCACTACATATTGCAGCGCCGCTTGGCCTACCAGGGTCTTGAGTTCGTCTTGGGTCAGGGAAGGAGTGGTCGTCATGGGAGAAAATCAGGGGTAATTCTTGAATTATCCCTCCATGTCCCTGATCCCCTACGCCCTCACCCGCCCCTTTCTCTTTGGCCTGGATGCCGAGACCGCCCACGAACTCACCATGGACATGCTGGCGCGCGGGCAGCGCACACCGTTGCAGTGGGCCTGGTGCAATGAAACCGTGGACGATCCCGTGGAACTGGCGGGCTTGACCTTTCCCAACCGCGTCGGGATGGCAGCCGGCCTGGACAAGAACGCCCGCTGCATCGACGCCCTGGGCGCCATGGGCTTCGGCTTTGTGGAGGTCGGTACCGTGACACCCAAGGCGCAGCCGGGCAATCCCAAGCCGCGCATGTTCCGCCTGCCCGAAGCCCGCGCGCTGATCAACCGCCTGGGCTTCAACAACGAAGGCCTGGACGCCTTCTTGCACAACGTACAGCAGGCGCGCTTTCGATCACAAAGTCGCAAACATCCCCTCCTGTTGGGCCTCAACATCGGAAAGAACGCCACCACCCCCATCGAGAATGCCACCAGCGACTACCTGGCCTGCCTGGAAGGGGTCTACCCCCACGCCGACTACGTGACGGTCAACATCAGTTCACCCAACACCCAGAACCTGCGCGCACTGCAAAGCGATGCGGCCCTGGATGCCTTGCTGGGTGCCATCGCCGAGCTGCGTGAGGCGCTGGCAACACAGCATGGTCGCCGCGTGCCGGTGTTTGTGAAGATTGCCCCCGACCTTGATGAAGCCCAGGTGTCCGTGATCGCCGCCACACTGCAGCGCCATGGGATGGACGGCGTGATCGCCACCAACACCACCATCAGCCGCACTGCGGTACAGGGCCTGCGCTATGCCGGGGAAACCGGCGGCCTGAGCGGAGCCCCGGTGCTGGAGGCAAGCAACCAGGTCATTCGTCAACTGCGCGCCGCGCTGGGCAGCCGCTTTCCCATCATCGGCGTGGGCGGCATCATGAGTGCCGAGGATGCGGTCAGCAAGGTCCGCGCGGGCGCCGACGTGGTGCAGATCTATACCGGGCTGATCTATGAAGGCCCTGCATTGGTGGTGAAGGCAGCAAAGGCCATCAAGGCCATGGGTTGAGTCCAGGCTGCCCCATTGACCCGGAAACAAAAAAGAGCCGCTGTGGTCAGCGGTTCTTTTCAATTTACGAGAAGCAGGCGCCTCTGAGCAGAGGCATGCAGCACCCGCCTAGCGTCGGAGCCGCATCAGCATGGGCAGCACCACGCCCGCCCATCGGATCAGGCGGCGCGGCCCTGCCACCAAGGCAACCCCTGCCATGGCCGCAACTGCCAGGGGATGCTCCCGCGCGAACCCTGCGGCGCGAAGCACCAGGGATTCGTCAATGCCGCCCGCCCCCGGTTCACGCTGCACCAAGGCCAGCGACTGTGCCCGCGCAGCCCTGCGGGCGCGCAGGCGGTCTCGCTGCATGGCAATGCGGTCAAGAAGCCTCTGCTGTTCGGCAGTAGGCGGGGGAACGACGGGCTGAGGCGCTACGGAGGGGGACGGATGGGATGTCGCCATTACAAACGCTCCTTGATGTCACGCCAGTCCTGCGCGAGCTCGCGGCGCGTGAGGGCAAAGCCGTTGCCCGCCTTCTGCGCGACGGAAATGAGCGACATCAGTGTGGCAGCCCAACCCACGGTCCAGACAGCCGCAACCAGCCAGGCCACCAGGGTGCGATGGGGCGTATCCCAAAAATGCACGAGCACCGCCAACGAGAGCATGATCAATGCCACCACCGTGAGCCCTGCTACCACAATGGTCAGCACCAGCATTTGCTGCAGCCGCTGTTTCTGATCCTGCCACTCCAGCCGGGCGAGGTCCATGCGGTCTTCGGCAGCGATGGCACCTTCGATCACATTGGCACGCCAACGGGCCACCAGTGACTCCAGCCCCAGAAGGGAAAGCCAGTTCATGCGCAGCCCCTGTGTTGTGCGACCGAGCCCTGCCAGCCAAGATCAGCGGCGCGCAAGCAGGAAGCCCACCAGCGCACCCACGGCCAGCGCGGCACCTGCCACGCGCCATGGTTCATCGTGTGCATAGCGGTCGGCCGCAAGGGCAGCGTCCTTGGCCTGGCGGGCAGCATCTTGCGCCGCACGCACTGCCGACTCGCGCACGTTGTGCATGCCATCGTCAAGGCGCTGGCGCAGCAGCTTGATTTCCGGGACCGCATCAAGATCTTTGTTGGCCAGGAGCCCACGCAGATCAGAAACCAGCTTTTCCAGTTCGCCCTGGGTCGTGGTGGTGTCGGAAGCAGTCATACAAGCCTTTCTTTAAGCAACAAAAAAAATCAGTCAGCGCTGTCGGCATGGCCTGGCAGAGCACCGGTTCATCTTAGCCATCCGCCCTGTTCCCCTTCGTAGGACGGGGTCTCAAGAGGTTACCGATTGCAAATGGCTTGCCACAGATCAAACGAGTGCGGCCACATGTTCGGCAATCGCCAGAGAGCTTGTCAACCCCGGGGACTCAATGCCAAACAGGTTGACCAGGCCAGGGATGCCGTGGATTGAAGGCCCCTGAATCACAAAGTCCGCTGCCGGCTCATCTGGGCCGTGAATCTTGGGACGTATGCCCGCATAGCCAGGTGCGAGCGCTCCATCGCGCAACGCGGGCCAGTACTTGCGGACTTCGGCGTAGAACGCATCGCCACGTGCGGGGTCTACCAGCAGGTCATCTGGCGAATCCACCCACTGCACGTCGGGGCCAAACTTGGCCTGTCCCCCCAGATCGAGTGTCAGATGCACGCCCAGGCCTGCGGCCTCGGGCACAGGGTAGATCAAACGGCTGAAGGGGGCCTTGCCAGACAGCGTGAAATAGCTGCCTTTGGCGTAGCGGGCAGGGGGCACCTGTTCGGCAGCCAACCCCACAAATCGGCGAGCCAGCCCAGGGGCATGCAGACCTGCTGCATTAACCACAGCGCGCGCTCGCAAGCAGGTACCGTCCAATGCTTCCAAATTTATAGCATCTTGCGCGCATTCTGCTTGCGCCAGGGGCGAATTCAGCACCACAAGTCCCCCTGCATGCTCCAGATCGCCCTGCAACGCGAGCATCAGGGCGTGGCTGTCCACAATGCCAGTACTGGGCGAAAACAACGCAGCAACACATTCCAGCGCGGGCTCCATGGCCTGGGCGTCATGGCGGCCCAGCCAACGCAGATCCGGCACGCCGTTGGCTTGGGCCCGCGCCTGGATGGACTCAAGGCTTGGTAACTGGCCCGACGAAGTTGCCACCAGGAGCTTGCCGCAGCGGCGATGGGGCACGCTGCGCTCCGCACAGTAGGCATACAACATGTCTCTTCCACGCACGCACAGTGTGGCCTTCAACGAGCCGGTGGGGTAGTACAGCCCGGCATGGATCACCTCACTGTTGCGCGAACTGATACCCGTCCCGATCGCGTCCGCAGACTCCAGCACTATCACTTCGCGCCCCTGCAAAGCCAGCGCCCGCGCTACGGCCAGGCCCACCACGCCGGCGCCGACCACCACACAATCCACCTGATTTGTCATGGCCTTTCCTTTCAATGTGCTGTGCCCTCAGACCTGCTCGAACCCGTCAAGCACATTGACGGCGTTGGTGCCCAGTTCTGCGGCCGCATAGCCACCTTCCAGCACAAAGACGGTGGGCAGACCCAGCCGCGCGAGGCGCTCACCCAACCGGGTGAAATCGGCGGACGCCAGCGCAAACTTGGAGATGGGGTCGCCCTCAAAGGCGTCGAGCCCGAGGGAGATCACCAGGGCGTCAGCCCCCTGGCGGGCAATCCGCGCGCAGGCAATTTCCAGCGCATCGAACCAGGTGGTCGCACTGGTGCCCGCAGGCAGCGGCAGGTTCAGATTGAAGCCTGCGCCCTCGCCCACCCCGGTTTCGTCCGCATGGCCCAGATAGAACGGGTACTCGGTGCGTGGATCGCCATGAATGCTGATGAACAGCACATCGGCCCGGTCGTAGAAGATGCTTTGTGTTCCATTGCCATGGTGGTAATCCACATCGAGCAACGCCACACGCTGTGCCCCCTGGTTGCGCAGCACCTGTGCGGCCACGGCGGCATTGTTCAAAAAGCAATAGCCGCCCATGAAGTCCGGTCCGGCATGGTGGCCCGGCGGCCGCGTACAGCAAAACGCCGCGCGGGCTCCTTGGGCCACCCGTGTCGCAGCGCTGGCGGCAGCATCGGCCCCCGCCTTGGCTGCAGCCCAGGTACCAGACGCCATGGGGGTGCCGTTGTCCATGGAGTACAGACCCAGACGGGCCACAAAGTTCTCAGGCTCCAGATCGCTGCGCAGGGTACGAACGGGCCAGACCGACGGAAACGGCTGCGCACCCGCATTGGCAGCGTCAAGTGCCAGCCATTGCTGCCAGGCCGTCTTCAGGAAGGCCAGATAACGCGGCGCATGCACCTGCGACAACACGGGGCCGCTGTCCACGTCCGGGGTCATCAGGCCATGGCCACGCGCCCGCAGCGCTTCTTCGACATAGTCCACGCGTGCCGGTTTCTCAAAACAGGGCACGCGTTCACCGCGAAAGAACTCATGGACGGGGGCATGCCCCTGGTGAAACGGGTTGTGGAAGGTGATCATGGGTCGGGGCGTATCGACAGCGGCAAAAAGGCCAGAGGACAAACAGCGCGGCGCAAGAAAACGCAGCCGCCGTGGCATATCAAGTCTGACACTTTAGCCGCCCTGCAAGGTGCAGCCGCGGAAACAGCTGCCTATGCCCGCGCCCATGAAAAAACCCCTGCAGACAAAAATCTGAAGGGGTTTTCAAATTGGTGGGTGATACATGGATCGAACATGTGACCCCTGCCGTGTGAAGGCAGTGCTCTACCGCTGAGCTAATCACCCGACGTTGGCACCCTGAAGCAGGGTGCTTTCGCAAGAAGTCAAAAGCGTGGTGGGTGATACATGGATCGAACATGTGACCCCTGCCGTGTGAAGGCAGTGCTCTACCGCTGAGCTAATCACCCGTGTCGCTGTGACAGCCTTCGATTATGGCACAGCTTTTCAGGCTGCCTGAACAGTTCGCCAAATTGTTTTGCCGCCACTGGCCTTGTCAATTTGCGCCAGGAGCTCCGCATGTGCCGTCTGTTCCTGCTCGCTGGCGCGCAGGACAGGGAGGCTCAGCGCTCGCAGGTCGATGGCTGCGACCTTCAGGCCATCGCCGCTGTCCTGCGCGTCGTCGGCGATCAACAGGGCGTCCTGGCCGCGCGTGAGATTGATGTACACATCGGCCAGCAGCTCCGCATCCAGCAAGGCGCCGTGCAAGGTCCGGCCGGAGTTGTCCACGCCCAGGCGGTCGCACAGGGCATCGAGCGAATTGCGCTTGCCGGGGTACATCTCCTTGGCCATGGCCAGCGTGTCGGTGACGCTCTCCACATAGGTGCGGAACGCGGGGCGGCCCACCAGTTCCAGCTCCTTGTTCAGAAAGCCCACGTCGAACGCGGCGTTGTGGATGATGATCTCGGCGCCCTGCAGGTACTGCAGGATGTCGTCCACCACCTCGGCAAACTTGGGCTTGTCCTTCAGGAACTCGTTGCTGATGCCGTGCACCTTGAGCGCGTCTTCGTGGCTGTCGCGGCCCGGGTTGAAGTACAGGTGCAGGTTGTTGCCCGTGAGCTTGCGGTTGAGCAGCTCCACACAGCCCAGCTCGATGATGCGGTCCCCGCCCTCGGCCGACAGGCCGGTGGTTTCGGTGTCGAGAACGATCTGCCGTGTCATTTCAATGGTTTTCCTTGGCGTGGTTGATCGTGTACTTGGGAATTTCCACGGTCACATCGGTTTGAGCCAGGATGGCCTGGCACGAAAGTCGCGATTGTGGCTCCAGGCCCCAGGCGCGGTCCAGCAGGTCTTCTTCCTCTTCTTCCGCCTCGTTGAGCGAATTCAGCCCCTGGCGCACGATGACGTGGCAGGTGGTACAGGCGCAGCTCATGTCGCAGGCATGCTCGATGTTGATGTGGTTGTCGAGCAAGGCTTCGCAGATTGACGTGCCTGCGGGGGCCGTGATTTCGGTGCCTGCAGGGCAGTATTCGGGATGGGGAAGGATTTTGATGACGGGCATGGGGTGTTTTTTTGTTCGAAGAGATGCGTTCGGCGGGCTCAGAGGGCCTGCACGTTCTTGCCAGCCAGGGCCTGGTGAATGCCCCGGTTCATGCGCAAGGCGGCAAACGCCTCGGTACCCTTGGCCAGGGCATCGGTAGCGGCTTCGATGACGGCGGCATCGTCGGAATCGCGCTGGTGGCGCAGGGCCACCATCAGGGCATCGATGGCGGCGCGCTCCTGCGGGCTCAGCACATCGCCATCCGCATCGAGCGCGCTCTGGGTGGCGATGAGCATGCGGTCGGCGTCCACACGGGCTTCGACCACGGCGCGGGCTTTCATGTCCTGCGCGGCCGTTGCAAACCCGTCCTGCAGCATGCGCGCGATCTGGTCATCGGAGAGGCCATACGACGGCTTCACGTCAATGCGCGCCTCCACACCGCTGCCCTGCTCCTTCGCATTCACGCTCAGGAGGCCATCGGCATCGACGGTGAAGGTCACGCGGATGCGCGCTGCCCCTGCGGCCATGGGCGGAATGCCACGCAGCTCAAAACGCGCGAGGCTGCGGCAGTCTTGCACCAGATCGCGTTCGCCCTGCACAACATGGATCGCCAAGGCAGTCTGACCATCCTTGTAGGTGGTGAAGTCTTGCGCCTTGGCGGTGGGAATGGTCTCGTTGCGCGCCACGATGCGCTCCACCAGCCCGCCCATGGTTTCGATGCCCAGCGACAGTGGAATCACATCGAGCAGCAGCAGGTCCCCCGCCGTGTTGTTGCCCGCCAGCTGGTTGGCCTGGATGGCAGCACCCAGGGCCACTACCTCATCGGGGTTGAGGTTGGTGAGCGGCGGTTTGGCGAAAAATTCCTCCACGGCGCGCTGCACCTGCGGCATGCGGGTGGAGCCTCCCACCATCACCACACCCTGGACCTCGTCGCGGGCCAGATGGGCGTCGCGCAAGGCACGGCGCACTGCGGCCATGGAGCGTGCCGTCAAGTCGGCCGTGATCGCCTCAAAATCCGAACGTTTGACATCAAATCGGGCTTCATCGCTTGATAGTAAAGCGATGAATGCTACCGAATCAGTAGCAGTCAAGGCTTCCTTGCAGGCGCGGGCAGCCATGCGCACGGCGGATTTGTCCGCTGCAGTGATCGCCTGAAGTCCCAGCTGTTGCAGCACCCAGTCGGCCAGCACGGCGTCGTAGTCATCCCCCCCCAAGGCCGAATCACCCCCCGTGGAAATGACTTCAAAAACGCCCTGCGTCAGACGCAGGATCGAGATGTCGAAAGTGCCCCCGCCCAGGTCATACACGGCGTAGACCCCCTCGCTGGCGTTGTCCAGTCCATAGGCAATCGCAGCCGCCGTAGGCTCGTTGATCAGGCGCAGCAGGTGGATGCCCGCCAGCTTGGCCGCATCCTTGGTGGCCTGGCGCTGGGCGTCGTCGAAGTAGGCGGGCACGGTGATCACCGCGCCATACAGATCGTCATTGAAGGTGTCTTCTGCCCGGTAGCGCAGGGTCGCCAGAATCTCGGCGCTGACCTCGACGGGCGACTTGTTGCCATCCACCGTCGCAAGGCTGACCATACCCCCTGCGCCCTCGTCACTGGCGGGAACAAAGTCGTAGGGCAGCTTGCCCGCTTCCGCCACGTCTTTCAGGCCACGCCCCATAAAACGCTTGGCAGAGGCAATGGTGTTGCGAGCATCCTGGGCCTGCGCAGCCACGGCGTCGTATCCGATCTGGCGCCCGCCCTTTTCGAGGTAACGGACTACCGAAGGCAGCAGTACCCTGCCCTGCGCGTCGGGCAGGCATTCGGACACACCATTGCGCACGGCGGCAACCAAAGAATGGGTGGTGCCCAGGTCGATGCCTACGGCGATGCGCCGCTGGTGCGGGTCGGGGGATTGGCCGGGTTCGGAAATCTGCAGAAGCGCCATGAAATTTCGGGTCTCAACGTGGTGGGGCACACCATCACATCAGCAAGCGACATGGGGGCCCCAAGGGGAAAGCAAATCCGCTCTATTGTCCCAGTTGCTCTCGGCGGCGTTCAATATCGTCCGCAAATCGCGCAATGAACATGAGGGCTCTGACCTGGCGGGCCGCGCCTGCGTAGTCCTGCTGCTGGTCGATGAGTTGCTCGCACTGTGCCAGCGCGGCGCGGCGGGCCTGGGCGACACCATCGTCCAGCGCATCGAGTTCGCTCTCGGCGCGGGCATCTTCCAGCGCCTCGCGCCACTCCATCTGCTGCATCAAAAACGCAGCAGGCATGGCCGTGTTGTCCTCGGCGCGGATGGGCGCACCATGCAGTTCACACAGGTAGGCGGCGCGGCGCATCGGGTCTTTCAGGCGCTGGTAGGCCTCGTTGATGCGCACGGACCACTGCATGGCCACGCGCTGCGCCGCCGCACCCTGCGCCGCAAACTTGTCGGGGTGGGCTTCGCGCTGCAGCTCTTTCCAGCGCGCGTCGATGGCATTGCGCTCCTGCGCAAAGCGGCGCGAGATGCCAAACAGTTCAAAGTCGTCAGATTGCAGGTTCATGCGCGGAGCAACGGGGGGCGAAACATCCAAGAAAAAACCGCCAGCACGCAGCGCGATGGCGGTTTGACGGCACGAAGGCGGCAGGCGCTCAAACGCGGAAACTCTCCCCACAACCGCAGCGGTCACGCTCGTTGGGGTTGTTGAACTTGAAGCCCTCATTGAGGCCCTCGCGCACGAAGTCCAGCTCGGTGCCGTCGATGTAGGCCAGGCTCTTGGGATCGATCAGCACCTTGACGCCGTGGTTTTCAAACACGATGTCCTCGGGCTCGCTGTCGTCCACATATTCGAGCTTGTAGGCAAGCCCCGAGCATCCGGTCGTCTTGACCCCCAGGCGCACGCCCAGGCCCTTGCCTCGGCGGGACAAGTAGCGGTTGACGTGCCGGGCAGCGGCTTCTGTCAGCGTGATGGCCATATCTCTCTCGGTTGCTCAGGCAGCGGCTGTTGCAGGGGCTGCGTGCTTGGTCTTGTAGTCGAGCACGGCAGCCTTGATGGCGTCTTCGGCCAGGATGGAGCAGTGGATCTTGACGGGCGGCAGAGCCAGCTCTTCGGCGATCTCGCTGTTCTTGAGGGCCGCCGCCTGATCCAGCGTCTTGCCCTTGACCCACTCGGTCACGAGCGACGACGAGGCGATGGCCGAGCCGCAGCCATAGGTCTTGAAACGCGCATCTTCGATCACGCCGGTTTCAGGGTTCACCTTGATCTGCAGCTTCATCACGTCGCCGCAGGCAGGCGCGCCGACCATGCCGGTGCCCACCGAATCGTCACCCTTGTCGAACGAACCCACGTTGCGGGGGTTTTCGTAATGGTCAACCACTTTTTCTGAGTAAGCCATGATGTGTACCTCTTCAATTCTTTCAAAATCTTCAGGGATTCAGTGCGCTGACCACTGGATGGTGCTGATGTCGATGCCGTCCTGGTACATCTCCCACAGCGGGCTGAGTTCACGCAGGCGGGCCACGTTCTCACGGATGGTGGAGATGGCGTAGTCGATCTCTTCTTCGGTCGTGAACCGGCCGATGGTCATGCGCAGGCTGCTGTGGGCCAACTCGTCACTGCGACCCAGGGCGCGCAGCACATAGCTGGGCTCCAGGCTGGCCGAGGTGCAGGCTGAACCCGACGACACCGCCAAACCCTTGATCCCCATGATGAGCGATTCGCCTTCGACGAAATTGAAGCTCATGTTCAGGTTCTGCGGCACGCGGCGCTCCATGCTGCCGTTGATGTAGACCTGCTCGATGTCTTTCAGGCCGTCCAGCAGACGTTGCTGCAGGGCCTGGGCCTTGGCATTGCTCTCGGCCATTTCTTCCTTGGCGATGCGAAAGGCTTCGCCCATGCCCACGATCTGGTGCGTGGGCAAGGTGCCCGAACGCATGCCACGCTCGTGGCCACCACCGTGCATCTGCGCCTCCAGCCGAACGCGCGGCTTACGGCGCACATACAGGGCACCGATGCCCTTGGGGCCATAGGTCTTGTGGGCCGTCATGCTCATCAGATCGACGGGCAAGGTGGCCATGTCGATGGCAACCCGGCCCGTAGCCTGTGCGGCATCCACATGCAGCAGGATGCCCTTTTCACGGCACAGTGCGCCGATGGCGGGAATGTCCTGGATGACGCCGATTTCGTTGTTTACGAACAGAATGCTGATCAGCACGGTGTCCGGGCGAATGGCGGCCTTGAGCGCATCCATGTTGACCAGCCCGTCTTCCTGCACATCCAGGTAAGTGGCCTCAAAACCCTGGCGCTCCAGCTCGCGCATGGTGTCCAGCACGGCCTTGTGCTCGGTCTTGAGCGTGATGAGATGCTTGCCCTTGCCCTTGTAGAACTGCGCAGCCCCCTTGAGCGCCAGATTGATGGACTCGGTCGCACCGCTAGTCCAGACAATCTCGCGGGGGTCGGCTCCGATCAGGTCGGCCACTTGCACGCGCGCTTTCTCGACCGCTTCTTCAGCCTCCCAGCCCCAGGCGTGGCTGCGCGATGCCGGGTTGCCGAAATGTTCGCGCAACCAGGGAATCATGGCATCCACCACACGGGGATCCACGGGGGTGGTAGCACCATAGTCAAGATAGATGGGGAAGTGCGGGGTCATGTCCATGGCTGGCTCAGTGATGGTTGCTGGCTGGCAAACTCAGTAAGAAACAAAACGAGGCTTGAAAACTGTTCAGGGCGGTGCCGACCCCAGGGCCGACACAAGCCCTTGGGCTATCAGGATTTGGCGAAAACGTTGCCCAATGCGAACACGGAGTTCGGAGCATTCACGCGGATGGGCTTGACCACCGGCGTCGTCGAGATGGCGCGGCGCACCACGGGCTTGTCTTCGATCTGCACGCCTTTGGCGATCTGCTCGTCCACGAGCTTTTGCAGGGTGACGGAATCCAGGAACTCCACCATGCGCTGGTTGAGCGATGCCCACAGCTCATGCGTCATGCAACGGCCGGCTTCGCCCAGGCAGTTTTCCTTGCCGCCGCACTGCGTGGCGTCAATGGGCTCGTCCACCGAGACAATGATGTCAGCCACCGTGATGTCACCGGCCTTGCGAGCAAGTGTGTAACCACCACCAGGACCACGGGTAGATTCCACCAGCTCATGGCGGCGAAGCTTGCCGAAAAGCTGCTCCAGGTACGACAGCGAAATCTGCTGACGCTGGCTGATGGCCGCAAGGGTAACGGGCCCATTGTTCTGGCGCAGGGCCAGGTCAATCATGGCGGTGACCGCAAAACGGCCTTTGGTTGTGAGACGCATCGCAAGCTCCTTGTGCTAAGGCTTGTTCGTTGTAGAAACCGCCTTCGCTGGCTGATGGCCAGCAAGGCACCGTCTCCGCCCCTTACTCCGAACAGTCGCCTGCACGGAGCCCTTCATCGCTGGGCTGTTTTCTTGAGTATTTTGTAGGAGTATAACACAAATCCCTATCGATTCTGTCGGGTTAAAAAACCAACTGGTTTTAAATCGACTTGATAGTTATTTCCAATTGTTTTCTCGCCCATTACAAGGCCACCGAATCATTGCCGTGTGCACCAAATGCCTGATCCTTGAGCCGCGTGAGTTGGTCCCGTACCCTTGCCGCCTGCTCGAATTCCAAGTTGCGCGCGTGTTCCAGCATGAGTTTTTCGAGCCGCTTGATCTCGCGCGCCACGTCTTTTTCTGACATGTCCTCCACCTTGGCGCGCTGCAGGGCTTCCTGCTCCAGCCGCTGCGCATCCTTTCCGGCCTTCTCGCTATAAACCCCGTCAATCAGGTCTCTTACCCGCTTGACAATGCTGCGCGGCGTGATTCCGTGTGCCTCGTTGTGTGCGATCTGCTTGATGCGCCGACGTTCCGTCTCGCCCATGGCTTTTTTCATGGACTCCGTAATGCGGTCTGCATAAAGGATGGCCCGGCCATTGAGATTGCGCGCCGCGCGGCCAATGGTCTGGATCAGGCTGCGCTCGGCCCGCAGGAAGCCCTCCTTGTCGGCATCCAGGATCGCCACCAGGGACACCTCAGGGATATCCAGCCCCTCCCGCAGCAGGTTGATACCCACCAGCACATCAAAAGCACCCAGGCGCAGGTCGCGAATGATCTCCACACGCTCCACCGTGTCCACATCGCTGTGCAGGTAGCGCACCTTCACGCCGTTATCCGTCAGGTAGTCGGTCAGTTGCTCCGCCATGCGCTTCGTGAGGGTAGTAATGAGTACGCGTTCATACTTTTCGACACGAATGCGTATTTCTTGAAGCACATCATCCACTTGGTGCGTTGCGGGCCGCACTTCCACCTCAGGGTCCACCAGTCCGGTGGGGCGCACCACCTGGTCCACGATCTGGCCGGAGTGAGTGCGCTCGTAGTCCGCGGGCGTGGCGGTGACAAAGATCACCTGCCGCATGCGCTGTTCGAACTCCTCGAACTTGAGCGGCCGGTTGTCCAGCGCCGATGGCAGGCGAAAGCCATACTCCACCAGCGTGGTCTTGCGCGAACGGTCGCCGCTGTACATGGCATTGAGCTGGCCGATCATCTGGTGGCTTTCATCCAGGAACATCAGCGCGTTCTTGGGCATGTAGTCGGTCAGCGTGCTCGGCGGGTCGCCCGGCGCGGCACCCGACAGGTGGCGCGTGTAGTTCTCGATGCCCTTGCAGTGCCCTACTTCGCTGAGCATCTCCAGGTCAAACCGCGTGCGCTGCTCCAGCCGCTGCGCTTCCACCAGCTTGCCGTCGGCCAACAACTGCTTGAGGCGGTCGGCCAGTTCGATCTTGATGGTCTCCACGGCGGCCAGCACTTTGTCGCGCGGCGTCACGTAGTGGCTGCTGGGATACACGGTGAAACGCGGGATCTTCTGCTTGACGCGGCCCGTGAGCGGGTCGAACAGCTGCAGGCTCTCGATCTCGTCGTCGAACAGCTCGATGCGGATGGCCAGCTCCGAGTGCTCGGCCGGGAACACGTCGATGGTGTCGCCCCGCACACGGAACTTGCCGCGCGAGAAGTCGGCCTCGTTGCGCTGGTACTGCATGCGGATCAGCTGGGCGATCACATCGCGCTGGCCCAGCTTATCGCCCGAGCGCAAGGTCATCACCATGCGGTGGTAGCTCTCGGGTTCGCCAATGCCGTAGATGGCCGACACCGTGGCCACGATGACCACATCCGTGCGCTCCATCAGGCTCTTGGTGCACGACAGCCGCATCTGCTCGATGTGCTCGTTGATCGCGCTGTCCTTCTCGATGAACAGGTCGCGCTGGGGCACATACGCCTCGGGCTGGTAGTAGTCGTAGTAGCTCACGAAATACTCCACGGCATTCTTGGGGAAGAACTCGCGGAACTCGCTGTACAGCTGCGCAGCCAGGGTCTTGTTGGGGGCGAAGATGATGGCCGGGCGCCCCATGCGGGCGATCACGTTGGCCATGGTGAAGGTCTTGCCAGAGCCCGTCACACCCAGCAACGTCTGGAAGGTTTCTCCGTCGTTCAGGCCCTCCACCAGCTTGTTGATGGCCTCGGGCTGGTCGCCCGCCGGTGGATACGGCTGGAACAATTCAAAGGGGGAATTGGGGAAATGGACGAATTCGCCGTCTTGCTTTTCCGTTATGACTTCTGTGATATCCGGCATGGGTGCAGTCAACGATTGGGGGGTAGCGGCCGTTAAAATCGGCGGAACCCGGCACAGTACACCACGCCCGGATTCTTCGCTACTGACAACCTTTCAAGGATTTTCATGTCTCTTTTCACCGCCGTCGAAATGGCCCCCCGCGACCCCATCCTGGGCCTCAACGAGCAATTCAACGCAGACACCAACCCCAACAAGGTCAACCTGGGCGTCGGCGTTTATTTCGACGACAACGGCAAGCTGCCCTTGCTGCAATGTGTGCAGGCCGCAGAAAAGACCATGATGTCCACCCCCACTGCCCGTGGCTACCTGCCCATCGACGGCATCGTGGCCTATGACAACGCCGTCAAGGCTTTGGTATTCGGTGCGGACAGCGAACCCGTCACTTCTGGCCGCGTGGCCACCGTGCAAGCCGTGGGTGGTACGGGCGGCCTCAAGATCGGCGCTGACTTTCTCAAGAAACTCAGCCCCAACGCCAAGGTGCTGATCTCCGATCCGAGCTGGGAAAACCACCGCGCGCTGTTCACCAATGCCGGCTTCGAAGTCGATACCTATGCCTACTACGACGCCGAAAAGCGCGGCGTGAACTTTGAAGGCTTTCTGGCCAGCCTGAATGCCGCCGCTGCCGGCACCATCGTCGTGCTGCACGCCTGCTGCCACAACCCCACCGGCTACGACATCACGCCCCCCCAGTGGGACCAGGTGATTGCCGCCGTCAAGGCCAAGGGCCTGACGCCTTTCCTCGATATGGCCTACCAGGGCTTCGGCCACGGCATCGCCGAAGACGGCGCCGTGATCGGCAAATTTGTGGCTGCAGGCCTGAACTTCTTTGTCTCCACATCTTTCAGCAAGAGCTTCAGCCTGTACGGCGAGCGCGTGGGTGGCCTGTCGGTGCTGTGCGCCGACAAGGAAGAAGCCGGCCGCGTGCTGAGCCAGCTCAAGATCGTCATCCGCACCAACTACTCCAACCCACCCATCCACGGTGGCGCAGTGGTGGCCGCCGTGCTGAACAACCCCGAACTGCGCGCGATGTGGGAACAAGAACTGGCCGAAATGCGCGTGCGCATCAAGGCCATGCGCCAGAAGCTGGTCGATGGCCTCAAGGCCGCCGGTGTGAAGCAGGACATGAGCTTCATCACCACGCAGATTGGCATGTTCAGCTACTCGGGCCTGACCAAGGACCAGATGGTGCGTCTGCGCAATGAGTTCGGCGTGTACGGCACTGACACCGGCCGCATGTGCGTGGCCGCGCTCAACAGCAAGAACATCGACTACGTCTGCCAGTCCATTGCGAAAGTGGTCTGAGTTGGACACTGAAGCGGCGCTCGCGCGCCGCTTTGTGAGCGAAACGCTCCAGAACCCGCACAACGCGGCCCTTCTGGGGCGTTTGCCGTTTCTGGGCCTGCCGGATGTCTGGCTGGTGGCAGGTTGTCTGTTCCAGACGGTGTGGAACCTGCGTTCCGGACTGAATCCCACGGCGCACATCAAGGACTACGACCTGTTCTATTTCGATGCGTCGGACCTGTCCGAAGCCGCCGAACAAGCCGTGCAAGCCCGCGTCACCGCCCTCTTTTCCGACCTGCCGATCACCGTGGAAGCCAAGAACCAGGCCCGGGTACACCTCTGGTACGAACGCTGGTTTGGTTACCCCTATGCGCCGCTGCAGTCGGCCCGCAACGGCATCGAGCGTTTTCTGGTGCCCTGCACCTGCGTGGGCCTGCAGCCTGCCGCCGACCCGGGTGTTGAGGAGCCCATGCTCTACGCGCCCTACGGGCTTGAAGAGCTGTATGCAGGACTGCTGCGCCCCAACCCTGCCTGTCCACATCTGCCGCTGTTCCAGGCCAAGGCGGAAAGCTACCGCGAACGCTGGCCATGGCTGACGATCCGGGCGGGTGACATGCCTGCCTGATCTGTAACGCCGCTAGTTTTCAAGCTTTTTTGGCCTCTAGCGCTTTATCTATATGCGCTACCAGCTATCAAAAAAGAAGCAATTCAAACAACCTGGCGCCGTACCCCATCACCCCCAAAGCACCGACCGCATCGAGATCGATGCCGACTGGTAGCCCGTGTTGAAGAAGCGCGGCATCTCGCTGGGCAACACAGCTCCCGCCGCGTACAACAACGGCAGATAGTGCTCGTGCGTGGGGTGCGCCTGTTTGGCCACGGCACCCAGTTTCTGGAAGTCCTGCAGGGCTCCGAGCTGGCCTTGCTTGATCTGCTCCTGCACCACGGTGTCGAACTCGGTGGCCCAGTCGTACGCCTCGTTGGCGGCCGTGCCACGGCGCGTGAGCCGCAGGTTGTGCACCACATTGCCGCTGCCCACGATCAACACGCCCCGCTCACGCAGCGCCTTCAATTGCTGGCCCAGCGCGTAATGCTCGGCCGGGGCGCGGCTGTAGTCCATGCTCAGCTGCATCACCGGGATCTGTGCCTTTGGAAACATGGGCTTGAGCACCGACCAGGTGCCGTGGTCCAGGCCCCATTCGCCCTCATCCACGCCCAGAGCGCCTCCGGTGGCAGGCGATTTGAGCTCCCCCGCCAGGCTGCGCGCCACCTGCGGCGCACCAGGCGCGGGGTATTGCTGGTCGAACAGCGCCTGCGGAAAACCACCAAAGTCGTGGATCGTCTTGGGGTTGGCCATGCCGGTCAGCTGCCAGCCGCCACGCGTGAGCCAGTGGGCCGACACACACAGGATGAGCTGCGGCTGAACGGCGCGGGCCGCCAACTCCGCCCCCAAGGCCTGCCAGCTGCGTCGCCAGGCGTTGTCTTCGATGGCGTTCATGGGGCTGCCGTGGCCCACAAACAGCACCGGCATGCGGGGTGACTGCTTGAGCGCCTGCAAAGCGGGTGCCGTGGCGGCGCTGCTCAGGGACGTGGTCATGAAAGCTCCCGGAAAGGCGGCCAGGCCCGTGAGGGCGGCCAAAGAGGTTCTGCGTTGCATGGGTCAGGGAGCGTAACAAATTATGTATAACGCTGGGAGTGAGCCCGCGCGCCCTGCGAAGTTCCAGCGCCGCACCTTCCATTCAAAACCACAACACCGAGACAAGCCTGAGCCCATGACAACCGCCCTGCCCCAGCCCCTGCGCAATGTCCGCGTCCTGAGCCTTGCGCTGAACCTGCCCGGCCCCGCCGCCCTGATGCGCTGCGCGCGCATGGGTGCTGAATGCACCAAGCTCGAACCGCCCCCGCCCCCCGGCTACCCCAGTGCCGACCCCATGGGCATCTACAGCCCGGCGGCCTATGCCACGCTGCACAGCGGCGTGCGTGTGGTGCATGCCCACCTCAAGACCACAGAAGGCCAGGCCACGCTGCACGAGGAGCTGGCCCGCACCGATGTGCTGATCACCTCGTTTCGTCCCTCGGCGCTCACCAAGCTGGGCCTGGGTTGGGAGGCACTGCAGGCGAAGTACCCGCGCCTGTCGCTGGTGCGCATCGTGGGCGCAGCGGCCGAGCGGGCCGAAGAGCCCGGCCACGACCTCACCTACCTGGCCGACGCCGGGCTGGTAACCGGCACCGAGATGCCCCCCACGCTCTACGCCGACATGGGCGGCGCCCTGATGGCCAGCGAGGCCGTGCTGCAGGCTCTGCTGGAACGCGCGCACACCGGCAGCGGTGTGTGCATTGAAGTGGCGCTGGCCGATGCCGCCGCCTGGCTGGCCCAGCCGCGCGACTGGGGCCTGACCACACCCGAGGGCGACGTGGGCGGCAACCACGCGGGCTACCGCATCTACCCCTGCGCCGACGGCCGTGTGGCGGTGGCCGCGCTGGAACCCCACTTTGCCGCCAGCCTGTGCGCCGCCGCAGGCATGCCCGCCACGGGCGACCCGCAGGTGCTGCGCGCCCCTGCCACCCACACGGCTGTGGCGGTGTTCCTGCGCACACAGACACGCGCACAGCTGGATGCGCTGGCGGTGGGCCAGGACATTCCCTTGCACACCCTGGCCTGAGAACCCCTTTCGCCGATGCAAAAACAGGGCACCGTCATCCGCTGGGACGCCACCCGCGCCTTCGGCTTTATCCGCAGCCCGGACACCTCGGCCGATGTGTTCTTTCACGTGCGGGACTACCGTGGCAGCGCTGCGCCCCGCGAAGGGCTGGCCGTGGTGTACGAAGAAATCCATGTGGGCGGCAAAGGGCCTCGGGCCATGGCGGTGCAGCCCATGGGCCAGCAAGGGGCCGCACCCCAGCCCCGCCCATCGGCCAAATCACCCCCACAGCGGGCTCGACACGAACCGGCGCAGCGGGCTCCCAAACCGCGAACCCAACGCCATCGGCGCCCCGCAGACGCCAGCGGCCCGCCAACTCCCGCAGGCCCGGCGCTGGTGCTGATGCTGGGCTGGGTGGCGCTGCTGGCCTGGGGCTTCTGGGCCGGTCAGCTGCCATGGTGGGTGCTGGGAGCGGCCCTGGCCGTCAACCTCCTCACCTTTCTGGTCTACGCCATCGACAAAAGCGCCGCGCAAAACGGCCAGTGGCGCACCAAGGAAAGCCACCTGCACCTGCTGGGCCTAGCAGGCGGATGGCCTGGCGCATGGTTTGCCCAGCAATGGCTGCGGCACAAGTCCCGCAAGGTGGAGTTCCGCACGGTCTACTGGGCCACCGTGGTGCTGCACTGCGCGGCGCTCGGGGCCTGGGTCGGCGGGTGGCTTCGATAGATGCGCCGCAACTGGAAAATCGCATATCAATTTTGATAGCTGCTTGCGCTTGATGGATAAGCGCCAGAGGCTGTTTCAATCATATTTCTGGCACGTCCCCCTGCGCGGCAAGGGGCGCTGACGCGCAGATTGCCCGCTGGCCTACACCACGCGCCGGGGCCACGGGTTTCAATCGAAAAGGTCTGAAACACCTCGGGAGAAGCCCATGAAACCCCTCGTTCTTGATTCCACCATGACCAACATGGGCGGCGTTTTCTACCCTACCGGCCACGTGTTTGCGCTCTTCCCCGACGAAGACTGCGTGCGCCAGGCGGCCACGGCGCTGCAAGCCGCTGGCCACCAAGGCGAAACCGCCTACGCCAGCCCTGAAGTCATCCTGCAGGAGATCGTGCACACGCTGGGCACGGCAGATGCGCCGCTTCCGTCGGTCGGTGCCGAAGGTGACATGGTGCGCCGCATTGCCGACCTGGCCGGCAAGGGCCACCACGGGCTGCTGATCGCCATGGCCGACAAGGACGACGCTGAGACCTTGGTCGCCGCCATCGCTCCCGAGGGCGCGGTCACCGCGTTTTACTACCGCACCTTCATCATCGAAGACCTGATCTCGCAGCCCCAAGACGACGGCCCGCAGTCCGTGCTGGTGGGCACCCACGCTGCGGCGCCGTAAACATCGGCGTCAACCAGGCCCGGCAACACAAAGGCGAAGCCAGCGGTGGCCCGCCGCGCGCGGGTGCGCATCGGCATGGCGCCCATTCCCCGCAGACACAAGGGGTTGCCAAACTTTGCATGCGCTGGCAAATTGATCGCTATATAGTGGGCCGGAAGCACCGCACCGCAGAATGAGCCACTGATTCCAGGACAACACTGGACCGCAGGCATTGACACAGTGTGCGGACACACCGATGAGGGCGCGCCGGATGGGGCCACCAGGCATCACTGGCGCACGCAGCTTGGCACGAGGCGAGGGACCCATCCATGGATGTATTGCAGCCGGTCGAGCGAAGGCCTGTGCCGTTGACGTTGCGGGTGACCTGGCCTTTCATCACGATGGTGTTGCTGCTGGCGGTGTGCGCTACGGCCAGCCTGCATGTCTTGTCCACGGTGCGTGCCTTCGTCGCTGGCGAAAGCCTGTGGACCAAAGGCCAGAAAGACGCCATCTATTTCCTGAACCAGTACGCCATCAACGGCTCCCCCCAGGCCTTTGAGGGATTCACCCGCGCCATGGAGATCCCGCTGGGCGACCGGGCAGCCCGGCTGGCCCTGGAGTCAGGCCAGGTGCAGATCGATGTGGCGCGCGACGGTTTTCTGCGCGGTGGCAACCACCCCGATGACATTGACGGCCTGATCTGGCTGTTGCGCTACTTCGACGACTTTGATCTGGTGAAGAAGCCGGTAGACCAATGGCTGGTGGGCGACGAGTACATCCGCGCACTGCGCGAGCTGTCGCACGAGATCCACCAGCGCAACACCGCCGGCACGGCGGATGCCCCGACGCGCGAACGGTGGCAGAACACCATCCGCGAAATCAACGCAGGCGTGACCCCGGCGGCCCGGAACTTCAGCGAGGCCCTGGGCGAAAGCTCGCGCCACATCGTGCTCCTGCTGATGTGGACCAACATGGGCATGGCCCTGGTGCTGATCCTGCTGACCCTGTGGCACACGCGCACGTTGCTGGCCCAGCGCCAGAATGCAGAGCGCGCCCTGGAGGCCGAGCGGGAACAGGCGCGCACCACACTGGCCGCCATTGGCGATGCCGTGGTGACGACCAACATCCACGGCGAGGTCACCTACATGAACCCTGCCGCAGAAACCTTGCTGGCCCGCCCGGCCGCCCAGGCGACCGGGCAACCACTGGCGCAGTTGCTGGTCTTTGAGGATGACGCGCCGCCCCTGTCCGCCGACACACTGGTGCAGACGCTGCTGCGCAGCGATGGTGCCGCCAAGGGCAACATCCACCGCACGCTGGTGCGCCCGGACCAGAGCATCGTTCCGGTGAGGCTGGTGGGCTCTCCCATCCGGCACCGGGGCGTGCTGACCGGGGCGGTGCTGGCGCTGCACGACGTCACGCGCGAGCAGCACTATGTGGAGCAGCTCTCGTGGCAGGCCAGCCATGATGCGCTGACGGGGCTGGTGAACCGGCGCGAATTCGAGCACCGGCTCGAAGCCCTGCTCGGCCACCCGCGCCAGCCGGGCCGCGAAGGCTCTCTGCTCTACGTGGACATGGACCAGTTCAAGCTCATCAACGACACCTGTGGCCACCAGGCCGGTGACGAAATGCTGCGCGAGGTCTGTCGCATGCTGCAAAGCCATCTGCGCGAAGGTGACACGCTGGCGCGGCTGGGCGGGGACGAATTCGGCATTCTGCTCAAGGACTGCCCCGCGGGCCCCTCTGCGCGCATTGCAGAACAATTGCGCCAGGCTGGCCAGGACCTGCGCCTTGCCTGGGAAGGCCAGCAGCTCACCACAGGCCTCAGCATCGGCATGGTGCAGCTCATCCCTGCGCTCACCTCCATCCAGGAAGCCATGCGCGTGGCCGACATGGCCTGCTACCGCGCCAAGGAAGGCGGGCGCAACCGGGTGTTCATCTACCAGCCCGAAGACATCGAGATGACCCGGCGCGAAGGCGACATGGACTGGGTTCGGCGGCTGCGGCTCGCCCTCGAGCACAACCGCTTCCAGCTGCATGCGCAAGCCATCCGTGCGCTGCAAGGCACCGGCGAAGAGGGTCTGCACATGGAGGTGCTGCTGCGGCTGCGTGAGGAGGAAGGGGGCCAGCTGGTGGCGCCCGGCACCTTCATTCCGGCCGCCGAGCACTACGGGATGATGCCGTCCATCGACCGCTGGGTGATCCGGCACACGCTGCTGGCGCTGGCGCAGCACCAGCGCACCCCCGGAGCCCTGCCGCTGCACACCTGCGCCATCAACCTGTCGGGCACCAGCCTGGGGGATGACAGCCTGCTCAAGTTCATCCGCACCGCGCTCACGGAATCCGGGCTGGACCCCGCACTGCTGTGCTTCGAGATCACCGAAACCAGCGCCATCTCGCACCTGCCCAATGCGGTGCGCCTGATGAAAGAGCTCCAGCAACTGGGCTGCCGCTTCGCGCTCGACGACTTCGGCGCGGGCATGTCGTCCTTCACCTACCTCAAGCACCTGCCAGTGAACTACCTCAAGATCGATGGCGCCTTCGTCAAGGACATCTTGCTAGACCCCACCAACCATGCCATGGTGGAAATGATCCACCGCATTGGGCACGTGATGGGCAAGCAGACAATTGCCGAGTTTGCCGAGTCCGAAGCCATCGTGGACGCGTTGCGGATCATCGGTGTGAATTACGCCCAAGGCTATGCGGTGGCAAAGCCCGTGCCACTCTCGGAATGCCTGGCCGGGGGCTACACGACCCCCTGACCACCGCCCGGGCCTGGCGCGCCTGAGTCCGGCCACCCCGCCGATGCCGTTGGCGCGGCATCCCAGCCCGCCGTTTCAGCCTGCAGATGCAATGGGCAAATGGACGCCCTGCCCGCCGCCACGCAGGCAGCGGACTATCGCGCTTTCTTGAACGGTTTGCCGCCAGCCGCCGGCTTGGCCGCGCCCCCGGTCACGCGCGGTGGCAGGCCCGTGTGTTGTGTCAGGATGCGGCCCTTGGTGGGCTGCTGCACCGTGCGCGACGCAGGCGCCACGGCGGGCTTGGCCCCGGTCGGGGTCGAGTTCTTGCGCCGCGCGCTCTGGTAGCCGCCGTCGGTCAGCGGCTGGAAGGTTGGAATCAGGTGGTGCTTGCCATTGCCGATGAGATCGGCACGGCCCATGGTCTTGAGAGCCTCGCGCAGCAGCGGCCAGTTGTTCGGGTCGTGGTAGCGCAGGAAGGCCTTGTGCAGGCGGCGGCGCTTTTCGCCACGCACGATGTCCACCGTCTCGCTCTCGCGCGTGATCTTGCGCAGCGGGTTCTTGTTGCTGTGGTACATGGCCGTGGCGGTGGCCATGGGGCTCGGATAGAAGGTCTGCACCTGGTCGGCGCGAAAGCCGTTCTTTTTCAACCAGACGGCGAGGTTCATCATGTCCTCGTCGCTCGTGCCCGGGTGGGCTGCGATGAAGTACGGGATCAGGAACTGCTTCTTGCCCGCCTCTTCGCTGAACTTCTCGAACATCTGCTTGAACTTGTCATAGCTGCCGATGCCCGGCTTCATCATCTTGGTCAGCGGCCCCTGCTCGGTGTGCTCGGGCGCGATCTTCAGGTAGCCGCCCACGTGGTGCTGCACCAGCTCTTTCACGTATTCGGGCGACTTCACCGCCAGGTCGTAGCGCAGGCCGGAGCCGATCAGGATCTTCTTGATGCCCTTGAGCGCACGGCCACGGCGGTAGATCTTGATCAGCGGGCCGTGGTCGGTGGTGAGGTTCTGGCAGATGCCGGGGTACACGCAGCTCGGCTTGCGGCAGGCCGCCTCGATCTCGGGGCTGCGGCAACCCAGGCGGTACATGTTGGCCGTGGGGCCGCCCAGGTCGCTGATGGTGCCGGTGAAGCCCTTGACCTTGTCGCGGATGTCCTCGATCTCCTGGATGATCGAATCCTCGGACCGGCTCTGGATGATGCGGCCTTCGTGCTCGGTGATGGAGCAGAAGGTGCAGCCGCCAAAGCAGCCACGCATGATGTTGATCGAAAACCGGATCATCTCCCACGCGGGGATCTTGGTCGCACCGTCGTGGCTGCCGTTTTCGTCGGCGTAGCTGGGGTGCGGGCCGCGTGCGTAGGTCAGGTCGAACACGTAGTCCATCTCGGCCGTGGTGAGCGGGATGGGGGGCGGGTTGATCCACACGTCGCGCGCCGTTACGCCCTCGCCGTGCGCCTGCACCAGCGCGCGGGCGTTGCCGGGGTTGGTCTCCAGGTGCAGCACGCGGTTGGCGTGGGCATAGAGCACCGGGTCGCTCTTGACCTGCTCGTAGCTGGGCAGGCGGATCACGCTCTTGTCGCGTGGGGGCACCTTGAGCTTGGCCTTGAGCGCCGGGTTGGCGACAAACAACATGGGCTGGATGGCGGGGTTGGGCTCGGCCGTTTTTGGGTCTTTTTGGTCCCCAGCGCTTGATCCACCTGCGCTACCAGCTACTGAATCAGGAGCATCATCCTTGCTGCAGGTGCTGCCCTGGGCGGCGGCCTGTTCGCTGGTGGTCATGTAGGGGTTGATGTGCGATTCCACGCGGCCCGGCTCGTCCACGCTGGTCGAGTCAATCTCGAACCAGCCCTTGCCGCTTTCGTCATCAGGCCGGCGCACAAAGGCCGTTCCGCGCACATCGGTGATCTGCTCGACCGGCTCACGCGCTGCAATGCGATGCGCCACCTCGACCAGCGCGCGTTCGGCATTGCCATACAGCAGCAGGTCGCACTTGGCATCCACCACGATGGAGCGGCGCACCTTGTCGCTCCAGTAGTCGTAGTGGGCGATGCGGCGCAGGCTGCCTTCGATGCCGCCCAAGATGATGGGCACGTCCTTGAACGCCTCGCGGCAGCGCTGGCTGTAGACGATAGCGGCGCGGTCGGGCCGCTTGCCGCCTACGTCGCCGGGCGTGTAGGCGTCGTCGCTGCGGATCTTCCGGTCGGCCGTGTACCGGTTGATCATCGAATCCATGTTGCCCGCTGTCACGCCCCAGAACAGATTGGGCTTGCCCAGCACCTTGAAGGGCTCAGCGCTTTGCCAATCGGGCTGGGCGATGATGCCCACGCGGAAGCCCTGGGCTTCGAGCGTGCGGCCGATCACGGCCATGCCGAAGCTGGGGTGGTCCACATACGCGTCGCCCGTCACCAGGATGATGTCGCAGCTGTCCCAGCCCAGTTTTTCCATCTCCGCGCGGCTCATCGGTAAAAACGGGGCCGTGCCAAAGCGCTTGGCCCAGTACGGTCGGTAGCTGGTCAATGGCTTTGCGGCGCGCGCAAAAAAGGAGACGTCAACGGGGGCGTTCATGCAAAGGAGGGTCGCGGCCGGCCCAATGCGATGGGGCCTCGTGGGGCGCGGCTGTGGTGGTTAACCCGCGATTTTACGGCGGCATGCCCTTTTTGTCGCTGCTTGCGTGTTGCCCTTGCACGGTGGAGGTCTTGATAGGCATCAGGCATATACTTGCCAAAGTCAATTAATTGCATGACAGAGGCATTCATGACCACGATCCTCAATACCCCCCAGCCCACCCCCGCAGTCGCGCTGCCCCCTGCCAGCGCCGTGAAGGCGGTGAGGCGCTTCAACCGCTTCTTGACCCGCCGCGTGGGTGTGCTGGACCCGTACCTGGGCAGCAACCTGTCGCTCACCGATGTGCGCGTGCTGTACGAGCTGGCCCACCGTGAGGCGCCCGTGGCCAGCGAACTGGCGCGCGACCTGGGCCTGGACGGCGGCTACCTGAGCCGCATCTTGCGCCGGTTTGAAACAACCGGCTGGATCACCCGCAGTGCCAGCGCCAGGGATGCGCGCCAGAGCGTACTCGCCCTCACGTCGCTTGGGCGCGACGTGTTCGAGCCGCTGCAGCAGCGCTCACGCGACGAGGCCGCTGCTCTGCTGGCCCCCCTGCCCCCTGCACGCCAGCAGGAGCTGGTGGATGCCATGGAACGCATCGAAACCTTGCTCGACCCGACCTTGGCCAACCTATCGGGACCTCGCGTGGCCGTGCTGCGCGACCCGGTTCCCGGCGATATCGGCTGGGTGGTGCAGCAGCACGGCGAAATCTACTGGCGCGAGTACGGCTGGGACAGCCGATTTGAAGCCCTGGTGGCCGACATCGCCGCGCAGTTTGTGCGCAAGTTCCAGCCAGCGTGGGAGCGTTGCTGGGTGGCGGAGCTGGACGGCGAACGCGTGGGCGCCGTGTTCGTGGTGCGCAAATCGGCCACCACGGCCCAGCTGCGCATGCTGATCCTGTCGCCCAAAGCACGCGGACTGGGCCTGGGCGCACGCCTGACCGATGAGTGCATCGCGTTCGCCCGGGCCAAGGGCTACAAGAAGATGGTGCTGTGGACCAACAGTTGCCTGACTGCCGCACGTGGCATCTATGCCAAGCGAGGGTTCAAGCTGGCCAAGTCTGAGCCGTATGAGGGATTTGGCCAGCAGTTGGTGGGGGAGACATGGGAGCTCAAGCTGTAAACCACTCCCAGCGGGCTGCATCACGCCACCCGGATGCCCAGCTCACTGATCAGCATTGCGGCCTGGTCGGCCGAGAGAATGGCCCCTTTGAACGACTGTGCCAATTGGGCAATCCGCAGCCCGCCGAGATCCACCGAGCGCAGGTCGGCCCCGTCAAAGCGCGCATTCTTGAGATGTGCATCGCGCAGGCTTCCGCCCTCGAAAACGGCATCGCGAAAATCGCATCCCGCCAGATCGGCGTCCGACAAGTCCAGCTGCTCCACCGCCTGCTTGCGAAACGAAATGCCGCGCAGGTCGGCCCCCACCAGCAACGAATCATGAAAACTCAGCCCCAGTGTTTCGGCCTCCCGAAAATGCGCGCCCGTGAGCTTGACCTCAGCAAAACGAGCCGAAGCGAGGCTGGAACGGACCCACGACGTGTTGTTGAGATCGCAGCGATGAAAGCGCGCATCGGTCAGGTCCGCCAGGTGGAACTGAGTCTGCCCCGCACGGCAGTCGAGCCAGCGCGTGCCTGCGAGGCCCGCCCTCTCCAGCGACACCTCCCGCAGCGAACAGCCGATGAACTGCGCACCCTGGAGCGCTAACCCTGATAAATCCCCGCCATCGAAGACACAGTGTTCAAAGTGCAAAACAGGATGCCCGGCGGCGCAAAGCGCCTGCAACTCTGTCCTGGACAAAGTCTGGCCAGTGATGCATTGGGGCTCAGTTGATGAAGTAAGTCTGAGGTTCATGGCAGTTGCTGGCAACGAATTGGGCTGTCGGCGAGATGGATCGGAACTCGGAAGCAGGGAAAACCACGCCGTTTTGGCGCGTGCACCGTCAATGGCTGACGCTTTTGGAACACAGGTTCACGACCAATACGCCCGCCACGATCAACCCCAGCCCCAAGAGGGCGGGCAGATCCAGCCGCTGCCCGTAGTGCAGCCAGCCCACGGTGGATACCAGCACGATGCCCACCCCCGACCAGATCGCGTAGGCAATGCCCACCGGCAGGGTCTTGAGCGTGAGCGAGAGCAGGTAGAAGGACACGGCGTATGCCACCACGGTGATCACGCCAGGCACCAGCCGCGTGAATCCATCGGAAGCTTTCAGCGCCGTGGTGCCCAGTACCTCCAGCACGATCGCAGTGCCCAGCAGCAGATAGGCGCTGGCGGATGCGCCCCCGCTCATGGCCGCCCCCCGCCGCAAAGCTTCAGAAGAATGTCCAGGATGGCCGCCTTGCGCGGCCCATCCAGCGCATAGACATCGAGCATCTGTGCAAACCAGAATCCATCCCCCGCCAAGCGGCAGGCCATCAACACGTTGGCTGCGTGTGGATCATCCCCATCAGCCTTCAACGCCACCGCCATGGCCGCATGCCACCGCTCCCGGCACGGCGCTGATGTGAGAGCCAGCAAGCCGATGGCCCGCTGGGTTTCCACCTGGTGGCTGTCCGAGCCACTGTCAAAACAGGTTCTGATGTAGGCCCGCGCGTGGCGCCCCGGCGTGTCGTCTTCCTGCTTCAGCGCTTTTTCGAAACTCTGCTCGAACTCCTCGAAAAGTTGGTCCGACAGGGCGTCGAGCAGTGCTTGTTTGCTGCGGTAGTGATGCTGCAGTCCGCCTTTGGTCACGCCCGCCCGCTGGGCGACAGCATCGAGGGTGACGGCGTGGAGGCCTTCCCTTACCAACAGCTCACGGACCACGCCCAGCAATTGGCTGCGGATGAGTTCAGGTTGCTTCTGTCTACGATGTGCTGCAGTCATTTACAAACCATCTGGATGGATTGTTTATTGTAGCAATGAGCCCATCACAAGATGCACAGGAAGCCCTTATGCCAACGTGTGGACTTTCCTCGCTTGCATGACCCGCGTGCACCTTAAAGCCGTGGCGTCTGAACAGGGCGGGTGGCATGGCCACCTGGCGCTGAATACATGGCCCACCCGTTCACGTGGGCCGCGGCTGGTAAGGGAGATGTGAGCTGAGGCTGTACGATCGCCAGTTGGCACCTTACGTCGGCAACTACACACAGAAGAACGCATGCACCGCGCAGCCTGGCCTCCATTGATGAACTGAACGCCCGCAGCGTGAGCTGCCGCTGCGCTTTGGGCGCACGCGGTCGCAACGTTGCCCTTGCTGGCCCCCGCCCGGGCCAGCGCTTTGCTTTTCCCGTCGATTCCCGTTGCCCTGGTTCAATGCCGGGGCGCGGAGGACGGGAAGCAGCACGTTTTTCATTCTGGATACCGACATGCAACTTCTCGACACACTGGTGGCGCGCGCCATCCCTTGGGTGCCTCGCGCACTGATCCACAAAATCTCTCGCCGCTACATCGCAGGCGACACCCTCGCCGAAGCCCTGGTGCGCGTGCAACAGCTCAACGCGCAAGGTTTCGCCGTGACGCTCGACGTACTGGGCGAAACCATCTCAACCCTGCCGGAGGCACAGGCCACGGCCGATGCCTACATCGAGGTGCTCCATGCCGTCCAGGCCCAGGGATTGCAAGCCAACATTTCGATCAAGCCTTCTGCACTTGGGCTGCTGCTCGGTGAGCAGCAGTGCGAACAACTGATTCTGCGCATTCTTGAGATCGCGGAGCGCCATCAGAACTCCGTCTGCCTGGACATGGAGGACGCCAGTTGCACCCAAAAGGAAATCGAATTGTTCGGGCGCTTGAGGGCACGGTTTGGCAACGTCGGGCTGGCATTGCAGGCGTATTTACTGCGCACCTACCAGGACCTTGAACCGCTGATGCAAAGGGCCCACACCTTGCGCATCTGCAAGGGCATCTATGTGGAGGATCGCTCGCACCTCGTGCACGATGCATGGAACGACCGCAGCGCCATCAACGAGCACTTCCTGAAGCATGTCGTGCGCTGTTTCGAAGCAGGCAGCTTCGTCGGCATCGCCACACACGACGCTGCATTGATCGCGCGCATCGTCGAGCGGGTGCGCCGCGATGGCATCGACCGGAGCCAGTTTGAATTTCAGATGCTGCTGGGCGTGTGTGAACCCTTGCGCGACAAGCTGCGGGGGATGGGCTTCAATGTGCGCATCTATGTGCCCTTTGGCAAGGACTGGTACGGGTACAGCACACGAAGGCTGAACGAGAACCCCCGCATCGCAGGGCATATTGCCAAAGCGCTGATCGGACTCTGACGGTACCCCACAAAAAATGGTCCCTCAGGACCATTTTTTGTGAAACGGTGGTGCGGCCACCACCGGCTGGCAGACGGGGCGGCTACCACTCCCCCACTTCGCGCACCCGCTGGGCCAGGTCCGGGATGGCATCGTCATCCGTAGCCGCAGTTGCCACCACGGGCGCAACCACCACATCCGTCGCACCTGGCTGCACGCGCTGCGGCATGAAGCGGCCAAATACATGGCTGACAAGGGTGGCGGGCAACGGGGCGGAGAAAGGCGTGGCAAACATGGTGTTCCTCTTTTAATGGCCTGGGTGCTTTCAAATTGGTAGCACGAGCGTAGGCCACATCAACAAGCCGCCAGTGTAGGAACACAAGCCAATGCCATGTGTGACAGAACGCACAAACAACAGCCTGCGCTGGATCAACATTGTTACAAGACGCAGCGGGTGTGAATTCCGTCACGTTTTGGCCCCGCGGGCCGCGCCTTAAACTCGGCGCCCCATGCCCTACACGCTGGCTGTGCCTGCGCACAGTGAACTCATCATCAAGAAGAGCCGCTTCATCGGCTGCGTGCAGCCCATGGCCGACCGCGCCAGTGCTCAGGCGGCCGTGGATGCACTGTGGAAGCAACACCCCGGCGCCGCACACATCTGCTGGGCCTTGCTGGCGGGCGGCCAGTCCGCCGCGGTGGACGACGGCGAACCCGGCGGCACAGCCGGTCGCCCCATGCTCGACGTGCTGCGCCACCAGGACCTGGAAGGCGTGCAAGCGACCGTGGTGCGCTACTTTGGCGGCGTCAAGCTGGGCGCGGGTGGACTGGTGCGCGCCTACACCGACACTATTGCCCAGGCACTGCTCACCGCCCCCAAGGTCACGCTGCAGCGCATGAAAACGCTGCAATGCCATGTGCCCTATGCGCTGGAGGGCCTGCTGCGCCGAGAGATCGAAACGGCTGCTGCCGAGCTGGTAGGCGTACAGCACGGCACGCTTGTCACGCTGCAGCTACGGCTGCCCGAGGCCCGGGCCACTGCCTTTGTGCTGCGCATCAACAACCAGGGCCAGGGCCGTGTGGGCTGGACCGAGCCCGAGGCCTGAACCCGCCAGCAAAGCCCGGGCAGACCCGGGGCAGCGTCCAGAACAAATGCCTTTGCGCCTACAAGCACTCCGCCGACAGGCCGCCACACTCAGAGTTTTACCGGGCTTCCAAGGAGAACCCCCATGAGCCAACCGCTCGACACCATCATCATTGGCGCAGGCACTGCAGGCTTGGCCGCCCTGCGCGAAGTGCGCAAACGCACGGACCGCTACCTCATCGTCAACGAAGGCCCCTGGGGCACCACCTGCGCGCGCGTGGGCTGCATGCCCTCCAAGGCGCTGATCGAGGCGGCCAACGCCTTTCACCTGCGCCACGCCTTTGAAGAATTCGGCCTGCGGGGCTCCAACGCCTTGACGGCCGACCTGCCCGCCGTGCTGCAGCGTGTGCGTGCCCTGCGCGACAACTTTGTGGCCGGCGCCATCAAGGCCACCGACGACCTGGGGAGCGCCCGCATTGCAGGCCGCGCAAGCCTCCTGGGGCCCAATTCCGTGGACATCGACGGCACCGCCTACCCCACCCGCAGCATCATCATCGCCACCGGGTCACGCCCCAGCGTGCCAGAAGAATGGCTGGCATTCGGCGACCGCATGCTCACCACCGACACCCTGTTCGAGCAACCCAGCCTCGGCCCTCGCATTGCCGTGATCGGCATGGGCCCCATCGGCGTAGAGATCTCCCAGGCGCTGGCCCGGCTGGGATTGCAGGTGGCCGCCTTCACCACCAGCCACACCCTGGCGGGCCTGGGCAACCCCGCCCTCAACGCCGAATTGACGGCGCTGCTCAAGCAAGAAATGGTGCTGCACATGGGCGCCAAAGCACAACTGCGCGAAGTGCCCGGCGGCATCGAAGTGAGCAGCGGCCCCCACCGCGTTGTGGTGGACCAGGTCATCGCCGCCATGGGCCGGGTGCCCAATATCGAGCACCTGGGCCTGGACACTCTGGGCGTGCCACTGGACAAACGCGGCATGCCCTCCGTAGACCCACAAACCCAGCAGATCGGCAACCTTCCCGTGTTTCTGGCGGGAGACGCCACCACCCGCGCGCCCCTGCTGCACGAGGCTGCCGACGAGGGCCACATTGCAGGCATGAACGCCCTGGCCCCCACCCCCACTCGCTTTCGGCGCCGCACCCCGCTGGGCATTGTGTTCTGCGACCCCAACATCGCCACCGTGGGCCAGCGCTTTGCCGACCTGGACCCCGCCCACACAGTCACTGGCACCACCAGCTTTGACAACCAGGGCCGCGCCCGCACATCGCAGCAGAACCACGGACGCATCTGCATCCACGCAGACCAGGCCACCGGCCGCCTGCTGGGCGCCGAAATGTGCGCCCCGCAAGGTGAACACATGGCCCACCTGCTCGCGCTGGCCATCCAGCAAAAACTTACCGTGCACGACCTCCTGGGGATGCCGTTCTACCACCCCACGCTGGAAGAAGGCTTGCGCACCGCGCTGCGGGATACAGCGCGGCAATTGCCCGAGGGGCGCGAGTCTGATTTGGCTGCGTGTACAGCCATTGGTGTGGCGGCACTGGAGTAAGAGTTACTGCGACGGCCCCAAGATGTAACACCCCTCAAGCCCGGTACCCAAACTGCCGATACCAATCCACCACCCCAAGGAATCACCATGGACGTCGCCCTTGCCAACAGCATCGTCAACACCGCCACCGCGCTGGCCAGTGCCAAGACGTCGGATGCCCTGAACATGGTGGTGCTCAAAAAGGCGCTCGACATGCAGGCCGTATCTGCCGCCACCATGATCGACGCCATGCAGCAATCCATGCCCCAGCCCGGCCTGGCCACCAGCGGGACCCTGGGCACCAACGTCAACACTTTCGCCTGAGCGCCTTTTCTTCAAGGCCCCAAGCATCCTCCGTTTGCGCAGGTAGATCAACGCAAACGCGCAGGCGAGAGCCCTTCCAGCACCACACCCTCGCGCACCAGCTCCTCGGCCAACGGCTCGCGGCGCAATAGCTGGCGGGCCAGCAGCGAGGCACCCGCCGCGCTTTGAATCCCATACCCGCCCTGCCCGGCCAGCCAGAAGAAACCGTGCACGTGATTGTCCCAGCCGATCACCATGTCCCCGTCGGGCACAAACGAACGCAGGCCTGCCCAGGTATGGGAGGGGCGGCGGATCTGGAAGATCGTTTTTTCCTCAATGTGATAAATGCCCGTGGCCACGTCCAGCTCTTCCGGCACCACGTCGTGCGGATGTGTCGGGTCGGCGTTGGCGGGCGAGCCCAGCAGCTGGCCCGCATCGGGCTTGAAGTAAAAACTCTCGTCAATGCCAATCACGGCGGGCCAGTGGGTGGCGTCCATGCCCTCGGGCACGGCAAACGTGAAGGCGGTGCGGCGGCGCGGCTCCAGGCCAATGGGTGGCACGCCTGCCAGGCCCGCCACCACGTCGGCCCAGGCGCCTGCGGCGTTCACGATGGTTGTGGCTTGCAGCACCCGGCCATCGGCCAGCGTCACCAACCAGCCGTCGCCCTCACGCTGCAGGGCCGTGACCTCGGCATTCGCCAGCACCTGGCCGCCGCGCTGGCGCAGGCCGCGCAGATAGCCTTGGTGCAGCGCGTGCACGTCGATGTCAGAGGCTTCGGGCTCGCTCATGCCTGCGGCCACGGCCTCGGGTTTCAGGCACGGTAGCTGGGCCAGCAATGCGCCCTGTTCCACCCATTCCACGTTGGGGGAGATGGCATGGGCTTCTGCATAGGCCTGTTTCAGCAGGTCGAGCTGGTCAGGCCCGGCCACATAGACCACGCCACGGGGCGAGAGGATGGGGTCGGCGCCAAATTCGGGCGGCGGGGCGTCGTAAAACGCACGGCTCGCCCGCGTCAGCGCCTGGATGTTCGGGGTACCGTAGGTGGCCATGTACAACGCTGCCGAACGGCCGGTGGTGTGGTAGCCGGGTTGCGATTCGCGCTCCAGCAACAGCACGCTGGAGGCCTCACCCCCAACGCTCTCTTGCACAAGCTGCCACGCCACCGAGGCCCCCGCAATGCCCGCGCCAATGACGATGGTGTCCACTGATTGCATGGTTTGTCTCCTGGCTCGATTTACACCGCTGACACTTGCACCGCCGACGCCGCCCGGTCATCGCGCGGCAGGCTGCGGGCATCACGTGGATCCGGAGCACCGGTGACGATGGAGGTCAGCGCGGGCTCGGCGTGTGTTTGCATCAATTTGGCCAGGTCAGGCCGTGGGCGGGCCAGCCCGGCAATGCCTTTGAAAGCTTGCTCCATCGCATGGCCCACGCCCAGCGTGTGGCGGTCGGCGCGAAAGCGCCCCACGATCTGCAGGCCAAACGGCATGCCCGCATCGTCCAGCCCACACGGCAGGCTCAGCGCCGGGTGGGTAGTGAGCGTGGTCACATAGGTCAGCGCCAGCCAGCGGTAGTAGTTGGCCTGCGGCTCGCCGTTGATGTGGCTGGCAAACAGCTGGGTCCAGGCAAAGGGCGATACGGGCGTGGTGGGCGCCAGGATCACGTCGTAGTTCTCGTACAGCTTCTGGAAGCGCGCCAGGATGCGCGTCTGCTCGGCCTGCGCCCAGGCGCTGTCCAGCAGGGTCATCGCAGCGCCCATTTCGTAGTTGGCGCGGGTGTTGGGGCCCAGACTGGCAGGGTCGCGCTCATAGGCTTCGCGCGTGCTGGCCACAAAGGCTTCGGCGCGCAGCACGTCAAAGCAGCGATGCACGTCGCCCAGGTCGATGTCGATGGCGTCGCAACGCGCAAACAGGTGCTTCATGGCCTGCACCTTCTGGCGGAACACGGCGCGGATGCCGTTGTCCACCGCGCAGGCGCCAAAGTCCTCGGTGTATGCCACGCGCAGGCGGCTCAGGTCTACCGTGTCGGGCAGCAAGAAGCTCATCGGGTCCAGCGGGTAGCTCAGCGGGTCGCCCGCCGACATGCCCGCAGTGGCGGCCAGTTGCAGGCAGGCTTCTTCCACCGTGCGGCCCATGGGGCCCACCACCGAAATCGGGGTCCAGCCCAGCAGCTTGCGTGAGCTGGGCACCACACCGGGCGATGGCCGGAAGCCCACCACCCCGCAAATGGATGCCGGGATGCGCAACGATCCACCCGTGTCCGACCCCGTGCACACCGGCAGCATGTCGCACGCCAGCGCAGCGGCCGAGCCGCCCGACGAGCCTCCGGCATTCAGATTGGGGTTGAACGGGTTGCCCGTGGCGCCCCACACCGTGTTGCGCGAATTGGCGCCCGCCCCCATCTCGGGGATGTTGGTCTTGCCCGCCACGATGGCACCCGCCGCGCGCAGGCGTGCCACCAGCACGTTGTCCTCCGCCGGTATGTTGCTGCGGTAGATCTCCGAGCCATAGCTGGTCAGCAGCCCGGCCGTGGCTTCGAGGTCCTTCACGCCCAGCGGCAGGCCATGCAGCAAGCCCAGGGGCTCGCCGCGTTGCACCGCCTGCTCGGCCGCCTTGGCCTCGGTGCGGGCGCGGTCGTAGCAAGTGGCGGTGATGGCGTTCACATATGGATTGACGGCCTCAATGCGTTCAATGCAGGCATCCAGCAGTTCCACCGGAGAAATTTCGCGCGTAGCGATGCGGTGGCGCAGTTCGTTGGTAGTCAGCTCGACCAGGGTGCTAGGTGCAGTCGTCATGTCGAATTTGTCTCCTTTTTCTTGCTGGCCTTGTGGGAATCGATCAGTCTGCCGTGATGGCCGCACGCTGCGCGACGGCGCGCATCAACGGCAGTTCCTTGTCGATCAGCTCGCTCACGGCCTTGGCGGAAGCATAGGTGGGTTCAAACCCCACGGCGATCAGTTTGTCGCGGGTTTCGGGGTCTGCCACCACCTGCGCCAGCGTCAGCTCCAGCCGCGCCTTCACCGCTGGCGGCAATCCGCGTGGCGCCATCATGGCCAGCCAGGTGTCCATCTCCACGCCGGGGTAGCCACTTTCGGCCAGGGTGGGCACCTTGGGCAGCAGGGCCGAACGCTTGCCCGCTGTCACGGCAATGGCCTTGATCTTGCCGTCCTTGAGCTGTGGCAGCGCGGCCGACACGGTGTCGACCGTGAACGGAATCTGCCCACCCATCAGGTCCACCATGGCGGGCGAGCTGCCTTTGTAGGGCACATGCTGGATCTTGAGACCCGCCGCGTGGAAGAACATCTCTCCCGCAAACTGCGACGTGGTGCCCGCGCCATACGAGCCGTACGAATACTTGTCGGGCGCTGCCTTCACCATGGCCACAAACTGCTTCACGTCGCTGACCGGCACGTCCTTGTTGGCCAACAGGATCAGGCTGGTTCGCCCTGCAATGCCGATGGGCTCAAAACTCTTGACCGGGTCGTACGGCAGCTTGGCGCGCACGGCGGGGTTCACGGTGAAGGTGGTGCCCGAACTCATCAGCAGCGTGTAGCCGTCCGGCGCGGCCTTGGCCACATACGCCGCGCCAATGGTGGTGCCTGCCCCCGCGCGGTTGTCGATGACCACGCTCTGGCCCAGCTTGTCGCCGAGCTTCTTGCCAATGAGGCGGCCCAGCACGTCGGTGGCGCCACCGGGCGGGAACGGAATCACCAGCGTGATGGGCTTGCTGGGGAAAGCCGCCTCTTGCGCCATGGCAGGGGCCCACGCAGCGGCCCCCAGAGCACACATTACGGCGGACGACAAAAGCAGTTGCTTGCGGTTCATGGGGTTATCTCCAAAGGTGACAAAGGTTGGGGGATAGACAAATCGGGGAATGACAACAATCAGCCTTGCGCCGCGAGCACGGCCCGCCCGCGCTGCACAAAGCCCTGGTACTGCGCATCGGGCACCAGCAGGCCGCCCGTGGTCCACACCAAGTGGGTGGTGTTGTGCAGCACCGCATCCACGCCGGTGCTGCGCAGCCAGGCCTGCCCAGCCGGGGTGCCCGTCAGCATGGCCGGGCCGCTGAAGCCTGCCGCAGCCGAGGGCTCGATGCGCTCGCCCAGGGCATCCAGCACCAGCACCAGCTGCGCAAACAAGGTGTCATCGCTCACGGTGAACACACCCGACAGCAGCGGCTGCATCAGCTCGGCCGCGAGCAGCGACGCACGCGGCACGGCCAGGCCATCCGCCTCGGTGCGGTTGGTCAGGCCCCAGTCGTACACCGACGGATGATCGCCCACCCCCTGCGTTGAATCGGCCAGCATCTGCACCAGAAAACACGGCGACTGCACTGGCTCTGCAAAAAAGCAATGCACATGCGGCCCCAGCAACTGCCGTAGGCCAAACGTGATGCCCGCTGGCGCGCCGCCCACCCCGCAAGGCAGGTACACGATGAGCGGGTGCTCGGCATCCACCGCCACACCCTGCGCCGCCAGCTGCTTTTGCAGGTGCAGCGCGGCTGCGCTGTAGCCCAGCAGCAGCGAGAACGATTGCTCGTCGTCCACAAAGTGGCACAGCGGGTTGCTGGCCGCCTCGGCACGGCCTGCGGCCACGGCGCGTTCGTAGTCGCCCGTGTGTTCCACCACCTGCACACCACGCTGGCGCAGGCGGTCTTTCTTCCACTCCTTGGCATCGGCCGACATGTGCACCGTGGCCTGAAAGCCCAGGGCCGATGCCACGACGCCGATGCTCATCCCCAGGTTGCCCGTGGAGCCCACCGCCACTTGGTAACGGCCCAGCACCTCGCGCGCCGCCGGGGTGGCCAGCGCGCGGTAGTCGCCACCGGGCAACACCAGCCCGTGCTCCAGCGCCAGCCGCTCGGCAAACTCCAGCACCTCGTGCATGCCACCCCGGGCCTTGATGGAGCCCGCTACGGGCAGGCTGTGGTCGGCCTTGATGAACAAGCGTCCCTGCCCCTCGGCCACACCCAGCGCGGGTTGCAGTGCGGCGGCGGGCAACAGGGGCGACTCCACCACGCCCCCGGTGGCCGCCAGCTCGGGAAACACGTCCGCCAGCAACCCGGCAAACCGGGCCAGCCGGGCGGCAGCGGCCTGCGTATCATCCAGACTAATGCTGCGCCCCAGTGCCTGCAACGCCGCCGGGGGATGCGCCTGCCGGGCCGGGTTGGTCCACAGCGCGGGCTGGGCATTGCGCAGATGGTTGGCCAGCATCGCATCCATAGCAGGCGTTCGTTCAGCAGGCGTCATACAGATTCATTCAGTTCGTTGAAGTCTTGCCTGCATTCTTCGCCGGTCATGCCACTGTCACAAGCCATTTATAGTGAGCGCAGCATTAGTATTAATAATGGACATTCGCCTCTCCCCCTCCCTGCTGGCCTGGCTGCGCAGTTTTGATGCAGCGGCCCGCCACGGCAGCTTTACCAAGGCGGCGGCCGAGCTTTGCATCACCCAGGGCGCCGTCAGCCAGCAGGTCAAGCAGCTCGAAGACTGGCTGCGCCGCCCGCTGTTCTTGCGCACCCCACGCGCCCTGGTGCCCACGCCCGAGGGCAAATGGCTGGCTGTGGTGCTGCGCGAGAGCTTCGACGCCATAGAAAGCACCCTGGCCCAGATGCGCCAGCCGCCCGAGGCCGCCACCGCCACCTTGAGCTGCTCACCCTCCTTCGCCATGAGCTGGCTCACGCCCCGCCTGGGCGACTTCTTTCGCCAGCACCCGCACACCGGCCTGCGCGTGTTTGGCGAATTCCACACGCTAGACCGCACCCGCATGGTGCGCGATGGCATCGAGGCCGCCGTGCGCTTTGACCTGGGCGGCTACCGCGACCTGAACGCCACCGTGTTTCTGGACGAATGGCTCATCCCCGTGGCCAGCCCCGAATTCCTGGCCCGCCACCCGCCCATCACCCAGCCGCAAGACCTGCACGGCGACTGGCTGCTGCACGATGGCAGCGCCTGGGACGGCGCCGACACGTATGAAGAATGGCAACACTGGTTTGCCCAGGTGGGCGCCACACCGCCGCCCTGGGCAGGCGGGCAGCAGTTCAACCTGTCGCAACTGGCCCTGGGCGCCGCCCTGGCCGGCCAAGGCATTGCCATGGGCCGCGCCGCGCTGGTGCTGCAGGACGTGAAGGCGGGGCGTTTGGTGCCGCTGCTGGGGCACAGCGTGTTGTCGCGGGCGGCGTATTCGTTTGTGACCACCGCACACCCCAGCCCGGTGATGGAAATGGTGCGGGAATGGTTGGGGGATGAGGCGCAGCGGTTTTGCCAGCAACGAAGCCAGACGCTGCCCGCACCCACCGAATGATTGCTTTCTTCCCGTGGCCTTTTTTCAACGCAGGCTGTCGTCAGGGAGTGACCTGCGAGGAAGTGCCTGCACCACCGTCGTCACCAGTTCCTCCACCGAAGCGTCTGAGCGCAGCTCGATAACAGGACAGCTTCGCGCCCCCAGCCAGGCCCGTTGCCTTGCCAGGCTTCTGCCCGGCAACAAGCCCTCATCGTACTGAGCCGCCCACTCCAGAAATGCGGGGTTCACATGGCCGAAGCGCTCCGTCTCCCGGCGCTGAAGGCGCGCAACGCGCGTCGGGGTATCCAGACAAAGGAAGACGATGAGATCGAAGCAATCCTCCAGATCGCGCCCCCACTCGGCCACAGATCCGGCCAGCACAGCCACATTGCTGGCGCGAAGATCGTTCAGAAGCAGAGACAGGCGTTCGGAGCGATCGCGCTTGGTGGTGAACGGCGGTGACGTGGGCAGCCAGTAATAGTCATCGGCTTCAAGATGCACCCCGCCCAGCACGGCAGCAAGGGCCACAGCCAATGTGGAGGTGCCGGAGCCTGACGCGCCGGTGATATGGATGCGCAACATGTGAATGGTTCTCCGGAGCCAAGTAGGTCGGGTTAGCGAAGCGTAACCCGACGCTTTGGGCCTATGCGAGCTGTCGGGTTACGCCCTGCGGGCTAACCCAACCTACGGACCGCCAAGTGCGGTGCGGTGACGTGCGACAGAGCAAGCCATGCCCAGCGCACAGAATTTTGAGTTTTTTGACCTCTATCGCTCGATTCAAAAGCGCTATCAGCTACATTTTTGATAGCATTTTCTTTTCAAAAAAACAGGTACGCCGCCACTGCACAGGTTCAAAACCTCGGGGTCTTTCCGCTGAAGGACGGGTCGTACTTGCGCATTTGCGTCAAGTCGTCACGGTTGCGCACGCCACAGGTCTTGTACTGCTCGTGCAATATGGCCATGGCGCCACGGTCCAGTTCCACGCCCAGGCCGGGGGTCGTCGGCACCACCACCGAGCCTTTGTTGAAACGGATGCGCCCGCCCTTGACGACTTCTTCCTCTTGCCAGGGATAGTGGGTGTCACAGGCGTAGGTCAGGTTGGGGACGCTCGCTGCCACATGGGTCATGGCCATCAGGCTGATGCCCAAGTGGGAGTTGGAGTGCATCGACATGCCCAGCCCCCACAGCCGGCACATGCGCGCCAGCGTCTGGGTGGCGCGCAGGCCGCCCCAGTAGTGGTGGTCGGACAGCAGCACTTTCACCGAACCCATTTCGCAGCCCTTGCGAAAATCCTCCATGGTGGTGATGACCATGTTGGTCGCCAGCGGCAGCTTGGTGTGTTTCGCGAGTTCGGCCATGCCTGCAAGGCCCGGCGTGGGGTCTTCGTAGTACTCCAGGATGTCGTCCAGTGCCGGGGCGGCAGCGATGCTGGCCGCCAGCGACCAGTTGGCGTTCGGGTCCAGCCGCAGCGGCACGCCGGGGAAGGCCTTGGCCAGGGCCTGCATGCAGGCCACCTCGTGCGCGGGCTCGAACACGCCGCCCTTGAGTTTGATGCTCTGAAAGCCATACAAGTCGATCATGCGCTGCGCCTGCGCCACGATCTGCGCGGGGCTGATGCCTTCGCCCCAGGCGTCGGGGGCATACGGCGTGTCGATGTGTTCGGCGTACTTGAAGAACAGGTAGGCGCTGTACGGAACGGCATCGCGCACCTTGCCGCCCAGCAGGTCCACCACCGGCGCACCAACAATCTGCCCCTGCAGATCGAGCATGCCGACCTCGAAGGTGCTGATCACTTTGGGTACGTTCTTGATGGCGTGGGAGCCCGGCGCCAGCTCAAACTCGATGGCGCCGGGCACCGCCTTGACAGTGGCGCGCACGCGCTCTTCCATTGTGTTGAGGGCGAAGGGCGACAGGCCGATCAGCAGCGGCGTGGCCTGCGCCAGGATCTGGAGCATCGGTTCATCGCCATAGGTCTCGGAGATGCCAACCCGGCCGTCGCTGGTTTCGATCTCGACGATGGCGCGCAACGCCCAGGGTTCGTGGATACCGGCTGCGTTGAGCAACGGACCGTCGCGAAAAGCGATGGGCGTGACCAAAACGCTGGTGATAGTGGTGTCGCGTGCCATGAAAACGTGTTCTTTCAACAGGGCTGGGTGGTTCGATCAAAAAAGCCGTGGAGCGGCAGCTTTGAAGCGCCCGCACAATCGGTTGTGCTGTGCGGCCGGGTTACTGGGCAACCGGCGCAGTCCGCGCAGCCTGGGGCGAGCCATCAATCGACGGTGGCGCCGACTTTCTGGACGAGGTCGCCCAGGCGGGTGACATCTTTTTGGGTGACGGCGGCCAGCTCGGCGGGAGTGCCGCCCACGACCTGCATACCGAACTGGGTCTCCAGCTTGTTCTTAAGTTCGGGGGCGTTCAGCGCCTTGATGATCGCGGTGTTCAGCCGGGTGATCACGTCCTTGGGGGTGCCCTTGGGCGCGTACACGGCCTGCCAGGACACCAGATCCAGGCCGGGGAAACCCGCCTCTGCGGTGGTGGGCACGTCCGGTGCCAGCGGCGAGCGCGCCTTGGTGGTGACGGCCAAAAACTTCAGCTTGCCGGCTTTTACCAACGGCATGCCGGCGGTGAGTTGGTCAAACAGAAATGGCACGTTGCCAGCGGCCACGTCCTGCAACGCCTGCGGACTGCCCTTGTAGGCGATGTGCTGCATGGGCACCTTGATCAACTCGGCCATCTGCGCACCGGTCAAGTGGGTGGAGGTGCCCGCACCGGACGACGCATAGGAGGCCTTGTCAGGGTTCTTCTTGATCCAGGCCACCAGCTCTTGCACCGAGTTCACGCCCAGGTCGCTGTTGACCATCAGCACATTGGGCACATAGGCAATCAAGGTGATCGGCTCAAAGTCTTTCACCGGGTCATACGGCAGCTTCTTGTACAGCCCGGCATTGATGGCATGGGTGCTGATCGTTCCGCCAATGAGGGTGTAGCCGTCGGCGGGCGACTTGGCGACGGACTGAACGCCGATCACGCCGCCCGCGCCGGGGCGATTGTCGACCACCACCGACTGCTTCAAGGCCAGCGACAGCTCTTGCCCCACCACACGGGCCACCACATCGGTGGAGCCCCCCGCAGCGAAAGGAACCACCCAGGTGATGGGCTTGGCGGTAGGCCAGTCGGCAGCCTGCGCGCCGATGGCGGCCAGGCTAAGGGCGCTGCAGGCAGCAAGCAGGGTCAGGCGACGGGTGACACGGTGCATGGTTTGTCTCCATAGGGATGTGGTTTTATCGGCGCATTAAAGCACTAATGTATTAGTGCGTCAATTTTGCCTCCCTCTAAAATCTCGCATCGGCTCTTATCCCCATGAAAACATTCCACAAGTTCGACCGGACCCGCCAAGCAGCCCCTCAGGTCTTTGAATGGCTGCGCGAGGTCATCCTCTCTCTGGAACTGGCACCGGGAACGCCGCTGTCGCGGGCCGAATTGGCCGAACGTTTTGCGCTGAGCCAGACTCCCGTGCGTGACGCCCTGATCAAACTGAGCGAGGAAGGCCTGGTGGACATCTATCCCCAGCACGCTACCTTGGTCAGCCGCATCGACATCGCATCGGCCACTCAGGCGCACTTCCTGCGCTGCGCCATCGAACTGGAAGTGGTTCGCACGCTAGCCTTGGCCAACGACGCCGTGCTGCGCGCCAAACTCTCCGCCCAGGTGGATCTGCAGGCGGCCTTGGCAACGGCCGATACCGAAGACTTCATCGCGTCGGACCAAGCGTTCCACCGCCTGATGTACGACGCCGCCGGGGTGCCGGATCTGTACGAACTGGTGCGCCAGCGCAGTGGCCACCTGGACCGGCTGCGCCGGCTCGATCTACCGTCACCGGGCAAAGCGGCGCGGGTGGTGCGCGACCACCGCGCGATCGTGGAGGCCCTGGCCGCACACGATCCCGACGCCGCGCAGGCAGCGCTGCGTGTGCACCTCTCGGGCACCCTGGGCCATGTGGCCGACATCCGGGCACGGTATCCCCACTACGTGGCTGCGTAACTCCGTAGTCACCGCCTGGCTGATGCAGCACGCTCGCAGGCTTTGCCAAAGCAGCAGGCACTGGCAGCCAAATGCACGGTTCAACGCTCCCTGCGGGATGGGTCGGCGCACATGACACAGGGCCGTCGAGCACTGACCGTGACGCAACGAGGGGAGCCTCCCCGCTCTGTCGATTCCCAAGGCGAAAGGACCACAGCCTTCCCCTTCGCTCACGTGGTTTCTCAAAAGCCAAGAGCGCATTCAGCATGGAATTTTGATTATTAAAATACTCTTATTTAATAAAAAGAGTATAAATAGCATCATGTCTACTGATCTTGTCCCCACCCTCGCCGCCGCCCGCAAGGCCCACCAGATGACCCAGGCCCAGCTCGCCGAGAGCGCTGGCCTCAGCCGCATGACGGTGCAGCGCACCGAAGGCGGCGACCTGGACCCGCGCTATTCCACCCTGGCCGAGATGGCCCGCGTGCTGGGCATGGACATCATTGCAGTGCCCAGCAGCCTGCGGCCCAGCCTGGAGGCATTCATCCAGTCGGGGGGCAAGTTTCTGGGCCAACCGGAGGGTGTGGATGCACCGCCCTCGGTTGTGGACGGCCTGCGCCGCTGACCGTAGCGGCACCCCGCACATCCTTCCGGCCCGCACCCCATGAGCACCTCCATCCGCTACCTGCGCCTGTACCTGCACCGGCCTGCGCAGGCAGACGGCGCGCCGGGCGATTCAAGTACGACAGCAAGCCGCCGTGAGGCCATTGGCTACCTCTCGCAATACGGCGACATCCTGCGCGTGTCGTTTGACGAGAGCTATATCCGCAACCCGCAGCGCCCCACCCTGTCGCTCAGCTACCAGGGCGCGGACGAGGCAGCCACGCAGCAGATCCTGGCATCAGCACGCGATGCGCGGCTGGTGCGCACCGATGGGCGCTGGCCCGTGTACTTCCAGAACCTGCTGCCCGAAGGCCACAACCGCGACCGCCTGGCGCGCGAACGCGGCTGCAGCCCCGATGACGAGTTCGAGCTGCTGGCCGCCGCAGGGCACGACCTGATGGGCGCGCTGGAGGTGGAGCCCGTGCCCGCGCAAGACGGCATCCCGGACGTGGTGCGGCACTGGCACACCACCCAGGGGCTGGATGTGCTGGAGCCGGGGTTTGTCGAATTCCCGGTGGAAGACGCGGCGTCCCTGCCCGGCGTGGTCACCAAGTTCAGCGCAGTGCAGGACGGCCGCCGCTACACGGTGCACCGCCGGGGCGCAGCGGGCAGCGTGATTTTGAAGCTGCCCACCACCGCCCACCCCGACCTGGTAGCCAACGAGTACACGGGCTACCAGCTATGCCAGGCGCTCGGCCTGCACTGTGCTGACGTGCGCGTCATCACCCGCGCCGAGGCGGACCTGCCCGACACCCTGCCCTTCAACGAAATTTTGGCCGTGCAGCGTTTTGACCACCTGCCCGGCGGCGCCCGCGTGCACATGGAAGAGTTCAACCAGGTGCTGGGCTACACCCCCCGGCAGAAATACGGCAAGGGCGCTCTGCAAGACTGGGCCACCATGCTGCGCGTGCTCAACCGCCTGAGCCGCCAGCCGGTGCTGGACACGCGCGAGTTCCTGGCGCGCATGGTGGCCTTCATCCTGATGGGCAACACCGATGCGCACCTCAAGAACTGGGCCCTGGTGTACCCCGACGGGCGCGTGCCCCAGCTGGCGCCGGTATACGACCCGGTGTGTGTGGCCGCGTTTTTTGATGGTGTGCCCGACCACCAGTACGCGGTGAACCGCGCCATCGACAAAACGCTGCGGACGCTGACCTGGGATGACATGGAGGGCCTGATGAAATCCGCCGGACTGCTGCGCGTGCCCCGGCACCTGGCCTTGTTGCGCGATACGGTGGCGCGTGCCAAAGAAGACTGGCCGAGCCTGCTGGAGAACGCCCCGGAGTCTGTGCGCAACGTGGTGGCGCAGCGGCTTGCAGGCGGCGTTGCCTTGGCCCGGTGATGGCGGGCCACCCTGCAAAATCGGCAGGCCTGCGGGCAGGGTTCGGCCCGGGCCGCACCTTTTGACCCCGACCAGTTTTTGGATTCGTTGCACCCATGCTTCCCCACATCCCGCCAGCCACCACGCCACCTGCTTCTGGCTCCTTGCCGCCCGATGCGGAGAGGGGCGCCCTGCAGGTGCCACACCTCAAACGCTGCTGGTCACGCTGGATGGCCGCGCGCCAGGGCGTGGTGTTCGAGGGCGCCCAGGGAGAAGCCCACCGCACGCAGATCGTGCTGGCTGCGCTGGGCGTGGGGCTGGAGCAGACCATGCACCACGTGCTGCGCGAGGCCCCGGAGTTCGCCGCCTTCGAGGACTGGATCGTGCGCACGGCGGGCGCGCCCAATGCCGCCACCGTGGCGAGGATTCAAGCGCTTGTGGATGGCGGGCCGCCCCCTGAAGCGGCGCTGCAGTTGCAGGCCCGGATCGATGCGATGGAACCCGTGCTGGATGCGGACGACCTGGCGCATTGGGACGAGCATGGCTACGTGGTGGTGCGCAACGCCGCCACGCCAGAACACAGCGCCGCCGCTGAGCAGGCGGTGTGGCAGGCCGTGCGCGCTGACCCTGCAGATGTGGCGTCGTGGTATGCCCACGCCCCGCGCAACACCATGGTGCAGCTGTTCCAGCACCCGGCGTTCGAGGCCAACCGGCGCTCCCTGCGCATTCACAAGGCATTTGCGCAGCTGTGGGGCACGGCAGACCTGTGGCGTAGCACCGACCGCTGCGGCTTCAACCCGCCGGAGCGCCCCGGCCACCCCTACGGGGGCCAGGGTATGCACTGGGATGTGAGCCTGCACCAGCCCATCCCCTTTGCCACCCAGGGCATCCTGTACCTGACGGACACGCCGCCCGAACAAGGCGCCCTCACCCTGGTGCCGGGCTTTCACCGCCGGGCGGGCGACTGGCTGGCCCACCTGCCCTCTGCTGCCGACCCACGCCAGCAAGACCTGCATGCGCTGGGCGCCACACCCGTCGGCGCAGGCGCGGGTGACCTGGTGATCTGGCACCAGGCCCTGCCCCATGGACCCAGCCCCAACCGGGGCACACGGCCCCGGCTGGTGCAGTACATCAACCTGTCACCGGCCCACGTGCCCTGCCACGACATCTGGGTCTGAGAGGCTGAGAGTCTTTTATCCATGCCCGCCTTGTACGCGAAAACGCCCCGGCTCGTCGTTGCAAATGCTCGCCATAGCCCAAGCTATGGCTGTGCTTTGCGCCTAGATCCGAGGCGTTTTCGCGCGCCTTTCGGGCTCGGCTAAAAAACTCTCAGCCTCTGAGGTGCGGCGAGAGGGGGTGCACCGCCCCCAACAACCACAAAACTCATAGCAATAAAACCATACAGATAAAGCGCTAGCGGTCATTTTCGATTGAACCTGGCTTGCTAACTCACCGTGGCCACTGTGCCTTGGCCTTTCGGCGCGTCTCGTAGCGCCGCATCAGCGGCGTCACCGACACCCCGTGCAGCAGCACCGACGCCACCACCACCGCCAGCGTGATCGCCAGCAGGCGCTGCGCAATCACCGGGTGCAGGTCGTGCGTGATGGCGTACATGAGGTAGTAGATGGAGCCAATGCCCCGGATGCCAAACCAGGCGATGAGGCGGCGCTGCGAGCGCTCTACCTTGGCGCCCACCAGCCCCATATACACGGCGAACGGGCGGATGACGAGCAGCAGCACGGGCACAAACCACAGCACCTCGGCACCAAAGTCCACCACCGAGAGCAGCGCGCCCACCACCAGCACCACGGTCACTTCGGCCAGGCGTTCCAGCTGGGCGTTGAAGCGCTCGACCGATTCCATCATGTGGCCCGGCGCCTGTGCGGCCAGGGGGGTTGCGCCATCGGTGTTGTCGCCTTGAGCAGGCGATGCCACGGATACCACTGGCTCCGCCGCCGCGCGCCGCAGCGCCAGCCCGGCAGCAAACACGGCCAGGAAGCCGTAGGTGTGGCACAACAAGGCCACGCCATAGGCCAGCGCGATGAGCCCCAGCACCATGAACTCGTCCGGGCCCAGTGCCTCGCGGTGGCGGATGCGCAGGTACAGAATGGCCCGTCCCACCGCCACACCCAGCGCGTAGCCGATCCCCAGGCCGCCCACCACGGCCCAGAGCACGTCAACCGCCCACCAGCGCCAGCCACTCTCCCCCAGGTCGTGCAGCGACATCAACCCCAGGCCCAGCATCACCAGCGGAAACGCCGCCCCGTCGTTCAGGCCGCCTTCGCCCGTCAGGCCAAAACGCAGGCGGTCGCGGTCTTGCGGGTCTGACACCTGCACATCGGACGCGAGCACCGGATCGGTGGGTGCCAGGATGGCCCCCAGCAGCACGGCAGCGCCCAGCGGCAGGTGCAGCAGCCACACGCCCACGGCGGTGATGGCGCCCACGGTGATCAGCATCGACACGGTAGCCAGCTGCAGCGGAATGCGCCAGCGCCGGTCCCGCAGCGGCAGCTCCAGCTTCAGGCCCACGGTAAACAGCGAGATGAGCACGGCGATCTCGGTCAGCCGCTCCAGCAGCGGGGCATCGCCCACCGGGTCCAGCACCAGCAGGCCCAGCCCCCAAGGGCCAATGCCCACGCCTACCGCCAGGTACAGGATGGCAGAGCTGAGCGGCACGCGCGCGATGAAGGAGCTGGTCAGCGTCATCACGACCAGCAGCAGGCCGACCAGCACAAAGCCCAGGGCGGGAAGCAGTTCAGCGGTCATGGAACACGGACTGAAGGTGGGAAGGGTGGCATTCGCATCCGGCCACTGTGCGCGCCACCCGCGCCCACCACTGCCGGGGTGCCGCCCCCCGGGCTGTCAGCGGATGTCGCCAATCGGGGCAACGTTTTTGTCGTGTCCCTTGGCATCCCATGAACTTCTGAACCCTCTTCAAGGCGTGGCTCCGTCGCCACCCTATTTACTTCAAAATTAATAGCTGCCAGCGCTTTGCCATCCAGCGCCAGGCCCTGTTTTTATGAAAAATCTTACATCTCTACAGGGCAACCCGGGGCTGGCGCGCCCAAAGTCTGGGTACCCTTGGCCGGTAGGACCGCAGGTTTCGGGGTGAATACCTCGCCCCGAAAACCCCCTTCCCCGAACGACCGCCAAAAAGGACGCCCATGGCCAAGATCCTGGAAGTGAAATACGAGAACCAGGCCGACGCCCGCGTGTGCGAGGTCGCGCACGAGAGCCAGGCCGACCTGTGCTGGCACGAGGTGGCCTACGCCACGCAGGCCAGTGGTGATGCCATCTGGTTCTTTGTGGCCTATGCCAACCAGGCCAGCTTCAAGGTCTACCGCGTCAAGCACTCCAGCCAGGCAGACCTGAAGCTCTTCAAGGTGAGCACCCCGGAGCAGGCCGGCTGGCGCACCAAGGACCACCTGCTGATCGGCAAGCTGGGCAAATAAGCGCGGCCCATCCAGAGCCTGTTCAGGCGCTGCTGGCGCCGTTGCCGGGCGTTGCCGGATGGTGGCGCCTCATCCCCCCACGCACTTTTGCACCTGCTCACCCAGGCCCGTGGCGCCCAGACGCATCACGTCGCCGGGCTTGAGGAACCAGGGTGTGGGCTTTTGCCCCAGCCCGACGCCAGCGGGCGTGCCGGTCAGGACCACGTCGCCCGGCTCCAGCGTCATGAACTGGCTGATGTAGGACACCACGGTGGGCACGCCAAAGATGAAGTTGCGGGTGCTGCCGTTCTGCACACGCTGGCCGTTCACTTCCAGCCACAGGTCGATGGCGTGCGGGTCGGGCACCTCATCGGCCGTCACCAGCCAGGGGCCAAGGGGCGCAAAGGTGTCGTAGCCCTTGCCCTTGTCCCACTGGCCGCCGCGCTCGATCTGCCAGGCGCGTTCGGACACATCGTTGGCCAGCACATAGCCCGCCACATGCTGCAGCGCATCGGCCTCGGCCACCTGGCGCGCGCGGGTGCCGATGACGATGCCCAGCTCCACCTCCCAGTCGGTCTTGGTGGCACCGGGCGGAATGCGCACGTCGTCATTGGGGCCGCTGAGCGCCGTCACGGCCTTCATGAACAACACGGGCTCGGCGGGCGGCTGCATACCCGCCTCTTTGGCGTGGTCGGCGTAGTTGAGCCCCACACACACGATCTTGCCCACGCCCCCCACCGGGCTGCCCAGTCGCGGCGTGCCGTAGACGGCCGGCAGGCGGCTCGCATCCAGCGCGGCCAGCGCAGACAGGGTGCGCGGGTTGAGCTGGGCCGGGCCCAGGTCGGGCAGGAGCATCGACAGGTCGCGCAGCGTGCCGGTGGCATCGATCAGCCCGGGGCGCTCTGCGCCGGGCTGGCCATAGCGGATGAGTTTCATGGCGGGAAATCCTTTGGGAGGTCGATAAAAGGTGGCAGCGGCCGCAAGCGCCGAGCTGCGCCGACACGCAGCATAACGACACGCGCCCCTCGGCGCTGACGCCAATCACCGGCCCCGCCTTGCTGCAATGCGAGGCCCGCAACCCTGCGCAGGCCGCGTGGCCCGCGTAACATGGCGCGGATGCGCCGCACCACCGGCCGCGCACCTCAAAAACTCCTGATTTAATAGCTGCTAGCGCTTGCCAGATAAGCGCTAGCGGCCATTTTTACCTAATTTCGCCATGGCCAATGCCTCCGATCTGCCCTCCCCGCCCCCCGAATCCCCACACCGGCCCCAGCCCCACAACCCGGCCGACCTGTTCTGGTCCTTCACCTGGCTGGCCCTGCAAGGTTTTGGCGGCGTGCTGGCCGTGGTGCAGCGTGAGCTGGTGGAAAAAAAGTGCTGGATGACGAACGAGGAGTTCGTCGAGGACTGGGCCGTGGCGCAGATCATGCCCGGGCCCAACGTGGTCAACCTCAGCATCATGATCGGCGACCGCTACTTTGGCCTGCGCGGCGCGTTCGCGGCGCTGGCGGGCATGCTGACGTTTCCGTTGGTCCTGGTGCTGGCCCTGGCCGTGGTCTACGCCGAGTTCTCCAGCCACCCGGCCGTGGCCGGTGCGCTGCGCGGCATGGGCGCCGTGGCAGCGGGGCTGATCGCCGGGGTGGGCATCAAGCTGTTTGTCTCGATCAGGAACCACCCCCTGGGCCGCCCGCTGTGTGTGGCGTTTGCGGCGCTGACCATCGTGGCCATGGCGTGGCTGAGGCTGCCGCTGCTATGGATCCTGCCGGTGATCGGTGGTGCGGCCTGCCTGCTGACCTGGAGAAAGCTCGCGCCATGAACGCTGCCACCACCCTCACCACGCCGTTGCTGGCCCTGAGCGCGGGCGACTGGCTCAACCTGTTCCTGTACTACATGTCGCTGTCGCTGCTGGCCGTGGGCGGCGCCATCGCCACCGCGCCCGACATGCACCGCTTCCTGGTCGAGCGCCAGGCCTGGCTGACCGACCCGCAGTTCAACGCGTCGATCGCCATCGCCCAGGCCGCACCCGGCCCCAACGTGCTGTTCATTGCCTTGCTGGGCTGGAACGTGGGCATCAACGCAGGCGGCCCCGGCCTGGCCGGCTGGCTGCTGGGCGCTTTGGGCATGGCGGTGTGCATGCTGGGCGTGATGCTGCCCAGCAGCCTGCTCACCTGGACCGCCACCCGCTGGGGCCACCGCAACCGCGAGCGGCGCGGCGTGCGCGCCTTCAAGCAGGGCATGGCGCCGGTGGTCATCGGCCTGCTGCTGGCCACGTCGTGGGTGCTGGCCCGCGCCCACGGCGAGTGGACGACCGACTGGCCCCTGTGGCTGCTGACCGCCGTGACCGTGGTGCTGGTATGGCGCACCAAACTGCACCTGCTGTGGATGCTGGGGGCGGGGGCTGTGCTGGGGGCGGTGGGATGGGTATGAAACGCTCAGCACGGCCGGGGGCATTGACATTGAGCGCAGCCCCATATTGAGCGCAGCCCCCATTTTCGGACATGGCCCATGGTTTTTGCCCGCGGTGGCGCCCACCCGCCGTGTCGTGAAATGATCAGCAGCGGGGCCGCGAGGTGGTGAGCCCTGGCACGGCCCCGATTTCGCTTTCCAGGTAGTCCATGAAGGCTCTTGCACGCATGGGTTGGTATCGCCGCGAGGGATACACAAGACGCAGCGTCTGGGCCGCCGCCTGCCAGCGCGGCAGTATGCGTACCAGCTTGCCGTCATCCAGCAGGTCTTGCACCAGCCAGGCTGGAGTCATCGCTATGCCCCAGTCGTCGCACACGGACTGGCGAATCGACAAGGCACTGTTGATCGAATACCGCCCTCTCAATGCGACGTGGCGCGACCCGTCAGGACCGGCTACTTCCACGGTCGCGCCAGACTCCAACCAGGCAAAGCGGATGAACTCGTGCCTTTGCAGGTCGTCGATATGCTCAATCGCGCCGTGCTGCGCCAGGTAGTCGGGTGATGCAACGAAGAAGCGCTCCGATGTCGCCAGATCCCGCGCAACGGCACTCGCCGGCAGTGCGCCACCGAGGCGGATGGCCAGATCGACCCCCTCTTCCACCAGGTCGACGAAGCGGTCATTGAGGACCAACTCAACTTCGACTTTGGGGTGCAGGCGAACGAAGCATTGCGCTATCCGGTGGAGGTGCATTTCTCCCAGCCCAAGCGGCGCGTTGACCCGCAACAGGCCTGCCACCTGAGCGCTCAACCCGCAGGCGTCGGCGCGGGCATCGGCGTACTCTTCGAGGATCTGTTTGGCGCGCTCGTAGAAACGCAGGCCCGCCTCGGTGGGCGTGAATTTCGTGGTGGTTCTCTCGATCAGCCGCACCGCGAGGTCGCGTTCCAATGCCGCAATGATCTTGCTGACTGTAGGCTGGGTAACGCCCAACTCACGCGCAGCTGCTGACAGATTTCCCAACTCGATGGCGCGCACCATGATCTGCATGCTGCGAAAAACGTCCATGGTCATTCCATTTTCGAATGAAGCTAGGTCGATTTTATCTTCTACCCACTGCAGGCGAATGAGCAAATACTTTGTGGACGGTGCGCTTGAGACGCATGTTTTGAATCCACAAGGTGCATTGAATGAAATTCCACCCTCGCTACGCTCCGGTCATCTTTGGAGGCCTGCTGTCCACCATCATGGTGTCCGTCGTGTCGGGCCTGCTGTTGTTTCTGAACGAAGGCTTTCATCCAGGATTCGCGGCGGTATGGCTAAAAAACTTTCTGTCCACCTGGCCAGTGGCTTTTCCCACCGCCCTCGTCGTAGCACCCTGGGTGCGTCGCATCGTTGCGAACCTGACCCTGCCCATTCCTTAATCTTGACGCCCTGCCATGACACACAACCCTGAAATTTCCACTGTTCCCGTGATCAGGAAACTCGCCCGCATCACTGGAAAACCGCAGCACGCCGTCGCTTTGCGCGAGGCGCTGCAGACACTGGAAACCCACACCCGCACGGAGGTCGGTTGTCTTGAGTTCACATTCTTTCAGGCGCTGTCGAATCCCGATGCATTTGTGCTGATCGAGACGTTCTCCAGCCAGGATGCGCTGGATCTGCACATGAGACTGCCCCATACGCAGGCGTTCTTCAAAGCGCAGCTGGTGATTGGCGTTGATGTGGAGAGCCTGGGCTGATACCGCCCGTCGGAAACCGATACTTACCAGCTTTGCGACAAGCAGCTAGCTCCGGACAACCGGGATGACGGGGAAGGCGTTGGCAGCGCCGAAGGCTGGCCAGGCGCTTGCGCTCCTGCCCAGCAGCACACTCAGACAACCCGCTCAGCTGATCCGGCGCCCGTTTTCCGCGTACACGGCCAGGTAGATCGCATCCGAGCCGATGTAGGGCGCCTTGTTGCCAAAGCCCACGTTGAAGTCGCCAAACGACAGCGACCGGATGCTGGCCAGGCCTGCGCGCAAGCGGTCGCGCGTGAGGTCCTTGCCTGCGTTCTTGAGGCCCTCGATCATGATCTGGCCGTTGAGCCAGCCTTCGAGCGCGCTGCCGCTGTTCATGAACGCCACGTTCGCGCCCGTGGCTTTCAGGGTGCTCTGGAACCTGCGCACCACCACCGATTTCTGGGAGTTGGCATCCGGGAACACCTGCACCAGTGCCAGGCCACGCGTGGACGCGGCCAGCTTGGGCAGCTCGGAAGAGATCACCGTGACCGACAGGCCCGCCAGCGGCACGCCCTGCGCCTTGGCGCGAAAAGCCTGCACGAAGGTGGTGTTGGCCGTGCCCGTGGTGGCCAGCAGCACGGCGCCCGGGCGCTCGGCGGCCACCTTGTCGGCCAGTTCAGCGCCGTTCTTGCCATCCACGGCCAGTGCAAACTCGCCGCCGCGCTCGACCTTGATCTCGTCCAGCGCGCGGGACATGTCCTTGAGCACTTCCTTGCCAAACGGGTTGTCCAGGTACACCACGGCAATGCGCTTGAGGCCCATGTCCACGATCTGCTTGACCAGGCGCTGCGTCTCTTCGCGGTAGGTCGGCCGCAGGAAGAACACATGCCGGTTCTCGGGCGCACGCAGCGAGGTGGCGCCAGTCACCGGCCCCACGGTGGGAATGCCCTTGGATTCAATCAGAGGCAGGATGGCCGCGGTGTTGGCCGTGCCCAGCGGCGAGATCAGCGCGAACACAGATTGGGCCTCCACCATGTCGGTCACGTTCTTGAGGGTGCGGCTGGCCACGTAGCCGTCGTCCTTGGGGTCCATGCGGATCTCGCGGCCGTGCACACCACCAGCGGCATTGACCTCGGCGAACGCGGCCTTCATGCCCGCCACCTGCTCGATGCCTGCCTGGCCCAGGGGCCCGGTCAGTGCGATGGAGCAACCCAGGTTGATGGTCCGAGCGGTCAACGCCTCTTCGGCCGCCACGGCAGTGTGGGCCCAGGCAGGCAGACCGGTGGCAGCAACGGCCTGGGTGGCACGCAAGAGAAAGTGACGACGGCTCATGGTATGGGATGCCCCGAGAAAAGAACGATGGGGGAGCCTAGCGGCACATTGGACATTTTGCTGTCAGTTCTGCGACAGAAAATGCACCAAAAAAGTGCAACAAATCCGGAAGCTACCTGGCAACAAGCATCCAACGGCGCCCAGGGCCACCGCGCGGCGCGGCCCCCCACCACGACGGACAGTCCACACACGCTGCACGCTCTTGGACTCACAGTGAGTCAGCAGATCACCCCCATAACACCGGTTGAGCTTTGCGTCGCTGCGCCCACCACAAAAAAAGGGGCGCTTACGCCCCCCACCATCTGTGCTTGGTCCATTGCGATTGCGCGACCTACATGCCCTTGCGACGCATACCCAGGCCGACGATGGCCATCAGCCCAGCCAGCAAGATCATCGCCCATTCGGAAAGCGTCGGGATCGAAGTCGTGGGCGGCACGAATCCATCCATGTTGTTGGTGAAGGTACACGCGATAGCCGCCCCTGCTGCGGTGGCCGCTGCATCCAGCGTGACCGTGCGCGTCCCCAGGTTGTTCGCCTGTGTTCCACCTGCACCGAGGCCGGTGCAACTGATGGAGGCCAGGGTATAGCCTACCGGAGGCGCTGCTTCTGTGATCGTGGTGCTGGTACCTGCTGCAGCCAATGTCTGCGCACTTCCAGATACGGCCACGCCGGACATCAGGGTCGTAATGGATTGGTTGGCAAACCCGTTGCTGCCGCTGAAATCGAAGGTACCTGCGCCACCGTTGGAGATTTTCGTGACCCGGATCACCGGCAAAGCAGCTGTTGGAGTGCATGCACCAGGGATGGCAATTGCATTTGCATTGGTGGTGACGGTGCCGCCCGCAGCCAAGGCTCGGCCTGACAAGGTAGCACCCGCGCCCATGGTGATGCCCGCAACATCAACGATTGTTCCGAAGAAAGTGGAGTTCGCACCCAGTGTCGTCGCGGCGGTGGGCGCCCAAAAGACATCGCCCGCGCAAGCGCCATTCAGGGTGACAATGGATCCAGCAGCGGTGTTCAGCGCCGCAGTTGCCGCACCCGCTCCGGGTCTGAAGACGTAGACACCGCCACCATTGAGGGTCAGTGTTGACCCAATGCTCATGGCGCCCGTACTGGAATAGCAACCAGGTGGGATGACGCCAGGCGTACCTCCGCCGACAATGGCCGCACTCAGATCCACTGACGAGCCAAGAGAGATGCATGTACCCAACTGCGCATCCAAATCCGCCAATGCGGTGTTTTGGTCGCTGATCTCTGTCGTGCACGGGGTCTTTGTAATGCCGCTGAAGGCAGGCAATGTCCCAGAGGCGGTCGAGTAACACACCGAGCCTGTGACAACTGTCGGGGCGCCAGTGCCGGAGAGCGTACTGGAGACAATTCCGAAATTTGCGGCAGTTCCAAGCGGCGGCGCTGTCGCAGCCCATGCGACATTGCTGTACGCCAGTGTCAGTAGCGAAACAAGCCCCAGGCACAACAGCAAGGCGGGATTTTTTCGACCGGATTTGGACTGAAGGGGGGCAGCATCGCATGTGGCGTACCCTGAATTGGTGAGGGTGGCAGTGCTGTCGGATGGCATGGTGTTAAACCTTCTGTGGTGACTTCAAAGTCCTTGATCAACCAAGTAGTTACTTAGTCGGACCACAGTACTGCGCTTCGCTGCCCAGCGGTGCGATTTCCCAGACTTATGCCCGCTGCGCCCGTTATTCGGGCCATTGGCCTACACCCGTTACCCGGTAGCGTTACAAATGGGCGCGACCTTGGGGAAGCCTTTCACGAATCGGTTCTGGTTGTGCCACAGCGATGCCTGAACCAAAACAGCGCGCTTGTTCAAAAAGCAATACGGTTCAACGCCGAGCGACTACCGCTATCAAACGCACTTGTGGCTTGCCGCCCAACATCAGCAAAATATGCATGCAAAGCCAGAGACTGGCAGCATGCCCCTTTGAGGCATCAAGCGTTGATCATGCGTGCGAAGGAACAGACTGCTTGACTGGCCGCAGACTCATGCGGTGTATCTAAAGCGCCCACTCATACTGCATACACCTCGGCACGATGCCGGGAAAAATTTTGAGCAGCGGCTTAGGGACTGTGCGGCACAGCCACCCAGCCCCGCGAATCGCACAGGGGTTGGCACTTCGGACCATCCAGACAATGAACCAGGGAGACCCACGCATGTCCGACGGACTACCCGCGTATCGCCGCCACAGTACCCTTGGCGTCGTCATGGCATTGAGCGCATTTGTGGGGCTGGGCGCGGCTCCACAGGCCTGGGCGGAGGGCAGCCGTACGCTGTATCCGTCCACCTACCCTACCAGCGGCGGCACCTGCGCCAACACGCTCAACCGGGGATGCCGCGCCAATCTGGACCTGCAGCCAGGCAACCGCTACGTGGGCAAGGTCCAGCGCCGCACCTTTCTGTATGTCTACGCCGAGGCGGGCGAATATGTGCTGCTGGGCTCCAGCAACCGCACCACCGGGGGCGACATCCTGGTGTACAACCCGCAGGATTTCGGCACGCCGGGTGATGAGACATTGCCAGCCGTGGCGGATTTTTCGTGTGCGTCCAGCAGCCCGCCCTCGGGTAGTTTTGGTGGTGGCAGCCTGGGTCAGCTGAACACGCGCACTCAGGAGCTGGCCGGGCCCCACAGCGCCGACGGTAGCGCCACTGTCACTAATGGGTTCGCACCCTGCGCCTACCGCGTTCCATCGTCCGGGGTCTACGGCGTGCAGTTCATGCCCGCCAGCAGTGGCCCCACCAACCTCAATGGCGACGTTTTCAACCCCCGCGTCAGCAGCAGCACTGCCGCTGCATGGGACGTCACGGTACGTGCGTCCGCCAGCAGCCTCGGCAACCTCGATGGCCGCCTGTTCACCTACGCCTGGGTGGGCTTCACGGGGGTGAACAACCGCCCGGTCTATTCGCGCCACGACTACGTGACGCTCGACGGTTACCGCTACTCGCAGGCACTGGAGGGGCTCGATCCCAATGGCTTTGCGCTGTACGCCAACCGGCTGGGGTTTCTGGACAACGGGCAACCGCTGTACAAGGGCGTGCGCGGCAGCGATTCGTTTGTGACGAACCTGGCGGCGGGCCTGTCGGCCCAGCGGCCGGAGTTTCCGATTTTCTTTAGCAGCATTGCTCCTGCGGCCCCCCATGCGGCCGAGGTGGACAAGGTGCTCACGGCGCTGCGCATTCCGCTCACGCCCCAGCCTCCCTCGCTGTCGGCCGTCACATTCAGCGGACGCCCGCCCAGCGTCGGTTCACGCACCGTGCCGGGTTCAGGGGGCACGTTCCGGCTTTCGATCACCGGAGCCTCCACCTTCCAGATCGTCGTGAGCCGCGATGGCGTGGACTTCAGCCCCTCCAACACGGCCAATGCGGTCATCACGGGCATCGCCGCCACGGGCACGCAGGATGTGCCATGGGATGGCAACGATGCCTCCGGCACCGCCTTCCCGTCCGGTGCCGCGCCCTATGCCTACCGCGCGTCCGCGCGTGCCGGCGAGATCCATTTGCCCATGATCGATACCGAGAACAATGGCAATGGGACCAGCACCGCCACGGCGACCTTTGGCGGTGGCCCCACCATCACCAAGCTGAACGGACCGCAGGCAGGCAATACCACCGTGTATTTTGATGACCGTGGTTATGTCACCCAAAGCGGCACCCTGGTGGGCCAGCTGAACGGAACCCTCTGCCCCAGCTCACCGCCACCCGCCTCCACCCCTGCGCAGGCGCTGGGCGGCGCGGATTCGACGCTGGTCTATGGCGCCTCGCCGCAGCTGTACCGCTGGTGGCCCCCTGGTGCCAATGCCAACGCCGACTGTGCCGCCACCGGCGGGTGGGGGGATGCCAAGGGGCTGGACCTCTGGACCTACATCACGTCCCCGGCCGGCAATGGCGTGCTCTGGATTGACCCGCTCCTGCGGGACACCGCCGCATCCATCTTTGTGCCTGCTGCGGCAAGGCCGGGCAGCGTGGTGCAGGGGCGCCTGGCGTTTGCGAACCGTGGCGCGGACACGGCCACGGGGCTGCAATACACCCTGACCCTGGACCGCAGCTGTACCGACACCGTGGTGAGCTTTGCCAATCTGCCCACCGGCGCGTCTGCATCGTGCGTGGACACGCTGGGTCAAGCCCGCTACGTGTTCTCGGGCTTCCCGGCCACGCTCGCGGGTGGCGCGTCGGTGCTCGGTGCCGACCCTGCTGCGCCCCTGGTGTTCTCGTACGCCGCTCCGGCGGGAGGAACCGTGACCGCCGTCGCCACGGTGGCCGGCCCCGCGCCCGACGACGTGCCCGCCAACAATTCGGCCACAGGCGCCACGGTGATCAGCCCGGTGGATCTGCAAACCACCGCCAGCGCGCCCCTGACGGCGCTGGCTGGCGAATCGATAACGGTCCTGGCAACGTTTGCCAACCTGAGCGGTACCGCGGCGACCCCCTGGACCCCTACGATCGCCATCGGGGCTGCGCTGAACTGCCCCGCTGCCGTGCAACTGGTGAGCGCTCCGCCCGGGGTGACCATGGCCGGCTTCGACACTGCAACCTGTACCGTGGCCCTTTTGGGCGTGCCCCCCACCTTGGCCGACGGGCAGATCCTGTCGCTGAGCTTCCGCTACCAGGCACCCGCCCTGGGGCAAGTGCCCATCACCACCACGGTGGTCACCCCGGGGGATGCACACACCGGCAACAACAGTGCCACGGCCACTACCACCATCGCGGTGGTGAACATGGTCATCAGCCTGTCGGGCATGCCTTTGCAAGCAATCTCCGGGCAGCCCTATTCCGGGACGTTTTCTTGCACCAATGCCGGACTTCTGGATGCCGTGGGCGGCACGCGCTGCGCAATCGACTCCGGGTTGCCCCCTGGCTTGAGCCAGACAGGCTGTGTGCTGGACCGCACGAATGCGGCCTGGTTGGCGGGGGACACGGTGCCGGCGGGCGCCACCGTGATCTGCCGCGTGGCGGGTACGCCCGTGACCATCGGGCAGATGGTGATTGTGGCCAGCACCGCCGCCGTGGGCGAGGCCATCCTGTCTGACAACACCGCCACCCAGGGCCTGGCCGTGGTGCCCTTGAAATCCATCCCCACACTCACGCAGCCTGCAACCGTGGTGCTGGCGGCGCTGCTTTTCCTGGTGGCGGTGCGCCTGCGCCCCCGGCGCAAAGAACAATGACCGGGCACCCCAGAAAGATGGGAGCGCCCCAGCAATTGAAGATGTGTCAGGTGCGCTGGCGCAGCGCCTCGTAAAGGCACACGCCGCTGGCCACCGACACGTTCAGGCTCTCCACAGCGCCCTTCATCGGAATGCTGACCAGCTCATCACAGGTCTTGCGCGTGAGCTGGCGCATACCGTCGCCTTCGGCGCCCAGCACCAGGGCGACGGGGCCTTTCAAGTCCACCTGGTAGACGGTCTTGGGCGCGTCGTCGCTGGTGCCGATGCACCAGATGTTGCGTTCCTTCAATTCGCCTAGCGTGCGTGCTAAGTTGGTGACCATGAAATACGGCATGGTCTCGGCCGCACCGCTGGCCACCTTGGCCACCGTGGCATTGATGCCCACGGCATGGTCCTTGGGGGCAATCACGGCATGCGCGCCCGCGCCATCGGCCACGCGCAGGCAGGCGCCCAGGTTGTGCGGGTCGGTCACGCCGTCGAGCACCAGCAGCAAAGGCTGTTCGATACCGGCGGCTTCGAGGTTCTCCAGCAGTTCGTCGAGCGAGGTGACCTGGGCCACGGGCTCCACGCGCGCGGCCACACCCTGGTGGCCGTGGCTGCCGGCCAGCTTGGCGATGCGCACGCTGTCGGCCTCGATCAGGCGGGCACCGGCTTCGCGGGCGCGGTCGAGGAACTGGCGCATGCGGGCATCGCGCCGCGTGACCTCGTAGTAAATCTCGATGATGGATTTCGGCGCGGTCTTCAAACGCACGCCCACGGCGTGAAAGCCGAAGAGAACTTTGGGGCTGGACATGGACGGATTATCCGCTGGCGCAGGGCACTGGCTTTAGGAAACTATCAATTTGATAGCTATTGGCGCTTGATGGATAAGCACCAGAGGCCAAAAACATTCAAAACCTGGCTTTCCCCATCCCTCTCAGCGCTGCAAATGGCGCTTACACCACCCGCCCGGCCTCGATGGTGATCCGCCGCTCGCACTGCTCGGCGATGGCGCGGTCATGGGTGACCAGCACCAGCGTTGTGCCCTGTTCCCGGTTCAGGTCGAACATGAGTTTCATGATGGTCTCGCCGGTGGCAAAGTCGAGACTGCCGGTCGGCTCGTCGGCCAGCAGCACGGCCGGCTGGACCACAAAGGCCCGCGCCAGCGCCACGCGCTGTTGCTCGCCACCCGAGAGCACCTTGGGGTAGTGCGAAAGGCGCTGGCCCAGCCCCACGCGGGCCAGCATGTCGGCGGCGGCCTTGCGGGCATCGCGGCGGTTGGCCAGCTCCAGCGGCAGCATCACGTTCTCCAGCGCCGTGAGGTTGCCCATGAGCTGAAAGCTCTGGAACACAAAGCCCACCTTTTGGGCGCGCAGCGCCGCGCGGGCATCCTCGTCAATGGCAAAGAGGTCATGGCCATCAAGCCGCACCGTGCCACGGCTGGGGGTGTCGAGCCCCGCGATGATGGACAGCAAGGTGCTCTTGCCCGAGCCCGAGGCGCCCACGATGGCGGCAGTTTCCCTGGCAGCCAGGCGGAAATCGATATCCCGCAGAATGTCGAGGGTTCCGGTGGAATCCGTCACTGACTTGAAGACATGCTCCACGGCAATGATGGGTGTGGCGGGCGGTGTCTTGGGCAATGGGAAGGATTCGGACATGAAAGGCTCTTTACTTTGATTCGATATCTGCAGCAACGGCGCCACTTTATCCTGAGCGCATCGGTCGGCCTGGTGGTGGGGCTTTCGGCGCCGCACGCCTTCGCCCAAGCGGCCCCGAAGACGGCAGCTGCGCAGGCACGGCAGCCGGTGGTTCTGGTGCTGGGGGATTCTCTGAGCGCCGAATATGGCCTTGCGCGCGGCACAGGCTGGGTGGCCTTGCTCGAAAAACAGCTGGCTCAGGAAAAACTGACGGCCACCGTGGTCAACGCCAGCGTGAGCGGCGAAACCACCTCGGGTGGCCGCGCGCGTCTGGCGGCGCTGCTGGCGCAGCACAAGCCGAGCCATGTGGTGATTGAACTGGGGGGCAACGATGCCCTGCGCGGGCTGCCGCTCAAGAATACCGAGGAGAATCTGGTCTGGATGACCCAGGCAGCCCAGAACGCGGGGGCCAAGGTGCTGTTGGTGGGAATGCAGGTGCCGCCCAACTATGGCACCGACTATGCGAACCGGTTCGCGGGCCTGTTTACCACGGTGGCCAAGGCCCAGAAGGTGGCCGTGGTGCCTTTCTTCCTGAAAGGTGTGGCCGACGGGCCCGATCCGACCCGCCTGTTCCAGCCTGACCGCATCCATCCGCGCGCCGAGGCGCATCCGCAGATGCTGGCCAACGTGTGGCCGGAACTCAAAAAACTGCTGCGCTGAAGCGCAGCGGGCGCGTCAGCCGCCAGGGGCGCTTGCAGGCTGATCGGGTGCCCCCGCTTCGCCCGCTGGCTGGTCGTCTGCGGGCTGGTTACCCTGCGGATCGTCCGACCTTTGTTGTGTTTTGGATCTCAGCTTCTCTTCCTTTTTTTTCTTTTTGGCGAGTTCGCGCTGGCGTTTTTCGTATCCGTAGTTGGGTGTTGCCAAGGTAATTGCTTCCTGAAGTAGAGACTCACTGTAACAGGATGGGCCTTTTTCAGGCTCCCGCCGAGATGGTATTGGGTGGGGTTACTGATGCGCGGTACGCATGCCAGCTGGCAAAGCCCAGCACCGGGCCGGCCAGAAGCAGTCCGACACCCCAGAACCAGAGCGAAAGCGCCACGATGGTGGTGATGAGGGCTCCCCAAAGCAACATGACCAAGGGGTTCTCCAGCACCACACGCATGCTGGTAATGCCGGCGGTCAGGGCGTCGGTATCGCGGTCCAGAATCATCGGGATGGACACCACGGAGGTGGAAAACACCAGCGCGGCAAACATACCGCCCACCATGGCGTACACCGCCACAAAACTCAAGTTCTGCGGGTTGAAAATCGCTTGCAGCACGCCCGTGGTGGAGGGCATGCCGGTGTTGAAAAACACGGCAAACACCACCAGCGACGCGCGCCCCCACAGCAGCTCCAGCACCACCAGCACCAGCACCAGCATGCCCATGCTGCCCATGTGGCTGTCCCAGCACGTGAGCGACTCGCTCAGCGCGGGCTGGAGCCCCGCCTCGCGCCTGCGACTGGTGTCGTAAAGCCCCATGGCCAGAAAAGGACCGAGCAGCAGGCAACCACTGGCCAGCGACATGGTGTATTCGGGCCGTGTGCGGAACACCCAGCCCAACACCAGCGCCATGCCCCAGAAGCACACGCCATAGAACACGGCAATGCCGGGGGCGGCGCGCACATCCTGCAAGCCCTTGGCCAGCCAGCGGAACGGATCGGCCAACCCCAGCCGCCGCAGGGTGACGGGCTGGGCCGCCTGGGCATCCGGTGCAGGTGGCCTGGCCGGGTCGGCAGACTCAGGGACGGGGTTGGAGGGTGTGGCGTTCATGCAGGCTGGACGTTGAAATGGCTGCGGCAAAACCGCTGTCCCTCACACTAAGCCAGCCCTGGGCCCTGCGCCACTGCGGAAACTACCACCCCGCCCCCAAAGACAGGACTCACACCACCGGAAAGGCGTGCTCCATGGCTTGCTGGAGATCCCGCCGCAGGTCTTCCACCGCTTCCAGTCCAATCGAAAACCGCACCAGCGTGCCTGGTTTGAGATGGGTGGACGGGCGGCTGCGCATGCCAGCGATGTTGTAGGGCACCACCAGGCTCATGGGGCCGCCCCAGCTGTAGCCCAGCTTGAACAGGCGCAGGCTGTCGCAGAAAGCATCCACCTGCTGCGGCGTATAGCGCGCATCGATCATCACGCTGAACAGCCCCGCCGCAGCGCCCTGCCCCGCACGCGCTGCGCCGCACAGCGCTTTCCAGTGCGCGTGGCCAGGCGCTCCCTCCAGCGCGGGGTGCAACACCTGCGCGATGGCAGGCTGGTGCTGCAGCCACAGCGCCAGGCTGCGCGCCGCCTCGTCATGGGCGCGGTAGCGCAGGCCGATGCTGGGCAGCGAGCGCAACACGGCTTCCACATCGTTCACGCCCACGCCCAGGCCCAGCCGCATGTGGGTGAGCTTGATCTTCATGTGCAGGCCCGGGTCCCGCGTCACGACACTGCCCATGAGCACATCGCCCCCGCCGCTCGGGTATTTTGTGAGCGCGTGGGCCGAAATATCCACCCCAAGGCTGCCGTCACCGGTCAGGTCAAACGGCGCAAAGGCCAGCCCTGCGCCCCAGGTGTTGTCCAGCGCCGTGACCACGCCCCGCGCGCGGCAGATGCGCACCTGTTCGCACAGGTCCGGAAACTCCATGCTGACGGAACCTGGTGCCTCCAGCCACACCAGCCGGGTGGCGGGCGTGATGCGGACCGCCAGGTCGGTCGGGTCCAGCGGGTCATAGAACACATGGGTAATGCCAAAACGCGCCAATTCGCCGTTGGCGAGGTCCTTGCCCGGACCGTAGGCGTTGTCGGGAATCAGCACTTCATCCCCGGGCTTGAGCAACGCCAGGGCCACGTTGGCAATGGCCGCCAGGCCGCTGGGCACGAGCAGGCACTGAAGGCCCCCCTCCAGTGCACACAGGCGCTCTTCCAGGATGAAGGTGGTGGGCGTGCCATGCAGCCCGTAGGTGTAGCCGCTTTTGTCCTTCCATTCGCGTGAGCGCATGGCCGCGACGTTGGGGAAGATGACCGTGGAGGCCTTGTAGACCCCCGGCTGAGGTGCTACGAACCCTGCAGGCGGAACGTAGTCGTGGTGGACGATGCGGGTGGCGAGGTCGGTGTCATGCTCTTTCATGCCAGCCATGGTAGCGCGCCGCCAGGGCGTGAACCCGGGCGGCGCGTGGCGTCTGCAGTGTGGACTGCAGCGCTGGGGCAGAGGTCAGCCCGCGTTTCAGCTGGCGCTCACCACCAGCTGGTTGTTCACAGAACTCACGCCATTCACGGCCTTGGCGATGCCTTCGGCGCGCTCACGGGCCACGGTGGAGGGTGCGGGGCCCTTCAAGGTGACACGGCCATTGGCCGTATCGACATTGATCTTCACCGCGCTCAGGTCGGGGTCCTTGGCAAGGCTGGCGCTGATCTGCGCGGTGATTTCTGCGTCGCTCAGAAAAACCATGCCCTTGTTGGCGGCTTCCTTCACCGAAGATTCGGCGTTCGCAGCACCCTGCTCCACCTTGGTTTCGGCGTTCTGCATGGCGCTTTCTGCCTTGGCACGGGCTTCGGCGGCGGCCTGCTCGGTTTTTGCGACGGCAGAGTCCAGGCGCTGGCCCGCAGTGGGCTCTTCCTTCTTGCCGCAGGCAGACAGCCCCAGGGCCAGGGCGCTCACGGCCAGGATGGTTGCAATACGGTGTGCAGGACGCTGGGAAATCATCAGGTTGTTCATGCGGAAACTCCTTGCGGTAAAAACATGGCGAGACTGTAAACGCTGGCCGGTAGGCGCTAGGTCGGATGCGACCTAGGCGCCTGTAGGACGATGCCGACAATTTCGAGAATCTGGCAGCAGCGGCCCAGGCGCGACAATGTACCCATGTTTTTTCCCGCTGTGTCGTTGACCCGTTGGCTTCCGTTTCTTTCCTGGCCGCGGCCCGACCGCACCTTGATCAAAGGCGAATTCTGGGCTGGCATGACGGTGGGGCTGATGCTCGTCCCGCAGGGGGTTGCCTATGCGGCGCTGGCCGGCATGCCTTTGGTGACGGGCATCTATGCCTCGCTGATCCCCGCGCTGGTGGCGGTGCTGTTCAGCGCCTCCACACGCCTGGGCGTGGGCCCCACCGCGCTCACCAGCCTGCTGATTGGGGCCTCGCTCACCGGGCTGGCCGAGCCTGGCAGCGTGCAATGGGTGGCCATGGCGGCATGGATCGCCCTCCTGTCGGGGTTGCTGCAGCTGGTGATGGGGCTGGCGCGCTTTGGCTGGCTGCTCAATCTGGTGACGTCTCCGGTGCTCAGCGGGTTCACCCAGGCCGCAGCGCTGTTGATCCTGGGCTCACAACTGGCTGCACTCACCGGGTTGCGCTCAGACTGGGGGGCACTGCTGTCCACGCCCTCGCCTGGACTGTTTGACCTGACTGCGGCCGCCTTTGGCCTGGGCAGCCTGGCGCTGCTGATGCTGGCGCGCCGCTGGCGGCCGAACTTTCCTGCGGCCATCGTGGTGGTAGGGGCGGCTGGCGCGTTGAGCTGGGCGCTGGACTATGCCAGCGCTGGCGGGGCCGTAGTGGGCACATTGCCCTCGGGCCTGCCTGCCCCTTATTGGCCCGGTGCTCTGCCGTGGTCCAGCTTCTCCGCACTGGTGATGCCGGTGCTGGTCGTCACGCTGGTGAGTTTTCTGGAGACCGCATCGAGCGCAAAGGTAGAAAGCCAGCGGTCCGGCGAGCGCTGGAACGAAAACCAGGATCTGATCGGGCAGGGCTTGGCCAAGATCAGCAGCGGGCTGTGCGGCAGCTTTGCGACCAGTGCCTCGTTCTCACGCTCGGCCATCAACCTGTATGCGGGCGCCAAGAGCGGCTGGGCCACACTGTTTGCGATTGCCCTGGTGCTGGTGGTGCTGCTGTGGCTGACCCCGGCGCTGTACCACGTGCCGCAGTCGGTGCTGGCCGCCGTGGTGGTGACCGCCGTGACCAGCCTCATCAAACCAGGCACGCTGCTGCGCCTGTGGCGGGTTTCGCGGGTGGAGGCCGTGATCGGCGGCGTGACCTTCGCGCTGACGCTGGCCACGGCCCCGCGCATGTACTGGGGCGTGCTGGTGGGCCTGCTGATGAACCTGAGCCACTTCCTGTACCAGCGGCTGCACCCCCGCATCATCGAGGTGGGCCTGCACCCGGATGGCAGCCTGCGCGACCGCCACCTGTGGCATCTGCCCGCCCTGGCCCCCCGGCTGCTGGCCCTGCGCATGGATGCCGAGCTGGATTTTGCGTCCGCCAGCGCCCTCGAGCGGCGTGTCACCGAACACCTGGCCAGCCATCCCGACGTGGTGCACCTGTGCCTGATGGCCCAGCCCATCAACCGCATCGACGTGACGGGCGTAGAGACTTTTGCACAGTTGCTGGCACTGCTGCAATCGCGGGGTGGCACGCTGCACCTCAGTGGCCTCAAACTGCCTGCGGAGCAGGTGCTGCGCCAGGCAGGTTTGCTGGAGCCCAATATCGGCCTGGCGATGTACCGCACGGACGGCGAAGCGCTGGTGGCGTTGCAGCAGTTGCCGCAGCCCGTGGAACGGGTTTGAAGCCGGGGCCTTCCACCCCCTTTTCCCAGCGCTGCTGCGGGTTTCACCTAGACCTGGGGCCAGGGGCTTTCTTACCGGCGCACTGGTACACTTCATCAACTTTCTTTGCTCCATTTGTGTCTGACTCTGCGGCCTCTCATCTGGTAGATCTGCGCGACCTTCGCCTGGATACTGCCCACGCGCTGGTGGCTCAGGCCGGCGGCAGCGAAGCAGCATTGCACCGCGAGGTGCCCTCGCGCTACCTGCAAGGCCTGATCGACGGCCTGTGCGAACTCTCCCTCAAAGACCCTCTCACCGGACTGGCCAACCGCAGGCACTTCCGTGCCGTGCTGGAACGCGAAATCGACCGTGTCACCCGCTCGGGCGAGGCAGCGTTGCTGCTCATGCTGGACATCGACCACTTCAAGAAAGTGAACGATGCGCACGGCCATCTGGCCGGCGACATCGTGCTGCAGTCGGTGGCGCGCACGCTCAGTGCCTGCGTGCGCCCCATGGACACGCTGGCGCGGTACGGCGGCGAAGAATTTGCCGTGGTGCTCCCTGCATGCCAGGCTGGCTTTGGCCGCGTGGTGGCCGAGCGCATCCGGCGCGCAGTGGCCAACACCCCCATCAAGGTCTCCGGCTCTGTGGAGCTCAATGTTTCAGTCAGCATTGGCGGTGCCTTTGCCATGCAGTGGATCCGCTCCACCACCTTGCTGTGGACCGACCGTGCTGACCACCAGCTCTACCAAGCCAAGGCAGAAGGCCGCAACCGCGTCAGCATCGAGGAGCAACCCGACAGCACGGTCAGTGCCGAAGAGAAAAGCCTGTTGTTTGGCCCGCTCTACACCCCCTCGGGTTGGGGCGACCTGCCCCCGCTGGACCCCAACCCAACAGGCAGCGCCTACTGAAAGTTAGATGATGAGCGACGCGCTGTCCCCTCCCCCACCCACATCGCCAGCAGCCCCTGCAGGCTCGGCCACGCCACACGCCCCCAGTCCTGGGGGGGCCCGCATCATTGCCGTCACCAGCGGCAAGGGCGGGGTTGGCAAGACCTTCGTTTCGGCCAACCTGGCAGCAGCCCTCACCCGGCGTGGCCAGCGCGTGCTGGTGCTCGACGCCGACTTGGGTCTGGCCAACCTGGATGTGGTGCTGAACCTGCACCCCAAGATCACCCTGCACGACGTCTTCACCGGCAAAGCCACCCTCGAAGATGCCGTGATCCAGGCCCCGGGCGGCTTCGACGTGCTGCTGGCGGGCTCGGGCATGGTCGAGTATTCGCGCCTGACGCCTGAGGTGCGCAACCAGTTCCTGAGCGTGATCCAGGCGCTCACACCCCAGTACGACGTGGTGCTGCTGGACACCGGCGCCGGTATCTCCGACGTGGTGCTGTTCTCCATTTCGCTGGCCTCCGAGGTGCTCATCGTGGCCACGCCCGAACCCACCTCGCTGACCGACGCCTACGCCGCCATCAAGGTGCTGGCCATGCAGCAAAAACGCCAGCACGTGCGCATGGTCATCAACCAGGCCGCACGCCCGGGCGACGGCCGCGCCATCACCAGCCAGCTGCAGCAGGTGCTGGACCGCTTTGTGACCACCGAATCCGGCCGCCCCATGCGCCTGATTCACATGGGCGATATTCCGGCCGACCCTTCGGTGCGCGATGCCGTGATGCGCCGGCAGTTGCTGCTGCTGCAAACCCCGGGCTGCCCTGCGGCCCTGGCCATCGCCCAACTGGCCAACAAAATCGAAACCACGCTGCTGACACCGGCTGCCTGAGAAACCCGCAGGCACCGGCGCTCCACAGCGGCGCGGTGCGCTGCGCGGAACCCCAAGAAATTGCCTTGATCCGAGTGGAAACGCGACCCCATTGCGCTGATTTGCCGTGAACCCCATCGACACCGTCCTGAACATCTCCTGCTACAAGTTCGTGCCTTTGCCCGATGCGGCAGCACTGCGCGAGGTGCTGCATGGGCGCGCCACTGCGGCAGGCCTCAAGGGCACCATCCTGTTGGCCGAGGAAGGTATCAATTTCTTTCTGGCAGGACCGGCCGAGGCCGTGCACGGTTTTGTCGATGCGCTGCGCACCGATGCCCGTTTTGCCGATCTGGAACCCAAGGAGAGCTGGTCGGCCACGGTGCCGTTTCGCAAGATGTTGGTCAAGGTCAAGCGCGAGATCATTCGCATGGACCACCCCACCATCCAACCCGCCCAGGGCCGGGCGCCGTCGGTGGACCCCGTCACCCTGCACCGCTGGCTGGCACAAGGGCATGACGACGAAGGGCGCGAGGTGGTGACGCTAGACACGCGCAACGCCTTCGAGGTGGACCGCGGCACTTTCGACAACGCCATCGACTGGCGCATCGACAAGTTCACCGAGTTCCCGCCCGCCCTGCGGGCACACAAGAGCGAGCTGCAGGACAAAACCGTGGTGAGCTTCTGCACCGGCGGCATCCGCTGCGAGAAGGCGGCGATCCTGATGCGCGAAGAAGGCCTCTCGCATGTCTACCAGCTCGAAGGCGGGATTCTCAAGTACTTTGAGCTCACCGATGGCGCGCACTACCACGGCGGCTGTTTTGTGTTCGATGAACGCAGGGTGCTGGGGGCAGACCTTTCGACCGACCCCGAGCCTGCCAGCAGCGAAAACGCTATTAATAAGTGAGCTATCAGCGCTTATCCATCAAGCGCCAGATGCCAATTTTGCTTGGAATTTCAAAAATTCAAGCCAACAACCTTGCCCAGGTCAGGCCTTGAAGCGGCGCTCCGGCAACGGAATCCACTCCACCTCGCCCGGCACCTGCCCCATGGCCTGCGCATCCCAGTCACTGGCCGCCTGCACGATGCGGTCCTTGCGGCTGGAGACAAAGTTCCACCACATGTGGCGCGGCGCATCCAGTGCATCGCCACCAATCACCATCAGGCGCACGGCGCTGTCACCCGCAGCAAGGTGTGTGGCCCGCCCTGGTTCCACCACTGCCAGAAGCTGTGGGTCCACTGTGTCCCCGTTGAGCTGGACCGGTGCATCCACGGTGTAGACCGCCATCTCCGGGACGAGCGCGGGGATCTCCAGTGTGGCGCCCGCAGGCAACTGCACATCGAGGTACAACGTGCGGGAATAGGTGGCAACAGGAGAGGTCTGCCCGAAGGCTTCCCCAATCAGCACCCGCACGGTGACATCTCCCACCTGCACCTGCGGAATGGCAGCGGCAGGCGTGTGCACAAACGAAGGATCGGCCTCTTCATGGGCCACCGGCAAAGCAGCCCACAGCTGGATGCCATGGTTCACATAGACCTGGTTTGCGAGATTCTGCGGACGGCGCTCGGAATGCACGATGCCGCGCCCCGCCGTCATCCAGTTGATGGCCCCAGGCTCGATCTGCTGCACGTAGCCCAGGCTGTCGCGGTGCATGATGGCGCCCGAGAACAGGTAGGTCACCGTGGCCAGGCCGATGTGGGGGTGGGGCCGCACATCATGGCCCGCATCGGGCTCCACCGTCACCGGCCCAAAGTGGTCAAAGAACAGGAAAGGCCCCACGGCCTGGCGCTGCACCGCCGGCAAAAGGCGCCGCACCGTGAAACCACCGCCCAGGTCCTTGGCGTGGCCCGAAAGACGCAGGGGCGCGTTCATGACAACACTCCCATCGCATCCATGGCAGGGACAAGGCAAAAACAGTGATTCATCGGGGGCTCCTTGAGGGCTGGACAACAACGTCGCCAGCCTACCAGCTTCAGCTGCCCAGCTTGGCGGCCATGTCCGCAACACGCTGGCCAAACTGCTTGCCGGTCTCCAGATCGCCAGGGAACATCTCGGCGGCCGAGGCATCCGACGGCGACTGCGACATGGCGCCACTGAAGGAACCAATCCAGTTCACGTCGTTGCGCGTGGCGGCCTTGGAATTGGCGGGCATCATGCCGTTGCCCACCCAGACGCCGCCGTGCTGCATGGCCAGGTGGAACAGGTAGTCCAGCGTGATCTGCTTGTCGCCATTGGTGCTGGCGCTGTTGGTGAAACCCGCAAAAAGCTTGTTCTTCCAGGCCTGGCTGAACCAGGGCTTGGACGACGCATCGGCAAACTTCTTGAACTGCCAGCTAGGGCCGGCCATGTAAGTGGGGGTGCCAAAGATGATGGCGCTGGCACCGGCCAGCGTTTCCCAGCCGCCTTCGGGCAGGTTGCCCTCGGCATCAATGGCGATCAACTGGGCGCCAGCGCCCTCTGCCACGGCCTGCGCCAGGCGCTGTGTGTGACCGTAACCCGAGTGATAAACAACTGCGATGTGTGCCATGAGAGAACTCCTGTGGAAACAAGTGGGAACGAGGGAAAAACAGACCTACGGAAAAACGGATGGGACGCCTGCAGTGGCCGTCCCGCAGTCAACAACAGGCTCTTCGCCTCAGATCAGCGGCCAGACTGGCGCGCATCCAGGCTCCAGCCGCCCGCGCCAAACGCTGCGAGCGCCAGCAGGCCGCCGGTCACGCCCACGTTCTTGAAGAACAGGAGCTGCTGCATCATTTGTTTGTCGGCGGGCAAATTCCAGAACGCATGGAAGAAGAAGCTCGCCACCAGCGTGAAGAACGCCAGTGCCAGGGCTGCAAAACGTGTACCAAAGCCAAAGATCAGTGCCAGGCTGCCCAGCACTTCCACCGCTGCGGCCACGGCGGCGGCCACGGTGGGCATGGGCAGGCCTACGGACGTGATATAGCCGACGGTGCCAGCAAAGCCGGTGAGCTTGCTGATGCCCGCAGGCAGAAACAGGGCGGCCAGCAGCAAGCGCGATGCCAAGGCCAGGGGGTTTTGCAAAGATGTGAACATGGTGAAGAACTCCGGTGAAGGGGGTTGAAAAATGAATGTCGAATGTCAGGCGGCCAGATCAAACACCAGCACCTCGGCGTCGTGGCCATCGGTCAACGACAAGGCGGTTTCTTGCTCCATCAGCACGGCATCGCCGCCCGACAGCACATTGCCATTGGCCCGCAGCGCCCCGCGCACCAGGTGCACATAGGTCTTGCGTGCCGGGTCCAGTGTCAGCGCGACAGCCTCTTCGCCATCGAGCAGGCCAGCATACAAGGCTGCATCGGCATGGATCGTCACCGAGTCTTGCGCCCCATCGGGCGAGGCCACCAGGCGCAGCGCGCCGCGTTTTTGCGCTTCGGCGAACGTCTTTTGCTCATAGCTGGGTGGAATGCCACGCACATTCGGCTCGATCCAGATCTGCAGGAAGTGTGTGGTCTGCCCAGCCGCGTGGTTGAACTCGCTGTGCTGCACCCCGGTGCCCGCGCTCATGCGCTGCACATCGCCAGGCGGGATGCCCTTGATATTGCCCATGCTGTCCTTGTGGGCCAGTTCGCCCGACAGCACGTAGCTGATGATTTCCATGTCGCGGTGGCCATGGGTGCCAAAGCCGGTGCCAGGGGCAATGCGGTCTTCGTTGATGACGCGCAGATTGCCAAAGCCCATGTGGGCCGGGTCGTAGTAGCCGGCGAACGAGAAGCTGTGGAAAGAGTTGAGCCAGCCATGGTCGGCGTGGCCCCGGTCTTGCGATTTGCGAACAGTCAGCATGTGAGTGCTCCTTTCAAGCCCCGACTGTAGAACTGCAGGGTGCTGCGCGGGGGCTGATGAATTGATGGCAATGTTCAAATAATCTGAACTAACATGGCGCCACCATGCAAAACGCACGCGATGTCCTCACCCCCGATGCGCTGACCATGCTGCAGGTGATTGCGGAGGCGGGCAGCTTTGCCGCCGCCGCCCGGCAACTGGGTCTGGTGCCCAGCGCCCTCACCTACCGCGTGCGCCAGATCGAAGATGCGCTGGATGTGCTGCTGTTCGACCGCAGTGCACGCCAGGCCAAGCCCACCGAAGCCGGTGCGGAGCTGCTGCGCGAGGGCGTGCGGCTGCTGCAGGAGATTGATGCCGTGGCCCATCGTGTGCGCCGCGTGGCCACGGGCTGGGAGCCCCAGCTCACCATTTCGGTCGATGGCGCGGTCTCGCCCCATACCATGCTGGAACTGGTGGACGCGTTCTATGCCATGGCGCCCCCCACGCGGCTGAAGCTGCGCGATGGCATCATGACCGGCACGCTGGAGGCGCTGACCTCGGGCCGGGCCGACCTGGCTATCGGCGTATCGGTGATTGGCGCCAGTGTGGCCGGCCTGCAGCAGGCGCCCCTGGGCGACCTGCTGTTCATCTATGTGGTGGCACCCCACCATCCCCTGGCCTCGGCGCCCGAGCCCATCACCGATGCCATGCTGCTGCAGCACCGTGCCGTGGCCGTGGCCGATTCGGCCACGCGCGGTGGCGCCACGATGGGCCTGCTCGGCGGGCAGGACGTGCTGACCGTGGACACCATGCAGGCCAAGGTGCGTGTGCAGCTGCGCGGCCTGGGCGGCGGCTTTCTGCCCGAGCCCATGGTGCGCCCCTATGTCGAAGCAGGCCGGCTGGTGGCCCGCCGCGTGGCCCGCCCTGACCGCAATGTGCGCGTGAACTACGCCTGGGGCGGTCCCGGCTTCACCGCACCGGGGCGGGCACTGCAGTGGTGGCTCAACCAGCTGCAAAGCCCGGCCACTCGCCGCGCTCTGCTGGAAAACCACCATCATTTCTGACCCAGCGCACGCGCCCGCACGCTGTGGCGCGTGTAGAGTGGTTCCTGTTGGTTTTGCATTGCATTTCACTTGCCGACCGTCACCGAAAGGCCTTCCATGAGCAAACCTGATCCTCTTCCCGCCAAACGGCTCCGACGCAACAGCGCCCCCATGCCTGCAGCCCCTGCGGCACCCACCGCGCGCTCCGGCAAGCCCCAGCGCCATTTCGCCATCATCGGCGCCGGCGTGGCTGGCATAGCCTGCGCACGCACCCTGGTGCAGGCCGGGCACCGCGTGACGGTGTTCGAGAAATCCTCCCAGGCCGGCGGCCGCACCGCCACCATCGACTCCCCTTTTGGCAACTTTGACGCTGGCGCCCAGTACTTCACCGTGCGCGACCCGCGCTTTGCCCGCGCCATCGACACCGTGCCCGGCATCTGCAAGCGCTGGAGCGCCAATTCCGTGCAGGTGCTCGACGCCGCAGGGCGTGTGGCTGCCGCGGGCCTGCCCCACCGCGAAGCGCACTGGGTGGCCAGCCCGGGCATGCAGTCCCTCGTGGGCGCCTGGGCCGAGCCGCTGCTGCAGGCCGGCCAGCTCATCACCCACACCCGTGTCACGGCCATCGAGCCTGATTCCCTGAATGCCCCCGGCTGGCAACTGCGCACCGAGGGACCTGCGGGTGCCCAGCGTGTCTATGCCGGGTTCGACGCGGTGTTGCTGGCCCAGCCTTCGGTGCCCGCACAGGCCCTGCTGGCAAGCTCCGCAGTGGACACCCCGTTGACCGATGCCCTCTCCAAGGTGGCCATTGCCCCGTGCTGGACGCTCATGCTGGCCTACCCGCACGCCGTGCGCCCCGGCCTGACCACGCTGGGTCCGCAGTGGAACGCCGCGCGCAGCACGCACCACCGCATTGCCTGGCTGGCGCGCGAGTCGTCCAAGCCCGGCCGCAACGTCGTTGAACGCTGGACGGTGCAGGCCAGCCCTGCCTGGTCGGCCGAACACCTGGAAGACGACGAAGCCCGCGTGCAGGCCAAGCTCATCAAGGCCTTTGCCGAAGTCACGGGCATCCGTGCCACCCCCGCGCATGCCGACACGCGCCGCTGGCGCTATGCGCAGACCACCCACCCACTGGGCAAGAGCCACCTCTGGGACGCCACCATGGGCCTGGGCGCCTGTGGCGACTGGTGCCTGGGCCACCGGGTGGAAGATGCCTTCGTGTCGGGACTCGAACTGGCACTCGCCGTGGCATGACGGAGGACGGCGCGGCCACCGGGGCCCGCTACATCGGACGGTTTGCGCCCTCGCCCACGGGTCCGCTGCACGCAGGCTCGCTGGTGGCGGCGCTGGCCAGCTGGCTGGACGCACGGGCCCAGCAAGGGCAATGGCTCGTGCGCATGGAAGATGTGGACGTGCCGCGCTGCGTGCCGGGTGCAGACGAATTCATCCTGCAGCAGCTGGCCACCTGCGGCCTGGTGCCCGACGCCCCTCCCCAATGGCAATCCGCCCGCAGCCCGCTGTACCAGCGGGCCCTGGACCAATTGGTGGCGCAGGGCCACGCCTACCCCTGCGCCTGCTCGCGCAAGGACATCGAAGACGCCCATACCGCGCAGGGCCACACCCGCGAGCGACATGCCGCACTGCCCTACCCGGGTACCTGCCGCCAGGGGCTGCAGGGCCGCGCCGGACGTTCGTGGCGGTTCAACGCCACAGATTTCAAGCAAAAACAGGCTCTGGCGCTTGATAGAAATGCGCCATCAGCTACAAATACAGTAGCAAATCACCTGCTGCAATGGCACGACCGCCGACTGGGCGAACAACACCAGGATGTCACGCAGGCCGTGGGGGATTTCATCCTGCGCCGGGCCGACGGGCTCTGGGCCTATCAGTTGGCGGTGGTGGTGGACGACGCCGACCAGGGCATCACCGACGTGGTGCGCGGCGAAGACCTGGCAGACAACACCCCGCGCCAGATCCTGCTGCAGCAGGCCCTGGGCGTGCCCACGCCCCGCTACCTGCACACGCCGCTGGTATGTGGCGACAACGGCGAAAAACTCTCCAAGCAGAACGGCGCACGCGCGCTGGACCTGGCCGACCCGCTGCAGGCCCTGGCCAGCGCCGCGCAGGTGCTGGGCCTGCCACCACTGCCAAATCCACACATTCGTTGCATCTCGGACGCGCTAACCCTGTGGGTCGCAGCGTGGCGACGAAACTACAATGGCGCACCGTGACCGAACTGACCACCGCTTCTGCCCCCACCGCTGCGCCCGCAGCAGCCCCCGCGACCACCCCTGGCGGGGCTCCCGCTGGCGTGACCCATCCCAAAACCATCAAGAGCTTCGTGCGCCGTGCTGGCCGCACCACCACCGGCCAGGCCAAGGCCTTTGAAGACCTGGGCCCCCGCTTCGTGCTGCCCTATGTGCCCGCGCCGCTCGATGCCACCGCTGCCTTTGGTCGCACGGCCCCGCTGATTCTCGAAATCGGCTTTGGCATGGGCGAGGCCACGGCCCACATCGCCCGTGTGCGCCCTGGCGACAACTTCCTGTGCTGCGAGGTGCATGAGCCCGGCGTGGGCGCGCTGCTCAAACGCATTGGCGAGCAGGAGCTGACCAACATCCGCATCCTGCAGCACGATGCCGTGGAGGTGATCGACCACATGCTGCCCGAGGGCAGCCTCGATGGTGTGCACATCTTCTTCCCCGACCCCTGGCACAAGACCAAACACAACAAGCGCCGCCTGATCCAGTCCCCCCTGGTGGCCAAGCTGGCCGCCCGCCTCAAGCCCGGCGGTTACCTGCACTGCGCCACCGACTGGCAGCCCTATGCCGAGCAGATGCTGCAGGTGCTGGGCGCCGAACCCCTGCTGCAGAACACCGCCACAGGCTTTGCCCCACAGCCCGACTACCGGCCCCTGACCAAGTTCGAGAACCGTGGCCTGCGGCTGGGACACGGCGTGTGGGATGTTGTGTTCCTACGACGACATTGACAACCAGCCCCCACTGCTCCACCGTACACCCCAATGAAGCCCATTCTCCAGAACCTGGTCGAAATGACTGGCCACCGCGACCACTTGCGGTTGGAGGTGTCGGTGCTGTCCACGCTGCAAACGCTCAGCAGCATTGTCGAAGTGCGTGCGCTGGAGCTGTTCACCGACGGTGGCGTGCCCCATGTGCGCCCCCGCAGCTGGGTTGAAGACGGGCAACTGGTGTCCACCGATTCCGAAGCCGCCGCAGACCCCCGCCGCGAGACACTGGACAAATACCCCGCCCTGCGCGATTGCATTGCCAACCACGGCGACAGTGCCCTGGCATCGCCCCGCCGGGGCCGCCATGTGCTCTGGCTGCCGGTGTGGATGCATGACAAGGTCAACACCTGCCTGGAGATCACGCAGTCCCGCTCTTTCTCGGCGCACAAGCTGGAAGTGCTCAAGGGCGTGTTTCAGGTTTACCAGAACTACCAGAGCCTGCTCGACTACAGCGAACGCGACGCCCTCACGGGCCTGTTCAACCGCAAGACCTTCGACGAGCAGTTCTCGCGCCACGCGCTGAACGGTCTGGCCAGTGGCCGCTCGGGCACCGTGACCGAATCGATAGCCCCCGAAGAAGGCTCGCTGCCCGGGGAGCCGGTGCAGCAATGGCTGGCCGTGGTGGACATCGACCACTTCAAGCTGGTCAACGACCGCTTTGGCCATCTGTATGGCGACGAAGTGCTGATCCTGATTGCCAACATCCTGCGCAGCTCGTTCCGCAGCCACGACCGTATCTTCCGCTTTGGCGGCGAAGAATTTGTGGTGCTGCTGCGCTCCACCACACTGAGCACGGCGCACCGGGTGTTCAACCGCTTCCGGCTTGCGGTGCAGGAATACCACTTTCCGCAGGTCGGCCAGGTCACCGTCAGCCTGGGCTTTGTCAGCACCAACCGGGGCTCACCCGTGGAGATTCTGGGCCAGGCCGACCAGGCGCTTTACTACGCCAAGGAACACGGCCGCAATCAGGTCTGTTTTTATGACGATCTAGTGGCCAGCGGGCAACTGGCCGCCAAAGTGGCCAACGACGACGTCGAGCTGTTCTGAACGCCCCCGCCTGACGGGACGCCCGCATCGAAACAGGCACGAAACAGGCGCCACTGCCCGCTTTCAGCGCATCAGTTCATCGACTCCAGGATCGCCTCCACGTCCACCGCATCCCGCTGCGCAGCCGGCAGAAACTGCTCCGCATACTCCCGCCAGACCCCGCTGCACAGGAAGAAGCGGAACACCTCAGCATCGATGTGGCGCTCTCGCACCATGTGGCCCATGATCTTGAGCGATTCGGACAGTGTCTTGGGCGGCTTGTAGGGCCGGTCTGACGCCGTCAGCGCCTCGAAGATATCGGCCAGCGTCATCACGCGGTCTGCCAGCGTCAGCTCCGAAGCCTTCAGGCGCCGGGGATAGCCTGTGCCGTCCAGCTTTTCGTGGTGCGAGCCCGCAATCGACGGCACCCGCGCCAGGTGCGGCGGGAACGGCAGGCCGCTGAGCATGACGATGGTCTGAACAATGTGGTCGTTGATCTTGAAACGGTCTTCTGCGGTGAGGGTCCCTCGCTGGATCGACAGGTTGTGCAACTCGCCCAGGTGGGCTTCCTGCGGGGGCAGCACCATGTCAAAACCCCAGAGATTGGCCGGGTTGCCGACCTCCACGGGCGGCTTGCGGGCACCCCAGCGCACGATGTGCTCGGGCCGGTCCGCCAGCAGGGGTTCGTTGGCGGGCAAGGGGCGCACCGGCACGGGGGCCAGCCGCATCTTCTCGGCCGCCGACAGGCCCAGCCGGTCGTCAAAATGCCGCTGCCACACCTGCCGCCCGATGGTGGTCAGCCGCTGGATGTCGGCATCTGCCATGAATTCGCCACCCACATTGCTGCGGGATACGAAGGCAAACTCTTCCTGCAGCCGGTCGCGCCGCTGCAAAAGCTCACGCTGCAGCCGCACCGGGTCCACGCCGGACACGTACTGCTTCCAGTAATCCAGCTCCGCATCGCGCCACAGCACTTCAAAGCGCATGCGCACCTCGTGGATGCGGTTGTAGAGCGCCTCCAGCTTGGTGGCCTTGTCGATGATGTGCTCGGGGCTGGTGACCTTGCCGCAGTCGTGCAGCCAGGCGCCCAGGCGGAATTCATAGCGCTCGGCATCGGTCATGGCCACCGGGGCAAACGGCCCCTCCTCGGCCTCGCACATGCGCTGCATCAGGGACTCCGCCAGCTGGGGCACCCGCTCGCAGTGCCCGCCGGTGTAGGGACTCTTGGCGTCGATCGCGTCAGCCAGCAGACGGATGACAGCGTCGAACAGCTTCTTTTGCCCTTCGATCAGGCTGCGCGTCTCGATGGCCACCGACAGCGTGCCCGAGAGCTTCTCGACAAACGCTCGAAAGTGAACATCGTCCTGCTGCTGGTCCGCACGGTAACGGAGCACCAGCAGGCCCAGCGGCTGGCCGTCGCGCGTGCGCAACTGCACGCGCAGCACGCGCTGGGGGGTGGTCTGGTCGTCGTCCTCGTGCCGGTCGCCGTCCTGCGGCTCGGCAGGGTTGATGAAAAACACCATGGGCAGGTGCTCCGGGTAGCGCGACTGCTGCTCAGGGTCTTCGCAGTACCGCGCCGTGCGCAGCAGGCCCGCGCGCTGCGCCTCCACCAGGTACACCGCACCGCCAGTGCAGCTGGTGGCGCGCACCAGTTCGTAGAGCACGCTCGACAGCATGAGGTCCATGCGCGACTCGGCGCTGATGTGGTGCGTGATGTGCAGGAACTCCTGGATGGTGTCGGACATGCGGTCCATCACCTGGCCCAGCGCACGTACCTCGCGGACCGGCGACATGCGGCGTTGTGCCGGCCGCCGGAAATCAAACCGCGCCAACGCCTGCGCCTGCGTGGCCAACCCCGACAGGCTGCGCCCCACACGCCTCCCGGCCAGCCAGCCAAAGGGCAGCATCAGCGCGATGAGCCCCAGGGACAGCCACACCTGGCGCTGCAGGTTTTCGTTCACGTCCGCCAGCAGCTCCCGGGTGGGGATGGCCATCAGGATGTGCAGCCCCTCCCAGCGCTGCGACTTGAGTGGCATGACCTTGGCCAGCCACTCCTCGCCACCCGCCACAAAGCGGCGCGAAGGCCCCTCCTTCACCCCGAAACTGCGCAGGGCCTGCAGGCTGGGCACCCCCAGGCCATCGAGCGTGCGCAGCTTGAGGCTGGGCTGGTTGCCATCACGCACCAGCACGCGGGACATGTCCGGGTAGGCCAGCACGCGCTGGTCCTGGTCCACCACGGCGATCTCGGTGCGCGGCATCAGCCGCAGCTCACCAATCTCCCGGCCCAGGTCGGTGAGCGCCACATCCAGGCCGATCACGGCGCGGCCGTCCTCGCTGGGCTGGCTCAGCGTGATGCCCACCTCCTGCGTGGTGAAGAACACATAGGGTGCGGTGAGGACCTGCGCGTTCTTTTCGGCTGCCTCGGCATACCAGGGGCGGGACCGGGGGTCATATCGGTAGCCGGGGCGCACGGCGGAATCGAGCAGGTGCAGTTGTGCGTCGTAGTAGTTCCACCGTCCGACCAGGCCTGCTGGCCCCGCCGCGCTGCGCTCGCGCGCCATCGATTGCACCAGGAACGCAGCCTCCGCAGGCGCCTCCAGCCGCGCACGGAGCGCGGCGTTGCGCAGCGGGCGCATGAGCAAAAACTGACCATCGGAATAGCCGATGAAGACCGCCGACAGCAACGGGTTCTGCTCCAGCAGACGCACAAACACCGGCAGGCGACGCAGCCGCGCCGGGAGGGTGGTGGCCGAAGCAATGGGATCAAACGCCAGCAACCGGATCGTGGCATCCGCCGGGTCCACGATGTGGTGCACCCGTTCGCTGATCAACAGGCTGATGTGCTGCGCACTGTCGTCCGACGCGGCGATGATGGCCTGCCGGGCGCCGGTGCCCACCTGGTACACCAGCAGCACCGTAAGCAGCAGCATGGCAGACACCACCACCGACGCAATCACCACTTCGAACGGAACGGTGATGCGCCGCCACCAGGGCAACTCGGCAGCCCCCGGATCAGACGAGCTCGGCCGGGTGCCATGGGCAGGCACCGGCTCTTGCGGGCTTTCGCGCAGGGGGTCCATGCGCTTGAATGTAGGGGGAAAGCCGGTTTTCCGTCATCCCCTTTTTGGCAGACAAGGCCACCAGCACATCAGTCGCACCACAGCGGCCTGCGCCACTGTGACCCTGTGACGACCCGAACGTGTTTACGTTCGGGGATCAGCCCAGTTGTTGCGTGACCCAGCCCGTCACCGAGGCCAGCGCCGCTGGCAGCTTGGAGGCATCGGTGCCGCCGGCCATGGCCATGTCGGGCTTGCCGCCGCCCTTGCCGCCCACTTGCTGGGCCACAAAGTTGACCAGTTCGCCGGCCTTGACCTTGCCCACGCTGTCGGCGGTGACGCCTGCAGCGATCTGCACCTTGTCGCCGTCCACGGCGGCCAGCACGATGGCAGCGGTCTTGAGCTTGTCCTTGAGCTTGTCCATGGTGTCGCGCAGTGTCTTGGCGTCGGCGCCAGGCAGCGCGGCGGCCAGGACCTTCAGGCCCTTCACATCCACGGCCTGGTTCACCAGCTCATCGCCCTGGTTGGAGGCCAGCTTGCCCTTCAGGGCCGCCACTTCCTTTTCGAGCGCGCGGGCATTGTCCAGCGCCTGGCTGATGCGGCCGTTGAGTTCGGCCACCGGCGCCTTGAGGGTGCTGGCGGCCTGGTTCACGGTGTCTTCCAGGTTCTGCAGATAGGCCAGCGCGTTCGCGCCCGTCACGGCCTCGATGCGGCGGATGCCCGCGGCCACGCCGCCCTCGCCCACCACCTTGAACAGGCCGATGTCACCGGTGCGCTGCACGTGGGTGCCGCCACACAGTTCGCGGCTGGTGCCGATGTCGAGCACGCGCACGGTTTCGCCGTACTTCTCGCCAAACAGCATCATGGCGCCGGTCTTCTGGGCCGATTCGATGTCCATCACACGGGCCTGCGTGGGCTGGTTGGACAGGATTTCTTCGTTGACACGGCGTTCGATCTCGCGGATTTCAGCCGCGGTGACGGCACCGTTGTGTGTGAAGTCAAAACGCGTGCGATCGGCATTCACCAGGCTGCCCTTTTGCTGCACATGGCTGCCCAGCACTTCGCGCAACGCCTTGTGCATGATGTGCGTGACCGAGTGGTTGCGCACGGTGGCTGCGCGCACGGCGGTGTTCACCTGGGCCTGCACCGTGTCGCCCACGTTCAGCGTGCCCTCTTCCACCGTGCCGTGGTGGCCAAACACATCGGCCTTGATCTTGAGCGTGTCGCCCACTGCAAAGCGGGCGGAGCCACTGGTGATGGTGCCTTCGTCACCTACCTGGCCGCCGCTTTCGGCGTAGAACGGGGTGGTGTCCAGCACCACCACACCGTTTTGACCAGCCTTTAGGGCTGCAGCGCTTGTCCCATCCACGTAGATAGCTATGATTTTTGCAGTCTCAGCCAGATTTTCATAGCCGGTGAACTGGTTGGCTGCACCGGTGTACTCCAGCGCCTTGTCCATCTTGAACTTGCCGGCTGCGCGGGCCTGGGCCTTCTGCTTTTCCATGGCGGTCTTGAAACCGGCCTCGTCCACCTCGACGTCGCGTTCGCGGCACACGTCGTTGGTCAGGTCGAGCGGGAAGCCGTAGGTGTCGTGCAGTTTGAACGCCACATCACCGGGCAACACCTTGGCGCCGCCGTCCAGGGTGGCGTCCAGGATTTCCATGCCATTGGCCAGCGTTTCAAAGAAGCGCTCTTCTTCCACCTTCAGCACTTCGGTGATGCGCTGTTCCTGCTCGCGCAGGGACGGATAGGCATCGCCCATCACGCGCACCAGGTCGGCCACCAGCTTGTGGAAGAACGGCGTCTTCTTGCCCAGCTTGTAGCCGTGGCGGATGGCACGGCGCACGATGCGGCGCTGCACGTAGCCGCGGCCTTCGTTGCTCGGAATCACGCCGTCGCTCACCAAAAACGCGGTGGCGCGGATGTGGTCGGCGATCACGCGCAGGCTCTTGTTGTTGAGGTCGGCCACGCCGGTCTCACGGCCAGCGGCCTTGATGAGCGCGTCGAACAGGTCGATCTCGTAGTTGCTGTGCACGTGCTGCAGGATGGCGGCCAGGCGCTCCAGGCCCATGCCGGTGTCCACGCAGGGCGCGGGCAACGGGGTCACGGCGCCGGTTTCGTCCATGTTGAATTGCATGAACACGTTGTTCCAGATCTCGATGAAGCGGTCACCGTCTTCATCGGGGCTGCCGGGCGGGCCACCGGCAATGTGCGGACCGTGGTCGTAGAAGATTTCGCTGCACGGGCCGCAGGGGCCGGTGTCGGCCATCATCCAGAAGTTGTCGGACTTGTAGCGGCCGCCCTTGTTGTCGCCGATGCGGATCACGCGCTCGGGCGGCAGACCGATTTCCTTGGTCCAGATGTCGTAGGCCTCGTCGTCTTCTTGGTACACCGTGGCCAGCAGGCGCTCGGGTGGCAGCTTGTAGACCTCGGTCAGCAGCTCCCACGCCCACTTGAGCGACTCGCGCTTGAAGTAGTCGCCAAACGACCAGTTGCCCAGCATTTCAAAGAAGGTGTGGTGGCGCGCGGTGTAGCCCACGTTTTCCAGGTCGTTGTGCTTGCCGCCCGCACGCAGGCACGCCTGAACCGACACCGCACGGTTGTACGAGCGCTTGTCGGTGCCCAGGAACACGTCCTTGAACTGCACCATGCCCGAGTTGGTGAACATCAGCGTGGGGTCATTGCCCGGCACCAGGGGACTCGACGGCACCACGGTGTGGCCCTTGGAGACGAAGAAGTCCAGGAAGGACTTGCGGATGTCAGCGACAGAAAAAGTGGGAGTGCTCATGGTGTTATGGAGTGGTTGCACGGAGCAGGCAGGCCGCAGGACCCGCGCCTGCGCGTTGCCTGTCGCTGCCCCTATGGGGACCAACCTTTCATTATAGGTTTGCAGTCTGGTGGTCCGTGGCTGGAGGGCGACAGGGCAGGGACAGACGCCTCCGATCCATGCGCCAACGAATGCGGAAAAATCCGCTTGCACGCTTTAAATATCTTGTTAATATATTAATAACTTCAACCCGACCACCGATCCAAGGAGTCCCTCGTGAACCCACAACCCCGCTGGCAAGGCATCTTCCCTGCCATCACCACCAAGTTCCACGCCGACGAGTCCATCGACGCCGAGGGCACAGCCCGCCACATCGACTTCCAGATCCGCAACGGCATCCACGGGCTGGTCACCTGCGGTTCTCTCGGCGAGGCCAGCACCCTCACGCTGGAGGAAAAGCTCCAGGTTGCCAAGATCGCCCTCGAAGCCGCTGACGGCCGCGTGCCCGTACTCGCCAACGTGTCCGAGACCAGCACCCGCGAAGCCCTGCGGTACATCGACGGCGGCAACAAGCTCGGCGTGGCCGGCTACATGGTCATGCCCTCGGTGATCTACGTGGCCGACGCCCGCGAGGCCATGGCCAATGTGCGCGCCATGGCGGGTGCCGCCCAGCGCCCCCTGATGGTCTACAACAACCCTGTGGCCTACCGCGTGGACCTGAAGCCCGAGCACATGGTGGAGCTGGCCGACTGCGAGTGGATCGCCGCCATCAAGGAAAGCACCGGCGACATCCGCCGCATCACCGACCTGCGCAACACCGTGGGCGACCGCTACCAGCTCTTCCTGGGCGTGGACGACCTGGCTTACGAAGGCTTGGCCCTGGGCTGCGACGGCCTGCTGGCCGGCGTGGGCTGCGCCTTCCCTCGCGAAACCGTGGCGCTGTACGACCTGATGAAGGCGGGCAAATTTGCCGAGGCGTTGCCGCTGTACCAGTGGATGACGCCCATGCTGCACCTGGATGTATCCAACAAGCTGGTGCAAAACCTCAAACTCATCGACGCACTGGTGGGTGTGGGCACCGAACACATGCGCCGCCCGCGCCTGCCCTTGGTGGGCGAGGAACGCGCATTTGTGGAGAGTGTGGTGCGCAAGGCCCTGGCTACGCGCCCTACAAAATACCAGTCTGCAGCCTGAGACACTGAGCGCCCTACTCCACCACCACCAGAGCACTATGCAACGCATCCACGTGATCGACTCCCACACCGGCGGCGAGCCGACCCGGCTTGTCATCGATGGTTTTCCGGACCTGGGCACCGGCACCATGGCCGAGCGGCGCACGCTGCTGGCCGAGCGCCACGATGCCTGGCGGGCCGCCACCGTGCTGGAGCCGCGTGGCAGCGACGTGGTGGTGGGGGCCCTTCTGTGTGCGCCACAAGACCCGGCCAACGCGGCGGGTGTGATCTTCTTCAACAACAGCGGCTACCTGGGCATGTGTGGCCACGGCACCATCGGGCTGATTGCATCGCTCGCCTACCTGGGCCGCATCACGCCCGGTGAGCACCGCATCGAGACACCCGTGGGCACCGTCACCACCACCCTGCACGCCGATGGATCGGTCAGCGTGCGCAACGTGCCCGCCTACCGGCTGCACCACGCATTGGCCATCGAGGTGCCCGGCTACGGCCGCGTGGTGGGTGATGTGGCCTGGGGCGGCAACTGGTTCTTCCTGATCTCAGACCACGGCCAGCGTGTAGCCAGTGACAACCTGGAGGCGTTGATGAACTACAGCTGCGCCGTGCAGCAGGCCCTCAAAGACCAGGGCATTCGGGGCGACAACGGCGGCGAGATTGACCACATCGAGCTGTTTGCCGACGACGACCAGGCCGATGACCCCGCCGATAGTCGCAACTATGTGCTGTGTCCCGGCAAGGCCTATGACCGCTCGCCCTGTGGCACGGGCACCAGCGCCAAGGTAGCCTGCCTGGCGGCCGATGGCAAGCTGGCACCGGGCGCACTCTGGCGCCAAGCCAGCATCATCGGCAGCCAGTTCGAGGCCAGCTACACGCTGCAGGACGATGGCAAGGTCATTCCCACCTTGCGGGGCCGCGCGCACATGAGCGCCGATGCCACACTGCTCATCGAAGACAGCGACCCCTTTGGCTGGGGAATCCGGCTGTAATCCGCAGCTCGCTCCGAAACACACGCTCGCCATGCAACACACCGACGTTCTCGTCATTGGCGCTGGCATCGTGGGTGCCGCCTGCGCCCATGAGCTGGTGTTGGCAGGGCTGTCGGTACGTGTCATCGATGCGCGCCTCGGCGGTGCCACGGCGGCGGGCATGGGCCATCTGGTGGTGATGGATGACAACCCTGCCGAACTGGCGCTGAGCCAGACATCGCTGGACCTCTGGCACGCCTGGGCGCCCCACATGGACGCGGGCTGCGCGTTCACCCCTTGCGGCACGCTCTGGCTCGCTGCCAACGATGCCGAACTGCAGGCTGCGCATGACAAACGCACCACCTTGCAAGCGCATGGCATCGCCTGCGAGATGCTCGACGCCGCCGCCCTGGCCCGCGCAGAACCCGCACTGCGCCCCGGTTTGGCGGCCGCGCTCAAGGTGCAGGGCGACAGCGCGGTCTATGCCCCGCGCGCAGCCCAGTGGCTGCTGGACCAGGCCGCAGCCCACGGGCGCCTTGTGTTGGAGCAAGCTGAAGCCCTGCAGATCGACGGCCACACGGTCACTCTGCGCGATGGCAGCCAACGCAGCGCAGGCGCCATCGTGGTGGCCAGTGGCATCCACGCCCCACGGCTGTGCCCCGGCCTGCCGCTGCGCCCCAAGAAGGGCCACCTTGTCATCACCGACCGCTACCCGGGCACCGTCCACCACCAACTGGTGGAGCTGGGCTACATCACCAGCGCCCACCACAGCGATGGCACCTCGGTGGCCTTCAACGTGCAGCCCCGGCCCACGGGGCAGCTGCTGATCGGCTCGTCGCGCGAGTTCGACACCACCGACCCCGCTGTCAACAACGCTGTGATGGCGCGCATGCTGCAGCGTGCGCTCGACTACCTGCCCGGCCTGGCCGACCTCAACGCCATTCGCACCTGGACCGGCTTTCGCGCCGCCACGCCCGACAGCCTGCCCCTGATTGGCGCGCACCCCGAACACCCGCACCTGTGGCTGGCCGTGGGACATGAAGGACTGGGGGTGACCACCGCCCCGGCCACCGCGCAGTTGCTGGCGGCCCAGATCGCAGGGGGCACCCCGGCGATCGACCCCACGCCCTATGCACCTGCACGCTTTGCAGGCCTGGGCACACCATGACCCCATCCAGAACACCCGCCCTGGTGCACATCGTGGTGAATGGCACCCCCCTGCAGGTGCCCCCAGGGACCAGCGTCGCCGCCGCGCTGGCGCAGCAAACACCGGGCACCACCCGCACCTCGGTCACCGGCGAGGCGCGGGCGCCGCTGTGTGGCATGGGCGTGTGCCACGAATGCCGGGTCCGCATCCATGGCCGCACCCGTCTGGCGTGCCAGACGGTCTGCGTCGAGGGCATGCAAATTCACACCGATGTCGGTACAGCCCCTGGGAGCGCAACGCCATGACCGAGCAACACTCGGCGCACGAGCGCTGCGACATCCTCATCATCGGCGCAGGCCCTGCCGGTTTGGCCGCAGCCGTGGCTGCTGCGCCCAGCGGTGCATCGATCACCATCGTGGATGACAACCCGCAACCCGGTGGGCAGATCTGGCGCGCTGGCCCCCAGGTGGCCTTGCCCGCCCTGGCGCAGCAGCACCGCGCGGCCCTGGCCCGGCATACCAACATCCGCCTGCTGCCCGGCACCCGTGTGATGGGCCTGGGGGGCACCCAACCCATCCAACCCGGCGGCAAGGCCCCTGCCCTGCTGCTGGAAGACGCTGACCGGGGCTGGACGCAGCACAGCCACCGCATCGTGCTGTGCACCGGGGCGCGCGAGCTGCTGCTGCCTTTCCCAGGGTGGACACTGCCCGGTGTGACAGGCGCGGGCGCTTTGCAGGCCCTCATCAAGGCAGGGCTCGACGTGCGCGGCCAGCGCATCGTCATTGCAGGCACAGGCCCTCTGCTGCTGGCCGCTGCCGCCACCGCCAACAAAGCGGGTGCCACCGTGGTGCGCGTGGCCGAGCAGGCGCCGTGGAGCGCGCTCGCTGGCTTTGCAGCGCAACTGCCGCGCTGGCCGGCCAAGGCGTTGCAAGCCCTCACGCTGCTTCACTCGCAGTTGCGCGCCAGCAGCCATGTGCTGGAAGTCCAAGGCACCAAGCAGGTGCAAACAGTGAGGTTGCGCAAAGGCCAACACGCCGAAGAAACCATGGCCTGCGACCGCGTGGCCTGCGGGTTCGGGCTCGTTCCCAACACCCACCTGGGGCAGATGCTGGGCTGCGCCCTGGGCGGGCCGCTGAGCGGTGGCCAGGGCTTGGCTGTCGATGCACAGATGCGCACGAGCGTGCCCGGAGTGTTCGCCGCGGGTGAAGCCACTGGCTTTGGCGGCAGCGAACGTGCACTGGTTCAGGGCGCTATCGCAGGGCATGTGGCGGCGGGACAGGTGCAACAGGCCCAGGCGCTGCGCCCGCAGCTGGCACGCTGGGAGGGATTTGCGCAGGCGTTGCAGGCTTCTTTTCCACTGAACGAAGCACTCAAAACCCTGGCGCAGCCCGGCACCCTGGTGTGCCGCTGCGAAGACGTGCCCTACGCTGCACTGGCCGATCGCGACGGCTGGATCGATGCCAAGCTCCACACCCGCTGCGGCATGGGCGCCTGCCAGGGCCGCATCTGCGGCGCGGCCACGCAGCACCTGTTTGGCTGGACGCCCGCGCCCCCACGGCATCTGCTGGCACCCGCGCGCATTGGCACGCTGGCCGCGTGCACACCCGCGCCCACCAGCGAGCCCGTCACGCCCTCGGGCTGACGGGCGCACCGCCAGTTTTCCCACGCCATCCTTTTCAGGGCTTACCCGCACCCCGCAGGCATCTATTTTGCTTTTAAATATATTTGTTAGATATTAAACAACCCGCGGTTGCTTCTTTCATCGGCAAGCCCTCCCCCCGGAACCACACCATGCCCACGCTCACCAGTCCACCAGCCCCGCAAGCTCCATCGCCGCCCGCCCCCGTCCGCTGGGTGCTGGCGTTGTCCACGCAGGTGTTGCGCGTCGAGCGGCACCTGCTTACCGCACTGATGACCTTGCTGGTGCTGCTGATCCTGCTCAACGTGGTCACACGCTACTCCGGCATGCCAATCTATTGGATTGACGAGGCGGCGGTGTACACCGTGGTCTGGCTGACATTTGTGGGCGCCTCGGTCATGACGCGGCTGCGCATGGACTTTGCCGTGGGCATGCTCACCGACCAGATGGGCCCCCGGGGTGCCAAGGTGGCCAAGGTGGTCGCTACATCTGGGGTGCTGCTGTTTGGCCTGGCCATGCTGGTGATGTGCTGGGTGTGGATGGACCCCATCGGCATTGCGCGCTACGGATTTGACGCCAAGGAGTTTGCGGCCGACAGCTTCAACTTCATCTACACCGAGCGCACCCAGACGCTGAACTGGCCCACCTGGGTGCTGCAGCTGATCCTGCCGGTCTTCTCGGCCACCTTCAGCGTGCATGCGCTGGCCAACCTGCTCGAAGACCTGGGTGCTGCGGAGCGCGTGAAGCACGCAGGCTTTGACGTGGTCAACGCCGACGCCGTGAACTGACCCTCCGCCACACCCGCACCACCCGCCCGGAGCCCCACCATGATCACCACCCTGTTCTTCCTCGCCGCCTTGTTGGTGGGTGTGCCCATTGGGGTGTGCCTGTGCCTGTCGGGTGCGGTGTACATCCTCAGCATCGGCAGCCCGGTGCTGTTCCAGTCGTTCCCCATGCAGATGTTTGGCGGGGTGGACAGCTACGGCCTCATCGCCATTCCGCTGTTCATCCTGATCGGCGAGATCATGAACAGCGGCGGCATCACGCGCAGGCTGGTGGACCTGTCGATGGCCTTCATCGGCTCGGTCAAGGGGGGCCTCGCCTACGTCAACATCCTGGCCAACATGCTGGTGTCTTCCATCATTGGCTCGGCCACCGCGCAGGTGGCCATCATGTCGCAGGTCATGGTGCCCGAGATGGTCAAGCAGGGCTACGACAAGACCTTTGCTGCGGGCCTCACGGTGTACGGCGGCATGCTCGGGCCCATCATCCCGCCGTCGGTGATGTTTGTGGTGTTCAGCGTGCTCGCCCAGGTGGCCGTGGGCGACATGCTGATTGCCGGCATCCTGCCCGGCGTGCTGCTCACGCTGCTGTTCTTCATCGTGATCGCCCTGATGGGTTTCATCTACGACTACCCGCGCAGCGAAAAGCGCACCCTGGCCCAGCGCGCGCGCACCGTGATGCAGGCCAGCCCCACGCTCTTGATCCCCATCATCATCGTGGGCTCCATCCTGAGCGGCCTGGCCAACCCAACCGAATCAGCCGCCGTGGGCGCGCTGGTCTCGGCGCTGGTGGGCCGCTATGTCACCAAGGAGTTCCGGTTCAGCGTCATGCCGGCCATCCTGCTGCGCTCGGCCATCTATTCGGCCATCGTGCTGTTCCTGGTGGCGGCGGCTGCCGTGTTTTCGTGGCTGCTGATCTACGGCAAGGTGCCGCAGATGGTGGCGGCCTGGGTGCAGACCGTGGCGCACGACCCGGTCACCTTCTTGCTGCTGGTCAACGTGATTCTGCTGGTCATCGGCACCGTCATCGACGGCATTCCCGGGCTCATCATGACCGTGCCCATCCTGCTGCCGATTGCCACCGAGGTCTACCACATCGACCCGCGCCACTTTGGCGTGGTGGTGGTGGTCAATCTGGTGCTGGGCCTTATGACGCCGCCGGTGGGCCTGAGCTTCTTTGTCGCGTCCGCCGTGACCGGGGCCAAGCCCGGAAAAATGTTCATCGTCACGCTGCCGTTTTTCATCATCAGCTGCGTGGCGCTGGTGGTGCTGTCGTTGTTCCCCAGCCTGTCGCTCGGCTTGCTCAAGTAACCCGCCTTTGCGGCGCCACATACCCCGTTCCCCTCCCGCTGCCCCCAACCCTCCCACCGTCCTTCTACCCGGAGATCACCATGACGACCACGCCCGCCCACACTGTCACCCGCCGCCATTTCATCCAGCGCCACGCCGTGGCCGCCGCCACCGTCACGGGGCTGGGCTTCCCGGCGCTGGTGCGCGCAGCCGATGCCAAGGAGTTCCGCCTGGGCCTGATCACACCCGCCGGCCACTCGTGGAACCGTGCCGCGCTGCAGTTTGGCGAAGCCTTGAAGAAGGAAACCGATGGCCGCCTGAGTGTCACGGTCTTCCACTCAGGCCAGCTGGGCAACGAGGCCGCCATGATGCAGCAGCTGCAGTCGGGCGCGCTCGACATGGGCTGGATCCAGGCGGCAGAGCTGGGCTCGCGCGTGGCCAGCATCGCGGCCATCAATGCGCCGTATCTGGTGCGCTCCACCCCCGCCGTGGCCAAACTGGTCAAGCACCCTTCTGCCACCAAGCTGCTGGAGGCGTTGCCGCGCGAGACTGGCACCATTGGCCTGGGCTGGGGCATCACCGGCATGCGCGCCGTGTTCTCCACCAAGGACATCGCCGTGCCCACCGACATCAAGGGCATGAAGCTGCGCATCAACCCCACGCCCGTGTACCGCGATTTCTATCAAATGCTGGGCGCTGCCCCCACACCCATCCCCACGCCCCAGGTGTTTGACGCGATGAGCAACGGCCAGGTCGATGGGCTGGAGGCGGACATCGAGTTCTCCTGGAACCAGCGTTTCGACAAGGTCGCCAAGACGCTGCTGCAGATGAACGCCCTCTTCATGCCGTTTGCGCCACTGGTGTCGGGCCGCATCTGGCAAGGGCTGGATGCCAAGGACAAAGAGATCATCCGCAAGCTGGTGGCCCAGTCGCTCGACGCGCAGATCAACGACATCGTGACCACCGAGGCGGGCCTCATCGAGAAGTTCAAGGGCACGTCCATCGCCTTCAAGACGGCGTCGTCCTTCAACCCCGACGGCATCATCCAGGAGTTCGACAAGCTGTGGCTGCCCAAGGCGCCGCAGATTGCCGAGCTGCGCAAGGCGGGCGCCGGATTGGCGTGACTCCCCCTGAGTCGCCTTTGGCGCCTGCCCCCTCTCTCGCTGCGCGGGAGGGGGACGCACCCGGTGGCCCTGCCAAGCCGGTTCCACGGGTGCACTGGCGTATGCCGCGCCAGTTTCGCCGGGTGCGGGGCATAGAAGAACGAGGGGCCGGGGGCCTTAAGATGCCGTGCGCAAGCCCCTGCCCTGACCATCAAACAACCCCGCCATGACACTCCGCCGCCCTTCCCCCCTGCAAGACCCCGCGCCCAAGCGGCGCGCGGCGGACGTGGCCTACGACGCCATCGAGACCATGATCTCCACGCTGCAGCTGCAGCCCGGCAGCCCCGTGGTAGAGGCCGAAATCGCCGAGAGCACGGGCCTGGGGCGCACACCGGTGCGCGAGGCGCTGCTGCGCATGGTGTCGATCGGGCTCATCGTGCAGCAGCCCCGGCGCGGGCTGCTGGTGTCGCACATCGACCTGGCCGATCACCTGGACGTGATCCAGACCCGCCGCGTGCTGGAGCGATTGTTGGCCTCCAACGCCGCACGCCGCGCCACCGCGCCGCAGCGCCAGGCCATCGTGCGTTGTGCTGAAAACATGGTGCAGGCCGCGGCGCGCGGCCACCTCGACGGCTACATGCTGGCCGACCATGAGCTGGACCTCGTCACCCACCAGGCCAGCCAGAACCATTCCGCCGTCAAATGCGTGCAACCGCTCATCGTGCAGTGCCGCCGCTTCTGGTACGCCTACCAGCACGAAGGTGAGGTGTCGGAAGGCGCCCGCGCGCACATGCAACTGGCCCAGGGCATCGCCAGTGGTGACGAAGCCCAGGCCATGGCGGGCGCGGAGCAGCTGATGGAATACCTGGAGCGGTTTGCGCGGCGCATCATTGACCGGTAGTAACAGGCGCCGCCACAACGGCAGCTGCAGGGGCAATTCGGGCTTCAGCGGGTTGAGCTATCATTTTTATAGCTTTCAGCGCTTTACCAATAAGCGCTAGCGGCCAAAATAACTTGCAAACTGCTGCTCCAACGGAGGCAGCCAGCCTATTCCGCCACCTGCTGGCCCAGCACGATGCGCTGCTCCAGAAAGCGCCATATGCGCTCGTCCTGGCTGAACGCCACGTTAAACCGCAGCCAGCCTGTGGGGCGCGGCTCCACCAGGAACAGCTGACCGGGGCCGAGCATGATCCCCGCACCCGTAGCCTCTTTCGACAGCTCGGCACTGTCGGGCAGGTCGGGGTGCCGGGCCCACAGGTACATACCCGCCTCGGGCTCGTGGAACAGCTCGAACCCCAGGTTCAGCAAGCGCCGCCCCACCGTGCGGTGCGCCTCGGCCAGGCGTTCGCGCAGCGACTTGAGGTGCTTGCGCCAGCGCCCATCGGTCACCACGCCAAAGGTGATGCGCTCGGTGATCTCTGACGAGGTCAGACCCGAGATCATCTTGAGCTGCACCAGCTCATCGAGCAGATCGCGCCGCGCCGCCAGAAAGCCGGTGCGCAGGTTGGGCGATATCGTCTTGGAGAAACTGCCCAGGTAAATCACGCGGTTGAGCTGGTCCAGGCTGGCCAGCGATGGGCGCACGCCGGTGTCCATGTCGGCGTAGATGTCGTTCTCCACCAGCATGAAGTTGTGCTGCTCGGCCAGCTGAAGCAGCCGGTGCAGGTGCGCCACCGACGCCACCGAGCAGGTGGGGCTTTGCAGGCGTGGCTGGGTGAAGAACACCGTGGGCTTGTGCTCGGCCAGCAGGGCCTCCAGCGCCACCAGGTCGTAGCCTGTGGCCGTGCGTGGCACGCCCACAGGATGGCCCCCCGCAAAGCGCAGCATGAACAACAGGTTGGGGTAACCCGGGTCATCCACCAGCACGACATCGCCGGGCTTGACGAGGCGGCGCGCCACCAGGTCCAGCGCCTGGCTGGAGCCCTGGGTCAGCAGCACCTGGTCGGCGTCCACGGCCAGGTGGTGTTCGGCCAATGACTCGGCCACCACCATGCGCAACGCCATGTGGCCGTGCGGCAGACCATAGCCGTCCAGCTCCGGGCCATCGGACGACAGCTGGCGCATGCTGCGTTTGACGGCATCGCCAAACAGCCAGTCGTGCGGCAGCCAGCCGCACCCTGGTTTCATCGGCAGGTTGCGGTTCTCGAAAATCTGCTTGAGGTACCAGCGCGCATCAAAACGGGGCACCGGCCGCTCGGGCGCACCAGCGCCGGGCGCGGCCCCTTCATCGCCCCGCCGCTTCACGAAAAAGCCTGCGTTGGCGCGCGACACCAGCCAGCCCTGTGCCACCAGGCGGTCGTAGGCCTCAACCACCGTGAACACGCTCACGCCGTGGGCGGCCGCAAAAGCTCGGATGGAGGGAAGCTTGGCGCCAGGTTTTAGCACCTGCCCAGCGATGAGGCCGCGCAGGCCATCAACGATCTGGCTGACCAGCGGTGTCTGAAGATCCGGGCTGAGAGTGAGCATCAAAAGAGCAAGAAAAGGGGCCAAATTGTGCACCGGCCCCGCAGATCCCAGCTCAGGGATTGCGTGTACAGGACCGGGCACCTGCACAGCGCGCATCCTTCCGTGGTGCCGAGTGCCTGGAGGGACCGCGGGCAGAGCCCCCATCAGATCCCCTCCAACCTGCCTCTATTGTCCGCCAGCCTCGCATGCCCATCCCGGAGGCCGCCACGCGATTTTTCGGGCCGGTGGCAAGCGGCACATTGCGCAGTTTCAGCGCGATGTTTTCAACCCTTGGGACCAGTCTGCAGGCGCCTTCAGCCCGGGTAGTCCTGCCGGCGAAAAGGCCTGTCCGATGTGAACGGTAGCGCAAGACCGACGGGCGGTATTCAGCCTTTTGTCACCAATAACGGCCATCGGATTGCGCCCACCGTCTGTCCTTTTTCGGCCTTCTGGATATGCACGCACACGTTCCCCAGCGATAGGCTTGCCCCCCAACCCGCCTGGCACCGATCACGCTGAACCGGGTTTGAAAACCAACACCCAACACACTGAGGGACACCCATGCTGACACGGACGCCTGACCGAACTTCTTCACGGATTTTTCAGCCCAAGCCCTGGGCCCTGGCCTTGGGACTTTGCCTGGGCGGAGCCACGGGCCATGCACTGGCAGAAACCGCCCACACCCCACCGGCAGGCTACAAGCCCTGCGCCATCGAGGGGCAGAAATGCAGCTTCAGCGGCACGGCCAATGTGGTTTATGGAGCGGGCACCACCTGGACCAGCCCCCGCAGCTTCACCAACGGTGCGAACTGCAGCAACGCCACATTTGGCGACCCTTTGTGGGGCGTGCAAAAGGCTTGTTATGCCAGTGCCCCAGCGTCACCGCCAGCTCCTGCGCCGGTGCTGGGCGCGCCTCCATCGGGCTACACCCTGTGCGCCGTCGAGGGGCAGCAATGCAGCTTCAGCGGCACCGCCAAGGTGGTCTATGGGGCTGGAACAACCTGGACTGCCGCGCGCCCATTCACCAACAACGTGATGTGCAACAACGCCACTTTTGGCGACCCCCTGAATGGCGTGAAAAAGGCGTGCTACGCCAGCAGCCCCGTCCCAACACCAGCACCACCGGCTCCTCCGCCAACGCCCCCGGCACCGCCGGCTCCACCAGCTCCTCCGCCCGCACCAGCTCCCGGTGGCTCCGTAACGTATTACTTCTCGGACTGCCAGGCAGGCGCGGCCACCGGTTGCGTGCCGGGAAGCAATTCCAACCCCGGCACCCAGGCCGCCCCCAAGCAAAACCTCACAGGAATTAACGTCAACACCCTGCCTGCTGGCGCGGCATTGCGCTTCGCACGCGGTGGTGCGTGGGTGGTGGGCATCACCACGTTCGAGAACATGAATGTCCGCGCAGATGCCCCCCTCACGTTCGATGCATATGGCGCAGGGCCTGCGCCATTGCTGACCACCAGCAATAACGGGATTGCCCCTTTCGAGCTGGGAGGGCGATACAGCAACACATCGAACGATGGCGGGTATGTATTCCGCAATCTCCGAATCCACGGATCCAACAACTCGGCCTGGGGCTTCTGGCTGAACGGCAATGTCCGCGACGTCGTGATCGAGAACGTGGAGATATCCGGCTTCCAGATCGCCATCCACTCGCAGGCGCGCGCGCCCCATGGCGTGAACAACGTATTGATCCGCAACAACCACATCCATCACAACGCCAGCATGGGCATCCTGGGCCAGTTCCGGAACAGCGTGATCGAGGGCAACCTGATCGAGGCCAACAACTTCAGCGGCAGCGGCTTCAACCACGGCACCTATCTCTCAGGCAGCAGCGGACTGAGTGGCACCAACGTCACCCTGCGCAACAACCGCTACATCCGCAACTCCGTGGTCAACGGCGTCTGCCAGGGGGGCAACATGACCTTCCACGGCCAGATGGACGGTGTGCTGATTGAAGGCAACCGGATCGAGCAGGATGCTGCGACGGACGGCTGCTGGGAGATGTCGATCACGCAGGGGTACGACTCGGCCGAGTGGTTCCGCAACTTCGTGGTGCGCAACAACAAGCTCATCAATGCCGGCAACACCGGCATGGCCGTGCAGTCGGCACCCGGCATCGTGATCGAGGGCAACGTCGTCATCAACACACAGACGACGTTTCAAACAGCCATCAACGTGGGCCACACCGAATTCCAGAACGGTGATGTCCCCGATGGAAACGCCGTGGTGCGCAACAACGTAGCGTGTTTTCCAACACCCCACGCAAGCAGCACCGCGGTGCGCGTGATTGCACCGAACAGCGTGGTCACGAACAACACCGTGGTGACAGGAGTGGCTGCAACGACCGGGGTGTGCGCCCGGTAGAGGATAGCTTCGCGCCTCGGTGAGCATGGGCCTCGCAGCACGCTGCGAGGCCTTTTTTGTCTTCATGCACCATTTTGGAAGATGGCAAGCGGCCCGCCGCTGCATCCTGGCTCCAGACCCTCTGTCCTCTGAACGCCTTGGTTTGCCCACTGATCCGCGTGGGGATTGCACTACGGCCGCGCAAACGGGGGCGCATTGTGCACCGACTTGGCGCGCGCCAGATCAGGGATTGCCTGTACAGGACCCAGGCCCTGCACAGTGCACGCAAAACAGCATGCCGGTGTACATGGACGCTAGGTTGCGTGACTTTCAGAATTCACCCATTCCTTCATTTCGTGTTCATCACACATGTCCACCGCCATGCAGCAAGACCGCCACTTCACCAACGCCGCCCTCCTCACCCGTCGCCATGCCGCCGTGGCCCGTGGCGTCGGTCAGGCCCATGAAATCTTCGTCCAGAAAGCACGCAACGCCGAGCTGTGGGATGTGGAAGGCCGCCGCTTCATCGACTTTGCCGGGGGCATCGCCGTGCTCAACACCGGCCACCTGCACGCCGGCGTGATCGCCGCCGTGAAGGCCCAGCTGGACCTGTACACCCACACCTGCTTTCAGGTGGTGGCGTACGAGCCCTACGTGGAAGTGTGCGAGCGCCTGAACACCCTGGCGCCGGGTGCATTTGCCAAGAAGAGCCTGTTGCTGACCACTGGTGCCGAGGCCGTGGAGAACGCCATCAAGATCGCCCGCGCCTACACCAAGCGTGCTGGCGTGATCGCTTTCACGGGTGGCTACCACGGCCGTACCAACCTCACACTGGGCCTGACGGGCAAGGTAGTGCCGTACAAGACGGGTTTTGGACCGTTTCCAGGCGAGGTGTACCACGCGCTGTTCCCCAATGCGCTGCATGGCGTCAGCGTGGAGCAGGCGCTGCACTCGGTGGAGCTGATCTTCAAGAACGACATCGAGCCCGAGCGTGTGGCAGCCTTCATCCTTGAACCCGTGCAGGGCGAAGGTGGCTTTTACGTGGCGCCACCCGAATTCATCACCGGCCTCAAGGCCCTGGCCGACCGCCATGGCATCCTGCTGATCGCCGACGAAGTGCAGACCGGTGCAGGCCGCACCGGCACCTGGTTTGCCTGCGAACAATGGCCGGTGGCACCCGACCTCATCACCACCGCCAAGTCGCTGGCGGGCGGTTTTCCACTGTCGGGGGTGGTGGGCCGTGCCGACGTCATCGACGCCCCTGCGGCCGGTGGCCTGGGCGGCACCTATGCAGGCAGCCCCGTCGCCTGTGCGGCAGCGCTGGCCGTGATCGAAGCCTTTGAAAAAGAAAACCTGCTGGCCCGCAGCCAGGACATGGGCGCTCTGCTGGTCAGGGCACTGAAAGAAATGGCCGCCAAAGTACCCGCCATCGGCGATGTGCGCGGCCTGGGGGCGATGGTGGCGATCGAACTGTTCGAAGACGGCGATGTTCACCGCCCCGACGCCGCGTTGACCAAGAAAGTCGTTGCCGAAGCGGCCAAGCGTGGCCTCATCTTGCTGTCCTGCGGAACCTATGGCAATGTGATCCGCATCCTGGTGCCGCTGACCGCCTCCAACGAGCTGCTCGACGAGGGCCTGGCCATCCTGGCCGACAGTTTTGCCGCACTGAGCTGATATGCGGCCCGACCTTCATTCTGCTTACAAGGTGCCCCCGACCATGAACCCCTCAGCAGAACCCCTGGTCCGCTTCAGCGGTGTGCAAAAGACGTACGACGGTGAACAACTGGTGGTGCGGGCGCTGGACCTGGACATCCAGCGCGGCGAGTTTCTGAGCCTGCTCGGGCCCTCGGGCTCTGGCAAGACCACCACGCTGATGATGCTGGCGGGTTTTGAATCTCCCACTGCGGGCGACATCCTGCTCGATGGCAAGCAGATCACGCGCACACCACCCCACAAGCGCAACTTTGGCATGGTGTTCCAGAACTACGCGCTGTTCCCGCACCTCACCGTGGGGCAGAACGTGGCCTACCCGCTCACCGTGCGCAAGGTGCCCAAGGCCGAGCAGGCCGACCGTGTGAAGAAGGCCCTGGACATGGTGCGCCTGACGGGCATGGCAGACCGCCTGCCTGCGCGCCTGTCGGGCGGCCAGCAGCAGCGCGTGGCGCTGGCGCGCGCCCTGGTGTTCAACCCCCAGCTCGTGCTGATGGACGAACCCCTGGGTGCCCTGGACAAGCAGCTGCGCGAACACATGCAGATTGAGTTGAAAGAGCTGCACCGCCAGCTCGGCGTGACCTTTGTGTACGTGACCCACGACCAAGGCGAGGCCCTGACCATGAGCGACCGCGTGGCTGTGTTCAACGAAGGCATCATCCAGCAGCTGGCCGATGTGGAGACGTTGTATGAAGCTCCGTCCAACCGCTTTGTGGCCGGTTTTGTGGGCGACAGCACGGTGCTCACGGGCACCCTGCAAGGCGCAGGCACCGAGGCGGCCATCCAGTTGCCCGGCGGCCACCTGCTGCCTGGCGTCAACGTGAACCAGGCCGCCCGGGGCGCCCCCGTACAAGCCTGCGTGCGGCCCGAGCGCGTGGTGCTGCACCCGCACTCGCAGTACCCCAAGGTCTCAGCCGTTCCGGCGACTGTGGCGCGCACCATTTACTACGGCGACCACCAACGCCTGATGTGCGACCTGGGCCACGGCCAGGAGCAAGCCGTTGTGAAACTGGCCCTCACCCCCACCGGCACGGGCATCCAGCCGCAGCCGGGCGATGCCGTGCTGCTGGAGTTCCCACCGGCCTCCACGCGCATCTATGCCGTGTGAACACCGCCCCATTCCTCTTTTCCGCTCCCCTGTACCCAAGTTCCCTTTCCCTGTTCCTCCACAACCCCAAGGAAAAACTGCACCATGAAAAAGAGCCTTATCGCCTGCGCATCCCTGGCCGCCTGCCTGGCACTGCCCAGCTTTGCGCAGCAGCAACTTACCGTCGTGAACTTTGGTGGCGCCAACGCCAACGCGCAGAAGAAAGCGTTCTATGAGCCCTACGAAAAGCTGGGCAACAAGATCGTGGCCGTGGAATACAACGGCGAGCAGGCCAAGGTCAAAGCCATGGTCGAGGCCAAGAAGGTGACCTGGGACGTGGTGGAGCTGGAGTCGCCAGACGCTGCACGCGGCTGCGACGAAGGCCTGTATGAAAAGCTTGATTACAGCAAGATCGTGAGCAAGTCCGACCTGCTGCCCGCTGCTGTGTCCGACTGCGCCGTGGGCATCTTCGTGTGGTCCACCGTCATGGCCTACAACGGCGACAAGCTCAAGACTGCCCCCACCAGCTGGGCCGACTTCTGGGACACCAAGAAGATCCCCGGCAAGCGTGGCATGCGCAAGGGCGCGCGCTACAACCTCGAATTCGCACTGATGGCCGATGGCGTGAAGCCCGCCGACGTGTACAAGGTGCTGGCCACCAAAGACGGCGCCGACCGCGCCTTCAAGAAGCTGACCGAACTCAAGCCCAACATTCAATGGTGGGAAGCCGGTGCCCAGGCACCGCAGTTTCTCGTGGCGGGCGACGTGGTGCTGACCACCGTGTTCAACGGCCGCATCGACGCGGCCAACCGCGAAGGCCGCAACCTCAAGATCTACTGGCCCGGCGGCATCTATGACCTGGACTACTGGGCCATCCCCAAGGGCACGCCGAACAAGGACGCGGCGGTGAAGTTCATCGCCTACACCATGCAGACCGCCAACCAGGCCGCCTACGCGCAGAACATCGCCTACGGCCCGGCCAACACCACCGCCCTCGCCAAGCTGGACAAGAAGGTGCTGGACGACCTGCCCACCTCTGCCAGCAATGCCAAGGAAGCTATCCAGTTCGGCGTGAGCTTCTGGGCCGACCAGGGCGAGGCGCTGGAAAAACGCTTCGCCGCCTGGGCCACCCAGTAAGTCAACTGCACCCGGAGCGCAAGACACCATGCAAGCATCTTCTGCCATCGCCCCTGCCGCCCTTGCCCTGGACGCACAGGCACCCGGTGCACTGCGCAAGGCGCTGTCGCGTGCCGAGGCGCGGCGCAAATGGCGGGCCTTTGCCCTGACCCTGCCCCTGCTGGTGTTCTTGCTGCTCACGCTGCTGGTGCCCATTGCCGCACTGCTGCAGCGCGGGGTGGAGAACCCCGAGGTGGCCAACACGCTGCCCGCCACCATCGAGGCGCTGCATGGCTGGGACCGCCACGAGGCACCGGGCCCAGCCGCCTATGCCGCGCTCATGAAAGACCTGTCCCGCCTGCCTGACAGCTCTGACGCTGGCGCGCTGGCGCGCAGGCTGAACTCGGAAGTGCCCGGCGCACGCTCGATGGTGATGGGCGCCTTCCGCGCCCTGCCCATGCAAGGCGCACCCGAATCCATCCGCGACCAGCTGATAGACAAAGATGCGCGCTGGGGCGAAGCACCTTTCTGGCGTGCCATTGCCAAAAACGGCGCGCGCTGGACACCCGACTACCTGCTCGCCTCGGTGGACCTGCAGCGCGATGCGCTGGGCCAGGTCGAACGCATGCCCGAGGAGCAGCGCGCGTTTGGCGGCATTTTGCTGCGCACCTTTCACATCAGCTTTGTGGTGACGCTGTTCTGCCTTCTGCTGGGCTACCCGCTGGCCTGGTGGCTGGCCTCGCTGCCCGCACGCCAGGCCAACGTGTTGATGATCCTGGTGCTGGTGCCGTTCTGGACCTCGATCCTGGTGCGGGTGGCCGCATGGATCGTACTGCTGCAGTCCGAAGGCCTCGTCAATCGTGGGTTGATGGGCCTGGGCCTGATCGAGCAGCCACTTGCGCTGCTGTTCAACCGCACGGGCGTGGTGATTGCGATGGTGCACATCCTGCTGCCTTTCATGGTCCTGCCGCTGTACAGCGTGATGAAAAGCGTGCCCCCCACCTACCTGCGCGCAGCGGTTTCGCTGGGCAGCTCGCCCATCGCCGCATTCTTTCGGGTGTATGTGCCACAAACCTACCCGGGCGTGGGCGCGGGTGCGCTGCTGGTGTTCATCCTGGCCATCGGCTACTACGTCACCCCCGCGCTGCTGGGCGGCGCCGACGACCAGATGCTGAGCTACTACATCGCCCGCTATACCAATGTGGAAGTGAACTGGGGCATGGCCTGTGCACTGGGCGCCCTGCTGCTGGCCGCCACGCTGGTGCTGTACGGCGTGTACCGCCGCATTGGCAAAGCCGAATTGAGTCTGGGCTGATCAATCCCTCCAAAGCCGAAAGTCGCTGACCATGTTTCGCCTGCCCCAATTCCCCCTGTACGCCACGTTGGCCGACAAGCTCGGCTGGTGGGCCGTGCGCGCCCTGTGCGTGGCCGTGCTGGTGTTCCTGCTGGCCCCCATCCTGGTGATGGTGCCACTGTCGTTCTCCGAAAGCTCGTTCCTGGCCTACCCCATCCCGGGCTGGTCGCTCAAGTGGTACCGCAACCTGTTCGAGTCGGCCGAGTGGGCGCGCGCCACGCGCAACAGCTTCATCGTGGCGCCTGCGGCCACGTTGATCGCCACGGCCCTGGGCACGCTGGCGGCGGTGGGGCTGTCGCGGGCAGACTTCCGCTTCAAAGGCCTGCTCATGAGCATCCTGATTGCCCCCATGGTGGTGCCGATCATCGTGGTGGGCGTGGCGACCTACCTGTACTTCGCGCCGCTGGGCCTGGCCGACAGCTACTTCGGCCTCATCATCGTGCACGCAGCCCTGGGTGCCCCCTTTGTGCTGACCACCGTGCTGGCCACGCTGGCGGGTTTCAACCACAACCTGGTACGCGCCTCGCTGAGCCTGGGTGAAACACCGCTCAACACCTTCTTTCGCGTCACGCTGCCGGTGATTGCACCGGGCGTGATATCCGGCGCACTGTTTGCGTTTGCCACGTCCTTTGATGAAGTGGTGGTCACCCTCTTCCTGGCCGGGGCCGACCAGTCCACGCTGCCGCGCCAGATGTTCAACGGCATCCGCGAGAACATTTCGCCCACCATTGCCGCCGTGGCCACACTGCTCATCCTCTTCACCACAAGCCTGCTGCTGGCGCTGGAATGGCTGCGCACGCGCAGGGGCTGAGCATGCGCAAAGCTTTTATGAAACACGCCCTTGGGGTGCCGTGTTGCCTGGCCTTGGCCGTAAGCCCCACGCTCGGCCAGACGCTGACGGTGGCCAATTTTGGCGGCGCCAATGCCAAGGCCCAGCAATTGGCCTTCTATGCCCCTTTTGAAGCCACCCCCAACGCCAAGGGTGCCAAGGTGCGGGGCGTTGAATACACGGGCGACCTGGCCCAGGTGGGCGCCATGGTCCAGCGCGGCAAGCCTGAATGGGATGTGGTGGAGGTGGAATCCGCCGACCTGGCAAATGGCTGCGCCGCAGGACACTTCGAGCGCATTGACCGCACGAGCGTGCCCCACGCCAGCATGCTGCTACCCGGCACGGTGCAAGACTGCGGACTTGGGGCCTTCGTGTGGTCTACCGTGCTGGCCTTCGACAGCCAGCGTTTTGGCAAGGAAGTGCCCAAGAGCTGGGCCGACTTCTGGGACACCAAACGCTTCCCCGGCAAACGCGGCATGCGCAAAGGCCTGCGCTACAACCTGGAGATCGCACTGCTGGCCGACGGCGTGCACCGCCGCGATGTCTACGCCCAACTGAACAGTGAAGCCGGCGTGGCACGCGCGCTCAAGAAGCTGGAACAACTCAAGCCCCACATCGTGTGGTGGGAGTCGGGTGCACAAGGGCCGCAGAACCTGCTCGACGGCACGGTAAGCATGACAACGGCCTTCAACGGGCGCGTGGCTGCAGCCAATGCAGCCACCCAGTCCTTGCGCCTGTCCATCGTCTGGATGGATGCGATCTACGAGATGGACTACTGGGCCATCGTGCGGGGCACGCCACGGCAGGCGATGGCGCTGGACTTCATTCGCTTTGCCACGTCGGAAGCCGCACAACTCGCTTTTTCGCAGGAAATTCCCTACGGCCCCACCCACATGGGTGCCATCCTGCGCTATGAAGAAAATCGCCCCCGGTCTGCAGAACCGGCAGGAGGTGGCTCATCGCACACACCGTTGGTCGACCTGTCGATGGCCCCCAGCGATCTGCCCTCCGCCCCCGCGAACCTGCGCAGGTCCCTGGCCTTTGACGCCGGTTTCTGGCGCACGCAGGGCGCTTCGGTAGAGCGCCGCTGGGCAGCAGGCGCGCCATGATCCGAAAAACACTACAGGCGGTCAGCGCCATGAAGGTCTGGGTGCGCCTGATGTGCACACTGGGCTTGCTGCTGGCCCTGCTGGCGGGCGTAGGCCTTGTGGCGGCGCAGCGCATCCTGGTGCTCCATGAAACGCTGGACCACTACACACGCAACACCACGCCATCGTTGCAGGCCGTCAAGTCCTGGCAGGAGAAGCTGGCCGCCATCCGGATCCTGCAGGCACAGCACCTCATGACCGTCTCCGCCGCCGAGATGGACCTTCTGGAAAAGGGCATTGACGAAGCCCATGCCCAGCTGCGCAGCAGCCTCGCCGAACATGAACAGCGCCTGACGGGCGAGGAAGACCGGGCCTTGTGGATGGCGGTGGCCGACGTGACGCAAACGGCCATGGCCTACTGGGACAAGCTGCGCGCCGTATCGCGGGAGTCGCTCTCCGACCCCACCCGGGCAGAAGAAGCGCGGCGCCTGTTCACCGGCCGGTCGCAGCGCTTGTTTGCGGCCAGTGCAGCGGCGGTGGAACAGCAATGGCAGTTCACCACCGACGCGGCGAATGCGCTGGCCGCCAAAGGTCGGGCTACCTATGTGTTCTCCATGGCCCTGCTCGCGGGCAGCTGCACTTTGGCGCTGCTGCTGGGCACAGGCCTGGCCGCGATGGTCATCCGCTCCATCACGCGGCAATTGGGGGGCGAGCCGGTCGATGTGGCGCACATGGCGCTGACCATCGCCCAGGGCGACCTGAGCGCAGCACCCCCCGCCGGGTCGGCGCGCGCCCTGCCGGGCAGTGTCATGGCGGCCATGGCCACCATGCGCGGCCGCCTGGCGGCCCTGGTCGGCGATGTGCGCAACAGCAGCGAGAGCATTGCCACCGGCTCGGCAGAGCTGGCCACCGGCAACCTCCACCTGAGCCAACGCACCGAAGAGCAGGCCAGCCACCTGCAGCAAACCGCCGCTGCCGTGTCCGTCTTGACCGATTCGGTGCGGGACAGCACGGTCAAGGCCGAGCAGGCCCATCGCCTCGCAGACGGGGCCTCTGGCGCTGCGGCAGACAGCGGACACGCTGTGCAGCAGATGGTGTCCACCATGGAAGGCATCTCCACGTCGTCCAAGACCATCAGCGACATCACGGCAGTGATTGACGGTATTGCGTTCCAGACCAACATCCTCGCGCTCAACGCTGCCGTGGAAGCCGCGCGCGCTGGCGAGCAAGGCCGGGGCTTTGCCGTGGTAGCCACCGAAGTGCGCTCGCTGGCCCAGCGCAGTGCCGAGGCAGCCCGAGAGATCAAGCGGCTCATTCACCACAACGTGGACAAGGTGGCGCAGGGCCACCAGCATGTGCAGCAGGCAGGGGCTTCGGTGCGCGCCATCGTCTCGCAGGTGCAGGAGATCAGCGCCATGATCGGCGACATGCACCACGCCATGGCGCGCCAGTACGAAGGCATCCGCGAGATCAGCGGCACCATGGCACGGCTGGACGAAACCACCTTGCAAAACGCGGCCCTGGCGGAACAAGGCACAGCCGCCACCCAGAGCCTGCAAGGCCAGGCGGCACGTCTGGCCGAGCTGGTCAGCATCTTTCAGCTGCCTCAGGGCCCTGCAACGCAGGCGACACCCGCCCGCACCGCCCGTGATAGCCTGCCCGTCGCCCCGCATCCACGCACCGCACTGCCCGCACTTTGGCGCTGACAGCGCCCTCTTTTTGCCGTTATTTCACCTGCATCCGGAGACCCATGGACATGAAGACTTCCCCCCTCGCACTGCTCAACGACCCCACGCTGCTCAAGACCGACGGCCTCATCCATGGCCAGTGGTTGGCAGGCAGCAGCCGCTTTGACGTGAACGACCCGGCCACAGGCCTCAAGCTGGCCGATGTGGCCAACCTGGGCCCCGCCGACGCCGAGGCCGCGATTGCCGCAGCCAATGCGGCCTGGGGCCCCTGGAAGACCAAGACCGCCAAGGAGCGCAGCATCATCCTGCGCAAATGGTTCGACCTGCTGATGGCGAACCAGGACGACCTGGGCCGCATCATGACGGCCGAACAAGGCAAGCCCCTGGCTGAAGCCAAGGGCGAGGTGGCCTACGGTGCGAGTTTTGTGGAATGGTTTGCCGAAGAGGCCAAGCGCGTGAACGGCGAGGTGTTGCCCCAGTTCGACAACAGCCGCCGCCTGATGGTGCTCAAACAACCCATTGGCGTATGTGCCGCCATCACACCGTGGAACTTCCCGCTGGCCATGATCACCCGCAAGGTGGCCCCTGCCCTGGCTGCGGGCTGCACCGTGGTCATCAAGCCCGCCGAGTTGACACCGCTCACCGCCCTGGCCGCCGCAGAGCTGGCCCTGCGTGCGGGCATCCCTGCCGGCGTGTTCAACATCCTGCCCGCGGACAGCGACAACTCGATCGCCATCGGCAAGGTGCTGTGCGCGAGCGACGTGGTGCGCCACATCAGCTTCACCGGCAGCACCGAAGTGGGCCGCATCCTGATGGCGCAGTCCGCCCCCACGGTCAAGAAAATGTCGCTGGAGCTGGGCGGCAACGCGCCCTTTCTGGTGTTCGACGACGCGGACATCGACAGCGCCGTGGAAGGCGCCTTTGCCAGCAAGTACCGCAACGCGGGCCAGACCTGCGTGTGCACCAACCGTTTTTATGTCCAGGAAGGCGTGTACGACGAGTTCGTGGCCAAGTTCGCCGCCAAGGTGAAAACCGCCAAGGTGGGCAATGGCTTTGAAGCCGGCGTGAACCAGGGCCCGCTGATCGAAGAAGCCGCGCTGGCGAAAGTTCAGCGCCATGTGGACGATGCGCTGGCCAAGGGTGGCCAGGTGGTGGCTGGCGGCCAGCGCCTGAAAACGCTGGGCTCGGGCCAGTTCTTCGAGCCCACGGTGGTGGCCAACGCCACGGCCGACATGCTGTGCGCGCGCGAGGAGACCTTTGGCCCCTTTGCGCCGGTCTTCAAGTTCAAGACCGAGCAGGAAGCCATCGACGCGGCCAACAACACCGAGTTCGGCCTGGCCAGCTACTTCTACAGCCGCGACGTGGGCCGCATCTTCCGCGTAACCGAGGCGCTGGAATACGGCATGGTCGGCGCCAACGTGGGCATCCTGGCCACCGAGCATGTGCCCTTTGGTGGCGTCAAGCAGTCGGGCCTGGGCCGCGAGGGCTCGCACTACGGCATGGACGACTACGTGGAGATCAAGTACCTGTGCCTGGGCGACATTCAGAAGTGACCGGCGCCCGGGCGACTTCCCGTTGATATGCTTTTGATAGCTGCTAGCGCTTTATGGATAAGCGCTAGCGGCCAAAAACGCTTCAAAATATTCAGCCTCGTCAGCGACGCAGCACCGCCTTCACACGCAGGCCTGCCCACACTGCGAAGAACACCGCCGCCCCAAACACCCACCCCGACAGCGCCCCAGCCATGCCGCCGGACAACAGCGTGCCAATGGTGCAGCCCAGCCCTGTCATCGCACCCCAGCCCAGCAACACGCCGCCCGACAGGCCGCGCACGGCGTCGCGCCAGGTGGGCCAGCGCGGCGCACACTGGCGGCTGGCCAGGGCGGCTACAAACGCCCCCGTCACCAGCCCCGCCAGCAGCAAGGCATTGGGGGTGAACCAGGTGGACTGCGGCGCGGTGGCGCAGCCTGCAAAACCGTCGAGCCCATCGAGCCGATCAGGAATCCAACCCTGCCCCTGCGCCCACTGGCGGGCCGCACTGCCCAGCGTGGCCGTCACGCCCAATGGCCGCATCCGCACAATCGCGAAGGCACCAATCAGCCCCACGGCCAGCCCTCCAACCCAGTAGTGCCAGCGCCCGGTCCACAGGTTGCGCCACACGGTGCCTAACCCGGGCACGGCAGGCCCGATACCCGGTGCCGACGTGATGGCGGCGTCCCGTGCAAAGCCACGCCACAGCCAGGCAGCCACCAGGGCCAACCCGCCAAGTTGCACCAGCAAGGCACCGCCATACCCCAGATGGGCGGGCAACCAGACCACGGGCGCATCGACAACGCCCAGGCTGTACAAGGGGTTCCAGGTCTTGAAACCCAGGATGAAGCCCAGCGCCGACCCGACAAGCGCAAACGGCGACACCGTTGACCCCTCGGCCAGTCGGTACCAGTGCGCGCTGATGCACGAGCCCGACACCACCATGCCCGCACCAAACGACAGCCCAGCCGCTACCAGCACCCAGCTCACGGGGCCGATGTGCATGTCAGGCGGCAGCTTGCCCGGCTGGGGCACCGGCAGCCAGCTGCCCAGCACCACGGTATAGCCCACCACCCCCACCGCCAGCGCCAGCACAATCGCCAGCAGCCCGCGCGGGTTGCGGTCTTCCAACCAGTCGCGCGCATGGCAGTAAAAGCAAAAGCGCGAGCGCTGCAGCACCAGCCCCAACACCGCTCCCGTGACCAGCGCAAAAACGAGCGTGCGCCCACCGGGCAGGCCCCGCAGAGCCTGGGCCGCCCAAACCAATACCGCCAGCAGCGCCAAGCTTCCTGCGTGAGAGAAATTGATCTTGTATGTCATTGCACCTCACCCATAAAAAAGCCCGCACAAGGCGGGCTGTAAAGGAGACCCCCTACCAAAAATCAAAAACTCTCTTTGTTCTGCATTGCACCTTCTTCCCAAAAGGTTCTGTCGGTCAACCCATTCACTTCGCAGCCCAGATGGTGCCCGCCGGGTTGGTAATGGGCACGCCCACCGAGTTGCCGTATTCCGTCCACGAGCCGTCGTAGTTCTTCACGCTGTAGCCCAGGATCTTGGACAGCGCAAACCAGGTGTGGCTGGAGCGCTCGCCGATGCGGCAGTAGGTGATGATGGGCTTGCTGCCGTCCAGGCCTGCGCTGGCGTAGAGCTTTTTGAGGTCTTCAGCCGACTTGAAGGTGCCGTCTTCCTTCACTGCCTGGCCCCAGGGCACGTTGGCCGCGCCGGGGATGTGGCCGGCGCGGATACTCAGCTCGGGCACACCCGCCGGGGCAAAAATCTTGCCGGAGTATTCGTCGGCCGAGCGGATGTCCACCAGCTTCGCCTTGCTTTTGCCTTCGGCGGCTGCCAGTGCGTCCGACAGGCGGGCGCGCAGGTCGGTATTCACCTTGGTCACCTTGTAGCTGGTGGCTGCCACATCCGGTACGCGGTTGTTCAGCGGCTGGTTCTCCGCCTCCCACTTCTTGCGGCCGCCGTCGAGCAGCTTCACGTTCTTGACACCATAGATGTCAAACACCCACGCTCCCCACGCGGCAAACCAGTTGTTGGTGTCGCCGTACAGCACCACGGTGGTGTCTTGCGATACGCCCGCCTTGGACAACAGCGCCTCAAAGGCCTCCTTGCCCACGATGTCGCGGCGCACGCGGTCGTTCAAATCCTGGTGCCACGAGAAGTTGACCGCACCCGGCACATGGCCGCGCTCATAAAGGCCAGGGTTCACGCTCACTTCGACGATGCGCACCTGCTGGTTATCGAGGTTCTGTGCCAGCCACTCGGTGGAGACCAGGGGTCCTGCGGGAATGGGGGTGGCGGCAAATACCGCACTGCAGACCAGCATGGCGCTGCCCAGCGCGGAGGCGCGGAGCCACGTGCACGCCGTTTGCGCAAAAGTGGTTGTGGATGGTGCGGTGAGCATCGTCTTCCTTTCCGTGTCGTTGAAATGCCAGGGCTTGCGGCACCCGGTACACGGAATTTAGAAGGGCCCAGTCCTTGGCCCAACCAAACAAAACGACTATGAATATGCGGAATCAACGCTTGCTGGCGGAGCGCCACACGAGGACAGGTAACCCGCGCAATACACGCAGCGCGAAGAGATAAAGCCGGAGGGGAGTTGGGAAAAGCTGGTCAGCCTGGGAGGGCTGGAGCGGGTGAAGGGAATCGAACCCTCGTATGAAGCTTGGGAAGCTGCCGTTCTACCATTGAACTACACCCGCCTTCTGTAACCCGTTGATTGACAACGGTATTTCAGTCTGGCCATTGAAGACATCCGGTGGGCCTGCGCCGCTTCAGAGTTTCAACTGCAGCCGTATTGTAGCCACGCGGCGCATGCCCGGACCGGGCTTGACCGAAGGTCTGCGGCCCCGGGTTTCCACTGGCATCGGCAGGCATCAGACCGGAGGCAGCACAATGGAGCCCTTCACAACTCTCAGCGAAAGAAGGAAAGACCCCATGCAACTGAGCGACGACCGCACGCAGGCCACCCTGGCAATCAACAAAACGCTCACAGCGCCGGAGATCGAAAATCTGATTCGTGAGCTGGCCATGTTGCGCTCGCAGATGACGCCCGAAGTCACCCCGGCCCCCCAAGACAGCAGTGGGAGCGGAGTCCCGGTGATGTCGCAGGACAACCCGGCTCTCGCCATCCAGTACCCGCTGGAGGATGCCCATGTCACCGTGTACCTGCGCAGCATTGGCTTGGGCTGGACCGCCTGGCGGCTGCACCCCGATACCCAGCGGGCGCTGGCCGAATTCTTCAATTCGCGGCTTCCGAAAAGCGCTCCTGCAAAGGGCAAGCCCATTCCGTTTCGCTGATCCTGCCGTGGCAAAGCCGCCCGCAGCCCGCGGGCGTTTGGCCTTCTAGGCCATTCAGCCGGAAATTGCCCGGTTGCGGGAGGCCCCACCCGCCAGGGCTGGCAAACCGGTGTTGGCACCAGCCCCCCCCAGGTTGAACTGCGCAATCGCAGACACCATCTGGTGCGCCTGCGTCTGCAGGCTGCTGGCCGCAGCGGCCATTTCTTCCACCAACGCGGCATTCTGCTGCGTGGTCTGGTCCAGTTGCGTCACCGCTTCTCCCACCTGGCCCACACCAGCGGTCTGCTCGCTGCTGGCGGCGCTGATTTCGGAAACCATGTCGGCCACGCGCTGGATAGAGCTGACAACCTCCTGCATCGTGGTGCCCGCCTGATCGGCCAGCACCGAGCCCTGCTGCACCATGGCGTTGCTGGCACCGATCAGTTCCTTGATGGCCTTGGCTTCTGCGGCCGTGCGCTGGGCCAGGTTGCGCACTTCGGCAGCCACCACGGCAAAACCCCGCCCCTGCTCGCCCGCACGCGCGGCTTCGACTGCCGCATTGAGTGCCAGGATGTTGGTCTGAAAGGCAATGCCATCAATCACACCGATGATGTCGGCAATCTTCTGGCTGCTGGTGTTGATGTTCTGCATGGTGCTGACCACTTTGGACACCACGTCACCGCCCTGGGCGGCCACTCGGCTGGCACCCACGGCCAGCTGGTTGGCCTGGCTGGCGCTGTCGGCGTTGTGGCGGATGGTGGCACCCAGCTGCTCCATGCTGGCCGCCGTTTCCTCCAGCGAGCTGGCCTGGCTTTCGGTGCGGCCCGACAGGTCCTGGTTGCCCTGCGCGATTTCAGTGCTGGCGGCGGACACACTTTCCGCGCTGGTGCGCACGGTGCTCAGGCTATCGACCAAGCGAACGCGAAAGCCCTCCATGGCCTGGGCCAGGCTGCCGATTTCGTCACGGGATTTCAGGGACACGGCGTGCGTGAGGTCGCCCTGCGCCAGGTAACCCAGCGCCGTGCTCAGTTGTTGCACGGGTGCCCCCACCAGGCGGCGTGTGGCCACCACGAGCACCACGGCGAGCAATACCAAGGCCACCAACACCCCCAGCCACAACCAGGTCAGCACACTGCGGGCTTCGCCCATCATTTCAGACTGCGGCGCCTCGGCCACGATGGCCCAACTCCAAGGCTTGTAGCGCTGCACCGCCACAAAACGCGTGGCATTGTCGCCATCGCCGCTGCGGCGTGGCGACCAGGCCGATTCAAAATCCCCGCTTTGCTCCACGCCCGTCAGCGACGCCAGCCAGGCTTTGGCATCGTCCACTTTCTCATCGATCTTGAGTGCCGCATTGGCGCCCGGCAGCCCGAAAACACTGCCCCGTGCAGGGCCGGAGGAAATGTTGACCGCGTAGACAGCGCCTGTGGCAAATAGTTTTTGCCCCGCCATCACGGTGTTGAGCTTGCCCAGGATGGGGGCGATGTCCGAACCAATGAACAGGATGCCGATGGTCCGGTTGCCCTCGCGAATGGGCTCGTACACCGTCATGTACTCACGGCCGAACAGGTTGGCGCGGCCGATGAAGGTTTTGCCTTCGTTCATCAACTCATAGGCAGGGTGTTTGCGGTCGAGCAGGGTCTTGTAGGCACGGTCGCCGTCCTGCTTCTTGAGCGAGGTGGTCACGCGGATGAAGTCGTCGCCCGAACGCGCGAAGATGGTGGCTACCGCGCCCATGCTGTCTTTGGAAAACCGGTCTACCACCTCGAAGTTGCCGTTGACCGAAGCACCCTGAAACGCCAGCGTCGCCTCAGGCTTGCCGTCGGCCCCGGGTACCTCGCTCAGCGAGAAATTACCCGGAAAGTTGGCCTTGAACAGCGTGAAATCCCGCTTGGCCTGCTCTTGTGCGGTTTCATCGAACATCTGCACCAGCGTGCGCAGCTGGGCCGCGTATTGCTGCGCATCACCACGCGCAAGGTGCCCAAAGTTCTGCCAGAGCAAGGCGCTGACGATGCCCATCGTGATGATGAGCACCAGAAGAAGGCTGAGCAGTGCCGTCAGCGAAAGCTTGAACGCGACCGAGCGATGGGGTGTGGTGGGGTTCACTGTTGTTTTCATTTTTCAGCTCCCAGGCCCTCTGCCCAGAATGGGTAACCAAGTTACCTTATCTGTGTTCAAAACCAAAATTCCACCCAATGCCCTGCCCGTGCAAGGGACTCCCGGAATGGACGGGTATGCGCCAACAGCGGTGATGTGGCCTAAGCCGGCAAATCGAGCCGCTGCGCGCTCTCAAACGCGCGGGGGTCGCGCGTGACAGGGTCCACGAACTCCAGCGACCGCGCCAAAAGCTGCAGCGGCCGCGAATAATCTCCTTCAGGCGGATCGTTCACGACCGGATAGAACGGGTCGTTGCGCAGCGGCAGCCCCAGGGCCGCCATATGCACGCGCAACTGGTGGCGCTTGCCCGTGACGGGCGACAGGCGATAACGCGCCCAATCGCCTGCCCTGGCCACCTGCAGCACGTGCATCTGCGTGTGGCTGTTGGGTTCGCCAGGTACTTCCTGCATGCGGAAGAACTGCGGGCTTTCCTCCAAACGGCTGAGGTGCTCGCGCGGAAACACAAGGTCTTCGCGCCAGGGCGCAATCGCGTCGTAATGTTTGGTGATCTGGCGGTCGCGGAATAGGGCCTGGTAGGCCCCGCGTGTGCGCTGCTGCACCGACAGCAGCACCAGCCCCGCAGTGTCCCGGTCAATGCGATGCAAGGGCGACAGTTCTGGCAGCCCCAGCTGACGCTTGAGGCGCACCAGCAGTGTGTTGTGCAGATAACGGCCGGACGGTGTTACCGGCATGAAATGGGGCTTGTCGGCCACCACGAGATGCTCGTCCTGGTACAGCACCGTTTCTGCGAACGGCAAGGCGGGTTCGGCAGGCAGGCTGCGGTAGTAATACACCCGCAGGCTGCCTTCAAACGGGCGCCCAGGCGCCACGGGTTCGCCACGTTCGTCCACCACGTCGCCCGCTTCCATGCGTTGCAACCATTCGTCGCGGGTGACCACCGGCAGACGCTGCGCCAGAAAATCCAGCATGCTGCCGTGCCCGTGGGTGGGCAGCACCACGCAGCTGGGCCCCACACCATCGCGCATGGGCGGGGCGTGGGCATGGCGGGGGTTGTGCATATTGCGCGGATTTTAGGGCGCGCTGGCGCGGGTATCGCCCTGTAGGACAAGGGCGGCAGTTGCGGCTGCCCCGCCACATCGCACGCCGATGCGGGCTAGCATGAACCCAAGAGGCCCTGTGCCGCGTGAGACAACGCTGCACCCACGCATTCCCCGTGCAACGAATCGTTCTGCGGAACGCGGCCATAACCCATTCGCCTTTCATGCCATCACCACCTGCCCCGCCTTCTGCCGATCTGCCCAGCGCTGCCGCGACCATCGGCCACACCTTGCCTGCCCCGGGCGTTGGGCAACGTTGCGCACGGTGGGTGCTGATGGCTCTGGGGCTGGTGGCCGTGTTGCTGCTGGTGCTCGGCGCCTTGCTGGCCGTGATCGACTGGAACCGCGCAAAACCCTGGGTCAACGACAAAGTCAGCGAAGCCACGGGCCGGCACTTTGCCATTGAGGGCGACTTGTCGGCAGCGTGGCGCTGGCCCCAACCCCTGGAAGACGGGTGGCACCGATGGATACCCGGCGTGACGGTCAAGGCCGAGCGCCTGGTGATGGATCACCCCGTGGGGTTTGCGCCGCCATTTCAGCGCGCCGATGGTAAAGCGCCTTCCAAGGGCAAAGCGGATCTGCCTGATGCTTCCACCATGGCCCGCATTGGCAGCGCCACTGCCACGGTGCGCCTGCTGCCCCTTCTGGGGCGGCACCTGTCGATCGATACCGTAGCACTCATCGACCCCCAGGTGGCGCTGGCCCGCACGGCCGAAGGCACCAACAACTGGACCTTTGAGCGCAAGGACGGCCCCAGGAGCGGGTGGAGCGTTGATGTAGACCAGCTGGTGGTGCACCAGGGCGTGCTGGCCTATGCCGACGCCGTCAAAGACCTGGACCTGAAGGCGCGTATTGACACGACGGGGCCCGTTGCCCCTGCAAGTGCGGTCGCAAGGGCCCCGGCCAGTGCGGCCGATCAGGCTGCAACACCACCTGCAGTCGCCACCACAGAGGCCGCACCCTATGGCCTGCGCTTTGAACTGCAAGGCCGCTATGCCCAGGCCCGGATCGAGGGACGGGGACGGGCGGGCCAGGTGATCAGCCTGCGCAACAAGGTGGTGAATTACCCGCTGCAGATCGATGCCAGCGCAGGCAGCGTGGCACTCTCGGCTGAGGGGGTGCTGGCCAACCCCGGGGCGCTCTCGGGGCTGGATTTTCAGGTGTTCCTCAAAGGCGGCAGCATGGCCGACCTGTACGACCTGACCGGGCTGGTGCTGCCCAATACCCCGGCGTTCGAAACACGCGGACGGCTGACCGGCAGCCTGGCGCCCGAACGCGCGGTGTGGGAGTACAGCGATTTTCGCGGCAAGGTGGGCCAGAGTGATCTGCAGGGGTCGCTGAAATACACCTCGGGCAAACCACGCCCCCGGCTCACCGGCACCATGACATCCAATCAGCTGCGCCTCGCAGACCTGGGGCCGACGCTGGGCACCCGCCAGTCCGGCAACACGCAACGCACCCGCAGCCAGGGTGGCAAGGTGCTGCCGGATTCGCAATTTGCGGCCGAGCGGTGGAATGCCATGGACATGGACATCGTGTTCAAGGGCCGCCACATCATCCGCCCCGAGAGCCTGCCGCTGCAGGACTTGAGCACGCGCGCTGTGATGGAGAACGCGCAGCTCAGGCTGGCGCCCCTCACGTTTGGCGTGGCAGACGGCAAGATCGAATCGCAGGTCACCATCGATGGACGCACAGCCCCCCTCAAGGCGCAGATACGCGGCACCGTGCAGGGCTTGCAGCTGTCTGCGCTGTTCCCCAAGGTGCAGCTCATGAAGAAGAGCTTGGGCCGGATGGACGGAGCCATCGCCCTGGAGAGCACAGGCAACAGCATGGCCGGGCTGCTGGGCCACGGCACGGGCGAGATGCGCCTGTATGTGCGCGAGGGCACGCTGAGCAAGCAGATGCTGGACCTGGCCGCCCTCAACGTGGGCAGCATCATCGTGGGCAAGCTCTTTGGCGAAAACAAGGAAGTGCACCTGCGCTGCGCGGTGGCGGACTTCACCGTGGTGGACGGCCTGGCCACCACACGCATCGTGAAGATGAGCACCGACGATGCCGTGGTGGAGGCCACGGGCACCATCGACCTGGGGACCGAGGCCCTGGACCTGCGCATCAAGCCCGAGTCATTGCAATGGAAGTTCTTTTCGCTGCGTTCACCCCTGTATGTGAGGGGCACGTTTGGCAACCCGGATGTGGGTGTCGAAGCCGGCCCGCTGCTGCTGCGCGCGGGCGCTGCGGTGGTAGCCGCCGTGGTGGCTCCCGCCGCGCTGGCCCTGGTACCCATCACCGTGCCTGCAGCGGACGACGACACCCATTGCAAGCCGCTGCTGAACCTGGCCCAGCAGCCTGTCAAGCCCGGCGTACAGGGGGCAGCCGGCACGGCCTCGCAGCCCGCACGGCAGGCCGCCAGCAAGACAGACCCTTCGCGCTGATCGGTATCGGCTACAACGTTTGGGGCGCGGAATAATCGCGTTCATGAAAATTGCAAAGATTCTGGGCCTCACCCTGCTGGCGGCGCTCGTGGCGGGCCTGCTGCTTCCGGAGCGTATCCAGATCCCTGTGGCCGGGGCATCGGCGAAGGACTGGCACCCCCAGTCCTTCTGGTTCGAGCCCTGGGGCAGCTCGGGTGTGCACAAGGGCATCGACATCTTTGGCAAGACGGGCACGCCGGTGCTGAGCACCACGGACGGCGTCGTGCTGTTTACAGGGGAGATCGCCAAAGGCGGCAAGGTGGTACTGATCCTCGGGCCGCGCTGGCGGCTGCATTACTTTGCGCACCTGGACTCGATCCGAACCGGGGCCCTGTCCTTCGTGGCGTCTGGTGAGGCGATTGGCACGCTGGGCGCCAGCGGCAACGCGCAGGGCAAACCGCCACACCTGCACTATTCCATCGTGCGCATGCTGCCCGCACCGTGGAAGGTGGATGGCGCAACGCAGGGCTACAAAAAAGCGTTTTTCATCGACCCCCACGCTTATCTGCGCGAGCGGTAGCCGCTGGATTCAGGCCTCTCATCTCAACACCTTGTTTTGCGGCGCTTCGCACTCATCACAAACAACCAGCGTAGCCGCTCAGGGGCCTGCCACTTGCCTTCAATGAAAGTCCCGGCTGCCCTGCAGTGCCTGGGCCATGCGCCCAAGCAGCGGGGTGAGGTCCTTGAAACGCTGGGCCACCAGGTGGCGGACCACCGTCGACGCCGGGTTCTCTGAGGGAGGCGATGGGGTGCGACCCGGGGTGGCCTCCCCCCCCTCCGGCACGCTGCACTGCCACATGCCTTCCACCGCCAGCAGCTGTGAGCGCAGCAGTGCATTGCGCCAAGTGTCCACCAGCGCAGGCCACACGATCACGTTGACGGGGCCCGTCTCGTCTTCCAGCGTGACGAACATCGTGCCTTTGGCGGTGCCGGGGCGCTGGCGCACGGTGACGATGCCGCAGGCGCGCACCTTGCGGCCGTGGGGCACGGTGTTCAACTGCAGGGCAGTCTGCAGGCGCCAGCGGTCCAGGCGCGGGCGCAGCAGGGCCAGCGGGTGGCGGCGCAGGGTGAGACCGGTGGCGGCGTAGTCGAACAGGATTTCCTCCCCCTCGGGCGCGGCTGGCAAGGCCAGCGGCGCTTCGTGCACGGGCACATCGCGCAGCAGCGCGGGTGCGGTGTGCTGCGCGGCAGCGTCCCACATCTGTTGGCGCCGGTGGCCCGAAAGGCTGGCCAAGGCATCGGCAGCGGCCAGGGCCTGCAGGTCTTGCTGGCTCAGGTGGGCACGCAGGGCCAGGTCTTCGGTATTGGCAAAGGCAGGGCCTGCGACGCGGACTTGCACTAGGCGTTTGGCAGCCTCTTCCTGAAGGCTGCCCACCAGCCGCAGGCCGAGGCGCACAGCCGGTTGCGGTAGCAGCGGCGTGGGCAACCCCTTGGCAGGCCGCAGGTATTCAGCCGGGCCTTCCAGCGTGCAATCGTGGTGGCTGCGGATCACGTCGATGGGCAGCACGCGCACGCCGTGGCGTCGTGCGTCCTGCACCAGTTGCGAGGCGGTGTAAAAGCCCATGGGCAGCGAGTTGAGCAACGCGACCAGAAAACACGCGGGCTCGTGGCATTTGAGCCAGCTGCTGGCATAGGCCAGCAATGCAAAGCTGTGGGCGTGGCTTTCAGGAAAGCCGTATTCGCCAAAGCCCAGCATCTGCTGGAAAATGCGGTCGGCAAATTCGGCGGCATAACCATGGGCGACCATGCCGTCTTTCAACGGCTTTTCAAACCGGTGCACGCCCCCTTTGCGCTTCCAGGCCGCCATTGAGCGGCGCAGGTCATCGGCTTGGCCCGGCGTGAAACCGGCGGCATCGATGGAGATCTGCATCACCTGTTCCTGGAAGATAGGCACACCCAGCGTACGTTCGAGTGCGTTGCGCAGCTCCGGGTACTCCAACGGAAAAGGCTCCGTGCTGCCCGCACTGCGCATCTGCCGCTCGACCTCTCGCGCCTTCAGATAAGGATGCACCATGCCACCCTGGATAGGCCCGGGCCGCACGATGGCCACCTCCACCACCAGATCGTAGAACTTGCGGGGCCGCAGGCGCGGCAGCATGCTCATCTGCGCGCGGCTCTCGATCTGGAACACGCCCACAGTGTCGGCGGCGCAGATCATGTCGTAGGTGGCAGGGTCTTCGGGCGGAATGCCCTTGAGGTCCCAGCGCTCACCGCGCAAGGCATCGCGCAGATCCAGGCAGCGGCGCAAGGCACTGAGCATGCCCAGGGCCAGCACATCGACCTTGAGCAAGCCCATGGTGTCCAGGTCATCCTTGTCCCACTGGATGATGGAACGATCCTCCATGCTCGCGGGCTCCACCGGCACCAGGCGCGTGAGCTTGCCCTGCGTGAGCACAAAACCGCCCACATGCTGGCTCAGGTGGCGCGGAAAGCCTTTCAGGTCCGCCGCCAGCTCCAGCCACAGCTGGGCCGTGTGCCGGTGCAGCGGTGCGCCCAGGCTTTCAGCCAGTTCCTGCAGCCGGTCGGTGGCGAACTGTTCGTCAAACCAGTGGTGGTCCTTGGCAAAGGCATCGACCAAGGCCGGCGCCACACCCAGTGCCTTGCCCACATCGCGCAGGGCACTGCGCGTGCGGTAGGTGGTGACCACCGCAGCGATGGCGGCGCGCTCGCGGCCGTATTTTTCGTAGATGTACTGGATGACCTCCTCGCGCCGGTCGTGCTCGAAGTCCACGTCAATGTCGGGCGGCTCTTTGCGCTCCTTGCTGATGAAGCGCTCGAACAGCAGGTTGGTGTTCTCGGGCGGGACGGCCGTGATGCCCAGCATGTAGCAGACCACCGAATTCGCAGCCGAGCCACGGCCCTGGCACAGGATGTTCTGGCTGCGTGCGTAGCGCACGATGTCATGCACCGTGAGGAAGTACATCTCGTACTGGCAGTGTGCGATCAGATCCAGCTCTTTGCGGATCTGCACCCACACCTTCTCTGGCGCGCCTTGCGGGTATTCGCCCTGCACGCCCACATCCACCAGCCAGGCCAGGGCCTGTGCGGGTGTCATGCCGGCGGGCACCGTCTCCAGCGGGTACTGGTACTTGATTTCATCCAGGCGGAAAGTGCAGCGCCCCGCCACCGTGAGCGTGGCGTCCAGTAACTCGGGCGGGTAGATGCCCGCCAGCCGCACGCGCCGGCGCAGGTGGCGCTCGGCATTGGGCTGCAGCGCAAAACCACATTCGCCCACGCTGCAGCCCAGGCGCACGGCGGTGATCACGTCCTGCAGCGGCTTGCGCGAACGGGCGTGCATGTGCACATCACCCGCTGCCACCAGTGGCAAGCCCAGCGCCGCGCCCGCACGCTGCAGCGTGGCCAGCCACAGGCTGTCGTCCGGTGCCAGGTGCAGCTCGACCGCCAGCCAGAGGTGGCCGTCAAAATATGAGTCAAATTGGCCCCTAGCGCTTGATAGACAAGCGCTAATAGCTATCAAATCAGAAGCATCAAAGCCCTGCCGACATGGGGACAGCAACAATTCGCACCCCTTCAAAGCCGCCCATGGGCTGGCCGTGCCCACGTGGTACTGCCCTTTGGGTGCGGCCGCGCGGGCGGCGGTGATGAACTCGCACAGGTTGCCCCAGCCCTCGGCATCCCGCGCCAGCACCACCACCCGCAGATCGCCCCACACAAACTCGCTGCCCACGATGAGGTGCAAGCCGCATTCCAGGGCCGCTTCCCAGGCACGTACCACGCCTGCCACCGAGCATTCGTCCGTCAGCGCCAGGGCCTGGTAGCCCAACGCCAGTGCGCGCTCCACGAGTTCTTGGGGGTGCGATGCCCCCCGCTGGAAGCTGAAGTTGGACAGGCAGTGCAGCTCGGCATAGCCCGGCAGTACGGCTGGGGTCGGCCGCGCAGGCGGGGCCGCCGTGGAACGCCCCGCCAAGGTAGTTGCAGAAGATGCGGAAGATGCAGAGGACGGTATCAGCCCCATAAAAGCTCCGCTGGCATCACCCAAACACCCCATGCAGGAACCAGCGATGGGGCCGCACGGCGGCTGGGGGGCCATCAGACCCGGTTGGCTCCGGCGCCAGCCGCTCGCGGAACACCCACACCAGCCCCGCGACGTCGTTGTGCGCCACAAAGTAGTCGCGCAAGGCCAGCGCCCCCCCACCGGGGGCTGGGCCTGCGCCCTCCTCGGCCGCAGACCACCAGCCAGCCTCAAAGCGGTGGGGCCCGGCGAGCAGGCGCAGCAGGCCATGGTGGCAGGGGCGGTTGCCCTGCACGGCCAGCCGCCGGGGCGGATTCAGCAGCCAGGTGGGCAGCAGCAGGGCATCGGGGGCCGCATCGAGGAGCCTGTCGGAAACGCTGGCGAGGGCATTCCGGGCTGCAGCGTGCTTTGTCACCGCTGCCGTGAGACGCAGCACCTCGGCCGCAGGGCGCCATTGCTGCATGCATTCGGGGCGGTGGTCGGCCTGCAGCACCGGGGCCTGCACATGGTCAGTCCCCAGGCGGGCTGACAGGCGCTCTAGCAGTTGGTGCAAGGCCTCACCCTGAACGCCGGTGGGATCACCCCCGCCAAGATCATCGGGCGGCAGCAGGCTCGCGCTGCGGTGTGGAAGTGGTGCCGCCTCCAGCAGGCGCAGCGTGATCTGGTTGGCTGGCGCGGCCAGCGTGGTGCGCGCCAGGTTCTCAGACAGCAGGCGCCGCAGGTGCCCCATGTCCTGCGTGGCCTGGGCCGTGCGAACCTGCAGCGCTTGCGTGGGGGCGATGGCCACGCCATCGATGCGCCGCAGGTCGTGGCGCCAGGCCAGTTCCAGGCCCAGCACGCCCTGCTGCCGCGCTTGCAGCCAGCCTTGCAGGGCGCAAAGGCAGCGGCTGGTACTCCAGAGCAAGGCATCGGCCGACTCTGCCAGCGCAGGCAGCTCGCCCGTCAGCACAAACTGCTCAGGCAGCTCCACCCAGGCGTGGGCCTCGGGGGCATCCCCCAGGGCCTGGTCCAGCACCCGAAGCACCGCCGCACCAAAACGCCGCGACACCCCGGCGCGCGGCAGCGCCCGCAGTGCCCCCCAGGTGCGGCAGCCCATGCGCTCCAGGCTGGCCACATGCGGGCGCACGGCCGTCAGCGTGTGCAGGGGCAGGCCCAGCGGCCCCTGCGCAGGAAGCGCATGCCCCGCCAAGGCCATCCGCAGCCCGGCGTGCGCCACCAGGGCTGTGGGGCCACTGCCCCAAGCCACTGGCGCGCCAGGCGATTGGGCGCCCGCCACCAACCCTGCTCCTGCAGGCCCACGTTCGACTACGCCCTGGGTAGCTGTGGGGTCCATGCCCCTGGCAGATGCCTCGACCCAGGCCTGCAGCACCTGGGTCAGCAGCACCTCGCGCCCACCCCACAGCCGCTCGGTGGAGGACACCTCCAGCAGCACGGCCTCGGCATCCACCAGTGCCACACGCGGGGTAAAGCGCAAAGCCCACCAGCCTGCCGCGGCAGCTTGCACCGACGCCCCGGATGACAGTGAAGACTCATCGCACAAGGGCCATGGCAGCGCGATCCAGTGCATGCCCCCTCCCCTCTGGCCCTATACCCAGCTCCCCCAGCTCCCCCAGCGCCCCCAGCGCCCCCAGCGCCCCCAGCGCCCCCAGCGGTGGGCGCATGGCTAACACCCCGGGGGCCTTGGCTGCAGCGAAAGTGCTGGCCACCACCTGCGCTGAGCGTCGGCGCTCGGCCTGTGCCGCCAGCACCTGGGCCAACCGGGAATGGCAACCCGGTAGATCCAGCCCCTGCGCCAGGGGCGGCCCCCGGCGCTTGAGGATGTGCACCTGCATACCGGGGAATGTGGATACACCGCCCGGCATGGCCATCCCCAGCACCTGCAGCCGCAGCAAGGCTGGTGAGGCCTGGTGCGCAGCACTGGCAGGGCGAAACACCCACAGCAGTTGCCGTTGCTGTGCTGCTGCCAGTTGCAGCCTGCGCAGGGCTGCGGGCTGCACCTGCGGCAGCCAGGCCATCACGGCCAGCACCTCCCGGCAGCGCAGCGCTTGTTCTGCCGCCCACAGTGCGGTGGCGGCATCGGCCCGCACCACACACAGCCGGTCGGCCGCCAGCCCCTGGGCCTGCAGCGCGGGTCCAAAAGGCTCACAAGGCGGCGCGACCACCACCACCGCACCCGAGCGCCGGGCCGTGGCCTGCACCAGGGCGGGCAGCACCAACTGCCATTCGTGGAGGCCCGCCACGGGCTGCAGCACCTCGTTCAGCGCCCCGACCGGCCAGCCCCCGCCAGGCAACTGCGCATCCAGAGGACCATAGCCCGTGGACTGCGCCGACTGCTGGCCCGCACCCAATGCGTCCGCATGCCAGACACCGGGCACGGCGAATGGCAGATCGGACGCGACAACCCGCAGGGAGTGGCGTGGCGCAGACATGGTGAAGACAAAGAGGAGAACGATTTGAATACTGTAAATATAACCAGTATTTTGAAGCCATGGGGTACCTGGCGAGGAAGACTTTGGGGTGAGAGGCTTTGCACACCGGTGCATCCCCGGCCATATAAATCTGGGCCAATGCACGCCACGCTCCCTACAATGGGCCGGACAAAAAAGAGAGGGTCCGTTGAATGAAAACAATCCAATCGGCAGCATTCGCCCTGTTGCTGCTCCTGTCCGGCAACACGTTCGCAGCCTATACGCTCTACTTTTTTGAAAGCGGTGGCAATGTGGTCGCCAGTGGCAGCGGCAGCATGAATCTGGGGGCCCTCTTGCCTGCGGGCAGCGGGCCTCTGTTCCCCGGAGTCATTGCCTCGGCTGGGTTGGTCTTCACCGGCACGGCAGGTACAGTGGACGCCTACCTGGGGATATCCGGCCCGCCAGCGTTCGGAGGCGGAGGCCCCGTCGGGGCGGATGCAGGATCTGGCAACATGGTGGGCCTGGACAGCACAGGGCCCGGGTTTGTCTTCGCCCCGACAGGCTACGTCTCGGGCTCTGCGCTGACGTCCTCGGCCACCTGGACTGCGACCTCACTCGCCAGTCTGGGACTCACACCGGGCACCTATCTCTGGACCTGGGGCACGGGCCCGACAGCGGATTCATTCACGGTCCACATCGGCATCGCGCCGCCCGCATCCATTCCCACGCTCTCTGAATGGGGGCTGCTGATCCTGGTGGTGCTCATGGCAGGCTGGGCGACGCGCCATCGGTTCTCGCAGCGAAGCCGGGTGGGCTGACCACCCTTTTCAAAGCTTCTGGACGGCCCAATCACACCAATCCGCCACAGCCGCATCCGCAGGCGTGGCGCGGTCTGCCAGCTGTGGCCAGCGGCGATGGCTGGCATTCAGGATGCTTTGCAGTTGCCACAGCGCCTCGCGCCCCACCAGCGCCACTTCGGCCATGCCGATGGCATCACCCTGCAATTGGGCCATGAGCTCGCCCTGCTGCCGGGGATGTGAGCCGGCCTCCAGCAAGGCCTTTTGCAGAGCCAACAGCCGCGCGTCGAGGAATACAAAGGCGCTTCCCGACAGTGCCTTGGCGCTGGTTTCGGGGGGCAGTGCGACCTTGAGCTGGTCCCAGCATTCAAAAGCTTCGGCCAGCAGGTCGATCTGGCGCGAGGCGTCGTTGCCCAGCGGCATGAGGGCGGACTCCCGGGCGACCTCTTCCTGCAGCAGGGGCAGGATGTGCGCCACCAGGGCCGCAGGGAACTTGCGGTGGTTCAGCCGCAGCACCAGCGACAGGCGCTGCGCGGGCATGTCTTCGTATTTTTCGTAGAACGCAGCCACCACCTCGGCCAGCAGCAAGATACGTCCCAGGGCGGAGATATCGGCACCTGCCAGGCCACGCGGGTAACCGCTCCCATCCATGCGCTCGTGATGCTCCAGCACAGCGACCTCAACGGCCTTGGGGTAGACCTGGGTATCGCGAATCATGAGCATGGCGGTGATGGGGTGTGCCACCAGATGCTTGCGCTGTGCACCAACCACCTTGTGGTCGGGATCGATCCAGGCCGGGTCCATGTGCAGCACACCCAGGTCGTGCAGCAAGGCCGCAGCGGCGAGGTTGGCGCAATCACGCTCCGCCAGCCCGCTCTTGATGCCCAGAAACACGGCCACGGCCATCATCTGGAGGCTGTGCTGAAAAAGCTCGGGCCGCTGGTCGCGCATCACGGTGAGCTTGCAGGCCATGGATGAAGGCAAGGGCAGCGAACGCAGCGGCGCCAGCAGCCGGGCTGCAGAACCCAACGCTTCTGCCAGCAGATTGAACAGCACTTCCTGCTCGCTCATGGCCTGCCCTGCCACCAGCAAAGCGGGTACGTCTACGGGATTCTCGATGGACAGATGGCGGTCAATGGGCTCGCGCAGCTTGTGCTGCACCAGGCGGTCGTACAGGCGGCTGTCAATGCGTGCGCCTTTTTCGACCAGCTTGATGCCGTTGTCGGTGTAAATGGCTGCGTCAGCGACCACGGTGCGCTGGTCGGCCATATCGGTCAACGCACGCAAGTAGTGGGGGCTGTCCGCAACGTCGATGCCCGCGGGCACAAGAGGATCTGTCATGCAGGAAACACAAAAGCTTACCTTGGACTATATGACGTTCCCCTTCGAAGCACCCACGAAAAATGCCGGGCACGCATGCAGCCTTGAGCCATATCAAGACCTCGGCAACAGCCCGCTGATCACCCAGGCCAAGGACTCAAAGATCAGGCATTTACCTGTGCTGGTCATTTCCAAAACGATTGAGCACTATTTCTGATAAACGCCCCATTCATCGGATGCAAAAGATGCCCCAGGCCCCGTTTTGCCATTTTTATTTGGGTAAACCCTCAAGATCTCCGAGAAGATTGTTTCCAATACTGGAACAGTTAGTTTGCGACCCGGTGGTTTTTCTTCCGCTTCCACCCGCGTACAGTTCAACCCATCGATGAGCCGAACCCGCAAG
>NZ_LMJC01000022.1:392541-546444 GCF_001429215.1 Acidovorax sp. Root267
GCTGAAGCCGCTACCGTGGCACAGACCCGCTCCATTGAGCCTGCTGGTTCGCGTGTGGTGACCTACAAGTCCACCGCTGACCGCGCTGCTGTGCGTGCTCAGGCTGCTGAAGCCCTGCGCACGGGCCAGATCCCTTCGGGCGAATTCAGCGCCATGTAAAGAATGCGGGCCTTCCCGTGGTGGTGGCATTTCACAGTCGTGAATGTCGCCACCATGTGGAAGTGTTTCCCCACACACGACGTGCAACGACGATTGCATGGATGAAACCGGGCTCCCATGTGGGAGCCTGTTTTTTTGGGCGCGCGCCGCTGGCTGTCGTCCCAAAATAGAAGAACACCTGTTGGTGCACACCTCCAAGCCCTATGGCCCTAGCAGCGCCTGAAGCAGCGGCATTTTCCACACATGGGAAGCCGTTTCGTAGATACCGAAACCAGCAGAAAAATCTCCATACACCCAGGAAAACCCGCGCTCCTCGGCGGCCTGGCGCACCAGGCGGGCGTGGCGAGCACGAAGTTCGACGGGGATGTCCTGGTAGGACACAAAATCCCGCACCCATACGGGGTACCTGTTTTCCAGTGACCAGTTTTTTGCAATATCCAGTGGCAAAGCCATCAACTGCAATTCCTGGGCGCTGCAGCAGGTCGTTCCACGCCACTGCTCAGCCCCGGAGATACCAGAAACCCCTTGGCGGGTGAAACGAAACGGCTCGACATGGGTGATGCCCACAATGAGGTGCCTGTCGCCCGGTAGCTCCAACTGGGGCAGGCCAATGGCATCGGCCCAGCCCAGCACCAGGACCCGCGTTGGATTGCTCTTGCGAATGGCTTTCAAGAGTGACGTTGCTTGCCTGTTTTTCAGCGTGCTGGCAGCGCCCTGCGCGAAGGAGACTTCAAACAACAATCGCTGGGGACGGCTGGCATAGCGCCGGGCCAGGTGCTGCCAGATCAGCACGGACTGGCGATGCCTGGCCTGCGCGGCTGGAAAGCTCTCTTCCCGCATCTGCGGGCTGCCTGCGTGCTCCGTGCCACCATCCCGCACGCCGAGCACCACGTGCAGCCCCCGTGCGAGCAGCGCTTCGATGGTTTCGTCCAGCAAGGCGAGACGCGATTCCTGGCCTGGCTCCACCATCCAGGCTGCATGCAGCGAGGACTGCGGCACCGTCAACCGCACCGTCCGGAACCCGGCCCTGGCAATCGTCTCGGCAGTGGAACTGCTCTCCGAAAGCGAGGTGGAGGTTTCCAGCGCGGCGTCGATCCTGATTCCCCGCGACAAGGCGGCGGCTGCCACCCATGCCTGCCGCGAAGCACCCGACTGCGTCCCCAGCGGATACGGCGGCGAGCCGGAAGGCAGTGGTGCTTGTGCGTGCCCGACCCCACACCAAAGCATCGCCAGCAAAAAACCCCAGCGTGCCCAGGAAGAAGGAATCAGGACCATGTTCAAGGCCCCAGCAGCGCATCCAGCAGGGAGCGATGCCATTGGCGCTTCACCACGTCGTAGATACCCGAGTCCAGGGGTGGATCCTGCACATTGAAGTTGGCTGCAAAATCTGCATGCGACCAGGACATGCCACGGGCTTCCGCCGCGTCGCGCATCTGGCGAAGATAGCGGGCCCGCGAGTCCATGGGCGCCGTACTGGCCGCACCGAAAGACCCAAGCCAGACGGGATAGCGGTGCACGTCGGACCATGCTTTGGCGCGATCCAGGTTGCGCGCCAGCTCCAGGCGCTGCCGCTCGTTGCAGCACGGGGTTCCCAGCCATTCCTCGGAACCTGCAAACCAGGGAGAGCCCTGGCTTGTGAACGTCTGCGGTTCGCGGTTGTGGATCGTGACCATCAGGTGGGCATCACGGGGCAATGACAGGTACGGCAGATTCGCAGCATCGTTACGCATGGGTGCGATGACAATGATCCGGCTGGGATTGCTTTGCCGGATCACGGCCACGGTCACTGCAGCCAGGCGGTTCCACTCCTGCGCATTTCCCTGCGGTGCGTTGTACAACTCGAACAGCAGGCGGTCGGAGCGATGGGCATGGCGCTGTGCCAGCTGCCTCCAGATATTGACGAAGCGGGTGCGGACAACGGCCGCAGCCACAGGGGTTTCCCCTTCGTGCAAGGCCCAGCCGTTGAGCTGGCTGTAGAAGCTCATGTTCATCACGACCCGCAAATCGTTGGCCAGCAAGGCTTCCACCACACGGTCAATGCGCCGGGCAAACGCCTCGTCGAGAACAGCTTGCGGCCCTGCAGAAGCATGGTTGCTCCAGCGCACTGAGAGGCGCACGCTGCGAAAGCCGGCTTTGGCGAGCGTCTCGATCCACTGCTCGTCCATGCGCAGTCCCCAGTCGCCCTCGCGCGGGGCCGCATAGACAGCCAGGTTGACACCGCGTGACAATGCCGCCGCAGCGGCCCAGGCCTTGCGGGACGCCCCGCGCTCCACCCCCAGCGGCGGGAAGACAGGGGCTGATCCAATGGACGCACGATCCGCCTGAGCACTTGCCAGTGACGCCGTCGCGCACAAGAGCAGCATGGAGCACAGCAGCGCCTGGAAAGCCCCCCGCAGTACGGAGTGCGGCTTGTCCAGCATACGCACAGGTTTCACGCGCTCGGGCATGTGTGAAGCACTTGTTGCATCTCAAGGACACGTGTGGCATCAGGCAGCAGTGGGTCCCCCGACCAGCGTGGCTGCATGGGTTGGAGCCGCTCAAGGCTCCGCCGAAAATGATTGCATGCCAGCGACCAATCGGGTGGGATGGGGTCGGCAAGCGCATTGGCGGACGCTGGGGTCCGCTCCATCAGCGCCTTGCCCAAGGCATAACGGGCGGAAGCATGCCGAAGCTGCCCCCTGCGATCACCGGAAAGGCCCGGCTCCAGAGCGTCCAGGGCCAAGACCGCCGGGGCCAAGGCCTGCACAGCCCGGTCGGCCGACCCAACGGCCAACAGGAGTTCTCCAAGCGACTGGGAGGCCTCTGCCCAATGCAACTGCAACAGGCGTTGGTCTGGAGCACCTTTCCACAGGGTGTGCAGTAAGTCCTGTGCACGCTGGCCGCTTACCAAGGCATCAGCACTCCTCCCGGCCCGCCACAGTGCTTCGCCCAGGTGGCGATGTACCAGCGCCAGGTCCAGCTGCAGGTGAACACTGCGCGGTTGTGCCTGCAGGAGTATTTCCAGCAGCCCACGTCCTTTTTCGAAAGCACTTGCCGCCTGCTCCACACTGCGTACGGCTGGCAGATCGGCGTGCAAGAAACGCTGGCCACGCCGCACGTGGTTGTCCGCCAGCGCCTGGGCCACCATCCCATCTGAAGGACGCTCCTCATGCATCAACTCCAGCAGGTCCTGAGAAGATTGAAGGGAATCCTCTATCGCTGGCCCCTCTTCTTTCAGGCTGAGGGTGTGGGCCATATCCAACTGCGTGCTGGCCAATAACCAGCGCCCCTCCCAGGAGCTGGGATCTTCCTGGCTGACCTCCCGCGCCTCGACCAAGGCCTGGCCAGCCAGCACCCGTGCTTCCTGTGGCCGGCCCTCCTGTGCCAACAGGCGCGCCCATGCGCCGCGGGCTGCGGCTCTGGAATGGCGCGCCTGGCGCAGCGCTTTCCCAGTCAAACCCAGGTGCACGGCCCGATCCACCGCCGCAACCGCTGCACCATAGTTTCGCATCGCACCGGCACGGTCATCCAGATGCACACCCTGTGGTCCGCCCTGCACCCGCGCAATGCGCAGATGGGAACGCCCCAACTCGGCATGCAATGCAGCGTCGGCACCAGTGGCCTTCGCTGCCAGCCCACTCACTTGGTCCAGGGCCATCCGGACCAGCGCCTGCTGCCCTTGGGCAGAGCCCAATGGCTCTTGCTCTGCCTCCATCCGCACCAGTACCGCTTCAAGCCCGTTGCGGGCACTGGTGAGCAACTGCATCTCCACGCTTGCCTTGCGGGTTGCCTCAGACCAGGCATGCCAACCCCACCACAGCCCCCCAAGTCCCATCAGAACGGCTGCCACCCATGCCCCTGTCCACACCCGGGGGTTGCGATGGGCAAAGCTGGCCGTACGCCCAAGCCTCTGTCGCTGTGTCCCCGCCAGCAGGCTTTCCATATAGCGACGCAAATCCTCGGAGAGCGCTTGCGCGCTCGCATGGCGTTGCGCAGGTTCTTTGCTCAGCGCCTTCATTACCACCACATCCAGACTCCCTTTGAGCGCTCGGCGAACGGCACCGGCGGTGGCCAGGCTGGGACGAAGGGGTGGGGTCTCACAGATCGCCTTGCGCACCTCCAGATCGTCGGCGCAGTCATCCAGCCGATAAGGAGTCCGCCCCGTCAGCAGCTGGTACAGGAGTACACCGAGCGAATACACATCGCTGGCGGGCGTGATTTTCTGGCCCCGCACCTGCTCAGGGCTGGCACATGCCAGGGTCATGACCCGTACCGTGGTGGCCGTGCCTGCCACAAGTGGATCGCCCAGGTTTTTGGCGATACCGAAATCGACCAGCTTGACGTCCCCTTGATCGGTGACCAGTACGTTGTCCGGTTTCAAATCCCGATGGACGACACCCTGTCCATGCGCATAGTGCACGGCATGGCACAGGGTCCTGAACAGTTCGATTCTCTGGACCAGCGTCAATTCGTGATGCCTGCAATAGACGTCAATCGGCACCCCCCGAACCAGTTCCATCACCAGGTACGGCACACCGTCGGCAACACCACCGTCCAGCAGTCGTGCCAGATGGGGGTGTTCGAGTCTGGCCAGTATCTGGCGCTCTGCCAGAAAGCGCGATGCCAAGGCCCCATCCACCAGGCCGTCGCGCATCAGCTTGACGGCAACATCCGGGCCTGGGGAGCCGTCCAGCTGTTCTGCGCGATACACCTGCCCCATCCCTCCGCGGGCAATCAGTTCGACGAGACGGTACCGGCCTACCTCGCGCCCCAACCAACCGGCCCCGAACCGGGAAGCCACTGCCTCCGCCAGGAACACGCCGGAGCCGGCATCGAGAAGTCGGCTCTCCGCATGGCCTGCGGCACTCAGGGCCTGCAGCTCCAGAAGTTCTTCGGCATCCCCTGCTTGCCGCTGCAAAAACGCCTGCTGTTGCTCGGCAGGCAGCTCCAGCGCGTCGGCCAGGATGACCTTCATGCGCTGCCAGCGCAATGCTTGCGCTGCAGTGCCCCGCTCCACCACACCAGTCACGGGTTCAGTTCACGCAGCAGCCAGGCGCGCGCTGTGGACCACTCCCGCTTGACCGTGGCCTCGGACACTTTCAGCGCCTCGGCGGTCTGCTCCACCGACAAGCCACCAAAAAAACGCAATTCCACCACCCTGCCCTGCCGTGCATCCAGTTGCTCCAGGCGCACCAGCGCCTGATCGAGGTGCAGCAGGCTTTGCCACTGGTCGCTTGAGGGGCAAGTCAGCATTTCGTCGGGCGATTCCTCTTGCATGGAATCCAGGCTCTTGTCCGTGGCGCCAAAGCCACGCTTCATCGCATCGCGGCTCCGGGCATGGTCCACAAGAATGCGCCGCATCAACGTGGACATCCAGCCAAAAAATTGGCTGCGCGAGGACCACGCATTGCCGCGTTGCTCGCCCAGTCGCATGAAGGCCTCGTGCACCAGTGCGGTCCTCTGCAGCACATGGTCGTCGCGTTCTCCCCGCATGTGAAACTGGGCGATGCGTTTCAGGTCTGCGTAGACCAGCGGGACCAGCTTCTCCAGCGCCTGGTCCTTCCCTTCGGACCAGGCATTCAGTAGCTGCGTAATAGGAGGATGGGACAAGGCAATCGTTGGCATGGCGAACCCGGATTTGTTCGGCGCGATCATAGGGGTGTTTTCAGCCCTCTTTTCTCGAGCACGATTTGAGGCCTTCAAAGCCGCAGCCTGCCGGGGCGGCCCTCAACAAGCCTAGGGCTTGCGCCACAGATTGAGCGCGAACTTGCCCAGAAAAACACCGACTGCAAGGACAAGAAAGCCTGGAAAGAAGATTCCACCTCCATCGGCCTCCACACCTGCAGCCTTGTAGCCAGGCATGCCAGCGGAACCAGGAGCGTACTCAGGCCCCCAGTAGAGCCCAGCGGCTGCGGCGAGCAGCCAAAGGGCAGCGCCAAGACATGCCAGAGCTATTGCACCGATAACCAAGGCCATCATTCGCATGGGATGACTTCTCTCGCAGCAGGAAGGGAGACGCCGCCAGAGCGACACGGCCGTCTTTGCACCGCAGCCTCCGATAGCAGCCGCGCCGGTTTCATGGGCTGCGGGTGATACACAGCGCGATAGAGCACTGAAATTTTCGGATCATGGAATTTCGGCCACAGCCATGGGATGCTAAAAAATGAACTCCGCACAGTCTCCTATGTTGTTGTCTGCACATGCAGGCGGCTCGACTTGCAGCGGTGCAAGGCGTTGTAATACTCCAGGCGCCGGCCGTTGGCGCCATAGGCGATGGACTCTATGCGCAGCAGCGGTTCGGGGTCCTCGAGCTGCAGCAGCCCGCAAGTCTCGGCGTCGGGCAGCACGGCGTCGATCCAGCGCTCGGCGCGCACCAGGCGCACGCCGTACTGGCGGCGCAGCACGTCGTACAGTGAGCGGTCGTCCAAGCGCATGCGGTGCAGGCCGGGCGCAAGGTCCGCGGGCACCACGGTTTCCACCAGCAGGCGCAGTTCACCGTCGACGCTGCGCAGCCGCTTGAGCGCGACCACCTGGGTGTCGTCCGTGAGCCCCAGCGCGCTGATCTCCTGTGGTGTGGGGTCACGCAGCTGTTGCACGAGGACCTGGGTGCGCACAGAGCGGCCCTTGCGCTCCATTTCGTCGGAGAAGCCGAGCACGGTGGAGACGAAATCCTCGTCGCGCTCGCGCGCCGCAACAAACGCGCCGCGGCCCTTGATCTTGTAGATCAGGTTGTTGCGCACCAGGTCGGCCAGCGCCTCGCGTACCACGATGCGCGAGATGCCGAACTGCTCGCCCAGCTCCGCTTCGGAGGGCAGCTTGGCCCCAATGGCCAGTTCGCCCTGCAGTATCTGCAGGCGCAGGGCATCGCGGAACTGCGCCCACAGGGGCGATTCGGAGTTGCGGTCGAGCAGGGGCTGGAGTTCGGTCGGTGAATTCACGTCAGGTCGGGCTCAGGGCCGGGTGCTTGGTCAATGATGCATGGAAAGCCAGCGCTGCATCGGAATCGGGGACTGCGGGGGCCAGGCGCACGCCATGGCGCTCGCGCAGTGCGGTGGTGCAATTGTGCAGTTCCTGCTGTTCGCGCTCCGCATCCCAACCCAGCGCCTGTGCGGCGATGCCCGCCATTTCGGCCAGTGCCGCGTCCGTGACGAGGCCGCGAATGGCCTGCAGCGTGCGCCGGATCACCAGGTCGTCGAGGTGGATTACGCCGGTTTCGGTGCACAGCCAGGCCACCTCCGCCGCCGAGTAGTCGGGTGCATGCTGCAGCGGCACGTCGCCGGCCACCTTGAAATGCTGGGCCATGCGCAAGGCCTGGGTGCCGTAGCGGCGCAGCAGTGCCTGGGCGCGGACACGGCCCAGGCCGGAATCCTGGGCAATGCGGTCGATGAAGCGCTCGGTCGCCTGCCCACCCTGCGGCATGTCGGCGCCGCCACCAATGGGCAGCTGCCGGGTCGAGGCCGTGCGCCCGCGCCCCAGCAGGCGCAGCACCTCGTCGGTTGCCTCCTCGGCCAGCGCGCGAAAGGTGGTCCACTTGCCCCCCACCAGACCCACGACCGGGATATCGCGCAATGGCGAGGGAGGGTCGATCACCACCGAATGGTCGCGGGAGATCTGGCCCGGCTTGTCGGCGTCCGACCGCGCCAGCGGCCGCACGCCCACATAGGTGTAGACCACGTCGCGGCGGCCGAAGGCCAGGTTGGGAAACACCTCGCCCAGCACCTCGAGCAGGTAGTCCACCTCGGCCGGTTCGGTGGTGATCTGGTCCGGGTCGTCCACGGGGATGTCGGTGGAACCGACCAGCACGCGGCCGAGGAACGGGTAGACGATGCACACGCGCCCGTCGAGCGCTTCGAAGTACGCCATGCGCCCACAAAGCGCGTCGCGCAGCGCCGGGTGGTCGAGCACCAGGTGCGAGCCCTTGGTGCCCATCACGCGCGGCACGGCGCCACCGAGCAGCGCCGTGCTGCGGTCCAGCCACGCACCGCTGGCGTTGACCACGCTATCGGCGGTGACCTGCACGACCTCGCCCGTGATCTCGTCGCGCAGCGTGATGGTTTTGCCCGCACAGCCCGTCACGCGGCAGTGGTTGGTGGCGGCCGAACGCGGCTCGTCGCGGCAGGCGTCGCGCATCAGCTCCAGCACCAACCATTCGGGGTGGCTGATCCAGGCGTCAAAGAAGGTGGCCGTCCAGCGCACCGCCGTGCGGAACAGCAGGCGGTCCGCAGGCTGCACGCGGCCGATGCGGTGGTTGGGCATCACACGCTGGCGCCGGCCCAGCAGGTCGTACAGGCGCAGCCCCGTGGCCACCGCCAGCAGGCCGCGCGTGCGCTGGGGCGGTGTGCGGCCCAAAAACTTGAGTGCGCTGCTCATCAACCCGCCAAAAAAGCTCGACAGCGGCACCACGGTCTTCAAAGGCTGCACCAGATGCGGCGCGTTGCGCAGCAGCAGGTTGCGCTCGCGCGTGGCCTCGGCCACCAGCGAGAAGCTGCCGCTCTCCAGATAGCGCAGGCCGCCGTGGATCATGCGCGAGGGCGCGCTGCTGGCGCCCGCGCTGAAGTCCCCTTTGTCCACGATGAGGCAGTCCACGCCCTGCAAAGAAAGATCTCGGAACACGCCCACGCCGTTGATGCCGGCGCCGACGATCACGGTCGAAAAATGCCGGCCCGCCACGGCGGCCGGGCGCACGAAGGGCGATGGGGAGAAGCTGCTGGCGCTGTTCATGGCAACACCTCCACGCTGGGCGAGGGCGCCGCCGCGCGCTGCGGTGGCGCTTGCTGTGGCTGCGGCAACGGCGGCGGGGCTGCGCTGCCCGCCAGATGGCCAAACACAGGCGCCATGGTGTCGATCAATTCGTTGAAGGCAGCGTTGTAGTCCGCATGGGCCCGCGCCTGGCGGGCATCGGGTTCGACCGTGTCGCAGGGCGCGCGCAAAGGCTCCGTATCCATACCGCGCGACATCGCTGCGTAGATCGCCGCGCCGCGCGCGCCGGTCTCGTCGTCGGCGCAACGCTCCACCGGCCGCCCGAGCAGGCCGGCCAGCAGGCGCACCAGGCGCGTGTCGCTCGCGCCGCCGCCCAAGATGGTGGACTCCGACACCGCAAGGCCCGCCGCCGTCAGGCGCGCCGTGTGGCGCACATGCAGCGCCGCCGTGGCATCGACCACCGCGCGGGCCATGTCGCCGCGCGTGTGGTGGCTCTTGAGGCCGACAAAACCTGCGGTGACACCGCCACCGCCGTTCACGAAAGGCAAAAAGCGCAGTCCGCCCGCGCCCAGCGGCACGGACATCGCCAGGTCGACCACCGCCCGCGCATCCGGCAGCCCCAGCACACCGGCCAGCCAGGCGATGTTGGCCATCGACGAGGGGCTGTTCTCCATGTACAGGCGCCGGTTGGTGGGGCCGAAGGTGACGGTGGCTGCCACGCAGGGCTGTGGCTCCATCACCGGGCCGATGACGGCGTTGACGCACCAGGTGCCCAGCACCGATACGGCGCGGCCGCGTTCTTCGGCGCAGATGGCGGTCATCGAGGCCAGCAGGTCGATCGCGCCCATGGCTGCGGGGATGCCCGCGGGCAGGCCGTGCGCCGCGGCCGCGAGGGGTTGTACCGTACCGATGGGCTTGCCGCTGGGCACCAGCGGCCCAAAAGCCTGCGAGGACAAGCCTGCAATACCCGAGGCGGAAAACGCCGTCGATGACCAGGTACCCGTGGCCAGCGAAAGCAGCCCTGCCGTGCTCGCATCGCTGGCATCGGTGGCGATCTCGCCCGTGAGCAGAAAGCCCACGTAGTCCTTGGCAAACATCAGGCGCTGCACGGCGCCGCTGCGCACGGCATCGCTGCCCAGCAGCTCGGCCGCAATCACGGTGGGCTGGCCCGGCCAGGGCTGGCAGCCCACATCGGCCAGCAGCCGCCCGCCATGGCTGCGCGCCAGCGACTGCGCCCGCGCGTCGGCCCGCTGGTCGGTCGAGGCCACGGCCCGGCCACCCACCAGTTCCTGGTCAGTGCCCAGCGCGTACAGCCCCGCGCCGTGCCCGGTGCAGCCGATGGCGCGGACATCGCCCACGCGGTTGCCCAGCTGGTGCGACACGTCGCGCAGCACGGTGGCCAGGGCCGAGCGGATCACGGAGGCGGGCACCTCGCACCCACCGCCAGGCAGGCGGTTGTGCAGCAGGGGCATGCGGGACAGGGCCACGGTGCGGCCGGTGGCGGCCTCCAGGGCCAGGGCTTTGAGGCTGCTCGACCCCAGGTCGATGCCGATGAGTATGTTGGTCTTCATGTCATAACAGCTTCTGCCGGATCAGGCGGTAGTTCCAGTAGTGTTTCCCCTAACTAGCTGGTGAATCGATCCATGATTACATTCTACCTGTCATAACAACTGTCGTGACACCAAGAACCCGAAGCTGCTGTCAATGAGCAGCATCGCAAGCTGTGCCACTCAACAAAGAGGAGACAAAACATGAGGCGTAATTTCTTGAAGTCCGCGGCCGCTGCCGGTATCGGTCTGGCCGGTACCACCGCTTTCGCGCAGCAACCGGCAGCCGCCGCACCCGCTGCGGGTGCTGGCCTGCGCGGCAACGCGAGCGACGTCTACGTGATGAACGTGATGGTCTCGGGTGTGGAGTACTGGTTTCCGGTCTACGAAATGATGAAGCAGCTCGGTCGCACGCTGGGCGTGAAGACCCGCTACACCGGCACGCCCGAGTACGACGTGAACAAGCAGCTGGCGTCGTTTGAGCAAGAACTGGCCCGCAAGCCCGCCGGCATCCTGCTGCACCCCATGAACCCCGACCCGTTCATCGAGCCCATCAACCGCGCCGCTGCGATGGGCATCCCGGTGGTCACATTCGCGGCCGATTCGCCCAACTCCAAGCGCACGTCGTTCATCGCATCGGACAACGACCGCGAGGGTGCACAGGCCGCCGACGCCATTGCGGCATCGATGGGTGGCAAGGGCGAATTCGCCGTGCTGGAGAACCCCGGCCAGGACAACCACGACCGCCGCATCGCCGCGTTTGTCAACCGCATGAAGACCAAGCACCCCGGCATGAAGCTGGTGGGCCGCGCCGCCAGCAATCAGGACCCCAACAAGGCCTACCAGGCTGTGCAGAGCTTGGTGCAAGCCAACCCCAACCTGGGGGCCTTGTTCATGCCCGAGGCCAATTCGGCACTGGGTGCGGCGCAGGCCAAGGTGGAGTCCAAGAAAAACATCAAGGTGATGTGCTGCGACGTGAACGCCAAGATCCTGGACATGATCAAGTCCGGCGACGTGTTCGGCGCCATCAACCCCAACCAGGGCATGCAGGGCTATATGGGAATGATGATGTTGTTCCTGGCCAAGAACCCCGGCCTCATCGACCCGATGAACGACGCCAAGCGCAACGGCGCCAACCCCATGGCCGTGCCTTTCCTGGACAACGGCCTGGCGGTGGTCAGCAAGGCCAACGCCGACGACTTCTACTGGGACAAGTACCTCACCCGCCGCGGTACCAAGGGCATCAACGAGTGAGCAGCAACGCCATGGGCTCTTCATTGCTCGAGTTGCGCGGCATCAGCAAACGCTTCGGCGCTGCGCATGCGCTCTCGGGCGTGGATTTTTCGCTGCACAGGGGCGAGATCCACGCCCTGTGCGGCGAGAACGGCGCGGGCAAGTCCACGCTGATGAACATCATCGATGGCATCCACCACCCGGACGCGGGCGAGATCGTGCTCGACGGCCAGGTGGTGGCCATCGATGGTCCGGCCCAGGCCATGCGCCTGGGTATCGGCCTGGTGCACCAGGAGATCGCCCTGTGCGGCGACGCCACCGTGGCCGAAAACATCTTCATGCCGGAGATCAACGCTGGCAAGCAGGCGTGGATGGACTACGGCAGCCTCAATGCACGGGCCGCAAAGGTGCTGGCGCGGCTGGGCCAGGACATCGACCCCGCGGCCCGGGTGAGCGACCTCTCCATATCGAGCCAGCAGCTGATCGAGATCGCCAAGGCGCTCACGCTCGACTGCAAGGTGCTGATCCTCGACGAGCCGACAGCCGCACTCACCGACAACGAGTCGGCCGCACTGTTCCGCGTGCTGCACGACCTCAAGGACCAGGGCATCGGCATCATCTACATCAGCCACCGCATGGCCGAGATCTTTGCGCACTGCGCGCGGGTGACGGTGCTGCGCGACGGACGCAACGTGCACTCGGGCCCGCTGGCCGAGCTGAACGCTGACGACCTGGTGCGCCGCATGGTCGGCCGCGACCTGGGCAGCTATTACCCACCCAAGCAGCAGGATGCCGACCGCGGAGAGCATGTGCTCGAAGTGGCCGACCTGGGTGACGGCGAGCGGGTGCATGGCGTGTCCTTCACCCTGCAGCGCGGGGAGATTCTGGGCATCGCCGGGCTCATGGGCGCCGGGCGCAGCGAACTGGCGCAGACCCTGTGTGGCCTGCGCCCTGCCACGGGCGGCAGCGTGCGGCTGCGCGGCAAGCCACTCACCGTCCGCAAATACAGCGACGCGCTGCGCGCCGGCATCGCCTACCTCAGCGAGGACCGCAAGGCCGCAGGCGTGTACCTGGACCTTCCTATCGCCCAGAACATCGCGGCGATGGCGCTCCAGCGCGTGAGCTCGCGATTCGGCCTGCTGCAGCGCGCGGCTGAGCACCGGCTGGCGCAGGAGCTGGGCGCGCGCCTCAAGCTCAAGTCCGACGGCGTGCAGATCGAGGTGGCCAGCCTGTCGGGCGGCAACCAGCAGAAGGTGGCCATTGCCAAGCTGCTGGCCACCAACCCGGCGGTGCTGCTGATGGACGAACCCACGCGCGGCGTGGACGTGGGCGCCAAGTCAGAGATCCACCACATCCTCAGAGACCTGGCCTGCCAGGGCGTGGGCGTGGTGGTGATCTCCTCGGAGCTGCCCGAGATCATCGGACTGTGCGACCGGGCCCTGGTGATCCGTGACGGCCGCATCGCGGGCGAGGTGCAAGGCAAAGACATGACCGAAGAGGCCCTGCTGCGGCTGGCCTCTGGACTGGAACGACAAGAGGAGATGGCATGAATCACCCCGCACAACTTGACGCCGGCATCGTGGCCGGCCTGCAGCCTCCGCGCGAGGCCCCGGGAGGGCCCGGGAAACCCGGCGGCACCAAGCTCACCAGCATGCGCGAGATGGGCCTTCTGGTCATCATCGTCGCGCTGTGCGTGGGCATGAGCTTCGCGTCACCGTATTTCCTCACGTGGGACAACATCCGCGCCATGCTGCTGTCGTTCTCCATCGAGGGCATCGTGGTGGTGGGCATGACCATCTTGCTGATCGTTGGCGGCATCGACCTGTCGGTGGGCTCCGTGGTGTGTTTTGCGATGGTGGTCACGGGCAAGCTTTTCCTGATGGGGTTCGACCCGTGGACAGCCGGGCTCATCGCGATTGCCGCCAGCGCGCTCATCGGCGCCATGATTGGCGGCTGCGTAGTGCGCATCGGGCTCAACCACTTCATCGCCTCGCTGGCCTTCATGGTCATCGTGCGCGGCCTGTGCCTTGCGCTCACGCAGGGCACGCCCCAATCGCTGTTCTCGCTGCCCGCCGAGTTCAAGTTCATCGGCCAGGGCACTTTGTTTGGCATTCCGGCGGTGATCCTGATCTTCCTCACCATCGTGGTGGTCAGCGACTTCGTGCTGCGCCGCGCGAGCCTGCTGCGCCGCGTGTTCTACACCGGCAGCAACGAGAAGGCGGCGCTGTACTCCGGCATCCGCGTAGGCCATGTGAAGTTCTGGGTCACGGTGCTGTGCGCAGCCTCGGCCGGCCTCGCCGGCGTGATCTACACCGCGCGCTTCGGCGCAGCCACGCCCACCTTTGGCGTAGGCATGGAACTCAACGTGATTGCGGCAGCCGTGATCGGCGGCGCCAGCCTCAAGGGCGGCTCGGGCACGGTGCTGGGCGCCGTGCTGGGCCTGGCGCTGCTCTCGGTGGTGACCAGTTCGCTGATCCTGCTCGACGTATCGCCTTATTGGCAAGACGTGATCAAGGGTTTGATCCTGCTGACCGCCGTGACCATTGACCACCTCATGAACACCCGAAAGACCAAGCGATGAATGCCGTGCTGAACGCAGAGATGAAGACCACCACCCTCGGGCCCTCGGGCATTGAATGCTCGGCCATTGGCCTCGGAACCTGGGCCATGGGCGGATGGATGTGGGGCGGGCAGGACAGCGCTGCTGCCACCGAGGCCATTGCCGCTTCGCTCGACGCCGGGGTGACGCTGATCGACACCGCGCCCGCCTATGGCCTGGGCGCTTCCGAGAACATCGTCGGTGCCGCACTCAAGGGCCGCCGCCATGAAGCCGTGATCGCAACCAAGTGTGGCCTGGTGTGGCATACCCAAAAGGGCACGCACTTCTTTGATGAAGACGGCCACCCGGTGTACCGCTACCTGGGCCGGGAGTCGATTTTTCATGAGGCCGAGGAGAGCCTGAAGCGCCTGCAGACCGACTACATCGACCTGTACATCACGCACTGGCAGGATGCGACCACCCCGGTCGGGGAGACCATGGACGCGCTGCTCACCCTCAAGAGGCAGGGAAAGATCCGCGCCATCGGCGTGAGCAACGTGAGCGCCGAGACGCTGTCGGAATACCTGCGCTACGGCCCGGTGGATGCGGCGCAGGAGCGCTACAGCCTGATCGACCGCGAGATCGAGCACACGCTAACGCCCCTGTGCAGCCAACACAACGTGGCGATGCTGGGTTATTCCTCCTTGGCGCTGGGCCTGCTGGCCGGCCCCATCGACCCGGCGCGCGAGTTCACCGGCGACGACCAGCGCGCCACCAACCCGCGTTTCAGCACGGCCAACCGCGCCAAGCTCAAGGCATTCTTTGAGGAGCTTGAACCCGTGCGCAACCAGATCGGCTGCTCGTTCGGGCAGCTGATGATTGCCTGGACCGTGGCCAGCGGCAACGTGTCGGTGGCGTTGTGTGGTGCCCGCGTGCGCCAGCAGGCCGTGGAGAACGCCGCGGCCGGCGCCATCGACATCCCGCGCGAGGCCGTGCAGCGCATCGACGATGCCGCAGCCCGCCACCTGCGTGCGCTGGGCTGACATCGCCCGCTTCTCTTTCCCCGTCTCTCTTTCCAATTTCACAAGGACCTCTTCGTATGTCGAAGGACAAGACCGCGCGCCTGAACCGTTTGCTCACCAACGGACGTTGCCTGGATATCGCGCTCGACCACGGCGTCTGCAACGAACCCTCGTTCCTCAATGGCCTGGAGGACATGCCCCAGGTGATGGACAAGCTCGTGGCCGCCGGGCCCGATGCGATCCAGCTCAACTACGGCCAGGCCGACCTGCTGCAGGACCGTCCGGGCCGCGACAAGCCCGCGCTGGTGATGCGCATCGACATGGGCAACCCCTACAACGCCACCGCCCACCGCGTGATGTGGGCCGTGCTGCAGAACGAGCACGACCCGGTCCTGCCCGCCGTGCAGCGCGACGCCGCCTGTGTGGTGGTCAACCTGTTCATGCTGCCCAACGAGCCCGACCTGTTTCGCCAGTGCGTGGCCAACATCGCCCGCGTGCGCGCCGACTGCGACCGCTACGGCATGCCGCTGATGATCGAGCCGCTGGTCATGCGCCCGCACAGCGACCAGGGCGGCTACATGGTCGATGGCGACGCCGAGAAGATCGTCACCCTGGTGCGCCTGGCGCGTGAAATGGGCGCCGACATCGTGAAGGCCGACCCCACTACGGACCCCACGGACTTCCACCGCGTGGTGCAAGCCGCGCGCTGCCCGGTACTGGTGCGCGGCGGCGGCCGCGAGGACCTGCAGCAGGTGTTTGCACGCTCGCGTGTGCTGATGGACCAGGGCGCATCGGGCATGGTCTATGGGCGCAATGTGTACCAGCACGCCAACCCTTCGGCGGTGGTGAATGCGCTGATGTCCATGATCCACCACGGCGCCAGCGCTGCCGAGGCATGGCGCCTGTACGAATCCACGCCGGCCTGACCCTCCATGAAAACGCCCTGGATCCTCGCGGCAGCGCTGTTTTCGGCGAGCGCACTGGCACAGGGTACGCCGGTGCGTATCGGGGTGATCGGCCCCTTCACCGGCGGCTCGGCCGATGTCGGCACCACCATGCTCAACGGCATCCGCATGGCCGTGGACGAGATCAATGCAGTGGGTGGCTACCTGGGGCGCCCGCTGGAACTGGACATCAAGGACGACTTCGCCGACCCTGAGAAGGGCCTGGCGGCCGCCAAAGAGCTGGTGGCCCAGAAGGTGGTGGCCACCATTGGCGTGTGCGACAACGGCGTGGGCATGAAGGTGGTGGACGTCTTCCAGCAAGCGAAGGTGCCGCTGGTGATCCCGTGCGCCACCGGCACGCTGCTCACCACCAAGGTGCCCCCGGCGCAGAGTTTCATCTTTCGCACCGCCGCTCGCGATGCGATCCAGGCGTCGTTCATCGTCGACGACATTCTCAAGCGCGGCTGGAGCCGGGTGGCTGTGTTTGCCGACACCACGGACTACGGCAGCGCCGGTTTGCACGACGTCACGCAAGCCCTGGCGCAACAGGGCGTCAAACCCGTATACGTAGCGCGCGTCGCAGCCAGCGCAAAGGAAGTGACGGCGCAGCTGGCCGAGGCCAGGGCAGCCCACGCCAACGTCATCCTGAGCTACGCCGCAGGCCCTGAGGCCGCCACCATTGCCAACGGCCGCAAGACCCTGGGCTGGAAAGTCCCTCAGGTGGGTGCCTGGCCGCTCTCTTTCCCGAACTACATCGACGGCGCGTATGGCGGCGCGGAAGGATCACTCATGGCGCAGACCTTTATTGCCGAGCCGAGCAACGAGCGCCGCGCCGCCTTCCTCAGCACCTATGCCCGCAAGTTCAGCATGTCGCGCATCCGCGTGCCCATGGCAGCGGCCCAGGCGTACGACGCGACTTACCTGCTGACCTACGCCTTGCTCGGCATCCACAACGGCGACCTGAGTGGGCCGGCCGTCAAGCACGCGCTGGAGACGATTCCCCGCGTCTTCTACGGAGTGGTCGCCACGTACGAAAAGCCCTTTTCGCCAGAGGACAAGGAGGCCATCAGCCAGAACATGCTGGTGGTCGGGCTGGTGCGCAATTCCGCCGTCACCTTCGCCTATCCCGAGGATGCGCGCCGCAACCTGTTCGTGCAAAGAAAGAAGTAAGTCCCCCAACGCGCCCGGCCGTCTGGTCGTGGGCGCCTGGCGACCGGTGCCGTAACAGGCACAGAGCGGGCCTGCCCCGCCACCGCCGATGGGTGAGAAGAAAACGAGAAGAGAGGGAGCGAGGGAGAAGAAAGAAAAAGAAGAGCCCTGCGGCCGGTGGCACACGCGCCATCGGCCGGGAGCGCCTGCGCGTGTTTGCGTGCGCTCGACCTACAGCGGCCTGTCGGAAAGACCGAGAAAAAAAGGTCCCGCGAGGACCCACCCTAACCAGGAGACAACGATGAAGATCCGGTACTACTTGCTGGCGCTGTTGCTGCCATTCGCCACCTTGATGACGCACGCGGCGATCACGGGCGTGAGCCCGATGACCACCTTGAGCACGATGGTGACCACGGTCACGCGAGCCGGCGAGGCGACGCTGGCGCTGCAGGGCCCGGGCCTGGGCAACCTCACCTACACCTCGGCCGAGCTCTTCAAGCCGGTCTCCATGATCACCCGCGCCTCGGGCGATGTGCCGGCCACCTACCCAGGCCGCAAGGACTACGGGTTGAACGTGGGCATCATGCTCAACGGCTACTTCCTCACGTCCTTTGCGCCGGACAGCGGGCTGGGCCCTGGGGGCTTTCTGCTGTACGACGTGTCCAACCCGCGCGCCATCGTGCTGGTAAAAAAGATCTACGAGCCCGAGGGGCGCACCAAGGAGTTCCGCGAGGCGCACTCCTTCGGCACCGCGAAGATCGGCGGCAAGCAATACGTGGTGGTGCCCAGCATCAAGGGCGTCGAGTTCTGGGACTTCACCGACATCAACAACATCCAGCAGGTCAAGAAGCTGGCGCTGCCGACCGTGAACGGGGGCGACTACGCCAACGTGGCGTGGCAGCTGTGGTGGCAGGCGCCGTACTTGTATGTGGCCTCGGCCAACGACGGGGTCTACATCGTGGACGCCAGCGACCCGGTGAACGCCGTGATCGCCAACCGCGGCGCCGGCAAGCCCAACCCCGTGCCCACGGGCGAGCTGGGCGGTTTTCGTGTGGGGCCCATCTTCACCATGGGCAACCACATGGTGCTGACGTCGATGGACAACACCGACGGCTTTGCCAGCCTGGATATTTCCGACCCGCTCAACCCCAAGGTGCTCGATACCGTGGGCTCCAACCCCAACTACTACGCCACCTGTTTTGATGGCAAGAACCTGCACGCGTCGGCACGCGGCAATGGCGCCAAGATGTACAGCTATGACCTGAGTGATCGCACGCAGTTTGTGGTGGAGGACAACCGCCTTGTGATTGACGAGCAGCTGTACTGCGGCATGCAGGACCACTACGTGTTCCAGGGCGCGCAGTTCAAGGTGCACAAGGTGGATGTGAGCAACCCGCTCAACCACGTCGAAGTGGGGCAGGGCAGCCTGTTCGCGACCAACCATCCTGACTATTCGCACTCCGACCACGGCCAGGTCGCGCCCATGGGCAACCTGCTGTTCATCGGCAACGACCACGGCTCGGGCAGCGGTTTCATCGTGCACCAGACGGCGCGCGACACCACGCCGCCCGCCGTCAAGCAGACATCGCCCACCAACGGCGCCAAGCAACAGGCGCTGACCTCGCGCATCGGCGTGGGCCTCACCGACAGCATCCTGCCCGAGAGCGTGACCGCCAGCACCTTCATCGTGCGGCCGGTCAACGGCAATGCGCTGGCCGGCACCTACAGCGTGCAGCTGGGCATCATCAATTTCCACCCTGCACAGCCCCTGGCAGCTGGCACCAGCTACGAAATTCTGCTGACGGCCGGAGGAGTGAAGGACTATGCGGGCAACGGCATCGCTACAGAGTACAGGGCTGTTTTCCACACCGGCAACGCCACCGACATCAGCCTGAGCAACCACTGGCCGCTGACCAGCGCGCTGACCGATGAGATCGGTGCGAACAACGGTACGGCCTCGGCGGCCGACCGCTTCGAGGGCCTGGGCCTGAACTTCGCGCAGCGCACAGGCGGCGTCGCGCTCAAGAACGACAGCGTGGCCACTGCCCTGGGCGGCACGGCATCGGTCGCGTTCTACATGAAGACCACCCAGGCAGGCTCGGTGAACCCCTGGACCGCGCCAGGCATTTTTGGGCGCGACCAGGCCAACGGCGCCGACGACGTGTTCTGGGGCTGGCTCGACAACACCGGGCGCGTGAACCTGTCGGTGGGCAACGTCGCGGCCAACAACCCCGGCACACGTTCCACCGCCCCGGTCAACGATGGCGCCTGGCACCATGTGGTGATGACACGCGACGCCGCGTCGGGCGCGCAGACGGTGTACATCGACGGCACCAAGACCAGCTCGACCGGGCTCACCGGGACCAAAGGCCTGTCCAACAAGTTCACGCTGCTCGGGCAGATACAGGGCAATGCCGACTTCTTCCGCGGCAGCCTGGCCGACGTGCGGGTCTATGGCCGCGTGCTCAGCGATGCCGACGTGGCGCAACTGCGCTCGCAGGCCATCATTGGCGACGTTGCCGTAAGCGGTTCCCCGCAGCTGGTCAATGGGCAGCTGAGCTTCGACCCGACCCGCCTGGGCGGCGGCACGGGCCTCACCTACCGGTGGAATTTTGGCAACGGCACGCAGACCAACTTCTCAGCCCAGGCCAATGCGAGCTACGCCTACAACCGCCCGGGCCACTACACCGTGACCCTGACGGTGCGCGACGCGGCGGGCCGGGAGACTTTCTACACCTACAACGTGACCGTGGTCTTCCCGGCGACCGCCACCGCGCCCACGCATTCGAGCAACATCGTGGGCGACGCCAACAGCGTGTATGCGGTGAACCCGGACAGCGGCACGGTGGCCGCCATCGATGCGGTGTCGCTGGCCAAGCGCTGGGAAACGCGTGTGGGAGACGAACCCAAAACCCTGGCGCGCGCACCCGATGGCCGCATCTGGGTCGCGGTGCAGGGCGAGGACAAACTGGTGGCGCTGAACCCCGCGGACGGCAGCATTTCGACCACGATCACGCTGGCCTACGGCAGCGGGCCGTACGGCGTGGCGTTCACGCCCAACGGCGCCAAGGGGCTGCTGACGCTGGAGAGCAAGTCCACGCTCATTGCCTTCGACCCCGCCAACGGCAACACCACGGGCACGCTCGCGCTGGAAGGCGATCTGCGCGGCATTGCCGTGGCGGCCGATTCGCAGACGGCGTACATCACGCGCTTCAAGTCCAGGATGACGGGCGGGCAGCTGCACAAGGTGGGCTTGAACAGCATGGCGCTGGTGTCCACGATTGCGCTGCCGGTCGACACCACCACGGTCGACACCGAGAACAGCTCGCGCGGCGTGGCCAACTACCTGAGCCAGGTGGTGATCTCGCCCGACGGCGGCCGCGCGGTGCTGCCGGGCAAGAAGGACAACATCGTGCGCGGGCGCTTTCGCGACGGCAACGACCTGCCACACGACCAGACCGTGCGCTCCATCCTGTCGCAGGTGGACCTGTCGCAGGGCACGCATTTGCTGGCCGAGCAGATCGACTTCGACGACCGGGCACCGGCGCGTGCGGCCCTGTATTCCCCGGTGGGCGACTACCTGTTTGTCGCGCAGATGGAGGGCAACAACATCGCCATCGTCGATGCCTACACCCGCGCCGTGCGCGGCGAGATCAACGCCAGCAGCGCGCCGCACGGGCTGTACCTGGATGCCTCGCGCAAGCGGCTGTTCGTGAACAACTTCCTCGCGCGTTCAGTCACCGTGCACGACGTGGCCGATGTGCTGGCATCGCGCAGCGCGGCGGCGGTCTTTGTGCAGAACGTGGCCACGGTGGCGCAAGAGCCCCTGGCGGCCGCGGCACTGCGCGGCAAGCAGGTGTTCTACAACGCGGCCGACCGGCGCATGAGCAAGGACAACTACATGTCGTGCGCAAGCTGCCACGCCGATGGCGGCGACGACGGCATGGTGTGGGACTTCACCCAACGTGGCGAGGGCCTGCGCCGCACCATCAGCCTGCAGGGCCGGCGCGGCCTGGGCCACGGCAAGCTGCACTGGAGCGCCAACTTCGACGAGGTGCAGGACTTCGAGAACGACATGCGCAGCGCGTTTGGGGGCACGGGCTTTTTGAGCGACGCCGACTTTGCTGCCACGTCCGACCCGCTGGGCGCGCCCAAGGCCGGGCGCAATGCGCAGCTCGACGACCTCGCGGCTTACCTTACTTCGCTGAACAAGTACATGCGCAGCCCGGCGCGTGCGGCCGACGGCAATCTCACGGTAGAGGCGGCACGCGGGCAGACCCTGTTTGCCAGTGCCAACTGCGCCAGCTGCCACGCGGGCGGCACGCTCACCGACGGGCTGCGGCACGACGTGGGCACGATCCAACCCTCGTCCGGCAAGGGCGGCAACCAGCCGCTGGCCGGCCTGGGTTTTGACACGCCCACGCTGATCGGCAGCTGGGCCGCCAAGTCCTACCTGCACAACGGCCAGAAGGCGAGCGTGCTGGAAGTGATGGCGGGGGGCCACGGCAATGCCGGCAGCCTGCCTGCTGCCGACCGGCAGGCGCTGGCCGAGTACGTGCGCTCGCTCGATACGGCGACGGACTTCACCACGCGCCTGCGCTCGGCCCACAGCACGCTGTGCGTCAACATCCGCGGCGCGTCACCCAACAGCGGTGTGGTCGCAATCCAGTGGCCTTGCGGCACGGCGGCCAACGAGACCTTTACGGTGCGCACCGTGGCGGGCGGCTTTGTGCAACTGGTGGCGCGGCACAGCAACCTGTGCCTGGCGCAGGACAGCGCGGCGGCGAGTGGTGCTGGCGTGGTGCAGCTGGCTTGCAGCACGGGCAACACGGCGCAATGGAGCATGGTGGGGTCGACGCTGCGCAACCGCGCATCGGGGGCTTGCCTGGATGTGCCCAACAACTCCACGGCGCAGGATATCCCACTGGTCACCTGGACCTGCAACGGCGGCAACAACCAGAACTGGACACAGTTGCCCTGACCAGGCGGCGCTGCAGCGCCGCCCCAAGCTCCGGCCTGCGAAGCCCGCAGTCGCCAAGCGACTGCGGGCTTTTTTTGTGCGCGCCAGTTCCGCGCCAATATTTCCAAAACTGGAACAGTCAGTTCGCGACCAGATGGTTTTTCTCTGAACACCTCAGGCGTACAGTTCAACCCATCGATGAGCCGAACCCGCAAGGCGACTCACCGAACCCGGTTCAGAGAGGTTTTTGTCCCGGTTTTTGAGACGCTTTTTTGATCTTCCAAGGATTTTCATCATGAACACGACTGCACGCTTCCTCTCCATCGCCGCTGTTGCTGCTTTTGCATCGTTCGGCGCCCACGCCGATGAGGCCGATGGCTCGCAATTCGCCCTGAAGTTCGAGACCAACCGCACACGCGCCGAAGTCGCTGCCGAGGCCTCATTGACGGCCCGCACGCACAGCATGGAACCCGCTGGTTCCCGCGTGGTGACCTACCAATCGACGGCAGACCGCGCCGCGGTGCGTGCCCAGGCTGCCGAAGCCCTGCGCACAGGCAAGATCTCGTCGGGCGAAGCAAGCTACCTGTAATCCGCACCGCCCCGCACCAAGCCCCCTACCCCATTTGATCGGAGAGTCACCATGAACAACACCGCACGTTTCCTGTCCATTGCCGCCGTTGCCGCTTTCGCCTCCTTTGGTGCCTATGCCGATGAAGCCGACAGCTCGCAGTTCGCCCTGAAGTTCGAGACCAACCGCACCCGCGCTGAAGTGGCTGCCGAAGCCGCTGTGGAGGCCCGCACACACAGCATGGAGCCCGCCGGCTCCCGCGTAGCGACCTACCAGTCGAAGGCCGACCGCGCCGCCGTGCGCGCCGCTGCAGCCGAAGCCGTGCGCACTGGCCAGATCCCTTCGGGCGAGATCGGCGTTCTGTAATCCACGCAAGGCAACGCTGCAGACCGCACTGCAGCCTCCATGCAAAAGGCCGGAGCCCCTCACGGGGCCCCGGCCTTTTTTTGTATTGTTCGCCGCGCGCCCGCGAAGGGCGCGGCAGCACACCGATCACTGCAGCACGGTCACGCCGGTCTTGGCCTGCAGGGATTCGAAGCTCACGCCGGGTGCCAGCTCCACGAGCTTGAGGCCTTCGGGCGTAACGTCCAGCACGGCCAGGTCGGTGATGATGCGGTCCACCACGCCCACGCCTGTGAGGGGCAGCGTGCACTGGGGCAGGATCTTCATGTCTTCCGTGCCGTCTTTCTTCTTCGCAACATGCTCCATGAGCACGATCACGCGCTTGACGCCTGCCACCAAGTCCATCGCGCCGCCCATGCCCTTGACCATCTTGCCGGGGATCATCCAGTTGGCCAGGTCGCCCTTTTCGCTGACCTGCATCGCACCGAGGATCGACAGGTTGATCTTGCCGCCACGGATCATGGCAAACGACTGGTCGCTGCCGAAGATCGACGAGCCCTTGATCGTGGTCACGGTCTGCTTGCCAGCGTTGATGAGATCCGGGTCCACCTTGTCTTCGGTGGGGAACGGGCCAATGCCCAGCATGCCGTTCTCGGACTGCAGCCACACTTCCTTGTCACCGGTGAAATTGGCCACCAGCGTGGGGATGCCGATGCCCAGGTTCACATAGAAACCGTCTTCGAGTTCTTGCGCCGCGCGGGCGGCCATCTGGTCTTGGGTCCACGGCATGTTCAGGCTCCTGCTTTCTCGGTGATCGTGCGTTTTTCGATACGCTTTTCGGGGTTGGCATTGAGCACGATGCGGTGCACATAGATGCCGGGCAGATGGACGTCGTCTGGGGCAAGCTCGCCAACTTCCACAATGCGCTCCACTTCCACAATGCAGACCTTGCCGGCAGTGGCAGCCGCAGGGTTGAAGTTGCGCGCTGTGAGGTTGAAACGCAGGTTGCCGGACTTGTCGGCCACGTCGGCCTTGATGAGCGAGACCTCGGGCACCAGCGAGCGCTCCATCACGTAGGTTTCGCCGTCAAATCCGCGCAGTTCCTTGCCATCGGCCACGATGGTGCCTACACCCGTCTTGGTAAAGAAAGCCGGGATGCCAGCGCCGCCAGCGCGCAGCTTCTCGGCCAGCGTGCCCTGGGGCGTGAACTCCAACTCCAGTTCGCCCGCCAGGTACTGGCGCTCGAACTCTTTGTTCTCGCCCACGTAGGACGAAATCATCTTTTTGATTTGTCGGGTCTCCAGCAGTTTGCCCAGGCCGAAGCCATCCACACCTGCGTTGTTGGAGATCACGGTGAGGTTCTTGGCGCCGGAGTCGCGCAAAGCGTCGATCAGCGCTTCTGGAATGCCACACAAACCGAAGCCACCCACGGCCATGAGTTGGCCGTCTGCAACCACGCCCTTCAAGGCTTCGGCTGCGGAGGGGAATAACTTGTTCACCACGATCTCCTTGTGAATTTGGATGCGCTACGATACTACGTACCCGATTAAGTAGTATTCCGTAAAGACTTGCACTATGGACGTTGATTACCGACTCGCTTTTGACATGGCCCCCGTGGGCCTGGTGCTGTCACGCAATCGCACCATGGTCGATTGCAACCGCCAGGTCTGCGAGATGTTCGGCGCTTCGCGCGAGGTGCTCATTGGTCAGTCGTTCCAGGTACTGTACCCAAGCGCTGACGAATACGAACGCCTGGGCGCGCACATGGAACCCATCCTGAACGCCAAGGGCCACTACGCCGACAACCGCATCATGAAACGCGCCAACGGTGAGGTGTTCTGGTGCCATGTGTCAGGCCGTGCGCTCAATCGCGACGCTCCCCATGAATCGGGCATCTGGAGCTTTGAAGACCTCAGTTCGCAGCGCCCCGTCAAGGCCGAGCTGACGGGCCGCGAGCGCGAGGTGGCCGCACGCTTGCTGGAGGGTTTGACCTCCAAGGAAATCGGCCGGGCGCTGGAGATCAGCCACCGCACGGTGGAGATCTACCGTGCCCGCCTCATGCGCAAGTACAACGCGTCCACCGCAGCGGACCTGGTGCACAAACTGCTCGCGGGGGGCTGAAGGCCGCGACTGGGTTCAGCCCTTCTTGGGCCCGTCGATCACCTCAGCCGCTGTGCGGAACGCCTCCACGGCCGTGGGCAAGCCACAGTAGATACTGGCGTGCAGCAGCACTTCCTGGATTTCTTGCGCGGTGGCACCGTTGTTGAGTGCGCCGCGCACATGGCCCTTGAGCTCGTGTTGCTTGCCCAAAGCGGTCAAGAAAGCCACGGTGATCAGGCTGCGTGTCTTCAGGTCGAGCCCCGGACGCTGCCACACATCGCCCCAGGCATTGCGGGTGATGAACTCCTGAATCGGCTGGGTGAATTCCGTGGCGTTGCCAAAGGCATTGGCCACGAAGTCCTCGCCCATGACCTGCTTGCGCGTGGCCAGGCCTTTGTCGAAGTCCTTGGTGGATGGGGGTTGCGTCATGCGGGCTCTCCAATACGGTTGGGGCCGCCATGTTAGCCGCAGCGCCTGGGCAAAAAGCACAACGCCACTTGCCGTCCCCCACGTGGGGCAGGCAAGTGGCGCGGTCAATGGCTCCGCCGTTGGCTTATGCAGCCGCGAGATCGAAACGATCAAGGTTCATGACCTTGGTCCAGGCGCGCACAAAGTCCTGCACGAACACCGCCTGCGCATCGCTGCTGCCATACACCTCGGCCAGGGCGCGCAGTTGCGAGTTGGAGCCGAACACCAGGTCGGCCACCGTGCCCGTCCACTTCGGGGTGCCGCCGCTGCGGTCCACGCCTTCCAGCACGCCGGGGGCCGAGGCAGACTTCTGCCACTTGGTGCGCATGTCCAGCAGGTTCACGAAGAAGTCGTTGCTCAGGGTCTGCGGGCGCTGCGTGAACACACCGTGCGCGGCGGACGACGCCACGTTCGCCCCCAGCACGCGCAGGCCGCCGACGAGCACCGTCATCTCCGGCCCGGTCAGCGTGAGCTGGTTGGCACGGTCGATCAACAACTCGGACACGGCGCCTTCCAGGCCCGGCTTCACGTAGTTGCGGAAACCATCGGCCGCAGGCTCCATGACCTCGAAAGAGGGCACATCGGTTTGCTCTTGCGAGGCATCGGTGCGGCCTGGCGTGAACGGTACCGTCACGTCCTGCCCGGCCTTCTTGGCTGCGGCCTCCACGGCTGCGCCCCCGGCCAGCACGATCAGGTCGGCCAGCGAGATCTTCTTGCCGCCGGATTGCGCAGCATTGAAGGCCTGCTGGATCGCTTCGAGCTGGCCCAGCACCTTGGCCAGCTGCGCGGGCTGGTTCACCTCCCAGTCCTTTTGCGGCGCCAGGCGGATGCGGGCACCGTTGGCACCACCGCGCTTGTCACCGCCGCGGAAGGTCGATGCCGAGGCCCAGGCGGTGGACACCAGCTCGGCGATCGACAGGCCCGAGGCAAGCACCTGGGCCTTGAGCGCCGCCACATCCTGCGCATCGACCAGCGCATGGTCCACATCCGGCACCGGGTCTTGCCACACCAGCACCTCGGCCGGCACGTCCGCGCCCAGATAGCGCGAACGGGGGCCCATGTCGCGGTGGGTCAGCTTGAACCAGGCACGGGCAAACGCGTCGGCGAACTGGTCGGGGTTGTCGAGGAAGCGGCGCGAGATCTTCTCGTAGGCCGGATCGAAGCGCAGCGACAAATCGGTGGTGAGCATGGTGGGCACCAGCTTCTTGGCCGGGTCGTGGGCGTGCGGAATGGTCGCCGCCGCGCCCTTGGCCGTCCACTGGTGCGCGCCGGCCGGGCTCTTGGTCAGCTCCCATTCAAAGCCGAACAGGTTCTCGAAGAAGTTGTTGCTCCACTTCGTGGGTGTGGTGGTCCAGGTGACTTCCAGGCCGCTGGTGATGGCGTCGCCGCCAAAGCCGCTGCCGTGCTTGCTGATCCAGCCGAAGCCCTGGTCCTCGATGCCGCCGCCTTCGGGCTCCAGGCCCACCAGGGCCGCGTCGCCTGCGCCGTGGGTCTTGCCAAAGGTGTGGCCGCCGGCGATCAGTGCCACGGTTTCTTCGTCGTCCATGGCCATGCGGGCAAAGGTGTCGCGGATGTCGCGCGCTGCGGCCAGGGGGTCGGGGTTGCCGTTCGGGCCTTCGGGGTTGACGTAGATCAGGCCCATCTGCACGGCGGCCAGGGGCTTGGCCAAGTCGCGCTCGCCGCTGTAGCGCTTGTCGCCGCCCAGCCACGTGCTCTCTGCGCCCCAGTACACGTTTTCATCGGGTTCCCACACGTCGGGGCGGCCGCCGGCAAAGCCGAAGGTCTTGAAGCCCATGGATTCGAGCGCCACGTTGCCGGTCAGGATCAACAGGTCGGCCCACGAGATCTTGCGGCCGTATTTTTGCTTGATGGGCCACAGCAGGCGGCGGGCCTTGTCCAGGTTGGCGTTGTCGGGCCAGCTGTTCAGGGGCGCAAAACGCTGCTGCCCGGCCCCGGCGCCGCCGCGGCCATCGGCCAGGCGGTAGGTGCCGGCGCTGTGCCAGGCCATGCGCACGAACAGCGGGCCGTAGTGGCCGAAGTCGGCCGGCCACCAGTCTTGCGAATCGGTCATCAGCGCGTGCAGGTCAGCCTTCACCGCGGCCAGGTCCAGACTCTTGAACTCCTCGGCGTAGTTGAAGCCGTCGCCCATGGGGTCGACCAGCGGCGAGCTTTGGTTCAGCGGGCGCAGGTTGAGCTGGTTGGGCCACCAGTCTGCGTTACCAGGGCCCTTGGGCGCGGCGGCCTGGGTGTGATCGAAGGGGCACTTTGCGTCTGTCGTCATGGGTCACTCCTTGTTATGGCTGATGAACGGCTCCGATCCTAAGAAATGTGCACTCCATTGAAAAGGCAATCATATTCATCAAGACGATAGTTTTTATTGAAAACTGGTGAGCTTCAACGGAGCTTCAGGCTCCCCGCAACCACAGGTATCGAACAGCACGGAGCGTACCCAGCGATGCCCCGCGGAGCGGTGGGTGCGTTCGTGCCAGGCGGCAGTTTTCACGAATCCCGGTATGGCCACCGGTGGCTCCATGACGACCAGCCCCGGTGCATCGGCCACCACCCGCTGCGGCACGACCGCGATCAGGTCGCTGGTGCGCAGAATCTGCGGCAGCACCAGAAAACTGGTGATCGACAGCGCCACCCGGCGTGACCGGCCCAGGCGTGCCAGCGCCTCGTCCGTCACGCCGTAGAAGCTGCCGCCGGTGTACGAGATGAGTGCATGGTCCAGCGCACAGAAACGGTCGAGCGACAGGACGTCACCCTGTGCATCCGGATGCCCTTCGCGCATCACGCAGACATAGCGCTCGTCGAACAGGTGGCGGGCGTACAAGTCGGGCGCCGTGTTCTCCGGGCTGATCAGGGCCAGGTCGATATCGCCGCGCTCCAGCCGCTCGTACACCGGCAGGTGCTGGGCAGGCACCACGGCCACACGCACGCCGGGCGCGCGGCGCCGCAGCTTGGCAAGAAACGGCACCACCACCGCCTGCAGCGCGTAGTCGGTGGATGCCAGGTGCACGGTCATCTGCGCCGTGGCAGGGTCGAAGGCCTGGGGCTGCAGCAGCGACTCGATCCCGCCCAGCAGCTCCTTGACCGGCGCGGCCAGCTCCTGCGCGCGCAGCGTGGGCGTGATGCCGCGCTGGGTGCGCACGAAAAGCGGGTCGTCGAAGCTTTCGCGCAGACGGGTCAGCATGCCACTGACCGCGGGCTGGGTGAGCGACAGGCGCCGGGCGGCGCGGGTCACGCTGCGCTCGTCGAGCAAGGCATCCAGCGCCTTGAGCAGGTTCAGGTCCATGGCCCTGATATCAATTGCCATGATTTCAAGAATAAGAAATATCGATTTGGTTTATGGCTGCATCGTACCCACCATCCTCACCGTGTGTGGCCATGACTTGTTTTGGCCCTCCCGCTTCACCCCCCTTTTCAGCCTCCCACAAGAAAGAAAGCTGCATGTCTGCCCTGTTCACCCCGTTCCAGCTCCAAAGCGTCACCCTGCGCAACCGCATCGCGATCCCGCCGATGTGCCAGTACAGCGCCACCGACGGCCTGACCAATGAATGGCACCAGGCGCACTACGCCGGCCTTGCCCGTGGCGGCGCAGGTCTCGTGATCGTCGAGGCCACCGGCGTGTCGCCCGAAGGCCGCATCACCCCGGCCTGCACCGGCCTGTGGAACGACCAGCAGGTCGAAGGCCTGGCCCGCATCGCCGCCAACATCAAGGCCGCTGGCGCGGTGCCCGGCATTCAGATCGGCCACGCCGGGCGCAAGGCCAGCGCCCAGCGCCCGTGGGAAGGCGACGACCACATTCCCGAAAGCGATCCGCGTGCCTGGCAACCCATCGCCCCGTCCGCCATTGCCTATGGCGGCGGCCTGCCCCGCGTGCCCAAGGCCATGACGCTGGAAGACATCGCCCGGGTGCAGGCCGATTTCGTCGCCGCCGCCCGCCGCGCGCTGGCCGCGGGCTTTGAATGGCTGGAACTGCACTTTGCCCACGGCTACCTCGCGCAGAGCTTCTTCTCGGCCCACAGCAACCAGCGCACCGACCAGTACGGCGGCAGCTTCGACAACCGCGCACGCTTTCTGCTGGAAACCGTGGAGGCCGTGCGCAAGGTCTGGCCCGCACACCTGCCGCTCACGGCACGTTTCGGCGTGATCGAATACGACGGCCGCGACGAGGAAACCGTGGCCGAGTCCATCGAGCTGGTGCGCCAGATGCGCGAGCGCGGCCTGGACATGGTCAACGTCAGCGCCAATTTCGTGATCGCAGAGACGCAGATCCCCTGGGCCACGCCGGCCTTCCTGGCCCCGGTGGCCCAGCGCGTGCGCAGCGAGGCCGGCCTGCCCGTGGCCTCGTCATGGGGCATCGACGACCCGCACATTGCAGAACGCGCAGTGGCCGACGGCCAGATGGACCTGGTGATGATCGGCCGCGCCCACCTGTCCAACCCGCACTACACCTACCACCTGGCGCAGGTGCTGGGCGAGCAAAAGCCCGAATGGACCACGCTGCCCGCGCCGTATGCCCACTGGCTGTCGCGCTACCGGGGCGCGGCCAAGGTCGCTGCAGCGCAATAGCCCGCAAGAACGGCGCGGTCCCTTCCCTACCGCCTTCCCTATCAATTTCCCGGCCGCCCTGTGCCGCCGCCCCTCAGCGCGCGGCCAAGCGGTGCAGCGGCAGCCCTGGAGCATCCAGCTGCGCGCGCAGCACCTGGCCGTGGGTCGAGTCGGTGACGTAGACCGTGCGGCCGCCCTCGCCGCCAAAGGCCAGATTGGTGGTCGACGCCCCCGCCGGCCCGCGCAGCACCAGCTCGGGCTCGGCCCGGTGGTTGAGCACCCAGACATAGCCCAGGCCGGGGTTGGCCACCAGCAGCCGGCCCTGCGCATCCACGGACAGCCCATCAGGGCCGCTGGGCCCGTACGACGTGAAGAACTGCCCCACCTTGGCCACGCTGCCGTCGGGCAGCAGCGGCACGCGCCACACGCAGTTGCCGCGCGTGGCGGCCAGGTACAGCACGCGCCCGTCGGGCGACAGGGCCACGCCATTGGGGCTGGGCACGTTGGCCAGCAGCAGGTCGAGCTGGCCATTGGGGCGCAGGCGGTACAGGCGGCCGCTCGGGTCGTGCAGGCCGCTCTGGCCTTGGTCGGTGAAATACAGGTTGCCGTCGGCGTCGAAGATCAAATCGTTCACGCCCTTGAAGCGCTCGCTGTTGCGGCGCTCCAGGTAGGGCGTGACCTTGCCGGAGGCCACGTCCAGGCGCATGAGGCCGTTCTTGTAGTCGGTGATCAGCAGCGTGCCGGCATCCAGGAACTTCATGCCGTTGGGCTCGCCGTCGTACTCGGCCACCAGTGTCCATTCGCCCTCAGGGCTGATGCGAAAGATGCGGCCCCAGGGGATGTCGGTCACGTACAGGTGGCCCGCACCGTCGAACACCGGGCCTTCGAGGAACGAATCGGTGACGGTGCCGCCCCGGTTGGCATCGGCCCAGGCACTGCGCTCGCGGCGGCGAAAGTGTTCGGGCATGGCGGAGAACATATCCAGGTCGCGGACCTGGGGCGGTTGCAGCAGAAACATGGTGGGGGTCTTTCTTGTTCAGGACGCGGTGGCGAAACCATACAGCCGCGCCGGGTTGTCGACCAGGATGCCGTCCATCACGGCATCGCTGCCCGCCCAGGCACGCAGCAAGTCCAACAGGCCGGCATCGTTGACCGAGCCCGGTGCCTCGGTGGTGTGCGGCCAGTCGCTGCCCCACACCAGGCGCCCGGGCGCGGCCTGCACCAGCGCGCGGCCCAGGGGCAGCATGTCGGCGTAGCTCGGGCCCTGCGCGGTGGAGCGCATGTAGGCGCCCGACAGCTTGACCCACGTATTGCCGCCGTCCAGCAGCCTGCGCAGCACGCCGTAGGCGTCGGCACTCGGGCCCTGCGCCGGGTCGATGCGGCCCAGGTGGTCGATGACCAGCGGAACAGGCAAGGCCTGCAGCACGGGTTCGAGCGCCACGATCTGCTCCGGGTGCGCGAACACCTGGATATGCCAGCCGCCGCAGTCCGTATGGCGCGCAACCTTGTCCGCCAGGGTGGACAGCATGGCCGGCGTGGTCGTACCCCAGGACTGCAGCGAGACGAAGTTCACCCGCAGTCCGCACACACGCCGTGCGGCCAGGCGGCTCAGCTCCACATCGCTCACCGCATGGCCCACCACCGCCACGCCACGCGCGCTGTCGCCCAAGGCGTCCAGTGCATCCAGCGCGCAGGCATTGTCGGTTCCGTAGGTGGACGGCGTGACCACCACGGTGCGCGATGTGCCCAGGCGCTGCTGCAGCTGCCGGTAGGCGGCCACGGGCGCATGGGGCGGCGTGCGCGGCCAGTGCGGCGATGGCGCAAAACGCGCATCGAAGATGTGCATGTGGCTGTCGCACGCCAGCGGCGGCAGCGCCCGCAGCGGCTGGTTGAGGCCTGCCGAATGCGGCACGGCGCCAGGCAGGGGCTGGTCCATCGGCGCTCAGTCCAGCTTGATGTTGCCCTTGCGCACCACCTCGCCCCATTTCGCATCTTCCTTCTTGAGGAAGGCCGCGAACTCGGCAGGCGTGGAGCCCACGGGCTGCGCGCCCATGTCGGCCAGGCGCTGCTTGAGCTCGTCTTCCTTCATCACCTCCTGCACGGCCTCGCGCAGCTTGGCGGCGATGGGCTCGGGCGTGCCGGCGGGCAGGAACAGGCCGTTCCACTCATAGGCCTCGTAGCCGGGGATCACCGTCTCGGCCACGGTGGGCACGTCGGGCAGGCGCCTGGAGCGCTCGGGCGCCGACACGGCCAGGGCGCGCAGCTTGCCGCCGGAGACATGTGGGTAGGTCGCGGCCACGGTACCGAACATGAAGTCCACCTGGCCGGCCATCACGTCGGTGATGGCGGGGCCGCCGCTCTTGTAGGGCACATGCACCATGTCCAGGTTCAGCTGCTGGCGCAGCAGCTCGGCCGCCAGGCGCTGCACGGTGCCGCTGCCGCCCGAGGCGAAGTTGAGCTTGCCCGGGGCCGCCTTGGCCTTGGCAACGAGGTCGCCGATGTTCTTGATTGGCGAGTCGGTCTTCACGATGAGCACATTGGGCGCGAGCAGCACCAGCGACAGCGGCTGCAGCGCGTTGGCGGCATACGGCATCTTGGGGAACAGGTGCGGGTTGATGGAGTACGGCGTGGCGTCGTACAGCACCGTGTGGCCATCCGCATTGGCCTTGGCCACGTAGCTGGCGCCGATGGTGCCGCTGGCGCCGGCCTTGTTGTCCACGATCACGCTGGCGCCCAGTTTGGCACCCAGGCGCGTGGCCAGCACACGGGCCACGGCGTCGGCCGCACCGCCGGGCGCATACGGCACGACGATGGTGATGGGGCGCTCGGGGAACGCGGCATGGGCCAGGCCCGTGGCCAGGGCGCAGGCGGCGATCAGGGGTTTGAGAAAACGCAACATAAAGTCTCCTTATCCATTCAATCCATCAAGAGCCAACAGGTATTGCTGCCCTCTGGCCTGCGAAACTGGCGCAGACAAGGCGCAGGCAGCCGTGCAAGGGCCGCCCCGCCGCACTGGCTGCGTCCCCCTTCCCGCATCGCGCAGCGAGGCGAGAGAGGGGGGAAGGCGCAAAGCGCCTCAGGGGGGTCACTCCACTTTCAGATCCAGGTCTTTGGCGATCTGGGTATAGGTGGCGACTTCGCGCTCCACCTGCGCTGCAAACGCGGTGCCGCAGGTCGAGTCCGCATCCAGCCCCAGGCCGCGCAGCTTGTCCACCGCGGAGGCGCTCTTCGCAAAGTCCACAGCCGCGCGTTCGAGCTTCTGCACCACGGCGTCGGGCACACCGGCGGGCGCCAGCACGCCGTACCAGGCATCGGCCGAATACTTGCCGCCGCCGGCTTCAGCGAACGTGGCCACGTCGGGCAGCAGCGACGAGCGCTTGGGCGACGCCACGGCCAGGGCCGTGAGCTTGCCGCTCTTGATCTGCGGCAGCACCGAGCCCAGCGTGGCGAACGAGCTGTCGAGCTGGCCGCCCATCAGGTCCGTGACCACCGGCGCCGCGCCCTTGTAGGGCACGTGGTTGAGCTTGAGGCCATTGGCCCGTGCAAACATCTCGGTGGCGAAATGACCCGAGCTGCCCACGCCGGCAGTGCCGGCCGTGGTCACGCCCGGCTCCTTGCGGGCACGGGCCATGTAGTCGGCCAGCGATTTCACCGGCATGCCGGGGCCCACCACCAGCACCGTCGGGCTGGTGGCCACGGTGCACAGGGGCTTGAAAGACTTCACCGCATCGAACTTGACCCGGTTGCTGTACGGCCCCGGGGATCATCGTGTGGTTGGTGGCGCCGAACAGCAGCGTGTAGCCGTCGGCCGGCGCGCTGGCCACGGCCTGCGCGGCCAGGATGGTATTGGCGCCGGGCTTGTTGTCGATGATGAAGGGCTGGCCCAGCGCGCGGCTGGCATGGTCTGCGAATGCGCGGGCCACCACGTCGGTGGGGCCGCCGGCGGCAAAGCCCACCACCAGCTTCACGGGCTTGGCGGGGTAGTCGCCGGCCTGGGCGAAGCAAGCGCCAGACGCTATAAAAAGCGTAGCTGCTAGCGCTTGATGGACAAGCGGTAGGGGCATTTTTTTCTCAAAATTCTTGTTCATCGATGTGTCTCCTGTCATGGGCTGCGGTGTGGCAGCCGTCGGTTCTGGCGCAAGCCGGTGCGCGCACGGGCCCCTGCACGGCGGGCACACAACGCTGGTGTGCCCTGCCCTGCCCGAGGTCTGCCTGCTACGGTCTCACTCTGCGGCCGGCCCTGCTGCGGCAGGGCCAGCACCGGCTCATGCCGCCGCGGCGGCCGGCACGCGGGCCAGCACGGCGAGCAGGTTCTGGGCCGCGCCCACGCCCATGTTCACGTAGGCGTCGCTGGTCACGCCGCCGATGTGCGGGCTGAGGATGAAATTCTTCTCGCCCTGGAACGGGTGGCCGGCCACCATGGGCTCCACCGCAAAACTGTCCAGGCCCGCCGCCATCACCTGGCCCGAGCGCACGGCTGCGAGCAATGCGGCTTCGTCGATGAGGCCGCCGCGGGCGGTGTTGACCACGATCACGCCGCGCTTGCACTGCGCGAGCGTGGCGGCGTTGAGCATGCCGCGGTTTTCGTCGGTCAGCGGGCAGTGCAAGGAGACTGCATCGGCTTCGCGCCAGATGGTCTCCAGGCTCACGCTCTGCACGTAGTCGGGCAGATTCTTGGCGAACGGGTCGAAACCGATCACGCGCATGCCCAACGCATCGGCCATCTTCGCAAAGCGCAGGCCGATGGCGCCCAGGCCCACCAGGCCCACGGTGCGGCCGCCCAGCTCCAGGCTCTTGTGCGTGGCCTTGTCCCAATGGCCGGCATGCATGCGCGCATCCAGCTGCACCACCGACTTGGCACAGGCCAGCAGCAGTGCCAGCGCCTGCTCGGCCACGGCCGCAGCATTGGCGCCCACGGCGGCCACCACCTCGATGCCGCGCGCCTGGGCCGCCACCTTGTCGATGGTGTCGGTGCCACTGCCGTGCTTGGAGATCACCTTGAGCGAAGGCGCCGCGTCCATCACGGCCGGGCCCACCTTGCCGTAGCGCACGATGATGGCCACGGGGTTGTGCGAACCGCACAGGGCCACCATGTCCTCTTCGGTCGGCGTCTTGCCTGTGTAGACGATGTCGTAGCCCGTGAGCAGGTCCAGGGCTTGCTGCGCCAGATCGGCGCCAGTGACGATGATGGTTTGGCTCACAGCGATTCCCCTTCCTTCAAAACGCCAGCAGCGCGCAGCGCGGCAGGCAGCCATTTCGATGCGGTGTCGCCGCGGGCGATGGCTTCGATGCGGGCGGCCTCGTCGGCCACCTTCTTGTCGGCCAGGGCCATCATGCCGGGGGCCTTGGCGCGCTCGATCACAACCACGCCGTCAGCATCGCCCACCACCAGGTCGCCGGGGTTCACGGTGGCGCCGCCGGCAGAGATGGGGTGGTTGATGCGGCCGGGCACGTACTTGGTGGGTCCGGCGGGGTTGAAGCCCGCGCTGAACACGGGGAAGTCCAGCTCCAGGATCTCCAGCTTGTCGCGGATGGCCGCGTCCACGATCACGCCGGCCAGGCCCCGCTTCTTGCAGGCGCTGAGCATCAGGGTGCCCATGAGGGCGGCGGTCAGGTCGCCCTTGCCGTCGATCACCAGCACGTCGCCCGGCTGGGCCAGCGCGATGGCGGCGTGGATCATGAGGTTGTCGCCGGGGCGCACTTCCACGGTGAAGGCGGGGCCTGCCACCTGCATGCTCTGGTGCACCGGGGCCACGCGGCCGTGCATCGTGCCGCGGCGGCCCGCCACGTCGGCCAGGATGGCGGCCTGGAAGGTCGCGGCTTTGCTCACGACATCGGCGCTCACGCGGTCGATGTCACGGATGATGTCGGGGAGTTGGCTCATGGTGTTCTGTCCGTTTGAAAAATGAAGAAGGGGTGCGTGCAGACAATGCCGGCTGCAAAGGCCGTCTCACTCAGCTTTTATGTTTCCGTCTTTGATGACCTTGGCCCACTTGGCCGAGTCGGCCTTTTGCAGGTCGCCCAGCTGCTGGGGCGTGCCGCCCACCAGCGTCACGCCCAGCTTGTCGGCCAGGGCAACCACGGCGGGGTCCTTCAGGGCCTTGTTGATCTCCTGGTTCAAGCGCTGCACCACGGTGGAGGGCGTCTTGGCCGGCGCGAACACGGCCTGCCACTGCTCCACCACGAAGTCCTTCATGCCCACCTCGGCCATCGTGGGCACGGCCGGCAGGGCCTTCAGGCGCTGGGCCGAGGTGACGGCCAGCGCGCGCAGCTTGCCCGCCTGCACATGCGGCAGCGCGGCGGCCGCGGGCGCGAACATGAACTGCACCTGGCTGGCCAACGTGTCCTGCAGCGCCGGGGTGTCGCCCTTGTAGGGCACGTGGATGAAGCGCGCGCCGGTCTGCTGCTGCAGCAGCTCGCCCTGCATCTGCAAGATGGTGCCGTTGCCGCCCGAGGCGAAGGCGAGCTTGCCCGGCTGTGCCTTGGCAGCGGCCAGCAGGTCGGCCACCGTCTTGAACGGCTGGTCCGTGCCCACCACCAAAATGTGCGGAATGGTGCCGATGATGACCACAGGCTCGAACGCCGTGATGTGGTCGTACGGCAGCTTGCCCATCAGGTGCGGCGCGATCGCCTGCGGCCCGATGGAGGTGCCCAGAAGCGTGTAGCCGTCGGGCGCCGCCTTGGCAACAAAGGCCGCGCCGATGGTGCCGGTGGCACCGGCCTTGTTGTCCACGATCACGTTGGTGGACAGCGCGGCGCCGATGCGCTGCGCCACATTGCGGCCCAGCACGTCGGTGCTGCCGCCGGGCGGGTACGGCACCACCCAGGTGATGACGCGACCGGCAGGCCAGTCGCCCTGGGCCAATGCAGGTGCCGACAGCCAGGGGGCCAGCAGCGCGGCACCGCTGGCAGCGAGCACGCTGCGGCGCGGCAGGCCGGCTGTTGGAGTGGGGGTTGCGGATTCGGTCATGGGCAGGTCTCCCGGTGTCGTCAAGGCAATGAAGAAATGGTCGGCGTGAAGCCGTAGAGCGCGGCCGGGTTGTCCACCAGCACGCGCTGCAGCGTGGCGCTGTCGCCTGTATCGCGCGCCCAGTCGGCCAGCCGGTCCACCTGGCGGGCGTCGTCGGGCAGGGGCTGCACGCCGGCCGATGCGGTGGCATGCGGCCAATCGCTGCCCCAGACCACGCGGTCGGGCGCGCAGCGCAGGTAGCTGGCAGCCAGGGTGTCGAGCGCGGGGTCTTCCACCGAGTGCTGCTCGCTCACGATGTAGCCACCCGACAGCTTGATCCACGCCTGCCCGCCCTGCAGCAGCGCCAGCAGCAACCCATGGGCGGGGTGCCGACCCGCCTGCGCGGGAGCGATGCGGCCGAAGTGGTCGAAGACCACCGGCACGGGCAACTGGTGCAGCACGTCGGCCTGCGCGACCAGCACATCGGGCGCCATCAGCAGCTGCAGGTGCCAGCCCAGCGGCGCGATGCGGCGGGCCAGCGGCAGCAGCGAAGCCGCCGTGCCCGACACGCCCAGCGACAGGTTCAGCCGCACGCCGCGCACGCCGGCGGCCTGCAGGTGCTGCAGCTCGTCATCGCTCTCGGTGCCGTCGATCACCGCCACGCCACGGGCTTGCACGCCCATGGCGCCCAGTGCGGCCAGGCCTTCGAGCATCGGGCGGTTGTCGGTGCCGTAGGTCGACGGCGTGACCAGCACCACCCGCGTGGTGCCGATGCGCTGCTGCAGCGCTGCATAGTCCAGCGCCGACGCATCGGGCGGCAACAGCCTGGCCTGCGGCGCAGCCGGAAAGCGGCTGTCGTACACATGCACATGGCAGTCGCAGGCGCCGGCCGGCACCACGTTGCGCGGCGCGGCGGTGCCGGCTGAAAACCGCACGGTGTGGGCGGTACGCACAGGCGTGACAAGGCTGTCGCGGTGCATGGCGCGGACTCTTGGCGGGCGCTAAGCGGTGGCTGTGTCGGCGCTGTCGGTCAGTCCAGGCTGGCGCCCGAGTCCTTGACGATCTTGCCCCAGCGCGGCACTTCGGTGCGCAGCAGCTGGCCGAACTGATCGGCCGAGCCGCCCAGGATATCACCGCCTTCTGAGCGCAGCTTCTCGGCCACTTCAGCATGCTGCAGCACCTGGTTGATGGCCTTGTTCAGCTGCGCCACGATGGGTGCGGGCGTGCCGGCGGGCGCCAGGATGCCGAACCAGGTCACGGCCTCGAAGCCCTTGTAGCCGGACTCGGCCAGCGTGGGCACATCCGGCAATTGCGACGAGCGCTTGGCCGACGTGATGGCCAGCACCTTGAGCTTGCCGTTGCGCACCTGGCCCAGCAGCGTGGGCACGGAGGACATGTACAGATCGATCTGCCCGCCCACCAGGTCGGTCATGGCCTGGGCCGCGCCCTTGTAGGGGATATGGCGCAGCTTGATGCCCGCCGCGTTCTCGGCCAGCTCGCCGGCCAGGTGGGCCACCGTGCCGTTGCCCGAGTAGCCCAGGGTGAGCGCGTCAGGCTTGCCCTTGGATGCAGCCACCACATCGGCAAAGGTCTTGTACGGCGAATTGGCCGGCGCGGCGATCACGATGGGCGACGACGACACCAGCGCCACGGGCACCAGGTCCTTGATGGGGTCGTAGGGCAGCTTGGGGTACAGCGTGGGGTTGATGGCCAGGTTGCTGGTCTGGCCCATGACCAGCGTGTAGCCATCGGGGGCCGACTTGGCGGCCGCATCCACGCCCAGATTGCCGCCCGCGCCGGGGCGGTTGTCCACGATCACGTTCCACTTGTTCTGGTCCGTGAGCTTTTGCGCCACGGTGCGCGCGATCATGTCAGTGCCGCCACCGGGTGGGAACGGCACGATGAGGCGGATGGGTTTGTTCGGGTATGCGGCCTGGGCCTGGGCGGCCAAGGGCACGGCGGTTGCGGCAAGGCCCATCAGGGCTGCGCACAGGTGCGCGCCGACGGCACGCGAAAGCGATGAAAAAGCTGGCATGGATTTGTCTCCGTTTTATGGTGGTTCGTCACGCCGGTCTGCAGAACCTGCGACGGCCCGGCGCCGTGGCTGCGACTTTACGCAGACGTTTCAACGCATACAATGCAGTTGCACACAGTGAAACATATAGCGCCATGAGCGACAAGTCCATCAAGCCTTCTCTCCCCGCGCCACCGCCATTGCCGCCCTCCTCGGCACCTGCCCCGGCCGCGCAGCCCGACGCTGCCGGCGGCGTGATTGCCGTCACGCGCGCTCTGCAGGTGCTCGAAGCCTTTGCCCTGGGCGAATCCAGCCTGCCGCTGGCCGAGTTGAGCCGCCGCTGCGGCCTGCACAAGACCACGGTGCTGCGCCTGGCGCGCACGCTGGCGCAGTCGGGCTTCATGGTGCAGCGCGAAGACGGCGACTGGCGCCTGGGGCCCGCCGCGGGCTGGCTGGGCGCGCGCTACCAAGCGGGCTTTGATGTGCAGAACGTGCTGGAACCCGCGCTGCGCGAGCTGACCCACGCCACGGGCGAAAGCGCGGCCTTCTACGTGCGCGAAGGCCAGGTGCGGACCTGCCTGGTGCGCGTGGAGGGCCCGCAGGCACTGCGCCACCACGCCCGCATGGGCGAAGGCCTGCCGCTCGACAAAGGCTCGCCGGGTCGCGTGATCCTGGCGTTCTCGGGCGAGCCGGGCAAGGCGTATGAAGACATCCGCAAGAAGGGCTACCACTGGTCCATCGGCGAACGCGAGCAAGGCGTGGCCACGGTGTCGGCGCCGGTGTTCGGCATGCACTGGCGCCTGATGGGGTCCGTGTGCATTTCAGGGCCTGCCTCGCGCCTGCCCGCTGAAAAACTCGAAGCACTGGCCCAGACCGTGATCGCCGCGGCGACGCAGCTGTCGTACGCGCTGGCAGGCAACACGGCAGCGCCCGCGCAAAGCCCGGTACGGGCCACGCACTGGCATCCTTGAGCTCCCCCTGAGCCGCCTGGCGGCGTCTTCCCCCTAAGGGGGACGCACCCGGTGGACCGGCGAAGCCGGATCCACGGGTGCACTGGTGGGGCGGCGCCAGTTTCATGCGCACAGCGCAATGCGGTGCATCGCGGATACTGGCATCCACGACCAACACAACAAGCCAAGGAGACCTTCGTGAGCCGCTACCCCTTTCCCGACCTGAACACCCTGCCCGACGACATCCGCGCACGCATCGTGGAAGTGCAGGAAAAGGCCGGCTTCATCCCCAACGTGTTCCTGGCGTTTGCCCGCCGCCCGGCCGAGTGGCGCGCGTTCTTTGCGTACCACGACGCGCTCATGCTCAAGGAAGAAGGCAGCCTGACCAAAGGCGAGCGCGAGATGATCGTCACCACCACCAGCGCTGCCAACCAGTGCCTGTACTGCGTGGTGGCCCACGGCGCCATCCTGCGCATCTACGAGAAGAAGCCGCTGGTCGCGGACCAGGTGGCGGTCAACCACCGCAAGGCCGACATCAGCCCGCGCGAGCGCGCGATGCTCGACTTTGCGATGAAGGTGTGCCAGCGCTCGCACGAGATCGAGGACGCCGACTTCGAGGCCCTGCACCCGCACGGCTTCGACGACGAGGACATCTGGGACATCGCGGCCATCACCGCGTTCTTTGGCCTGAGCAACCGCATGGCCAGCTTTGCGGGCATGCAGCCCAACCCAGAGTTCTACTTGATGGGACGGGTGCCCAAGCAGAAGTAAGTGCCCTGGCGCATTTACTACATATTTGATAGCTACTAGCGCTTATCCAATGAGCGCTAGAGCCCTATTTCTTTCAAATTCAGTCTGCAGTGACAAGCGCCCGCATCCAGTCCGGCAAGGGTGCTGCTTTCTGCTGCGGAAAGTCCACCCAGATGGTGGTGGCCCCGCCCGCAGCGCAGATGACGCCCGGCTGGTCCAGCCGCTCCATCGTGCCCCAGGTCTCGAACGTGGTACGGCCCGGGTCGCTCACGTAGAGCTTGAGCAACACGTCGGCCGGGTATTCGAGTTGCTTGTAGAAATTGCAGAACGCATTGACGATGACCGGCCCCTGTCCGCGCGGGTCGGGGTTGCAGCCCACCGACACCATCCAGTCGATGCGCGCGGTTTCCAGGTATCTGAAATACACCGTGTTGTTGACATGGCCCATCGCGTCCATGTCGCCCCAGCGCACGGGAAAGCGCATCTCGTAGACCAGCTTCTTGGCTTCAGGAATTTCAATCTTCATCGATAGTCCAGGTTGGTGGTACCGCCCAGCGCTCTGCAACTGGCGCGCCCCCAGGCCAGTGCCACCGTGGAACTGGCTCTGCCAGGCCACCGGTGGCGTCCCCCTCGGGGGATGGCGCGCAGCGCCTCAGGGGGACTTCCTATACAGCAAAGCCGTCATCGGCCGCAATCACCGCACCATTGATGAAGTGGCTCTGGTCGCTGGCCAGCATGACCAGCAAGGCATCCAGGTCTTGCGCGTTGCCCACGCGCTTGCGGGGCAGCATGTCGATGAGCTTCTTGCCCTGCTCGGTCTGCCAGTGGTGGTGGTTGATCTCGGTATCGATGTAGCCAGGGCATATCGCGTTCACGTTGATGCCAAACTTGCCCCACTCCATGGCCATAGCCTTGGTCATCTGCACCACGGCGGCCTTGCTCATGCAGTAGGCGCCGATCTGCGGCAGCACCTTGAGGCCTGCCATCGAGGCGATGTTGATGATGCGCCCCCCCGTGAAGCTGCCCGGCGCGGCACCGCGCGAGCGAGCCAGCATGCGCTTGCCGACCTCCTGAGCCACGAAGAAGGCGCCCTTCACGTTGGTGTCGAAGATGAAGTCGTAGTCCTCCGGCGTCACGTCCTGGATACGCTGCGTGGTGCTCACGCCCGAGTTGTTGACCAGGATGTCGATGGAGCCCATCTCGGTCTCGGCGTGTGCCACGGCGGACTTGATCGAGTCGTGGTCGGTCACGTCGAGTTCGATCACATGGGCGTCACCGCCCTCGCCTTCGATGCGTGCACGCAGCTCCTTGAGCTTTTCGACCCGGCGGCTGGCCAGCACCACGCCGGCGCCCGCGCGGGCCAGCGTACGGGCAAACTGTGCGCCCAGGCCGCTGGAGGCACCTGTGATGAAGGCCACGCGGCCGGACAAGTCGATGCTGTATGCCATTTAGAGTCTCCCTACTGGATCAAAATAGAACGGTCGTTCGATTGTCTGTATTCCGTGAATACAATCAGTCGCCAGCCAGACAGGGCATTGCACCCTGCTCTGTAGAAAATAGCCCATTATCAAACGCCCGACGAGAAGCCCATGACCAATGAAGAAATCCTCGCCCAATACGGCCCCCGCGAATCCATGGAATACGACGTCGTCGTCGTCGGCGGTGGCCCGGGCGGCTTGGCCACTGCGATCCGCCTGAAGCAATTGGCGGCTGAAAAAGGCCAGGATGTCTCGGTCGTGGTGCTGGAAAAAGGCTCCGAACCCGGCGCGCACATTCTCTCGGGCGCCATCATGGACCCCAAGGCGCTGACCGAACTGATCCCCGACTGGAAAAAGCGCGGCGCTCCGCTGAACCAGCCCGTGACCGACGACGCCTATATCTTCCTGGGCGAAAAATCGGGCTTTCGCGTGCCCAACATGTTCTTGCCGCCGTTTGCGCACAACCACGGCAACTACATCATCAGCCTGGGCAACCTGACCAAGTGGCTGGGTGAACAGGCCGAAGCCCTGGGCGTGGAAATTTTCCCCGGGTTCACCGCCGCAGAAGTGCTCTACAACGACAACGGCTCCGTCAAGGGCGTGGCCACGGGCAATCTGGGCATCGGCAAGGATGGCGAGCCCACCGAAAACTTCCAGCTGGGCATGGAGCTGCTGGGCAAGTACACCGTGTTTGCCGAAGGCGCACGCGGCCACCTGGGCAAGCAGCTGATCGCCAAGTTCCACCTCGACAAGGACCGCGACCCGCAGAGCTTCGGCATTGGCGTGAAGGAACTGTGGGAGATCGACCCCAAGAAGCACCAGCCCGGCTTTGTGATGCACACCGCCGGCTGGCCCATGGAGAACGATACCTACGGCGGCGCCTTCCTGTACCACCTGGAGGGCAACAAGGTGGCCCTGGGCTTCGTCACTGGCCTGGGCTACACCAACCCGTACCTCAGCCCGTTCGAGGAATTCCAGCGCTGGAAGACCCACCCGAACGTCCGCTACTACTTTGAGAACGAAAAGGGCGAGATCACGGCCAAGCGCCTGTCGTATGGCGCGCGTGCCATCAACGCCAGCGGCATCAACGCCCTGCCCAAGACGGTCTTCCCGGGTGGCGCACTGGTGGGCTGCAATGCGGGCTACCTGAACGTGGGCCGCATCAAGGGCAGCCACGCCGCCATCAAGACCGGCATGCTGGCCGCCGAAGCCGCCTACGACGCCATCGTCGCAGGCCGCCAGCACGACGAACTGACCGCCTACCCCAAGGCCTTCGAGGAAAGCTGGCTCTACACCGAGCTGAACAAGGACCGCAACTTCAAGAACTGGTTCAAGTACGGCCTGACCGCCGCCACGCTGATGAACGGTTTCGAGCAGTTCGTGCTGCGCGGCCACATCCCCTGGACCCTGCACCGCGACAAGCCCGACCACGCGTATCTGAAGCCCGCGGCAGAGTGCAAGCCTATCGTCTACCCCAAGCCCGATGGCAAGCTCACGTTCGACCGCCTCAGCAGCGTGTTCATCAGCAACACCAACCACGAAGAGAACCAGCCGGCCCACCTCACGCTCAAGGACGCGAGCGTGCCAGTCAACATCAACCTGGCCAAGTACGCCGGCCCCGAGGCGCGCTACTGCCCCGCGGGCGTGTACGAGTTTGTGCCCGACGTGGCCAAGGGCGGCGATGCGCAACGCCTGCAGATCAACGCGCAAAACTGCGTGCACTGCAAGACTTGCGACATCAAGGACCCGACGCAGAACATCGTGTGGGTCACGCCCGAGGGCGGCGGTGGCCCGAACTACGCGGGCATGTAGTCACATCAAAATTCATAGCGCCTGGCGCTTTATGGGCCTGCGCTGCAGGCCTTTTTTATTGAATTTCCGGAATCAAACCGCTGCACGAACGAGCTGAAACTGCCCCATGGCACCGGCCAGGCGGTGTGCCTGGTCCTTGAGGCTCTGGGCCGCGGCAGCGCCCTCCTCTACCAGCGCGGCGTTCTGTTGCGTCATGTGGTCGAGTTGGTCCACGGCCTGGCTCACCTGGCCGATCTGCGTGCTCTGTTCGCTGCTGGCCTCGTTGATCTCGGACATCAACGTGGTCACGCGCTCCACGCTCTGCACGATGTCGCCCATGGTGGAGCCTGCCGTCACCACCAGCCTGGCGCCGTCGCTCACCTTCTCGACGCTGGTGGAGATCAGCGCCTTGATCTCGCGCGCCGCGTTGGCGCTGCGCCCGGCCAGGCCCCGCACCTCGCTGGCCACCACCGCAAAACCACGCCCCTGTTCGCCCGCACGGGCAGCCTCGACGGCCGCATTGAGTGCCAGGATGTTGGTCTGGAACGCAATGCCATCGATGATGCCCACGATGTCGGCAATTTTCTTGCTGCTGGCGTTGATCTCTTCCATGGTCTTCACCACCTGGCTGACCACCTCACCGCCCTTGCTGGCCACTTGTGTGGCATTCAGGGCCAGCGCATTGGCCTGGCGCGTGCTGTCCGCATTGGCCGCCACCATCTGTGCCAGCTGGGCAATGCTCGCCGCCGTCTGCTGCAGGTTGCTGGCGGCATGTTCGGTGCGTGCACTCAGGTCGGTGTTGCCCGCCGCCACCTCGGAACTGGCCACGTGGATGGACTCCCCCGAGTCACGCACCTCGGTCACCACGTAGTGCAGGGACTCGACCATCTTGTCCAGCGCCGTGAGCAACTGGCCGATTTCATCGGTGCGCTGCGTCTGCATGCGCACGGTCAGGTCGCCATGTGCCACCAGGTCCGCAGCCTCGCAGGCCTGGCGCAGCGGCAGCACGATGGAGCGCCGCAATAGCCAGCCAAACAGCGCCGACAGCCCCACCACCACCAGCACAGCGATGGCACTGATCCACTGTGCGCGCGAGGCGTCGCTGATCATGGCGTCCGCCGCCTGGAGGGACGCCTGCTCGGACGCCCCGAGCAACTGATCAATGGCCCGCAGGTATTGCGTCAGTGCGGCGGCGTGGTCCTGCAGCTCCTTCTGGCTGATGATCTTGGCCTCCAGGGCGTTCTGCACCAGGGCGTCGCGCAGCGCCGCGTATTGCTGCCGCTGCGCCTGGGCCTCGGCCCACAGGGGTTTGGTGTGCTCGGCTGTGGATGCACCTGCCAAAGCCTCTTCGATGCGCTTGCGCATCGCGTCTTCGGTCGCCAGTTGCTTGCGGATCTCTGCCACCAGGGGAAATACGTCGGAGGACACCGTGGTGCGCAACGCAATCTGGCCAATGGTGACCGACTGTGTCTTCCAGTCGCGCACCGAGCGTTCAATGGGCAGTTGCTCGCTGGCAAGCAACGTGGCCTGGCGGCGGGTGCCCTCGCCGGTCATCCACGTCATCGCTCCCAGCAGTGCCACGGCGCAGCCCAGCAGGCCAAAGCTGGCCGCAAGCTTCTGCCCCACGCTCAGGTTGCGTCGGCCACCAGCGGGCGCAGCCTCTGCCGATGCAGGGCCGGAGCGGGAAGCGCCTGCAGGCGCATCCGACGCAGAGGTGCCGCTCGCCGTGGGGGCCGTACGCGGCTGCGCGTACCGTTCGGCATGGGAAGTGGCTGGCAGATAGTTCATGAATTTCTCCTGGTTGCATCCCACTGCCCGCAAAGCAGCATGGGAAAGAACGCAAACGCCGTGCCACTGAGCAGGGCCGGAGGCAACGCGCCTCCGGCATGCGCGTCAATGCACGGTGCACTCTTCGCCGTAGCCGCCACCACCGGGGGTCGATATCTCGAACACATCGCCGGGCTCCATCAGTGCCGCACCGATATGGCCCAGTTCTTCCACCTGGCCGTTGGCACGCAGCACACGGTTGGCGCCAGGCCGGCCGGGTTGGCCCCCTGCCATGCCAAACGCAGGGTTCAAGCGCCCGTTGGACAGGATGCTGGCCGTCATGGCCTCCAGAAAGCGCACGCGCCGCACGCCGCCATCGCCACCCGCCCAGCGGCCTGCCCCGCCAGAACCGCGCTGGATCTCGTAGCTGTCGAGCACCACGGGGAAACGGAACTCCAGCACCTCGGGGTCGGTCAGGCGCGAATTGGTCATGTGCGTCTGGACCACGCTGGTGCCGTCAAACCCGCGCACCGTGCGGCCTGAAGCATCGAACACCGCACCCGCACCGCTGCCGCCGGCAATGGTTTCGTAATACTGGTACTGCGCATTGCCAAAGGTGAAGTTGTTCATGGTGGGCTGGCTGCCCGCCATCACGCCCAAGGCGCCGAACAGCGCATTGGTGATGCAGGTGGAGGTCTCGACGTTGCCCGCCACCACCGAGGCCGGCGGATTCGGGTTGAGCATGGAGCCCTGCGGGATGATCACCTGCAGAGGTTTCAGGCAGCCCGCATTGAGCGGAATGTCGTCGTCCACCAGCGTACGGAACACGTACAGCACCGCGGCCATGCACACCGCACGCGGCGCGTTGAAGTTGTTGGTCTGCTGCGCACTGGTGCCTGCAAAGTCGATGACCGCGCTGCGCTCGGCCACATTGACCTTGACCGACACGCTGATCTGTGCGCCGTTGTCCAACTTGAGGGTGAACTGCCCGTCTTTGAGCTGCGTGATCACGCGGCGCACCGACTCTTCCGCGTTGTCCTGCACATGGCGCATGTAGGCCTGCACGACATCCAGGCCAAACTGGCCCACCATCTTCGAGAGTTCCTGCACGCCTTTTTCGTTGGCGGCGATTTGCGCACGCAGGTCGGCCAGGTTTTGCTGGGGGTTGCGGCTGGGATACGACGTGGTGCCGCCGCCCGTCGTCAGCAGGCTGCGCACTTCTTCTTCCAGGAAGATGCCCCGGTCCACCAGCTTCACGTTGTTGATCTGCACACCCTCTTCGTCGATGCGCGTGGAGAACGGTGGCATCGAGCCCGGCGTGGTGCCGCCGATGTCGGCATGGTGGCCCCGGCTGCCCACATAGAACGTGGGCTCGGAGCCCTCGGCCACGTACACCGGAGTGATTACCGTCACATCGGGCAGATGGGTGCCACCGTGGTACGGGTCGTTGAGCATGTACACATCGCCCGGGTGCATCTTGCCCGCGTTCTCGCGGATCACGGTCTTGATGCTCTCGCCCATGGAGCCCAGGTGCACGGGCATGTGCGGCGCGTTGGCAATCAGGTTGCCGGTGGCATCGAACAGCGCGCAGCTGAAGTCCAGGCGCTCCTTGATGTTCACCGAGTACGCCGTGTTCTGCAGCTGCAGGCCCATCTGCTCGGCGATGTTCATGAACAGGTTGTTGAACACCTCCAGCAGCACCGGGTCCACCGTGGTGCCGGCCGCGTATTGCACCTTGCGGGCCGTGACGCGGTCCAGCACCAGGTGATCCAGGTCGGTCAGGCGGGCGGACCAGCCGGGCTCCACCACCGTGGTGGTGTTCTTCTCGGCAATGATGGCCGGACCGGGAATCACATCGCCGGGGTGCAGGTCTTCGCGCACCACCAGCGCGGCGTCGTGCCACTCGCTGCCCGAGTACATCTTCACCGTTTCGCGCAGCGGGTGCTTGCGGTGCGGGTGCACCGCCAGGCGCGGCTCTGCAGGAGCGTCGCCTGCAATCATGGCCTCCACCGAGACGGCCTCCACCACCAGCCCTTTGCCCGCCATCAGGAAGGCAAAGCGCTGGCGGTAGGCCGTCTCAAAGGCGGACTGGATGCTGGCCATGTCGCCAAACGGCACCACCAGGGCTGAATCGGTGCCTTCGTAGCGCACATGCACGTTGTGGCGCACCTGCACCGGGTTGGCGCTGACCTGCTGGCGCTCCAGCTCGGCCTGGGCTGCGGAGCCCAGGGTGTCCAGGCGTTCGGCAATCAGCGGCAGCGACGCGGTGGCCAGCGGCATCTCCACCGCTTGCTCGCGGATCACGGTCTGGTCGGCCAGGCCCATGCCGTAAGCGCTCAACACCCCGGCCAGCGGATGGACGAACACGCGGGTCATGCCGAGGGCATCGGCCACCAGGCAGGCGTGCTGGCCACCCGCACCACCAAAACACTGCAGGGTGTAGCGCGTCACGTCGTAGCCCCGCGCCACGCTGATTTTCTTGATGGCGTTGGCCATCTGCTGGACGGCAATCTGGATGAAACCCTCGGCCACTTCTTCGGGTTTGCGCTGGGTCTGGGCGGCGATGGCTTCAAACCGCGCGCGCACTGCGTCGGCATCCAGTGTTTCGTTGGCTGCAGGGCCAAACACGCTGGGGAAGTAACGTGGCTGCACCTTGCCCACCATCACATTGGCATCGGTCACAGCCAGTGGCCCGCCCCGGCGGTAGCTCACCGGACCCGGGTTGGCACCCGCACTTTCAGGGCCCACGCGAAAACGGGCACCGTCATAGGCCAGCACCGAGCCGCCGCCAGCGGCCACCGTGTGGATGCTCATCATGGGCGCTCGCATGCGCACACCCGCCACATGGGTCTCGAACTCGCGCTCGAACGCACCGGCGTAGTGGCTCACATCGGTGGACGTGCCGCCCATGTCAAAGCCGATGACCTTTTCGTGTCCTGCCAGCCCTGCGGTGCGCGCCATGCCCACAATGCCGCCCGCCGGGCCAGACAGGATGGCGTCCTTGCCCTGGAAAGTGCCGGCATCGGTGAGACCACCCGAAGATTGCATGAAGAACAGCTTCACGCCCGGCATCTCGCTGGCCACCTGCTCCACATAGCGGCGCAAGATGGGCGACAGGTAGGCATCCACCACTGTCGTGTCGCCCCGGCTCACGAATTTCATCATGGGGCTGGTTTCGTGTGAGGTGCTGATCTGCGTGAAGCCCACTTCCCGGGCAATGCGCTGGGCAGCCTGCTCGTGTTGGGTGTAGCGGTAGCCGTGCATGAAAACGACGGCCACGCTGCGCAGGCCACGCGCGTAAGCCGCCAGCAGATCACCCCGCAGGCTGGGCTCGTCCAGTGCCTGCAACACGTCGCCATGGGCGCCCACACGTTCGCGCGCTTCGATCACCTCGGTGTACAAAAGCTCGGGCAACTGGATATGGCGGTCGAACAGGCGTGGGCGGTTCTGGTAGGCAATGCGAAGTGCATCGCGAAAACCGCGCGTGGTCACCAGCAGTGTGGGCTCGCCCTTGCGCTCCAGCAGCGCATTCGTGGCCACGGTGGTGCCCATCTTCACGCATTCCACCAGCGCGGGTGTAACAGGCTCACCGGGTTTGAGACCCAGCAGGTGGCGGATGCCCGCCACGGCAGCGTCCTTGTACTGCTCAGGGTTTTCCGACAGCAGCTTGTGGGTGGTCAGCGAGCCATCGGGTCGCTTGGCCACGATGTCGGTGAATGTACCCCCACGGTCAATCCAGAACTGCCAGCGGGGGATGTGGATGGAGGGTGCAAGTTGGGTCATGGTGTGATGGTTTGCAAAGGTGAAAAGAAAGTGTTCGGTGCGCCGCTCAGGCCGCCAGGGCCAGGGAGGAAGGGGCCAAAACCGGTGTTCGGGCCAACGCCTCCAGCACCGCATGCACCGAAGGGATGGAAGGTGCCGTCGCTATCGCCCGGTCTGTATCGCACCAGGGGCGGTCCAGCGCCGCGATCCAGGGCATCACGACATGGATGTCCGAGGGCGGCAGGGTTTGCATGCTGTCCACCACGATGCTCAGCTCCTGCGCCAGGCGCGTACCCGGCGCAAAGCGCCAGTGGTACTGGCCGCAACCCAGGCGCACGGCGCGGCTGTCTTTTTCTGTCATGGCCACGAGCCAGGGGCAGTGAAACTCCGAGCACGCGGGATCCGGAGGATCGGCGAGGCAGAAGCTGTAGACGTTTTCATAGGTGCGGCCAAAGTGGCGCACCAGGGTTTCGGCAATGGCGTCGCGGCCGTGGGCCAGGGGCGGAAAACCCATGTCGCCCTGCCGCACATCCATGCGCAACAGTGCGCCGCCAGCGAAGGCCCGCTCCATCAGGTGGGGCCGGTTGCCATCCTTGGCCAGCAGATACATCTCGATGGTGTCTGAAGGGGTTTGCATGGTGATTCCTTGGTGATTCCTTGGTGATTGCCGTGTGCTTGCTGGGTGATTCCTGCGACGACCTAGCGCTGCGTGTAGTACGGGATGAAGAGCTGGTTGGCCTCGCTCCCCACGGACCGCACCCATTCGCGGGAAAACCGCTCGCCCAGGCGTTTGAGCTCGGTGTCAAGCACGGCCGAGGGGGGTTCGACCTTGATGCCCTTGCGCTGCAGCTCGGTCACCGATTCCTCGGCCACCGCAGCACTCATCGCCCACCCCCGTTTTTCGGCCTCGGCCGCGGCCTGACTGACGGCCTGGCGCACCGGGGCGGGCAGTGCATCAAACGCATGCTGGTTCACAAAGACGATGTTCTTGGGGAACCAGGCGTTGATGCCGTAGTACTGCTTGATCTGGCCCCAGACCTGGTTTTCCACGCCAGTCAGGGCCGAGGTGATCATCGAGTCCAGCTTTCCGGCCGCCAAGGCCTGGTTGACCTCGACCATGGGCACATCCACCGGCGTGGCACCGAGCAACTCGGCAATGCGCACCGTGCCCGGGTTGTAGGTGCGCATGCGGGTGCCCTTGAAATCCACCGACGAACGCACCGAGGCCGTGGTGAACAGCCCCTGTGGGGGCCAGGGCACGGCATACAGTGCCTTGAGCCCCTTGCGCGCCATGTGCGCTTCGATCAGCGGACGCTGCACATCCCACATGCGCCGCGCGTCGGCATAGCTGCGCACCACAAAAGGCACGGAATCGGCCCCTGCCAAGGGAATTTCGCGCACCAGGCTGGTCATGATGGTCTCCCCCGCCTGGGCCTTGCCGTCCTGCACCGCCTGCGGGATTTCCCCCAGCTTGAACAAGGCATTGTTGGCATGCACCTCGATGCGCAGTGCGCCTGCCGAAGCACGCTCCACATCCTGCGCAAACTGGACAACGTTGCGCGTATGGAACGACTCGGCACGGTAGCCCGTGGCCAGCTTCCACTGGGTCTGGGCGTGCACCACCGGGGCCACGGCAAGCGCGGCCAACAAGACCATGTTCTTCATGGCAAGCTCCTGAAGGGGGGGAAGTGGACGCCAGCGCAGACCGGGTGCGCTGGAGGACACAGTGAAAAGCCGGGTGGCTGGCTACTTCGACTGCCCCATGACGAGGTCAGGGACGATGGTGACGATCTGCGGGAAGGCCGTGATCAGGCCGATGCAGACCACCAGGCACAGGAAGAACGGTATGGCCGCCTTGGCAATGAGGTTGCTGTCCTTGCCCGTCATGTTCTGCAGCACGAAGAGGTTGAAGCCCACAGGTGGCGTGACCTCGGCGATCTCCACCAGCAGGATCACGAAGATGCCAAACCAGATGAGATCAAAGCCCGCCTTTTCGATCATGGGCATGACCACGGCAGCGGTCAGCACGATCATGCTGATGCCATCCAGCGCGGTGCCCAAAACCAGGTACACCCCCACCAGGCAGGCAATCAGCGCATAGGGCGACAAGTGCATGGAGTCCACCCATTCGGCCAGCTCGCGTGGGATGCCGGTAAAAGCCATGGTCTTGGTCAAGAAGGCAGCACCCGCCAGGATGAACATGATCATGCAGCTGGTACGGGCCGAGCCCGCCAGGCCTTCCTTGAAGTTCTGCCAGGTCAGGGCCTTGCACCATGCGGCCAGGGCCAGTGCCCCCACCACGCCATACGCGGCACATTCCGTGGCCGTCGCCCACCCGGCCACCAAAGACCAGCAGATGAACACGATCAGCAGCGCGCAGGGAATCAGGTTGCGCGAGAGATGCAGCTTTTCGCGGAACGTGGTGGGTGGTTCGTCCGCAGGCATGCGTTCCTTGTTGCGCACCGACCACCAGGCGATGTAGCCGGAGAACAGCAGCATCAGCAGCAGCCCTGGCAGAAAGCCTGCCAGGAAGATGCGAATGATGGAGGCATCGGCCGCCACCGCATACACCACCATGGTGATGGACGGGGGAATCAGGATGCCCAGGGTACCGGCGGTGGCCAGCGAACCGATGGCGATGCTCTCGTCGTAGCCGCGTTTCTTGAGCGCAGGCAGCGAGACCTTGGCAATGGTGGCGCAAGTGGCTGCCGACGATCCCGAGACCGAGCCGAAAATGCCGCAACCCAGGATGGTGGTATGGAACAGCCGCCCGGGCACCTTGCCCAGCCAGGGGGCCAACCCCGTGAACATGTCTTCACTCAAGCGGGTGCGAAACAGGATTTCACCCATCCAGATGAACAGGGGCAGAGCGGCCAGTTCCCAGCTGGCATTGCTCTCCCAAAACGCGGAGAAGAGGTTCAGCCCGGGCTGGCTGTTGGTGAAGTAGGCCTGGCCGACCCATCCGCAGATGGCCAGGGTCATGGCGATCCAGACACCGCCGGACAGCATGAGGAGCATGAGCAGCAGCAGGAAAGCGCCGATGGAAAGAATGTCCATGGTGATGCTCCTTAAAGGTCCGAAGAAAAGTCACCCTTGGCGTGGCGCTCTTCCACCAGCCGCACAAAGGTAGGAATGCCGCCCCGCATCACGATCCACCATTCATCGATGACAGCCACGAAGAACAGCAGGGAGCCCAAGGCAAAGCTCAGTTGCGGGATCCAGATGGGGATCGCCCACAGCCCCTGGGCCAGTTCATGGAACTGCCAACTCTCATAGGTGAAGATGCAGGCCCACCAGGTCAGGTAGCCGATGGCCAGCGCCGCAATGCTCAGGCAGGCCACTTCGTATTTGCGGCGCATGCCGGGCGAGAGCTTTTCCAGCACCAGCGTCACGCGCACGAAATCGCCGTGCTTGAAGGCATGCGCCATGGTGAGAAAAGCCGCCGCCGCGCACAGCCAGGCCACCACGTCGTTGATGGCGCCAGTGGGAAACCCGAACTGGCGCCCCAGGGACTGCACCACCATCAGCACGCAGATGACCGCAATGCAGGCGGCACCCACGGCACCGGCGGCAAGGTAGGCACCGTCCAGCATGCGCCGCAGCAGGTGCGGCGGCATCTTCACCGTGGCTGCATCGCCCACGGCCAAAGGGGTTTGAGACAGGATAGACACGTCCATCTCACTTCTTGTTGTAGGCGTCGATGACAGCCTTGCCCTCATCGCCAGCGGTCTTGATCCAGTCTGCGGTCATGCGCTCACCGACGGCCTTGAGCTCTGCCTTCAGGCTCGTGGCGCTCACATCCACCTGCATGCCCTTGGCTGCCAGTTCCTTCAGATATTCCTGGTCTTTCTTCTCGCTCATGGCCCAACCCCGTTGTTCAGCCACGGCAGCCTGGGCCAGCAGGGATTCCTGGGTAGGCTTGTCCAGCGCGTCGAACGCCTTCTGGTTCACCACCACGGCATTGCGGGGCAGCCAGGCAGCCACACCGTAGAAGTACTTCACGGTCTCATACAGCTTGCTGTCCACACCACTGGCGCTGGAGGTGAGGAAGTTGTCCACCGTGCCCGTGGCCAATGCTGCGGACAGCTCCGCCAGCTGGATGGTGACGGGCTGCGCCCCCACCGCCGTGGCGATGTACGAGGTGGCTGGGTTGTAGGCACGCATCTTGGTGCCCTTGAGATCCTTCAACGCCGTGACGGGCTTGACCGAGTACAGACTCTGTGCAGGCCATGGCACGGTGTACAAAAGCTTCATGCCCTGTGCACCCAGCGTCTTGACCAGCAGCGGGCGCGAGGCCTGGTCCAGGCGCTTGGAGTCCGCATAGCTCGTCGCCAGGAACGGAATGGAGTCCACGCCGTAGACGGGCGCCTCATTGGCAGCGCCCGACAAAATGAACTCACCCAAAGCCACCTGGCCGGACTGCACCGTGCGCTTGATCTCGTTGGCCTTGAACAGCGAGGCATTGGGATGCACCGCGATCTTGAGCTTGCCCCCCGTCGCCTTGTCCACGTCCTGCACGAACTGCTGCAGGTTCTGCACCTGGAAGGTGTTCACGGCATAGCCGGACGGCAGATCCCACTTGACCTGGGCCTGCGAGAGTCCCGCCAAGGCAACGGCGCAGAGACCAAAAGTAATTTTTTTCATGGGGTAGCTCCTTGTTTAAAAACTGGCAAGTTGGTGGTTGAGAAGGTCGGTGACCAGCATGCAACCCGGCGCATGCGTGATGCAGAACGCGGGCTGGGCGTTCAAGATGGCCGATTGCGGTGTCACGCCGCAGGCCCAGAAAACAGGGATCTCACCGGGCATCAGCGCTACGGCGTCCCCGTAGTCGGGATGGGCCAGATCGGCGATGCCGATCAGGGCGGGGTCACCGATATGCACAGGGGCTCCATGCACATTGGGAAAACGCGAGGTGACTTGCACGGCACGGATCACCTCCGCGGCGGGCATGGGACGCATGGTGACCACCATGGCACCGCCGAAGGGGCCGGCCGGCTCGGTCTGCAGGTTGGTGCGGAACATGGCCACGTTCTTGCCTTCGTCAATGTGGCGCAGGCGGATGCCTGCTTCGATCAACGCCGATTCGAACGAGAACGAGCAGCCGAGAATGAAGGTGACCAGGTCCTGCCGCCAGAGGCTGGCAATGTCCGCCACCTCCTCCGACATTTCACCGTGGCGCCAAACACGGTACAGCGGCACATCGCTGCGGATGTCGATGCCTTTGCCCAGCGAAGGCAGGGCGAACTGGCCAGGCTCGCTGACCGCCAGCACGGGGCATGGCTTGGGGTTGCGTTGGCAGAACCGCAGGAAGTCACTGGCAAGCACCTCGGGCAGGATGACCACGTTGCCTTGAACATGGCCGTCTGCGAGACCGCTGGTGTGCGATGTCCACAGTCCTTTTCGGATGGTGTCGCGGACATGGTTCGGGTTGCTGGTGCCCTCAGGGCCAAACACCGCGAGCGAATTTTCTTGAGCTAAGTCCACCGTATTTCCTTGCATTGAGAAAAGTCAATTGCATGACGTTGGACGGATTTTGTTGGGGTGTAACTGCGCTGGCAAATTCAAAAAATTTCTCTCAGCTCATCGATTTTTTCGATGCACTTCATTGGGGCGAGGCAAACCAACTTGGTGCTTAGGGTTAACCCTTGTGATTGCTGCAAGGGTTAACCCGGACCCTTGAAAGGAGCATCTGAACCAGCGCAGTCGCACGGAACCCCGCACGCCATTTCAATGCGAAGTCCTCAATGCGGAAGCGGAAATGCAGACAGCGCAACGGAAGTGCGCGCAGCAGAAAAAAGGAGCGTGCGTGGTCCTCGCGCTCAGGCGCGGGCCTTGCGCGTCTTGGGCTGCGGTGGTTGTGCCTCAATGAAGCTGAGCGCGGATCGCACGATCGCCTCCATTGCCGGGGATGAGGGGTCCTCGCGGTAGCTCACATGAATGGGCAGTGGCCGCAGGACGATGTCGCAGGCCAACGCGCGCAGATCCGGGAACGCCAGCATCCGCTCCACCGCCAGGCGCGGCAGGGTGGCCACACCAAATCCACCCTGTACCAGCTGCACCATGGCGGAGATCGAGGAAATGGTGTGCACGCAGCGCGGCTCCACCTGCGCCTGGCGCAGCGTGTCCAGCAGGTACACATGGGGCTGGGAGCCACGCTGGAACGTCAGGATGTCGGTACCGGCAAAGTCCTCAGGCGCATAGCGGCGCTTGCGGTGGATCTTGCTGTTGCCAACGAACACCATCTCCATGGGCGTCAGCGCCTGGCTGCGGATACCGTCCGCCGATGCAGGCAGCGCCGCAAACACGGCATCCAGCGTGCCCCGGCGGATCTGGTCGAGCAACACAGGCGTGGACTCGACCGTAAGCTCCAGCTCCAGCAGCGGGTTGTCCTTGCGCAGTTGTTCCACCCAGGGAATGAGCCATGAGTGGAGCACCGACTCAATCGCGCCCAGGCGGATCGACACTTCCAGCGGGCCGCCCGAGCCCATCTCGGTCTTGAGCTGGCGCTGCAGTTCCAGCATGCGTTTCGCATACGTGAGAAACCGGGTGCCCGCCACGGTGAGCTTGAAATGTTTGTCGCGCCGGTCCAGCAGCAGCACACCGAGTTCTTCCTCCAGCGCCGCCACGCGGCTGGACATGGCCGACTGGGTCAGAAAGAGTTTTTCCGCCGCGCGCGTCACGCTCTTGAGGGAGGCAACCCAATAAAAGGCTTCGACAAAACGCAGGTTCATGGTGGTGGTTCTCCGGCCGTGCTGGCACGCCTCAAGCCCTCTGGCTGCGCACCGTGGTGGTGCAACCCACCGAAACCAGCGCAAAAGGCGGGGCCATTCTGCCGTTGATCTGCATGCCCTACAGCCTCAGAACCGCAGAAACAGAACGCGGCGGGTGTTCCTTGATGCCTGAGCGTTGAAATTGGCACCTGATGCAGATACTATTAAATTGATAGCTATTAGCGCTTTACAGACAAGCGCCAACGGCCATTTTTTATTAAATTCATCCCACAAAAAGGGGGAGGTCCGCCTTTTTGAGCGTGCGCAGTACAAAACTGGAGCGGCTGTGCCGGATGCCCTTGATCTTGTAGAGCTTCTCACGCAGCAGGCGCTCGTAGTCGCGCGTGTCCTTCACGACGATGCGCAGCAGGTAGTCGTAGTCGCCCGACACCAGGTGCGCCTCGATCACCTCGGGGATGCTGGCCAGCGTTTCGCCGAACTTTTCGAGCGTGTTGTCGGAGTGGCTGTCGAGCGTGACCTGCACCAGCACCGTGTCGGCCAGGTCCAGCGACTGCGGGTTGATGCGCACGGTGTAACCCTGGATCACACCCGCCTCTTCCATCTTCTTGATGCGGCCCCAACAAGGTGACGCGCTCAAGCCAACGGCCTGCCCGATCTCTTGCAGGCTGGCGCGGGCGTTGCCCTGCAGCACAGCGAGAATTTTTCTATCCAGTCGATCCATCAGGTGGATTATTCACTGATTCCTACAAACTCAGAAAATTATTCTGACATTTGACTGTTTCAAAGAGAATTCAGCAAATTCATCTCATCCCTGCAGCGCATACTTCTTCCATCAAGGCGCTCTTACCGGAGTGCACAAACTGACAAGGCCCCGGCTGGTTACCGCCAGCACGGGGCCCTTGGCATTTGCAGGTCGACCCTTGGACTGGGGGGCACCTCGGTGCACAGTTAGTAAGCACGCTTACCAGCACAAACCCCGATGCCTGCGCCGATGCGGCACCACCATAATTTGGAAGCGCTCGGGGCCCGCTCCGCAAGGAGCTCCGCGCATCCCTTCGGCCCCAGCCCACCATCAACAGGAGACAGCATGCAACTGACCAAACTCGTCGTCGGCCTGAGCCTCGCGCTCGGCTTTGTGGCCTCCGCTGCCGCGCAAACCACCATGCGCATCAGCATTTCTACGGCCCAGAACTCCCACCAGGGTGTGGCCATCGACACGTTTGCCAAGGAAGTTGAAAAGCGCACAGGCGGTCGCTACAAGGTGCAGACCTTCTACAACGGCGCCCTAGGCGGCGAGCGCGAGTCGATCGAAGCCGTGCAACTGGGCACGCAGGAACTGGCCTTCAGCTCCACAGGCCCCATCCCCAACTTTGTGCCAGACACCAAGATCCTGGACGTGCCCTTCCTGTTCCGCGATAAGGCCCATGCCCGCGCCGTGCTGGACGGCCCTATCGGCCAAGAGATGCTGACCAAGTTCGACAGCAAGGGCTTCAAGGCCCTGGCCTGGGCCGAGAACGGTTTTCGCCACATGACCAACAGCAAGCGCGACGTGAAAGAGCCCGGTGACCTCAAGGGCCTGAAGATGCGCACGATGGAAAACCCCGTGCACATTGCCGCGTACAAGGGCTTTGGCATCATCACCACGCCCATGGCCTTCCCCGAAGTGTTCACGGCCTTGCAACAAGGCACCGTGGACGGGCAGGAGAACCCGCTGCCGGTGATCATCTCGGCCAAGTTCGACCAAGTGCAAAAGCACTTGACGCTCACGGGCCACGTCTACTCGCCGTGCATCTTCGTGATGAACAAGGCCTCGTTCGACAAGCTCAGCGCTGCCGACAAGCAGGCGTTTCTGGACGCCGCCAAGGAAGGCACCAAGGCAAACCGCGCCCGCGTCGATGAAGACGATGCCAAGGGTGTGGCCGACCTGCGAGCCAAGGGTATGACGGTGATCGACAACGTGGACAAGGCCAAGTTCGTCGCCGCGCTGGCCCCGGTGAATGCAGAGTTCGAAAAGCAATTCGGCAAGGCCACGCTCGACAAGATCCGCGACGTGAAGTAACCCTGTGCGCTCCGCGCTCTGGAACCAAACGCCTGTGGCACTCCAGCTACCGGGCGTTTGGTTCTTGCCTTTTCTCCCCTCCCTTTCTCCCGTGGCTGGCCCTGCCCCATGAAAAATGCTTTCCTGACCTTTGAGCGCTGGACGACCTCCTTCGCCATGCTGGCCGCGTGCGCCATGCTGGCAGTGGCGTCCGCGCTCGGCATGTTCCAGATCGTGACGCGATTCGTGCTGGAGCAGCCCGCAGAATGGACCGAGGTGCTGATCCGTTTCAGCCTGATCTGGATGGTGTTCCTCGCCATCCCCGCCGCCTTCCGCCAGGGTGCGATGGTGAGCGTGGATGTGCTGTACCGCTGGAGTCCACCGAAGATGCGACGCGTGCTCGACTGGATAGTGTCCATCGCGGCCCTGGCGCTCATCGGCGTGATCATCTGGTGGGGCTGGGACTACGCCAAACGTGGCGGTGTGCAAAGCATGGCCGGGCTGGAATCCGTGTCCATGTTCTGGGCCTACCTGGCCATGCCTGTCGGGGGCCTGTTTTGCGTGGTGGGCATCATCGGCAACCTCATCGACCCCCTTCGCATGGAACTGGAGACTGCCCAATGAGCGCCGTGCCGAGCCGCCTCAAGCAAGCGAACGGCCCCCTCGGGGGGCAGCGAGGACATGCAATGCCGAGCGTGGGGGACCAACAATGAGCGTGGTCATGATTTCAACGATGGTGCTGTGCTTTGCGCTCACCATCTCGGTGGCCGTTTCCATCGGGCTCGCGTCCATCCTGGGCATCCAGGCATCGAACGCGAACATGCTCATTTCCGTCAAGGAGATGTTCGCGTCCATCAACAAGTTTCCGCTGGCGGCCATTCCGTTCTTCATCCTGGCAGGCAATCTGATGGAAACGGGCGGCATCTCTCGCCGTCTGGTGGAGTTTGCCAAGAGCATCGTCGGCGGCGTGCAGGGTGGCCTGCCCATGACCTGCGTGCTGACCTGCATGATCTTTGCGGCCGTGTCGGGCTCGTCAGTGGCCACCACGTTTGCGATTGGCGCCATCCTGATTCCTGCGCTTATCAAACATGGCTACCCCACCAGCTACGCTGCGGCGTTGCAGGCCACCAGCGCCGAGCTGGGCGTGATCATTCCGCCTTCCATTCCGATGATCCTTTACGGTGTGAGCGCCGAAGTGTCGATTGGCGAGCTGTTCATTGCAGGTTTTGGTCCCGGCCTTCTGATCAGCGGGGCGCTGATGCTTTTTGTCTGGGCGTATTGCAAGTGGAAGGGATGGGGCAAGAACGACGGTGAAGGCCGCATGCCCTTCGGCCAAGCCACTTGGCAGGCTGGCTGGGCGCTGCTGATGCCGGTGATCATCCTGGGCGGCATCTACGGCGGTGTGTTCACCCCCACCGAGGCGTCGGCAGTGGCCGTGTTCTACGCACTCATCGTGGGCGTGGTGATCTACCGCGAGATCAAGCTCAGGGACTTGTTCGCCATCCTGCGCAAGTCGGCCATCTCCTCGGCGGTGATCATGTTCATCATCGCCAACGCGGGGCTGTTCGCGTTCCTCATCACGCGCGCTGGTGTGCCCGATGCCATCGGCCGCTGGCTGGAGGCGGTGCTGCAGTCCCCGGCCCTGTTCCTGCTGGGTGTGAACGCCGCGCTTTTCGTGATTGGCATGTTCATCGAGACCAGCGCAGCCATCATCGTTCTGGCCCCTATCCTGGCACCGGTGGCCATGCACTTCGGTATCGACCCAGTGCACTTCGGCCTGATCATGGTGGTGAACCTGGCGCTTGGCATGATCACTCCGCCTTTTGGAGTGAACCTGTTTGCAGCCTGCACGGTGGCAAAGATCTCGCTGGACCGGATCATCAAACACCTTCTGCCGTTTGTCGGCGTGATTCTGGTGTGCCTGTTGATCATCACATACATCCCCTCGATCTCGCTGGCACTTCGCGATCTGGTCTACGCGAAGTAGTTAGAATCGCCCAGTCAGGAGAGAGTGCCAAGCCCCACGGGCCAACGCACCGCCGAAGGCGCAGGCAGCAGCCGAACGCTCAGGCAAAAGGACTGACAACCGCCCGCAGTGATGCGGGCGTTCCCTTGCTGGAGAGAGATGGCCCGCCGCATCGCGTGATGAGGCCATCCACCGAAGGAGCAAACCGCATGGCCAGCCAGGGCGCTGCGGTGAATCTCTCAGGTAAAGCGGACAGCAGGGCAAATCCCGTGGCCACCTTTGTGGTCGCGGCCCCTATTTGCCCGGAGTCCGCCATGTCATCCCCTGCCACGTCCTCGCCCCTGCTCACCACGCCCCTGAACGCCCTGCACATCGAGCTGGGCGCCCGCATGGTGCCGTTTGCCGGCTATTCCATGCCCGTGCAATACCCTGCGGGCCTGATGGCTGAGCACCAGCACACGCGCAGCGCGGCAGGATTGTTCGACGTCTCGCACATGGGCCAGCTCAAGCTCGTCGGCCCCGATGCTGCTGCGGCGTTTGAAACTCTGATGCCTGTGGACGTGATCGACCTGCCCGTGGGCAAACAGCGTTACGGCCTGCTGCTCACCGACGAGGGCACCGTCATCGACGACCTGATGTTCTTCAACAAGGGCAACCACGAGCTCTTCGTCATCGTGAACGGCGCCTGCAAGGTGGGTGACATTGCCCACATTCAGGCGCGCATTGGCCAGCGCTGCAACGTGATCCCCATGCCCGACCATGCGCTGCTGGCGCTGCAGGGCCCGCAGGCCGTCACGGCCCTCGCCCGCCTGGCGCCCGGAGTGGAAAAGCTGATTTTCATGACGGGCGGCGATTTCGCCATTGCAGGTTGCGACTGTTTTGTCACCCGCAGCGGCTATACGGGCGAGGACGGCTTCGAGATCTCGGTGCCTGCCGCACAAGCCGACACCCTGGCCCGCGCCCTGCTCGCGCAGCCCGAGGTCAAACCCATCGGCCTGGGTGCACGCAACTCGCTGCGGCTCGAAGCGGGCCTGTGCCTGTACGGCAACGACATTGACACCACCACCACGCCGCCCGAAGCGGCACTGAACTGGGCCATCCAGAAGGTGCGCCGCCCGGGTGGCGCCCGCGCCGGCGGATTTCCCGGCGCCGACAAGGTGCTGGCGCAGATCGACAACCCCGCCAGCCTGCAGCGCAAACGTGTGGGCCTGGTGGCGCTGGAGCGTGTGCCTGTGCGCGAACACACCGAATTGCAAAGCACCGATGGCCAGAAGATCGGCGAAGTGACCAGCGGCCTGCTGGGCCCCACGGTGAACGAACCCGTGGCCATGGGCTACGTCGCGCCCGCCTTCGCGGCCATGGGCACGCGCGTGAACGCCATCGTGCGTGGCAAGGCTGTGCCGATGGAAGTGCGTGCCATGCCCTTCGTGCCTGCCAACTATTTCCGTGGCTGATTTCGCCGGGCGCAGCGCACAGACCGCGCCTGCGCCCGCTACATTGCAGATTCCTTTCATTTTTCTAGTTGCTTGAGGAGCCTCCCCATGACCGTCAAATTCTCCAAAGACCACGAATGGATCAACGCCGCTGACGCCAATGCAGCTGTGGTCGGCATCACCGTCCACGCGCAAGACGCGCTGGGCGATGTGGTATTTGTGGACCTGCCCGAAGTGGGCAAGACCTTTGCCCAGGGCGACGTCGCCGGCGTGGTGGAGTCCGTGAAGGCCGCCGCCGACGTGTACATGCCCGTCTCTGGCGAAATCACCGAAGTGAACGAAGCCCTGCGTGCCGACCCTTCGCTGGCCAACTCCGACCCTCTCAATGCCGGCTGGTTCTTCAAGGTCAAGCTCAGTGATGCCAGCCAGCTCGATGCGCTGCTGGATGAAGCCACCTACGCCGACTTCGCCAAGAACGCCTGACCCTGATTCCCTCTTCGAGACTGCCCCACCATGTTGATGCAATCCGCCTTGCCGCTTGGCGAGCTTGAAAACGCCACCGAATTCCTGCCCCGCCACATCGGCATCGACGCGGCCGACGAAGCACACATGCTGTCGGTGATTGGCGAGGCCTCGCGCCGCGCACTCATCGAAAGCATCGTGCCGCGCTCCATCGCACGCAGCACCGCGATGGACCTGCCCCTGCCGATCACGGAAGCGGCGGCGCTGGCCGAGCTCAAGGCGATTGCATCGAAGAACCAGGTCTTGAAGAGCTTCATCGGCCAGGGCTACTACGGCACCCACACTCCGGGCGTCATCCTGCGCAACATCCTGGAGAACCCCGCCTGGTACACGGCCTACACGCCCTACCAGGCCGAGATCTCGCAAGGCCGCATGGAGGCGCTGGTCAATTTCCAGACCATGGTGTGCGACCTGACCGGCATGCCGATTGCCAATGCATCGATGCTGGACGAGGCCACCGCCGCCGCCGAGGCCATGACACTGGCCAAGCGCTCGGTCAAGAGCAAAAGCAATGTGTTTGTGGTGGCCGGCGACGCCCACCCGCAAACCATCGAAGTGATCCAGACCCGCGCCAAGCCCCTGGGCATCGACGTGGTGCTGGCCAATTCCGCCGCCGAATGGGATGCCGCGCTGAATGGCGAGTATTTCGCCGTGCTGGCCCAGTACCCCGCCACCAGCGGCCGCATTGACGACCTGCGCGCCGATGTGGAGAAGGCCCACGCCAAACAGGCCGCCTTCATCGCAGCGGCCGACCTGCTGGCCCTCACGTTGATCACCGCACCCGGCGAGTGGGGCGCCGACATTGTGGTGGGCACCACCCAGCGATTTGGCATGCCCATGGGCGCCGGTGGTCCGCACGCAGCCTACATGGCCTGCCGCGACGAGTTCAAGCGCAGCCTGCCCGGCCGCCTGGTGGGCGTGAGCGTGGATGTGCATGGCAAGCCCGCCTACCGCCTGGCCCTGCAGACGCGCGAACAGCACATCCGCCGCGAAAAGGCCACGTCCAACATCTGCACTGCGCAGGTGCTGCCCGCCGTAATTGCCAGCATGTATGCCGTCTACCACGGACCCCAAGGCCTCAAGCGCATTGCACAGCGTGTGGCCAGCTACACCGCCATCCTGGCCAAGGGGCTCACCCAGCTGGGCGCGCCGGTGCGCCCCCAGGCTTGCTTCGACACGTTGTCGCTCAAAACCGATGTCGCTACCAAATCCATAGCTGCTCGCGCAGTACAGATGGGCGCCAACCTGCGAATTTACTTCGAAAACTACCTGTGCATCTCGTTGGACGAGACCACCACGCGCGCCGACATCGAGTTGCTGTGGAAGGTTTTCGCCAAAGATGGCCAGGCGCTGCCCACTTTTGACGCATTCGAAAAAGGCGTGGAGCCATTGATTCCCGCCGAGCTGCGCCGCACCAGCAGCTACCTTACGCACCCGGTGTTCAACACCCACCATTCCGAGACCGGCATGCTGCGCTACATCCGCCAGCTGTCCGACAAGGACCTGGCGCTGGACCGCAGCATGATTCCGCTGGGCAGCTGCACCATGAAGCTCAACGCCACGAGCGAGATGATCCCCATCACCTGGCCCGAATTTGCCAACGTGCACCCGTTTGCTCCCGCCCACCAGCTACAGGGCTACCAGGAACTGGACGAACAGCTGCGCGCCTGGCTGTGCCAGGCCACGGGCTACGCCGGCATCAGCCTGCAACCCAACGCCGGCAGCCAGGGTGAATACGCAGGCCTGCTGGCCATCAAGGCCTACCACGAGGCCCAGGGCCACGGCCACCGCAACATCTGCCTGATCCCCAGCAGCGCACACGGTACCAACCCGGCCAGCGCGCAAATGGTGGGCATGCAGGTGGTGGTGACCGCCTGCGACGCCAACGGCAATGTGGACATGGCCGACCTGCAAGCCAAATGCGAACAGCACAGCGCCAACCTGGCCGCCGTGATGATCACCTACCCCAGCACACACGGCGTGTTCGAAACCCAAGTCAAGGAGCTGTGCGCCCTGGTGCACCAGCATGGTGGCCGGGTGTACGTGGACGGTGCCAACATGAACGCCCTGGTGGGCGTGGCAGCCCCCGGGGAGTTCGGCGGCGACGTGAGCCACCTGAACCTGCACAAGACCTTCTGCATCCCCCACGGCGGTGGCGGTCCCGGCGTGGGCCCCGTGTGCGTGGTGGCCGATCTGGTGCCCTACCTGCCAGGCCATGCCACGGCCGGAGTGCCCGGCGGCGTGGGCGCCGTCTCGGCCGCGCCTCTGGGCAATGCCGCCGTGCTGCCCATCAGCTGGATGTACTGCCGCATGATGGGTGCCGAGGGCCTGCAGGCCGCGACCGAGACGGCCATCCTCTCGGCCAACTACATCAGCGCGCGCCTCAAGGACCACTACCCCACGCTGTACGCGAGCGCCAATGGCCATGTGGCGCACGAATGCATCCTGGATCTGCGCCAGTTGAAGGACACCAGCGGCGTGATGGCCGAGGACGTGGCCAAGCGCCTGATCGACTATGGCTTCCACGCGCCCACGCTGAGCTTCCCCGTGCCCAACACGCTGATGGTGGAACCCACCGAAAGCGAGACGCTGTTCGAGATCGACCGCTTCATCGACGCGATGATCGCCATCCGCGAAGAGATCCGTCAGATCGAGGCGGGCGCCTGGCCGCAGGACAACAACCCGCTCAAGAATGCGCCGCATACAGCCGAGAGCCTGCTGGGCAACGAATGGGCCCGCCCCTACGCCCGCGAAGCCGCTGCCTACCCCGTGGCCGCCTTGCGCAGCAACAAGTACTGGTCGCCCGTGGGCCGCGTGGACAACGTGTGGGGTGACCGCAATTTGAGCTGCAGCTGCATCCCGGTGAGCGACTACGCCTGACCCGCATCGGCTCGGCCTGCAAAGCCTGCATGGAGCCCCGGCTGCGTGCAGGCTTTTTCACGGCAAGCCTGTTACCGGCGTGGCCTGGAACCGGACTAAGATCGCGCCTGTTTGAAATCCCATCCTCCAAGGAGAACCCTTTGCGCAACATCCTGTGCGTGCTGCTTGCCAGCCTTGTGATCGCCCCCGTCGCCATGGCACAACAAGCCAAGCCCGTGACCACGGCCAGCGGCCTGGTCTATGAATCGATCAAGGAAGGCACGGGCGATTCGCCCAAGGCCACCGACACCGTCAAGGTGCACTACAAAGGCATGTTTCTGGACGGCAAGGAATTCGACAGTTCCTACAAGCGCGGTGAACCCACCGCGTTCCCGCTCAACGGCGTGATCCCCTGCTGGACCGAAGGCGTGCAGCGCATGAAGCCGGGCGGTAAGGCCAAGCTGACCTGCCCCCCCTCCATCGCTTACGGCGCCCGGGGTGCGGGCGGCGTGATTCCACCCAATGCCACGCTGAACTTCGAGATCGAGCTGATTTCAGTCGGTCGCTGAAATGAAATCTCCCCCTGAGTCGCCTGCGGCGCCTTCCCCCCAGGGGGGACGCAGCCCTCACTGCGGGGCAGCCCTTGCCCGGCTGCCCTGGCCTGAGGAGCGCCAGTTGCATCGTTCAGTGGGAGCGCAAGATGCGTCGTGGAGTCGCTCGTGCTGCTGAAGGTCGGTGATCTTGCGCGGCGTACCGGCCTCACGGTGCGCACGCTGCACCACTATGACGAGATCGGTCTGCTCAAGCCTTCGGGCCGGTCCGAGGCGGGCTATCGCCTGTACAGCCAAGCCGACGTGCAGCGGCTGCACGGCATCCAGACCATGCGCCAGATGGGCCTTGCGCTCAGCGATATCGGCGCACTGCTGGCGGGCGAAGGCATGGCCCCCGAGCGCATCATCGGGCAACAAATCCGCTCGCTGGACCAGCAGATCACGCAGGCCACGGAACTGCGCGGGCGCCTGACCATGCTGCGCGACGGCCTGATGGCCGGTGCCGATCCCGACATGGGCAACTGGCTGGAGGCTCTGGCGCTGATGACGACCTACGGCAAGTACTTCAGCTCGGCCGAACTCAAGCACATCTTTCAGAACTGGAACCTCATCGAGGCCGACTGGCTGGTCGTCAAGGACCTGGTGCGCAGCGCCATGGACCGCCAATTGGCACCCGACACGCCCGAGGTGCAGGCGCTGGCCTACCGCTGGATGGCGCTCATGCTGCACTGGATGAATGGCGACCTCGATCTGCTGGAGCGCTGGGGCCACATGTTCCGCACCGAGCCCACGACCCAAGGGCGCAACCACGCCCCGCCGGGCGACATGATCGAGTTCATTGAAACGGCCATCAAGCTGCGCATGGCACTGCTCGAAAAGTACCTGACCCGCGACGACCTGCGGGCGCTGGGCCATGTGCCCTACACCCAATGGGCGGCGCTGGAAGAGGACGTCCAGCAGCTTCTGGGCCGCGCCGTGCCACCCCACCACCCCAACGCGCGGGCCGCTGCACTGCGTTGGAACGCGCTGTTCGACCAGTTGACCCGCGGCAACCCCCCTCTGCGCCAAAAACTGGTCGTGGCCTCTGCCAACGAACCTCTGCTGCAGGCAGGGTCCCCCCTGAGCGCGCCCGTGCGCGCCTATCTGCACGCGGCGCTCGCCCATGCTGCGCCAGTGACAAAACCGACATCCGCCAAAACAACGTTGTCGCCCACACATTGACGAAAAAGTGCTGAAAAGCGCTTGACCCTCACGCAACGTGAGGGCTCACAGTCGGTCCCTATGAATGGATCGACCCGCCCCCCAGAACCCGCAGCCCCGGGCCGACGGCTGCATGCCCTGGACAATTTGCGCGCCACCATGATGTGGCTGGGCATCGTGCTGCACGTCTCGGTCATCTACATGAGCCGGCCGTCCCCCCTGCCCTGGCACGACGAGCAGTCCACGTCGGTGGCCGACTTGCTGGTCGCCGTGATCCACGCGTTCCGCATGCCCCTGTTTTTTATCCTGGCCGGATTTTTTGTGTCGGCGCTGGTGCAGCGCCGCGGACTGGCGGGCATGGTCCACAACCGGCTGCGCCGCCTGGGCCTGCCCTTCGTGGTGTTCTGGCCGCCTCTGTTTGTGGTCAGCGCCCTGCTGGGCCTGATGTTCCTGCACCGCATGGCCTATGGCACCTGGGGCGTGGACCGCAGCCTGCTGCCTCAGGGCCCTAACGTGCCCCAAGGCCCCGCCACCATGCACCTGTGGTTCCTGTGGATGCTGCTGTGGTTGGCTGTGTTCACGCCCGTGGTGTGGGCGGCGGCAAATGCGCTGCCCAGCGGCGTGCAGAAAGCCCTGGGGCGCACCACGGCCTGGCTGGGCGGTTCGTCGCTTGGCGTGGTGGCGCTGACATTGCCGCTGGCCTGGATCGGCGCCCACTATGACCACGGCATCGTCACGCCCAGCGGGTCCTTTTTGCCGCCGCTGGCGGAATGGCTCCACAACGGGCTGTTCTACGGATTCGGGCTGTGCCTGCATGCACAGCGCAAGGACCTGATGGCGCGCTACGAAAGGCACTGGCCGGTACTGGCGGGCCTGGGGCTCGCGTGTTTCCTGATCACTGCATTCTTGTCGGAAGTGCTGGCCCAGCCTGAGGCTTCGGCCTTCGCGCTGGTACTGCTCACCGGTGCCTTCACCGAGATCCTCGCCGAACCCGTTTCTGCCACCCGGCATCTGCAGTTCTGGATGGCACTGGCTTACAACGCCGCGTCCTGGTTGTGGAGCTTTGCGCTGATGGGACTCTTTCTGCGCCACGTCGGCCAGCCTCGCGCCTGGTTGGCCTACCTGGCCGACAGCTCGTACTGGGTGTACCTCGTGCACCTGCCGCTGACGATTGGTTTTGGCGCTCTGCTGTACGGCGTGCCGATCCCCGTCCTGACCAAGATGGCCCTCAACGTGCTGGCCACCACGGCCCTGTGCCTGGCCAGCTACCACCTGTGCGTGCGATTCACCGCCGTGAGCCAGTGGCTCAACGGGCGTCGGCACACCCGCAAATCTTTTGGAGACCCTGTTCATGCGACCTGAAACGCCCCCTCACCCTTCGCCCCGCCCCCCAACGAGCCCTCCCCAGGACCCGCGCGCCGCGCTGTTCAAGGACCCCAACTTTCGCTGGATGACGGTCGGCGCCTTCCTGTCCATGCTGGGGGACCAGTTCACGCTGATTGCACTGCCCTGGCTGGTGCTGCAGATGACAGGCGACACCCTGGTGCTGGGCACCGTGCTGGCCCTCATCAGCATTCCCCGTGCGCTGTTCATCCTGGTGGGGGGAGCGCTGGTGGACCGCCACTCGCCGAAACAGGTACTGATGGTCACCAAATACATCAACCTGGTGCTGCTGGCCGTGCTGGCTGGGCTGGTGCTTGCAGGCACCCTGACACTGTGGATGGTGTACGCGCTGTCGCTGGGTATTGGCCTGGCCACGGCCTTCAGCATCCCCGCAGGCACGGCCATGATGCCCCACGTGGTGGCACGCTCGCAATTGCAGGCCGCCAACGGCATCAGCCTGGGCCTGCGGCAGCTGACCATGTTCCTCGGGCCCCTGCTGGCGGGGTTGCTCATTGCACTGTTTGGTGCGGGCGACGCGGCCACAGGAGCCGCCGATGCACCGGCCCACGCCAATGCCACCGGCATCGGCATCGCTTTTGCGCTCGATGCCCTGAGCTTCGCCGTGTCGGCCTGGACGCTGTCGAAGGTGCAGACCCACGCAGCCAACCCAGCCCCTGCAGCAGCACCCCAGGCGGTGCTGGCATCGGTGGCGCAGGGCCTGGTTCACTTCTGGCGCGATGGCGAACTGCGCACCTGCTTTCTCTACTGGAGTGCCATTGCCCTGTTCATCATGGGCCCCATCCACATCGCCATCCCGGTGCTGGCCAGCAGCACGCCCCAGCTGGGCGCGGCCGCTTTCGGCATCATGGTGGGCGCCCATGGCGCGGGCACGCTGCTGGGCATGGTGGTGTCGGGCATGGTGCCGCGGCTGCGCATTGGCAGCCTGGGCATGACCATCCTGGCGTTCGACGCCATCATCGGCGCGCTGTTCATGCCCCTGGGGCTGATCACGGCAGTGTGGCAGGGCGCAGCACTGATGCTGGTCATCGGCCTGCTCGGCGGCTTCATGCAGGTAAGCGTGTTCACCTGGATCCAGCAACGTGTGCCGCCGGCCCTGATTGGCCGGGCAATGAGCCTGTTCATGTTCATCTTCATGGGCCTGGCTCCCATCTCTGCAGCGGTGACGGGCTGGGTGATGAAGAGCGTCACACTCCCTCAGTTGTTTGCAGCCAGTGGCGGCACGCTGGTGGTGCTGGCAGCGCTGGCCTTTGTGCTGACACCCATGCGCCGTGTGAACGACGCACCGAAAGCCGTGCGCTGAAACGCCAAAGCCCGGCCGCACGTTGAACGCGCGGCCGGGCTTCAGATACCGGCAAGACCCGCCGTAGTGCCTGCTATCAGGCACTACGGCGGCAGGCAGGCAAAGAAAGGTCTCAGACCTCGGTGATGAACTGCTCGCGAGGGCGGCGCACCTTCTTCAGATTGACCAGCCAGTCGCCTTCATCGGCACGGTAGCCCAGCGGCAGGATCGACACGCTGCGCAGGCCACGGGAGCGCAGGTCCAGGATTTCGTCCAGTGCGTTGGGGTCAAAACCTTCCATGGGGGTGGAGTCCACCTCTTCAAACGCAGCGGCGATCAGTGCGGCGCTCATGCCAATGTAGGCTTGGCGGGCGGCATGCTGGAAATTCACCTCGGCATCGCGCTGGGGGTAGCTCCCGAGCAGCATCTGGCGATAGTTTTCCCAGCCTTCGTTCTTGAAACCGCGTTGGTCATTGGTCAGGTCGAACATCATGTTGATGCGGTCGGCCGTGTAGTTGTCCCATGCGGCGAACACCAGCAGGTGCGAGCCGTCGGTGATCTGCGCCTGGTTCCAGGCGATGGGCTGGATCTTGGCGCGCACAGCGGGGTCCGTCACCACGATGATCTCGAACGGCTGCAGGCCGCTGGAGGTGGGGGCCAGGCGTGCGGCTTCGAGAATACGCTCTACCTTGTCCTGTGGAACCACCTTGGCGGGGTTCATCTTCTTGGCGGCGTACCGCCATTGCAGCTTGTTCAGCAGCGGTTGGGCAAGGGGGGTGTCGATGGGGTTCATGGCAAGAATTCCTGAAGATGGCTAAAAGGTTGATCGGCAAATGGGCGATGGTGGAACTGTAGAGAACCGTTTCCCCATCGATAAGCCCCGCCACAGAAAAGGATTGTTCGCAATCGATCAACAATCGCGCCTTGAATGGGGGCCGGGAGCCACCAGCACGCGGCACCACGCGGGTTCTGCTCCGTTGCCTTGCACAGGCAGGCACCCGCCAGACCGCATAGGCAAAGACTGCAGGCGTACACTCGTGGCCATGCTTTCTGGCCCACAGCATTGCGCGGCGCGCGCACTTTCCCCGCGCCAAAACCCCTGGCCGCGCCTTTCCCATGAGTGAACCCGACCTGTCGTTTCTGGACCCTGAGGGGCGGCGGCCCGCCCCCGCAGAGCACCCACCCGGTAGTGCCACCCCGCATGCCCGTGCCCCTGGCACCCCGGCCGAAGGCCTCGTGGCCGAGTTGCGCGCCTACCAGGCAGAGCTGGAGAGCCAGAACAAGGTCCTGCGCTACAGCCAGACCGTGGCCGAAAGCGCCTACGAGCGCTTCGAAACCCTGTTTGCCAGCGTCCCGCTGGCCCTCATGGTGGTGGACGAGCACGACATGGTGGTGCAGGCCAATTCGATGGCCCACCGATCTTTCCAGCCCACCGAACGCGACCGCCCGCTCACGGCACTGATGCCCTTTGTGCGCCCGCAGGACGCCCGGCGCGTGCGCGAGGCCTTCGCACTGGCGCAGGATCTGGGCCGCAGCGAGGTCAAGGAGGTCGTTTTTTCCATCAATGCAGACACACCCATCACGGGCGACCTGCACATTGCGCACATCGAGGCCCCGCAAAGCAATGGCCCCCCGCTGCCGCAGTTTCTGTGTGCAGTGATCGACCAGGGCCCGCTGCTGGCCGAGCGCCAGGCGTTGCAGCACAGTGCCATTACCCTGCAGCAGCGCAACGAGCAGATCCGCGCCAGCGAGAAGCGGCTGGAAGCCATCATCAACTCCGCGCTGGACGCCATCATTTGCGTGGACCAGCACCAGCGCATCACCGTGTTCAACCCCACAGCGGCAGCGCTGTTCCAGTGCAGCGCCAGCGACGCGCTGGGCAGCACGCTCGACCGTTTTTTGCCCGACGCGGCGCAGGGGCTGGCGTTTGCGCAGCTCACCACCCAGGCCCTGCTGGGCGAGATGACGGCGCTGACCGCCAGCGGCAAGGAACTGGCCGTGGAGGTGAGCGTGTCGTTCGAGCGCCATTCCGAGGGTGAAACCACCACCGTGTTCGCTCGGGACCTGACCGGCCGCAAGAAGGCCGAGGCGCACCGAAGCGAGCTGGAAGCCCAGCTGCGCGAGTCGCACAAGATGCAGGCTGTGGGCACCATGGCGGGCGGCATTGCGCACGACTTCAACAACATCCTGGGCGCCATCCTGGGCAACGTCGAGCTGGCCAAGGCCGACTGTGCATCGGGCTCACCTGTGCTGGAAAGCCTGATGGAGATCGACAAGGCTGGGCGGCGCGCGCGCGACCTGGTGCGCCAGATCCTCACCTTCAGCCGCAACGAGCCACCGCAGCGCTCGGCCGTATCGCTGGCCGAGGTAGTGCACGACACCGAACGCCTGCTGCGCGTCACCCTGCCCCCGGCCATCGAACTGCACATGCAGCTGCAGGCCGGCCTGCCTCCCGTGCTGGCCGACGCCACGCAGGTCGAGCAGGCCCTGCTCAACCTGTGCACCAATGCTGTCCATGCCATTGGCTCCGAGCGCGGCAGCATCCATGTGGAAGCCACCGCCGTGCAGCCCGACCAGCGCCTGAGCGAACGGCTGGGCCTCGCACCCGTGGACTACGTCGCCCTGACGGTGCGCGACAGTGGTCCGGGCATGGACGCTGCCACGCTGGAACGCATCTTCGAGCCCTTCTTCACCACCAAGCCCGTGGGCCAAGGCACGGGCCTCGGCCTCGCGGTCGTGCACGGCGTGATGCGCACGCACGAAGGCGGCGTTGACGTGCAAAGTGCACCCGGCCAGGGCAGCCGGTTCACGTTGTACTTTCCGGTCGCCCACATCGCCACGCAGAGCATCCTGGATGCGCAGCCCCCCCAAGCCTTGCAGGCCGCACCGGCATCCGCCGCACCCTCGACGCCTGCCGCCGCCGATGCCCCCGGCAGCGCGCCGCGCAAGAAGCACCATGTGATGTACGTGGACGATGACCAGGCCCTGGTGTTTCTGGTGCAGCGCCTCCTGCGCCGCCGGGGCTATGAGGTCAGCGGCTACACCGATCCGCACGAGGCCACGGCCGCGCTGCGTGCTGCCCCACAGGCCTTTGACCTGCTGGTGACCGACTACAACATGCCCGGCTTCTGTGGAGTGGACCTGGTGCGCGAGGCCCGCCTGATCCGCCCCGATCTGCCCGTGGCCCTGGCCTCGGGCTATGTCACGGCCGAAATCGAGCAAGCCGCGCTGGCTGAAGGCGCACAGGCACTGATCCACAAACCCAACGACGTGGAAGAGCTTTGCGCCACCGTGCAACGCCTGGTGGGTGGCGACAACCATGCCCCGGGCTGAAGCCGATACGGTGGCGGCCCCAAGGGCGTCCGTGGATTCGAGGGTGCCCATGACCCCCACAGTGGCCGAAGGCACGGCAGGCACTGCAAGACACCCGGCCCCAATGGCACTGTATGAGGACGCTGACCTGCTGGTGCTCAACAAACCTTCGGGCCTGCTGTGCGTGCCGGGGCGCGGCCCCGACAAGCAGGACTGCCTGAGTGCCCGCGCCCAGTTGCACTGGCCAGGCGCACTCATCGTTCACCGGCTGGATCAGGCCACTTCGGGTCTTGTGCTGATGGCCCGGCATGCCGACGCACAACGTCGCCTGAGCCTGGCGTTCGAGCAGCGGCAGGTCCACAAGCGTTACCTCGCCGTCGTGCAAGGCCTGGTGGCCGAACCACCCGGCACCTGGGCTGACATCCACCTGCCCATCGCCGCCGATTGGGAGCGACGCCCCCTGCGGATCATCGATGCGCTGCAAGGCAAGCCCAGCCATACCCGCTGGCGCGCCCTGGCGCACAACACTGCGGCCGGAACCACCCGTGTCGAGCTGGAACCCGTCACCGGCCGCACGCACCAACTTCGCGTGCACCTGGCCGCCCTGGGCCACCCGATCCTGGGAGACGCGCTGTATGCCGATGCAGCCACCCAGGCACAGGCCCCGCGCCTGCTGCTGCATGCCGGAGAACTGGCCCTGACCCACACAGCTACCGGCCAGGCCATGCGGTGGGAGCTGGCAGCTGATTTTTGAAGTGCTTTCTGCGGCCTAGCGCTAGATAGAAGCCATCTATTGCTATACATTCAATAGCAAACTCGCACTCCGTGTGTTCACGCTTCCATTCCGCAAAGCGCCAAGGCCTTGTTCAGTGGCTTGGCAGCAGGGCCGTTACCGATTGGCTCAACTGCTCCTGCCAGGGCAAGGCGTCCACCACCGTGGACAGCAGCTCGAGGTTCTTCTGCCACCCCGTGTCGTTGCCTGTGGAGTACACCAGCATGACGTTGCTGCGAGGCTGGCCCAGCCGCGCCCAGGCGAAGGGCCGCTGCGCGGTCCAGAGGCGGATATGCCAGTCCCAGCCGATGGACACCGCCGGGCGGGAAGCACTCACCCACTCGGTGTAGCCGCTGATGGTGGTTTCGCACCCGCACACTGCCCTTCGGGGCACCACCAGGTCCACATCCACCGCCGACATCAGGTGATGGATGGGCAGGGACAGCAATTCGTCAATCGACAGGCGCAGCAGGCCATCCGGCGAAACCCGCATGGTGTTCACACCCGCCCCCCACGGGTCGCCCCTGTTGCTTCCATCCCTGCACCGACGCAACCCGGCTTGGCGCAAGGGGTTGCAGCGCCAGCAGGCCGCGACATCAGCCCAGCAACCCCAGCATGGCGGCACGCACGGTGGCGGCCGTCTTGTTGGTGGTTTGCAGCTTGGTCACGGCATTCTTGACATGGAAGTTCACGGTGTTTTCCGACACATCCAGCAGCGAGGAGATGTCGGCAGAGGTCTTGCCGTCGGCGGTCCATTTGAGCACCTCGATTTCTCTGGCCGTCAGATGCGGCTGCATCAGTTCGGCCTGGCGGGTCGTAAAGATGCGCGAAAGGATCAGGTGCGCAATGTGCGCCAGCCAGCGCATCTTCATCTCACTGTGGGCGATCTCTTCGGGTGTCAGGGCCTCGGACGGACGCGCCAGCGTCAGCATGCCGCGCACCCCGCCGCCGTCAATGCACGATTGCGCCCAACCAAAACGCAATCCGAACGATCGTGCGTCTTCCCAGAAATTCTGGGCCGATGCAAACACATCGTCCGACCAGACCAGCGGGGTCTGCTTGCGGCATCCGTGGAGCACCGTCGGATCGATCTGCACATAGCCCTGTTGCGCATACCGTTCCTGCCAGGCCAAGGGGTAGTTGTTCAACAAAATGGTCTTTGGGTTGGACAAGGGCATGGGTACCCGCAGGCCATAGGCGCAGTACTCAAACCCCAGAGCGTGCGCAGCGAGCTCGATTTTGCAAAAAACCTCTTGCTCTGACTGCGCGCGGTCCATCACCCCCAAAAGATCTTCTTGCCAGCTTGTCATAGGACTCCAACACCGAGCACCACCCCACAGAGACTGACCATCCGCACGCGAATTACGCGCCATCAACCGCCGTTACGTTTTTTTCACATTCTGGCGGCATTGAAGCCCTTTGGCGAGTTGATTTTGACCAGAAAGGCCGACGGAAACACCTACCAGAGTTGGTAGTTACAAATATCTTTCCGTGATTTTCTAATCGACGAAACTCACGAGGGCACCTCCAATGCGCATCACCTCCGGCTGCTCTGCTGAACTGCACCCACCATTGATGACCCGCATGGCCCGGTACCGGCACCGTGTTTTTGTGGAAAAACTGGGCTGGCAACTTCACTGCCGCGATGCCCTGGAGCTGGACCAGTTTGACCGGGACGACACCGTCTACGTCATCGCACAAAACGAAGACGGCGAGGTCATCGGCACCGCCCGGCTGCTGCCCACCACCCGCCCCTACCTGCTGGCCGAGGTGTTCCCGCAACTGCTCAACGGCGCCCCGGCACCGAACGCACCCGAGGTGTGGGAACTGTCCCGCTTTGCCTCGATGGACCTTTCGGGGCCTACGGGCTCCGCGCTTGACCAGTTCTCCTCGCCCCTTACCACCGGCCTGCTGCAGGCGGCCAGCCGCTGCGCCATGGCGCGCGGTGCCCAGCGCATGGTCACCGTCTCACCGCTGGGGGTGGAACGCCTGCTGCGCCGCACGGGTTTTGAATCCTACCGCTTGGGGCCACCGACCGTGGTCCAGGGCCATCCGCTTTTTGCGTGCGCCATCCGGTGCCAGTGAACGCGCTTGCCGCACGCCCCAACCGCCCCCTGGACTGACCATGCCGCTTCCCGCCTCACTCCAACCCTCGGTCAAGGACCCTGCCGCTGCAGCGAAAGGCCTGACGCCCCACGGCCTGCGGGTAGTGATCCCGCACATGGGCCGGGTCACCGCCCCCCTGCGCGAGCAGCTGCTGCAGCAGCGCCCCGTCACGGTATGGCTCACGGGCTTGAGCGGTGCGGGCAAGTCCACCCTGGCCTACGCGCTGGAAGAGCAGCTGCACACCCTCGGGTTTGCCAGTTTCGTGCTGGACGGAGACAACCTTCGGCACCGGCTCAACCGGGACCTGGGCTTCAGCGCGGCCGAACGCTCGGAAAACATCCGGCGCGTGGCCGAAGTCGCCGCCCTCATGAACGACGCCGGGCTGATGGTCTTCACCGCCCTTATCTCGCCCCAGTGCAGCGACCGCGCCATGGCCCGTGCGCTCATCGGCGAGCACCGTTTTCTGGAGGTGCATGTGAGCACCCCGCTGGACGTGTGCGAGGGCCGCGATCCCAAAGGCCTGTACACCATGGCGCGCGCGGGGCGCATTCCGCAGTTCACAGGGGTTTCCGCCCCCTACGAGGCGCCTGAATCGCCCGATTTCAGCATCGACACCGCCCACCTGAGCCTGGCCGACGCCTGCGCGCAGGTGCTCGCGCTCCTGCGCCAGCGCGGGTACACCCGCTAATGCCACCCGACCAGTTCCGCCCCTTTTCGCAAGACCTTTTCCATGTTCACTGATCGCTTCTCGGCCGCAGCCGCGCCCCCCGCCTCCGCACCCGCCGACCGTGGGTTGCAGGCCTACGACCTCTTCAATGGCGACGCCGACGGGCTGTGCGCGCTGCACCAATTGCGCCTGGTAGAGCCCCGCGACAACTTTCTCATCAGCGGCGTGAAGCGGGACATTGCCCTGTTCGACCAGCTGCCCTCCGGGCGGCCGCTGCAGGTGACCGCGCTGGACATCTCGTGGGACCGCAATGCGCAGGGTGTGTGCCGGGTGCTCAACGGAGGCGGCCAGGTGACTTATTTCGACCACCACAGCGCAAAAACCCTCTTTCGCCACCCGCGGCTCACGGCCCACATCGACACGAGCCTCGACGTGTGCACCAGCATCCTGGTGGACCGCCACCTGGGTGGTGTATTGCACCAGTGGGCCATCGTGGCGGCCTACGGCGACAACCTGGACGCCGTCGCCGATCGCATGGCGCGGGAACATGGCTGCACAGCAGGCACGCGCGGGGCGCTGGCGCAGCTGGGTTACCTGCTCAACTACAACGCCTACGGCGAAAGCCGCGAAGACCTGCACTTTTGCCCCGTGCAGCTGTACCGATCACTCCACCGCTTCGAGAGCCCGCTCGATTTCATGGCCAAGGCCTACGAATTCCGACGCCTGCAAGAGGGCCACGCCAGCGACCTGCAGGCCGTGCAGGACCTGGCCCCCTACACCACCAATGACAGGGCCAGCGTGTATGTGCTGCCCGACCGCGCCTGGGCCCGGCGCCTGTGCGGCACCCTGGCCAACCAGCTCGTGGCACGCAACAACGGGCGCTCGGTCGCCGTGCTCACCCCGCGTTCGGACGGCGACTTTCTGGTCAACCTGCGCATTGGCAGCGCCAGCGCCAGCCGTGCAGACATCTTCTGCAGCCGCTACCCGGCGGGTGGCGGGCGGCATGGCGCGGGTGGCATCGACCGCCTGCCCGACCGGGACATGGACCGCTTCATCAACGAGTTCTTTGCGCACCTGGAGGCAGACACACCATGAACCAGCCACCCCACACCCCGCGCCCGCTTCCGCTGCTGATGATTCCGCTGCGGCGCTGCGGCAGCCACGCGCTGCGCCTGCGTCTCAATGCCAGCCCTCAGTTTCATTCGCCCTATCCCCTGCACATCGTGGATTTCATGCCGATGGTGCCGCTGTATGGCGACCTGCGCGACGACAGCGCGTACTGGCAGATGGTCAAGGACGTGGTGGGCCTGCAGGCGGCCAGCATGGTGAAGTGGCCGGGGGTGCACTTCGACGCCGAAGAGATTTTCAGCGCCCTTCAGGGCAAACCCCGCAGCGTGCACCGCATCGTGTGGGAGCTGCTGCTGCGCAGCGCTGAACTGCACGGGGCCAGCGTGGCCATGGACAAGTCGCTGGACAGCGTCCACTACGCCCACGAACTGATGGAGCTGTTTCCCGACATGCGGTTCCTGAACGTGGTGCGCGACCCCCGGGCGCAGGTGGCGTCGATGAACCGCGCGATCATCCATGACTTCGATACCACGCTCAACGCCCAGGCCTGGGTCAAGGCCCACACTGCTGGCCGTGCACTGGCGCTGCGCTACCCGGACCGCGTGCTCACCATCCGCTACGAGGACTTCCTGAGCGACCAGGAGCACACGCTGCGGCGCATCTGCCAGTTCATCGGCATCGAGTTTTTGCCGCAGATGCTGGACATCGCAGCATCGCAGGAGGCGCAAGACCTCTCGCGCAGGTCCGCCCTGTGGGAGTCCAACTGCTTTGCCCCCCTGCCGGCCCACAAGGACAAGTTCAAGACCCAGCTGCAGCCGCACGAAATCGAGACCATCGAGAGCCTGGCGTGGGAGTTCATGCACTACTACGGCTACGAATGCATGACCGATGCCCAGGCCCCCCACCCCACGCCCGTGGTGGTGGCCCAGTGCCAGCAGCAGTCAGAGCGGCACCGCCGCGAGGCGTGGGAGCAGCTGCTGCGCAGCGCGCCACGCGACTACGCAGCCCGCCGCGTGCGGGCGGACTACCTGGCACGCGTGGGCCAGCGCCTGCAAAGCACCAGCTCTCTCGAAACCGGTGCGGCGGCCCTTTCCTGACACGCGCCTGCCTGCCCCACAAGACACCCGGACCGCCCCAGCCACCGGACGCCAGCACCCCTTTCACCCCACTTCGCCACTGCATCCCCAAGGAGCCGCCATGCGCATCAAAGACCTGAAACTGGGCATTCGACTCGGAGTGGCATTTGGGATGCTGCTGCTGATCACCGTGGTCATCGCCACACTCGGTGTCTTGAGCGTGACGGCGCTGCAGCGCAGCAATGAACACATCGCCACCTCGGAGCTCAAGCGCCAGGGCCTCATGCACCAGTGGCAGACCGACATCCAGATGAACTGGCTGCGCACCGAGGCTTTGCTCAAGGCCAACGACGCGCCCTACACCAGCAAGCTCAAGAAGGACATGTCTGCAGTGGTCGAGGTGCAAAGCAAACGCATGCAGGAAGTGAGTGGCTACCTGTTGCCCGGCAAGGAAACACAGCTGTACGACCAGGCCATTGCCGCGCGCGACGCCTACCGCGTCAAGCGCACCGAACTCGTCAAGGCCAAGGAAGCCGGGCAAGACGTGGTCGCGCAGACCGATACCGTGCTGGCCCCCGTCTTCCAGAACTACGCGGCCGTGCTGCAAGAGCTGACCCATACGCTCGATGAAGGCGTGGCCACCACGTTGAAGGAAACCACCCGCAAGGCCGAGACCAGCACCGCCTGGGTGAGCGGCAGCACCGTGCTGGCCATCCTGGTGGGCCTGTTCCTGGCCTGGTGGACCACACGCTCCATCACCGCCCCGGTGCGGCAGGCGGTCCAGGCCACAACGGCCATCGCCGCGGGGGACCTGGCAACCCCCATTCCCCAGGGTGCCAAGGACGAGCCGGGCCAGCTGCTCACAGAGCTGGCCCACATGCGCGACAAGCTGGCCGAAATCGTGGCCAACGTACGGCAAAGCGCCGAAAGCGTCTCTACCGCCAGCGCAGAAATCTCGCAGGGCAACCACGACCTTTCAGCCCGCACCGAACGCCAGGCCAGCGCGCTGGAGCAGACCGCCGCCTCCATGGAGGAGCTGGGCTCGACCGTGAAACAGAACTCCGACAGCGCCCAGCAGGCCAACAAGCTCGCCCTGAGTGCCAACAATGTGGCCGTGGAGGGCGGCAAAGTGGTGGCCCAGGTGGTGGAGACCATGAAGGGCATCAACGACAGCTCCAAGAGAATCTCCGACATCATCAGCGTGATCGACGGCATCGCCTTCCAGACCAACATCCTGGCCCTGAACGCTGCCGTGGAAGCCGCGCGCGCGGGCGACCAGGGCCGGGGCTTTGCCGTGGTGGCCAGTGAAGTGCGGGGGCTTGCGGGCCGGTCCGCCGAGGCCGCCAAGGAGATCAAGGAACTCATCTCCGCCAGCGTCAACCGTGTCGAGCAAGGCACTGCACTGGTGGACAAGGCGGGGCAGACGATGACAGACGTCGTCCAGTCGATCCGGCGCGTCACGGACATCATGAGCGAGATCAGCGCCGCCAGCGCCGAGCAGAGCGATGGCGTAGGCCAAGTGGGTGAAGCCGTCATGCAGATGGACCAGGCCACCCAGCAGAACGCCGCCCTGGTCGAAGAAATGGCCGCTGCCGCCAGCAGCATGAAGAGCCAGGCCCTTGATCTCGTCAAAGTGGTCTCGGTGTTCCGTCTGGATACGGCAGGCAGCGGAGCCCCCCTGCACGCCGCCGGCCGGGCGCCCGCCCCACCCTCCCCACAGGCCCTCAGCGCCATGGCGCCAGTTGCTCGGGTAGGCGGCCCCCGTGCCATAGCGGCAGCCTGATGGCCGCGTGGGCAACGTCTTTTGGGTCTTTTAAGGGCCTGGCGCCTGAAGGGACTCATAGTTTGCTACACAAAACATAGCAAACACATTGCCGTCCAGCCAGGATGTGCGGCCCCTTAAACCGGCTTCGGCCTCGACATGGCCCACTGCACGGCCAAGATGCTGCCCAGCACCACCAGCATGCCCACCAGCGCCACGCCCGTCATGGCCTGTCCCAGCAGCAACCAGCCCAGCAGCACGGCCGTGACGGGGCTCAGCAGCCCCAGCGATGACACCGCCACCGACGGCAGGCGCGCAATGCCACGAAACCACAGGGCATAGGCCAGCAAGGCCCCCGCCAGGCTCAGGTAGACATAACCGCCCACCTGGGTGGCCGAGAGCGCAGGCAGCGGCGGGTCCACCAGCCAGGCCACCGGTGCCAGCATGATGCCGCCCGCCAGCAGCTGCCAGCCGGTGAACGCCAGCACCGGCAGATCTGACCGCCAGCGCCGCGACCAGAACGTGCCCGCCGCCATGCACACCGTGCCCACCAGCGCGGCGGCCACGCCCACCATGTCCCACCGCGCGCCCGGCGACAACAGCAGCGCGGCCATGCCCAGCACGCCCAAGGCCCCTGCCGCCAGCGCCAACCCAGGCGGGCGCCGATGGTCCATGCCCCAGACCAGGCCCATCACTACCAGTGGCCCGATGGCGCCCACCACGGCGGCCACACCACCCGGCAAGCGGTAGGCCGCCACAAACAGCAGGGCCTGAAAGACCCCGATGTTGAGCGCCGACAACACCATCAGCCGCCACCAGCCCCGCCAGTCGCCCCATGCGGGCCAGCGGCGGCACCACAACACCAGCAACAGCCCCGCAGGCAGCGTGCGCAGCAACGCGGCGGTGAAGGGCCGGTCGGGCGGCAGAAGCTCGGTGGTGACGATGTAGGTGGAGCCCCAGATGACCGGGCCCACAGCCGTGGTCAGCGCATCGAGCCAGGGGGAAGAACGTGTAGCAGTCATGTAGCGGCCATGCAGAGATCGATTAAAAACCAAAAACCGATTATTTATCTTCAATTCAAGACAAAAACTCTAGCATAAAATCTCGAATTCAAGATAAATTTACCCTGCAAACAATCCATGGCCACCCAACGCCAACCCGACGCCGTGGACGCCATCCTGGCCCAGTGGCACCGCGAGCGCCCCGACCTGGACGTGGGCCCCATGGGCCCCATCGGCCGCATCAAACGTTGTGCCGCGCTGCTGCAGCGGCGGCTCGACGAGACTTTTTCCGAGTTCAACCTGAGCTTCTGGGAGTTCGACATGCTGGCCACGCTGCGCCGCAGTGGCGCCCCCTACTGCCTGGCGCCCACCACGCTGTTTTCGACGCTCATGGTCACCTCCGGCACCATGACACACCGCATGGGCAAGCTCGAGGCCCAGGGCTGGATCACCCGCCTGCCCAACCCCGACGACGCGCGCAGCTCGCTGGTGCAGCTTACGGCCGAGGGACTGGCGCTGATCGACCGCGCGGTCGAGGCGCACGTGGCCAATGAACACCGCATCCTCGCCCCGCTCAAGGCCGCTGACCTGGCGGCGCTGGATGCGCGGCTGGCACTGCTGCTGGCGGCGCTGGAGTCGCCTGTGGATCAGTAGCGGCGCATGGACATGCGTACTGCGCAGTAACATGGCGGGATGCCACAAAATCACCTTTACATCCTCACCGGGGCCTCACGCGGCATGGGCCTGGCCATGGCCCAGCAGCTTTTGAAGAGCGGCAACACCCTGGTCTGCATTGCACGCAGTGCCAATGCCGACCTGACCACTGAGGCCAAGGCGGCAGGTGTCTCCATAGAGCAATGGCAACAAGACCTGTCGCAAGGGGAGCAGGCTGCACACAAGCTGCAGGCCTGGCTCAGCGCCGAGGGTCCGCAGGCATTTGCCAGCGCCACGCTGATCAACAACGCGGGCGTGATACCCCGCATAGCGCCCCTGTCGCACAGCGATGCCGCCGATCTGGCCCATGCCCTGCGCGTGGGCCTGGAAGCGCCCATGCAGCTCACCGCCGCTTTTCTGGGCGCCACAGACGCCTGGACGGTGCCACGCAAGGTGCTCAACATCTCCTCCGGCCTGGGCCGCCGCGCCATGGCCTCGCAGGCCGCGTACTGCGCCGCCAAGGCGGGCATGGACCATTTCACGCGCTGCGTGGCGCTGGACGAAGCCCTCAAGCCGCACGGCGCCAAGGTGTGTTCGCTGGCGCCGGGCGTGATCGACACCGACATGCAGGTGCAACTGCGGGGCGCCGCACCCGAAGCGTTTCCGGACCAGCAGAACTTTGCCAACCTCAAGACGGGTGGTCAGCTCACATCGCCCGCCGACGCCGCCACCCGCGTGCTGGCCTGGCTGGACCGTGCCGATTTCGGTGCGAACCCCGTTGCCGACGTGCGGGACGCGTGAACCGAAAGCTCCTATTTTGATAGCTTCCAGCGCTTGATAGACAAGCGGCAGCGGCCCATTTGATTCGAAACCTCTCTGAAAGGACCTCCCCATGACCCGTGAAGTCGTCGTCGTCAGCGCAGTGCGCACCGCCATTGGCACCTTTGGCGGCAGCCTGAAGGACGTGCCACCCACCGAACTGGGCGCCCTCGTGGTGCGCGAATCGCTTGCGCGTGCCAACGTGGAAGGCAAGGATGTGGGCCATGTGGTGTTCGGCCATGTGGTGAACACCGAGCCCAAGGACATGTACCTGTCGCGCGTCGCGGCCATCCACGGCGGCTGCGGCGAGGGCATGCCCGCCTACAACGTGAACCGCCTGTGCGGCTCGGGCCTGCAGGCCATCGTCAACGCCAGCCAGTCCATTTTGCTGGGTGACACCGACGTGGCAATTGGCGCTGGCGCCGAGAACATGAGCCGCGTGCCCTTTGCCAGCCTGAACATGCGCTGGGGCGCCCGCATGGGTGACACCAAGATGGTGGACATGATGATCGGCGCACTGCACGACCCCTTCCACAACATCCACATGGGTGTGACGGCCGAGAACATCGCCGCCAAGTGGGGCATCAGCCGCGAAGACCAGGACAAACTGGCCGTGGAAAGCCACAACAGGGCCGAACGCGCCACGCAGGCCGGCGTGTTCAAGGACCAGATCGTGCCCGTCACGTTGAAGAGCAAGAAGGGCGATGTGCAATACGCCACCGACGAGCACTTCCGCCCCGGCGCCACCATGGACGACCTGGCCAAGCTCAAGCCCGTCTTCCTCAAGGAAAACGGCACGGTGACCGCTGGCAACGCCTCGGGCATCAACGACGCCGCCGCCGCCGTGGTGCTGATGGAAGCCGGTGCCGCCAAGGCCCGTGGCGCCAAGCCCCTGGCGCGCCTGGTGGCCTATGCCCACGCAGGTGTGGACCCCAAGTACATGGGCATTGGCCCGGTGCCAGCCACGCAGCTGGCATTGAAGAAGGCGGGCCTCACCGTCAACGATCTCGACGTGATCGAAGCCAACGAGGCCTTCGCGGCACAGGCCTGCGCCGTGACCAAGGACCTGGGCCTGGACCCGGCAAAGGTCAACCCCAATGGCTCGGGCATCTCGCTGGGCCATCCCATTGGCGCGACCGGCGCGCTCATCACCGTGAAGGCCATCCATGAGCTGCAGCGCATCCAGGGCCGTTATGCGCTGGTGACGATGTGCATTGGCGGCGGCCAGGGCATTGCAGCGATTTTTGAACGTATCTGACCGCACGCAGGGCACGGCGGCATCGCCACCGGCGATGCTGCCATCCTGTATCGGCAAGGTCTGCGCTGCGGAGGATCGGCGATCATCCGCGGCTGGCACCAAGACCAGGGCAGCGCACCCGCGCAGCCGCCCCATCGATTGAACCGACGGAGACATCTCTCACCATGATTCGCACCCTGCTTTCCCTCACCGCACTTGCTTTTGCCGTGGGCACCACCGCGCACGCCCAGGCTCCCGCACCGGCTGCGGCCTACCCCACCAAGCCCATCCGACTGATCGTGCCCTTCCCGCCCGGCGGCGGCACCGACATCCTCTCGCGCCTGGTGGCCACCAAACTCACTGAAAGCGCCAAGTGGACCGTGGTGGCCGACAACAAGGCCGGCGCGGGCGGCACCATCGGCATCGGCGAGGCCGTCAAGGCAGCACCCACGGGCTATGACCTCGTGATGGGCCAGAAGGACAACCTCGTGATCGGCCCCTGGCTCTACAAGAACCTGCCCTGGGACCCCACCAAGGACCTGACCGCCGTCGCCCACGTGGCCTACACGCCCGTCGTCATCGCCACCAGCGTCAACTCCAAGTACAAGACCCTGGCCGACGTGGTGGCCGCCGCCAAGGCCGCGCCCGGCACCATCACCTATGGCTCGCCCGGCAACGGCACGTCGATCCACCTGGCGGGCGACCTGTTCGAGAAGGCCGCTGGCGTGAAGCTCAGCCACATCCCCTACAAGGGTTCCAACCCCGCGCTCATGGACGCGCTGGCAGGCAACGTGGACCTGCTGGTCTCGTCCCTGCCCTCGGCCATGGGCCAGATCAAGTCCGGCAAGCTGCGCCCCCTGGCCGTGACCTCGGCCAAGCGCAGCTCGTCCCTGCCTGAAGTGCCCACCGTGGCCGAATCGGGCTTCAAGGACTTCGACGTGAGCACTTGGTACGGCGTGTTTGCCCCCGCCGGTACGCCCGCCGCCGTGGTCAATGCTGTGAACGCCGAAATCAACAAGCTGCTGGCCACGCCCGACATGAAGGCCGCCATCCAGGCCCAAGGCGCCGAACCCGAAGCCATGTCGGCGGCACAGCTTGGCACCCTGCTCAAGACGGACTACGCCAAGTGGAAGGGCATCGTGGAAGCCTCGGGCGCAAAGATTGAGTAGCCCCCTGAGTCGCCTGCGGCGCCTTCCCCCAAGAGGGACGCACCCGGTGGCCTGGCAGAGCCAGATCCACGGGTGCACTGGCGGGGGTGTGTGCCTGCTCCACGAGCTGTGGAATGTGGGATGCGCGGAGGCGCGGCGTCATCGAGAACTGAAATGAAAAACGGCTCCTTTCGGAGCCGTTTTTCATCGGGATGGCGCTCAGTCCCTCACGACCAGAACCGGGATGTGCACCACGCCCAGCACGCGCTGCGTGACACTGCCCAGCACCAGCTTTTCAAGGCCTCGGCGGCCGTGTGAACCCATCACGATGAGGTCGGCGCCCGTGCTCTCCAGCGCGCGCAGAATGCCGTCGTGCACGGCATGGCCCTCGCCCACCAAGGTGGTCACATTCACGCCGGCTTCGGCCATGGCTTTGCGCGTGGCTTCCAGGGCTGCATTGGCTTCCGCCGTGGCGGCATTGATGTACTGGGCTTGGCCGTAGGCAAAATCGGCCCCCACGCCGGTGAAGGGATAGGGGTCTACCACGTAGACCGCGGTCACGGCGCTGCCAAAGGTCTTGGCCAGCGCGGCCGCCTTGGACACGGCCAGCATCGAGGTGTTGGAGCCATCGACTGGAACCAGAATGCGCTTGAACATGGTGCTTCTCCTTGGGTTGAATGGTGGACCCGGCTTGTGGCCCGGTTTCTATAACGCCAGTGTGAACGCCCACCATACCGCGCATCTTGATTCGCATCAAATCGGGCGCAGTCAATCACCCACGTTCAGCCCACTGCTGCGGCCTGCCCCACCACATCCGCCCCCTGGAAGTTGCCACGCCGACAGGTCACCACCAGGGTGTCGCGGTACCCGCCTTCGGACACGGGCTGGATGGGGGTGGACTCGTGGATCATGCGGGCATCGTCCAGCAGCAGCAGGGACCAGGGCTCGGTCAGCGTAAAGCGCTGGCCGCTGGGGCCTGCCGCCTCGAACACGCGTGTCTCTCCGCCCTTGACGCCTTCGCGCGCTACCAGGAAGACCGCCACCAGGTCCACACCATCGCGGTGGGCGCCCTCAGGGGTAGGCCGGCCAATGCCGTCGGTGGTGTCGATGCGGAACTGGTGCGCCTCGATGAACCAGGGCACAGGCGCACCGGGGGGCGCAAACACGGCATCCGACACCCCGGCCAACGCGGCCAGCAGCTGCTGCCACACGGGCTGGGCCACAGTGCCAGGCTCCATGGGCGCAAACCAGCGCTCCATGCCGCCATGCAGCGCGTTGTATTCCACAGGCTGCCAGTGGGCCCGGTGCGATACCTGCTGCAGGCTCCCGCCCTGCGCCACAAAACACGCATGGCGGCGGCGGCGGTAGCGGCCGCCGTCCTTGAGAAAATCGTCCGGCGGCAATGCCGCCCAGTCGCCGTTCAAAGCCATCAAAGCCGAAAGACCGCAGCCTACCCAGCGGGCTACGTCGGCGGGCGACAACACGGCGTAGCCTGCCTGGCGCAGCTGGCTGGCGACTTCGGAGGGGGCCGTGAACGGGGGAGAAAAAGTGACTTGGGCCATAAAGGCCCAAGCTTAACCGCTGGCGCCAGGGTGCCTGCGGGGATGGCGCCCGCAAAGTGCAGCCGGGCCTGCACCAGCTTTGCACGGCGCCATGCTGCGAGCAGCTGGCTGGCCGGTCCCGCCGTCAGCCAACGCCAGCGATCGATCCATCAATCGCGGTTGCCGTGGCCCTTGCCGTTGCCATGGCCGCGCCCCCGGTCATGGTCACGGTCGTGTTTGCCACCGTGGCGGTGGTCGTCGTCCCAACGGCGGTCATCGCGGCCGTGGCCACGGTGTGCGGGGCCACGGCGTGGTGGTGGCTCCTGCACAAAGTACACCGGCTGGTTGCAGGCGTTGTAGCGGCCGCAATGTTTGCCCCAGTTCTTGGCGTGGCCTGGCGGCACATACAGGTAGATCGGCGCGCGTGGCACCACCACCGCCGGGCGGTGGATGATGACGGGCTCTGCATAGATCAGCGGTGGTGGTGGTGCATTGCCGATGTTGATGCGGCCATACACGCCGGGCGCCAGTTCGCCCCCCACGGTGGCATTGACATACGCCTGGGCGTGGGCCCCACCGGCCGCAGCCAGCAGCAGCGCGGCCATCGCGCCAGACAAGAGAAGACGGATTGAGAGCATCGTGGTCATGGTGGTGTTTTTCATCGGGAACTCCTTGTTTTTGCCGCCCCTACCGGCCACAAGGTGGACGGTTGCGGGGACAGGCCCTGGTTTGTCGCAAGGCCTGCCACACCCTACTCCGCCTGGCGTGCAAAAGATGTCAGCGAATGGCGACAGAAACCGCACACCCCAACGTCGGGGGCATCACATTTTACAAGCCAAAATGGCCGCCACCGCTTATTGATAAAGCGCCTAATGCAATCAAAATGATAGCAAACACCCCATCCACCTGACCACTGTGGGCTTCACCCCCCTGTGCCGGCCAAGGCGTCCTGCAGCGCGCTGGCAGGCCCCGGCCGTCCAAACAGGTAGCCCTGCCACATGTGGCACCCCAGGCTGGCCAGCATGTCGCGCTGTTCGAAGGTTTCCACGCCTTCGGCAATCACGCCCAGGTCCAGGCTCTGGGCCAGGGTGACGATGGTGCGGGCAATGCTGGCATCGTTGGCGTCGGTGAGCAGGTCGCGCACAAAACTCTGGTCGATCTTGAGCTGGTCCAGCGGCAGGCGCTTGAGGTAGCTCAGGGACGAGTACCCGGTGCCGAAGTCGTCGAGCGAAAACCCCAGGCCCAGCGCCCGCAGCGTGGTCATGCGCTCGATCGTGTCCTCCACGTCGTCAAGCAGCAGGGTCTCGGTCAGCTCCAGCTTCAGGCGCTGCGGGTTGGCCCCCGTCTCTTCAAGCACGCCCAGCACCTCGTCCACAAAGTGCGGGTGGCGGAACTGGCGCGCGCTCACGTTGACGGCCAAGGTCCAGGGGGCGGTGGCCGGGTCTTTTTCCCACTCCACCAGCTGCAGACAGGCAGTGCGCAATATCCACGCCCCCAGCGGCACGATGAGGCCCGAGGCCTCGGCCACCGGAATGAACTCGGCCGGCGACACCAGCCCCCGCTGCGGGTGCTGCCAGCGCACCAGCGCCTCGGCCCCCACCATGCCGTGGGCCTGGCTGATCTGGGCCTGGTAGTGCAGCAGGAACTGGCCGTCACGCAAGGCCTCGCGCATCCCGGACTCCAGGGCCGTGCGCGCCGTGACGGCGGCCTGGGTGCGCGGATCAAAGAACCGCAGCGTGTTGCGCCCGGCACCCTTGGCCTGGTACATGGCCATGTCGCCCCGCTTGAGCAGTTCGTCCACTGAGCCCTGCGCATCGGCATACAGCGCCACGCCGATGCTGCACGAGCTGTGGTACGTGTGCCCCCCGAGCGGATAGCCTTGCGCCAATGCGAGCAGCACCGCGCGCCCCACGGTTTCTGCCTGGGCGGCGGCTTCGTGGGCTTGTGGGCTCAGCCCCTCGATCAGCAGCACAAATTCGTCGCCCCCCAGCCGCGCCACGGTGTCGCCGCTGCGCACACAGCCGCCCAGGCGGGCCGCCACCTGGCGCAAGAGCTGATCGCCGAACTCGTGGCCCTGCGTATCGTTCAGATCCTTGAAGTTGTCCAGGTCCACAAACAGCAGTGCCCCGCCCGCACCGGAGCGCGCCGAGGTGGCCAGGCTGTGCTGCAGACGGTCGTTCATGAGGCGGCGGTTGGGCAGACCGGTGAGCGGGTCGTAGAACGCGAGCAGACGGATCTCCTCCTCGGCCGCCTTGCGGTGCGAGATGTCGGTCAGCGTGCCCACATAGTGCGTAACCTCGCCTTGTGCAGAACGCACAGCCGTCACCGTGATCCACGCGGGGTACACCTCGCCGTTCTTGCGCCGGTTCCACACTTCGCCCTGCCAGGCACCGGTGCTGCGCAGCGCACTGTGCAGGCCTTCGTAAAACTGCGCATCGTGGCGGCCAGACTGCAGCAATGCGGGGGTCTGGCCCACGAGCTCCTCCACCGTATACCCCGTGAGGCGTGCATACGACTGGTTGGCCTTGAGGATGCGCTGGTCCGGCCCCGTAACCACCATGCCCTCGAAGGACTCGAACACGGACGCCGCGATCCGCAGCGACTCCTCGGCCCGGCTGCGCTCTGTGATGTCGGTGGAGATACCGCACAGCGCGTGGATGCTGCCGTCGGGCAGGCGAAGGGGAATCTTGACCGACAGGTAGGCACGGGTCACGCCATCGGCCAGGTGGGTATTGACCTCTTCCACCTCCAGCCGCTCGCCGTGCTCCAGCACGCGCCGGTCGTTCTCCTGGATCTGTACGGCAGTGGCCTGGTCAAAAAAAGCCGTGTCATCCTGCCCCACCACCTCGCTCGCGGGCCGCCCGAACAGCTCCAGGATATGGTGGTTCGCATATTGGTAGCGATAGTCCCGCCCCTTGATGTAGATGAAGGCACCCACGCTGTCGAGGATGGCCGCCAGCTTCTGCTCGCTGACCTGAAGGTGGCGTGTGCGCTCCTGCACCTTGCGCTGCAGCACCACGGCCGAGAGCGCGGCCAGCAGCCCGAACAACGCCAGCCCCGCCACACCCCACCACACCCAGGGGGGAATGCGCGCGCCCTGCTCTTGCCCGCCCCAGCGGCGTAGAACCTGGGTGTATTGCGCGTCGGCACCGCTGCGCCAGTCCTGCACTGATCGATCAATGGCATCCAGCACATCGGCGTTGCGTCCGAGGCCGGTGGCAAAGTACAAGGTGGCGGGCTGGAACACGATGCCCGAATCCGCCAGCCCATACTGGGCCGCATGGAAGTTGCCGAACAGGTGGTTGGCAATCACCGCATCCGCATCGCCGTTCTGTACAAATTCGAAAGCCTCGGTCAGTGTGGACGCGTCGATCAGCAGCACCGCGATGCCAAAACTGTCCATCATGCTCTGGAAGGTTGCGCGCTGCACCGAGCCCTTGAGCACCGCCACGCGCTTGCCCGCCAGGTCGAACATCGACTGGATGGAACTGCCCCGCGCGCGGTAGACCTGCGACCAGCTGTGCAGCACAGGCGAGGCATGAAAGTCGAACAGCCGCTCGCGCTCGCGGGTGCGGGCGACGTCGGGCATCAGGTCAATCTGCCCGGCTGCCAGCGCATCCAGACAGTCCTGCCAATCGCAGGGCACATAGCGCAGTGTCCACTGCTCTCGGGTGGCCACCAGCTGAAGCAGGTCCACAAAGATGCCTGAGGGCTTGCCCTCCGCGTTCACAAACACCTTCGGTTCGTTGGAATACACCCCCACGCGCAGCTCGCGCGGAGCCGCCATCGCAACGCCACATGCCCACAACAACGCCAACAGCACTGCCCATCGCAGCCAGCCGACGCAATGGCTCCCGAACCGGTACACGCATGGACTCACAGCTTGGCCCTATCGAAATCAGGGAAATAAGGCCCATGGTAACGAAAGCTTGCAAAAACATCCAAATGCAATCTGCCACCGCCGGCTTGGAGTAGCATGTGCCCACCCACCGCTTCGCCCAGGAGACAGCGATGCCCCACGAACGCCGCCACTTTGTCCGCGTCGGCTTTGACGCACCGGCCCTGCTGACCACGTCGACCGATGCATTCAGCGTGCATGTGCTGGACCTGTCCCTCAAAGGCGCCCTGCTCATGGCGCCGGCCCAGGCGAACCTGGAGGCCGGCATGCTGTGCCAGCTCACCATCCCCCTGGCCGAAACTGGCAACCACATCGCCATGTCCACCGAAGTCGCGCATGTCGAAGGCCTGCACACCGGCCTGTTGTGCCGCGGCATTGACCTGGACAGCGTGACCCACCTGCGCCGCCTGATCGAGTTGCAGCTGGGCGACCCGGCGCTGCTGGAGCGCGACCTGGGCGAATTGACGCTGGCAACCTCATCGCACTGACTCCTCCCAAAGAAAAAGGGCTGCCGAGGGCAGCCCTTGATGTCGCGCAAGAAGGCACACATGCCGCTGTGCCTACTGCGCCTCCTGCTCCTGCAGCGCCCGCCACATGACCTTGCCGCTGCCGCTCTTGGGCAGCGCGCTCACCAGCTGCACGATGCGCGGCACCTTGTACACCGCCATGTTCTCGCGGCACCAGTCGATGATCTGCTGCTCGGTCGTGTCCTGGTGCGTGGCGCGCAGCACCACCACGGCCTTGACGGTTTCGCCCCGGTAGCTGTCCTTGGCGGCAATGATGCAGGCCTCCTGGATAGCGGGGTGGCGGAACATCAGCGCCTCGACCTCGGCCGGCCAGACCTTGAAGCCGCTCGCGTTGATCATCCGCTTCAAGCGGTCGGTCAGAAAGAAATAGCCGTCCTCGTCCATGCGCCCCAGATCGCCCGAGCGGAAGAAACGCTTGCCTTCGAACTCGATGAAAGACGAAGCCGTGGCATCGGGCCGCTTCCAGTAGCCCTCAAACACCTCGGGACCATGGATGATGATCTCACCTTGCTCGCCCACCGGCACTTCCTGCAGCGTGTCGGGGTCGATCACACGCGCATCGGTGCTCATGAAAGGGATACCCAGGCACTGCTGCTTGGGATGGTCGGGCGGGTTGGAATGCGAGGGCGCCGCCGTTTCGGTCAGGCCATAGCCTTCCGAATAGCGGAGGCCATATTGGTCCAGCAGGCGCTGCGCCACGGCCTGCGGCATGGCCGCGCCGCCGCCGCCGATATAGACCAGGCTCGACAGGTCATAGCTTGCAAAATTCGGGCTGCCCAGCAGGTCGATGACCATGGTGGGGATGTTCGTCCAGTTCGTGACCTGGTAGCGCGAGATGAGGCGCCCGGCCAGGTCGCGGTCCCAGCGGGGCATGATGACCAGCGTGGCGGCCGTGTAGATGGCCGTGTGCATCACGCTCACCATGCCGGTGATGTGGAACATGGGCACCACGGCCAGCGTGACGCTGTCGACCGAGCCCGTGCCCCACAGCGCGCCCGCGGCTGCGTTGTGCACGATGCTTTTGTGCAGGTGCATGCAGCCCTTGGGCAGGCCGGTGGTGCCGCTGGTGTAGGGCAGCAGCGCCAGGTCGTTGGGGCCCACCACCAGCTCCGGGGGCGCATCCTTGCAGGCCACGGCATCCGTCCAGGCATGGGCCTGGCCGCCCTCCAGTGCGGGCAGCGGGTGGCGTGTGCCCAGCCATTCCCGCCAGGCCTCGGGCGGTGCATCGGCACCCGCCACATCCACATCGAACGCATCGCTGAACTGCGCCACCACCAGGTGCGCCAGGCGCTCGGCCTGCGGCAGCGCATTGCTGGCCTTGGCCATCTCGGCAGCCAGGTCGCCCGTGGTGAAGGCCACCTTGGTATCAGGGTCGGTGATGTAGTGTTTGAGCTCTTCCGCACGGTTCATGGGGTTGACCGGCACCACCACCGCGTTGGCCCGCAGGATCGCAAAGTGCGCCATCACCAGCTGGGGGCAGTTCTGCATGCACAACACCACACGGTCGCCGCGCTGCACGCCCAGGCCCACCAGCCGCGCCGCCAGGCGCTCGGCGCCTTCCATCAACTGCCGATAGCTGAGCGACTGGCCAAAGAACACCAGCGCCGTCTTGTCGGGATAACGGCGGGCACTGATGGCCAGGTTGTCCCACAGCGAGGTGGACGGCAGGGTGATGGACTTGGGCAGGCGGCGGGGCCAGAACTTGTAGTGAGGGCGCATGGAGCAGGGATTCCTTTGAAGTACGCAGCCTAGTTCGCATGGTGCCCGACGGCATTGGGGATGGCACTGATGCTGCGTCGCGAATGTGACGCCGAGGTACCGGGCCGGGGCAGCGCAGTGCCAGAACTGCGTGGGCAAATGGGTGCCGGGAAGCGTCGGCTACTATTACCGCCTGGTCTTTTTCTACCCCCCAAAGACTCGACGACATGCTGACCCTCGCCTACTACGCACTGATGCTCCTGGTCGGATACGCCTTCTACCGATACGGGCAGAAACTGCTCAACCAGGGCTCGCGCGACGAGAACGATGAGTTCACCAAACCGCCTGTCGGGCCTATCAGCTTCTTGCTCATTGCCGGTTTGGCGTGTTATCTCCTGTTCGAAGCCCTGCGCGCAGTGGTGCTGCTGCAGATTCCATGCGTTGGCAAGGGCTGCAAAGGGCAGATCTACACCCTGGCGGAGCATTCCGGCCAGTACTGGGCCAACCTGTTTTTTGTGGTGTGGATGGTGCTCGCCCTGGGCTACACGATGTACGTGACGATCAAGATCTGGACCAGGGGGTAAGACGCAGGCCGCCACCCGGGCCATCAGCTATTGACCTGCGCCCACAGCTTGTCCAGCCGCTTCACGCTCACCGGCTGCGGCGTGCGCAGTTCCTGTGCGAAGAAGCTCACGCGCAGCTCTTCCAGCAGCCAGCGCAGCTCCTGCATGCGCGCGTCCACGGCGCCCTTGCGCTCGGCCACCAGGCGCCAGTAGCGTTGCTCTTGCGGGCGCAACTCGGCCAGCTTGGCGGCGTCGCGGGCAGGGTCGGCGCGGTATTTATCCAGGCGCAGCGTGATGGCCTTGAGGTAGCGGGCGTAGTGCGCCAGTTGCGTCCACGGCGCGGCGGCGATGAAGTTCTTGGGCACCAGGCGTTGCAGCTGCTGCTGCGCATCCTGCGTGGCCTCGGGGGCGTTTTTGGTGTCCTTGATCTTGCGGGCGGCGGCCGCGTATTCGGTAAGGATGGTGGCGGCCAGGCGAGCCACCTCGTTGGCGATCAGCGTGAGGCGGCCCCGGCCCTCTTCCACGCGGCGCTTGAAGGCGTATTCATCGGTGGGTAGCGGGTCGAGCAAAAAGGCCCGGTCCAGCGCCACATCGATGATCTGGGCGCGCAGCTCTTCCTGCGTACCCAGCGGCATGAACGCCACAGCCATCTTCTGCAGGTCGGGGATGTTCTTTTCAAGGTACTTGAGCGCGTCCTTGATCTGCAGTGCAAACAGGCGGCGCAGGCCTGCGCGGTGTTTGGCGGCTGCGACCTCGGGCTCGTCGAAGACTTCGATCGTCACGGCGTCGCCACCATCAATGAGTGCCGGAAAGCCGATCAGCGTCTGCCCAGCCTTCCTGATCTCCATGAGCTCGGGCAGCTCGCCGAATGTCCAGGTGGTGTAGCGCTGGCCTGCGGGGGCCGATGGCGTGGCGTTGGCTGGCTTCGTGGGCCGGGCGGGCTGCACCGCGCCTTTTACTCCTGATTTAATAGCTGCTTGCGCTTTACTATCAAGCGCTGGAGGCATATTTGAATCAGATTTCACACCCTCTGCCGCCGCACCACCGAGCTTGAGCCCCGCCAGCGCCTGGAACGCACCACGCGCCTTGGCGCCCCACTCGGCCTTGAGGGCGCCCAGGTTGCGGCCGTGGCCCAGTTGGCGGCCGTGCTCGTCCACCACGCGGAAGTTCATGAACAGGTGCGGGCTGAGCATGTCGAGCTTGAAGTCGGCACGCTTCACATCCAGCGAGGTCTCGTCGCGCACCTGCTTGAGCAGCACGTCGGTCAGGCTGCCGGTGCCAAAACGCTCGGGCGCACCCAGCAATTCGGCCAGGCGCGTGGCGCTGTCGGGCAGCGGCACAAAACGGCTGCGCGGGCGTTGCGGCAGGCTCTTGAGCAGGGCCTGGATCTTGTCCTTGAGCATGCCGGGCACCAGCCATTCGCAGCGTTCGTCGCTCACCTGGTTGAGCACGAAGAGCGGGATGGTCACGGTGATGCCGTCGCGCGCGTCGCCGGGCTCGTGCAGATAGCTGGCCGTGCAGTCCACACCGCCCAGGCGCACCGTCTTGGGAAACGCGTTGGTGGTGATGCCTGCGGCCTCGTGGCGCATCAGCTCATCACGGGTGAGCTTGAGCAGATCGGGCTGCTTTTTGCTTTCCTCGCGGTACCACGCCTCAAAGCTGTGGCCGCTGCACACCTCCGGCGGCAGCTGCTGGTCGTAGAAGGCGTAGATGAGTTCGTCGTCCACCAGCACGTCCTGGCGGCGCGACTTGTGCTCCAGCTCTTCGACCTTGGCGATGAGCTTCTGGTTGGCGGCCAGAAACGGCAGCTTGGTCTCCCAGTTGCCGCCCACCAGCGCTTCGCGGATGAACACCTCGCGCGCGGCGTGGGGGTCTACCTTGCCAAAGTTCACGCGGCGGTTGTTGTAGACCACGATGCCGTAGAGCGTGGCGCGCTCCAGCGCCACCACCTCGGCAGATTTCTTCTCCCAGTGCGGGTCGAGCAGCTGCTTGCGCAGCACATGCCCGCCAATCTGCTCCAGCCACTGCGGCTCAATCGCCGCAATACCCCGGCCAAACAGGCGCGTGGTTTCCACCAGTTCCGACGCCACGATCCAGCGGCCGGGCTTCTTGTTCAGGTGTGCGCCAGGGTGTTTGTAGAACTTGATGCCACGTGCGCCCAGGTACCAGTCTTCCTCGTCGCTTTTGGCGCCCACGTTGCCCAGCAGGCCTGCCAGCATCGACAGGTGCAGTTGCTCGTAGCTCGCAGGCTGGGTGTTGATCTGCCACTTGTGCTCGGTGACCACGGTGAGCAGCTGGGTGTGAATGTCGCGCCACTCGCGCAGGCGGCGGATGCTGATGAAGTTCTGGCGCAGCAACTGCTCGTACTGGCGGTTGCTGAGTTTGTGAGTTGCAGCGGGGACGGCGGCGGGTACAGCAGGCGCTGTCGCAGGGCTGCCACCACCGCTGCGCTGCGCCACCGGCAGATAAGCCTGCGAAGGCGCCTTCTGCGCGGCCATGGCTTTCTGGGCACGGGCCGATGGCAGGCTGGGCGCCCCGCCCCGGGCCTCGTTGATCCATTTCCACAGCTTGAGGTAGCCGCTGAATTCGCTTTTGTCGTCGTCGAACTTGGCGTGCGCCTGGTCGGCCTGCTGCTGCGCCTCCATGGGGCGGTCGCGCACGTCCTGCACGCTCAGGGCACTGGCAATCACCAGCACCTCATCGAGCGCCTTGCGGTCGCGCGCCTCGATGATCATGCGGCCCACGCGCGGGTCCAGAGGCAGGCGCGACAGCTCTGTGCCCATGGGGGTCAGCTCGTTGGCGTCGTCCACCGCGCCCAGTTCGGCCAGCAGTTGGTAGCCGTCGGCAATCGCGCGGCCCGAAGGCGCCTCGATGAACGGGAACTGCGTCACATCGCCCAGGTGCAGCGACTTCATGCGCAGGATCACGCCTGCGAGCGATGACCGCAGGATTTCGGGGTCGGTAAAACGGGGGCGGCCATTGAAACCGGCCTCGTCGTACAGGCGGATGCAGATGCCGTTGGCCACGCGCCCGCAGCGGCCAGCGCGCTGGTTGGCGGCGGCCTGGCTGACAGGCTCCACCAGCAGCTGCTCCACCTTGCTTCTAAAACTGTAGCGCTTCACCCTTGCGGTACCAGCGTCAATGACGTACCGGACGCCTGGCACGGTGAGCGAGGTCTCGGCCACGTTGGTGGCCAGCACGATGCGGCGGCCCGTGTGTCCATCAAAAATGCGGTCCTGCTCGGCCTGGGAGAGGCGTGCAAACAGCGGCAGCACCTCGGCATTGCGCATCACGGGCTGGTGCGACAGGTGCTTGCGCAGGTGGTCGGCGGCCTCGCGGATCTCGCGCTCGCCGGGCAGAAAGACCAGGATGTCGCCCGCTGCATTGCCCTGCCAGAGTTCGTCCACGCCATCGGCAATGGCTTCGTTGAGGCCGTAATCGCGGCTCTCCTCAAACGGGCGGTAGCGCTGCTCCACCGGAAAGGTGCGGCCCGACACCATGATGACCGGCGCTGGGCCCTTGGCGCTCTCGAAATGCTTGGCAAACCGGTCGGCATCAATCGTGGCGGACGTGACGATGACCTTGAGGTCTGGCCGACGCGGCAGGAGCTGGCGCAGGTAGCCCAGCAGGAAGTCGATGTTCAGGCTGCGTTCGTGCGCCTCGTCAATGATGATGGTGTCGTAGGCCTTGAGCAGCGGGTCGGTCTGCGTCTCGGCCAGCAAGATGCCGTCGGTCATCAGCTTGACGGAGGCATCCCGGCTCAGGCGGTCCTGGAACCGCACCTTGAAGCCCACCACATCCCCCAGCGGCGTGTTCAGCTCTTCGGCAATGCGCTTGGCCACGCTGCTGGCGGCAATACGGCGTGGCTGGGTGTGGCCGATGAGCTGGCCTTTTTGTCCAGGCTTTGCGTTGCACTTGCCCCGGCCCAGCGCCAGCGCAATCTTGGGCAGCTGTGTGGTCTTGCCCGAGCCGGTTTCACCACACACGATGATGACCTGGTGCTTGCTGATGGCCTCCATGATCTCTTCGCGCTTGCCCGAGACCGGCAGGGACTCGGGAAAAGTAATACGCAGCGGCGCAGTGCGCGGGGCGATTGGCAAGGTATGGGGAGGCGCGGATTCGGTCATGAAGGGCTGCATTATCCGAGCCGGGCGTTGGCCGCGTGCAACACGGGCCATGCGCACGGTTGCCAGCCCTGGCGGGCAGCTTCCACAATCGCGCCTCTTGACCATCGCCCGACGATGTCTCCGGCCCCCCAGGAATGACCGAATGCCCCCGCAGACATCTGCCCAGAAACGCTTTGACGACAGCCGCTCCGTCCCGCCCACATCGCAACCACGCCGTGACTGGCTGGCATGGGCTGGCACCGCAGCGCTGACGCCCCTGGTGCCCCTGCTGCCGGGTTGTGGCGGCAGCGGCAATGCCTCTCCCACCATGACGGCAACCATTGCCTGGGGACGCACCGAAATACGCCAGGCCATGCAAGGCAGCGAGGTGCGGGCCGCGTCCATCGCACTGATGCACGGCGACCGTATCGTCTGGCAAGAGGCCTTTGGGGCGCTGGATGAGACCTCGGCCACGCCCGCAACACCGGATACACGCTTCAACGTCGGCTCCGTCAGCAAGGTGCTCGCTGCGCTGGCCATCATGGTGCTGGTGGACCGCAGGCTGGTGCAGCTGGATGCGCCCGTGGTGCGCTACCTGCCACAGTTCACGATGCTGTCGGAGGGCTACCGGGACATCACGGTCCGGCACCTGCTGAGCCACGCTTCAGGGCTGCCGGGCACCTATTCCCACAACCTGTTCGCCTTTGCGCCGCTGCCAGGGTATGCGGCGGAACTGGAGGCGGCCATGGCCAACGTGCACCTCAAGCACACGCCCGGGGCCATGGCGGTCTACTGCAATGACGGCTTCACGCTGGTCGAGCGCATCGTGCTCTCGGTCACCGGGCAGGCCTACCCGGCGTTCGTGCAGTCCGCCATCCTCAACCCGCTGGGCATGGCCCGCTCGGGCTACACACTGCAGCCCTTGCCCAAAGGCAGCTTCGCCCACGGCTCCATCCGCAACGCTCAGCAGGGCCAGGAATTCGTGATGGGTTACGCCACGGGCGGGCTGTGCACCACGCCCGGCGACATGATGAAGCTGGCCTCCATGCTCATCCATGGCGGCGAACACGATGGCCAGCGCATCGTGTCCAAAGCCGGCGTCCTGGAAATGGGCAGCGAGCAGAACCAGGGCCTGCGCATCAATCTCAACCCCGACTGGCGCTGGGGCCTGGGCTGGGACAGCACGCGGCAGCAGGGCCTGGGCGCCGCGGGTGTCCTTGCGTGGCAAAAGAGTGGCGACACCATGTTCTACGCCAGCGACTTCTACGTGTTGCCGCAGGCGGGCATGGCCCTGCTGCTCACCGGCAATGCGCCCGGCTTCAAGCCCGGGCCCATTGCCGAGGGCATTCTGCTGCGCGCCTTGCGAGAAACCGGCCAGCTGCCCGCGCTGCCATCCAAGGTATCCACCGCCATCCCGGCGGCGGCAACCTCTTCTTCAAGCGCTGTGGACGCCATGCTGGGCATCTATGGCCGCTCATCCAAGCCGCTGAAAGCCCTCTCACCCGACAGCCAGCAGATCGACCTGTGGGTCTGGTCGGCACAGGCGAAGGACTGGACCCCGCTCTGCGCGGGGCTGCGCCTGCGAAGCGACGGCTGGTGGTGGTCGGAGGCCCAGCCCGGCACCCAGTACCGGTGGGAACAGGCCGAAGGCCGCCGCTACCTGCTCTCGCGCGAACCCGCCGCAGCGGGGCACTACTGGGTCACCATGCCCATGGGGCAGCAGATGCCTGCCGCTGCCGCCCCGCTGCCCCCGCAATGGGTCGCGCGGATGGACAGCACCTGGCTGCTGGCGAACGAAGCGCCCGAGTCCATTCCACGGGCCCTGGGTGTGGGGGCGGTCGCCCTCCGTGAGCTGCCCGAACTGCCCGGTTATCTCTTCTGGGACGACAGCCAGTTCCTGCTGCCCCTGTCGTCGGACCGGGCCGGCATGACGGTGCAGGTGCCGCTCAACGACGGCCGCGATCTGGTGGAACTGGTCGTGGAGACGCGCGACAAGGAAGAGTGGATGCACGCGGCTGGCTGGACCTACCGCCGCCAGGGCTGAGCACAGCCCGCCCCGCCCTTCCACAGGGTTCGGCGAGGCGCTCGCCCGCCCACTGTTCTTTTCATGCGACACATGCAGGCTTTTGCGGGCCCCTCGGCTTGCCAAGCCCCAGGCACCTCGCCACAATTCGCGCTTCTTTCAGGCCTGTGCCCGCCGCAACGGCAGCCCCTGAAAACACTGGAGGTCACCGCTATGTTTGTTCCCTTGTTCGCTCCCGCCTGACCACAGTCCACCGCCCCGGCTGGACTGTGTACGCACTGTCCAGCCTTGGCCTCCCGGCGCCCTCACGCGCTCCGCAAGCCCTGGCTCCATTGCCGGGGTTTTTTGTTTGTGGAGTGCACATGAGTGCCAAAAAATTGTCTCGGGCCTACGCCCAGGGTGAAATCAAAAAGCTGCGCCGTATGAAGCAGCCCCTGGTCCTGCTGCTCGAAGCCTCGGGCCCGCCCCGAAACCCTGTGGCCGCCGCGCTGGCCCAACGCAGCCTGTCGAGTGCGGCAGGCAAGCACATCCGAACCCGTGGTGCCCAGCGCCGCGCGGACAACGTCGCCCTGCGCAAGGCGATCCGGAACCCCTTTTTGAACGATTGAGATGAATCCCTTCAACCACCCTGTGCCGCCACACCTGCGGCATCCCGTCCCGCACGCGGCCCCGGCCGGTGTGCGCCCCCTGGCTTCCACACCGCAGCCCGCCCCCGTGCGGGCGCAACCGGGCGAGTCGGCCAGAGCTCCAGCCAGCCGAGCCGAGCTCGCCCAGCGCCAGCAGGCGTTGACCGACGCGGCGCTGCAACTGAAGGCCGAGCTTTTTGGCATCGACGACGTGATCGACCGCGTGATCGATGCCATCCGCGCCTGGTACGTGTTGCCCCAGCTCATCACCCGGCCGGTCATCGTCTGCCTGTGGGGCCTCACGGGCACGGGCAAGACGCAGCTCACGCGGCGCCTGGCGCAACTGCTGGGCTTTTACGACCGTTTTGTGGAAGTGCAGATGGACGGCTTCAGCCACGGCGCGAGCTACCGCAGCTCGTCCATCTCCGGCATGCTGGGCGACTCCGGCATCCACGAAGGCGCACCCGGCATCCTGGTGCTGGACGAGTTCCAGCGCTTTCGCACGGTGAGCACCAAGGGCGAGGAGGTCAAGGTGGAGCGCTACCAGGATGTCTGGACGCTGCTGTCCGACGGGCGCCTGCCGCCCGCGCTGAGTGCCCTCACCAACATCGAGCGCAAGCTGGCCGACGCGCACTACGAAGCCGAACGGGCCGACGACAACGAAGATGAGCGCGCTGGCAAGAAACCCTACCGCTTCCAGCTCGACGCCTGGGATGCGCAGGAGCTCAAGCGCATGCTCAAGCTCTCGGAGCCCCTGGCCGAGATCATGCAGTGGCCGCCCACACAGGTGCAGGCACTGTTCACACGGTTTCAGCAATCGCTTTCGTCCTGGGAGACCGACTACAGCAAGCTGCTGGTGTTCGTCTGCGGCAACCTCGACGAGATGTACCACGAGACCGCCCAGCGCGTGGAAGACTGCGACACCGATGCCGACATCTTCCACCGCCTCACGCGCAAGCTCTCGCTCATCGACGTGAAGAAAGCACTCTCCGAGCGTTTCAAGCCAGAGCAGATTGCGCGGCTGGGCAACGAGCATGTGATCTACCCCTCGTTCAACAAGGCCACCTACGAGCAGCTCATCCGCAACCTGTGCACGCGGTACTGCGACGACATTGCCGCCCAGTGCGGCGTGCGCTTTGCCATCGGGCAGGACGTGCTGGATGCGCTGTATGCCAACGCGGTGTTTCCGGCGCAGGGCACGCGGCCGCTGTTCTCGTCGGTGCACGCGATCCTGAGCGCCAACCTGGTCAACGCCGCGCTGTGGGTGCTGGAGCAGCAGCTGCCCCTGGCGCAGGACTTTGCCATCGCGCTGGCAGCGGACAAGCGCCATCTGGTGGTGCATGGTCTCGGTGGCCAGGGCGATGTGCAGCAGGCGCAGTTTGGAGTGACTCTGGAGCTCAACCGGCTCAAGCAGCGCGCCAATGCCGACTTCCGCGCCTTGCTGGCGGTGCATGAAGCGGGCCACGGGCTGGTCTACTGCCTGCTGTTTGGCCAGGCCCCGCAGGAGGTGAAGATCAACATCGCCTCGTTCGAGGGCGGCTACAACAGCTTCGCGGGCCTCAAGGTCACCACCCGGCAGAACGCACTGGACATGATGTGCGTGGGCCTGGCGGGCCGCGTGGCCGAGGAGCTGGTGTTTGGCGACATGGCCTGCACGACCGGCGCCGAGCAGGACTACAAGCAGGTCACGGCCGAAGCGGCGCGGTTCATCCGCCACCATGGCTTTGGCACGCGCCTGTCCCGAACCGACGTGACGGTGGAGCTGGACAACCACCTCAACACCGACGTGGAACCCAGCAACGCCGCCATCGAGGAACTGCTGCAGTCCCAATACCAGCGTGCCAGCACCCTGCTGGGCCAGCACCGGGGGGCCCTCACCCGCCTGGTAGAGGCACTGATGGACCACGGGATGATCGCCCAGCCCGAGATGCAGGCGCTGATGGCCCAGAGTGGCGTGGCCATTGCGGTGGCAGCCCACACGGGGCCTGACGAAGCCCTGATCCTGGAGCCCTTTGCGGCCCGGCTGGCCGCGTTTCAGCAACAAACCGGGGGGCAGCCGGCACATGCCCCAGACAGCGAAAGCCCTGCATGCTTATGATGCGCGACTTGGCGGCCATACCGGGCCGCCTGTTGTTGCCGGTTTTTCCTTCGTTTCAAGGCCCGCCCCACCGCACCCTCCGCCATGTCCGCTGTCTTCAACTTCACCTTCGTCCCCTGGTTCCGCTCGGTGGCGCCCTACATCCACAAGTTCCGCAACCAGACCTTTGTGATCGGACTCACGGGGGAAGGCATTGCGGCCGGCAAGCTGCACAACATTGCGCAGGATCTGGCGCTGATCCAGGCCATGGGCGTGCGCATCGTGCTGGTGCACGGCTTTCGCCCGCAGGTGAACGAGCAACTGGCGGCCAAGGGCCATGCGGCGAAATACTCGCACGGCATCCGCATCACGGATTCGGTGGCGCTGGACTGTGCCCAGGAGGCTGCGGGCCAGCTGCGCTATGAGATCGAAGCCGCGTTCAGCCAGGGCCTGCCCAACACGCCCATGGCGGGCGCCACGGTGCGGGTGATTTCGGGCAACTTCCTCACCGCGCGTCCCGTGGGCATCATGGACGGGGTGGATTTTCAGCACTCGGGCCTGGTGCGCAAGGTGGATGTGGCAGGCATCCAGCGCACGCTGGACATGGGTGCACTGGTGCTGCTGTCGCCGTTTGGCTTCTCGCCCACGGGCGAGGCTTTCAACCTGAGCATGGAAGAAGTGGCCACCAGTGTGGCCATTGAGATGCGCGCGGACAAGCTGATCTTCTTGAGCGAGGTGCAAGGCATCCGCATGAAACCGGAAGAGCCCGAGAGCGAAGACAACCCCATCGACACCGAGCTTCCACTGGCTGCCGCGCAGGCCCTGCTGGCCACGCTGCCCACGGCGCAGACGCCCACCGACACGGGCTTTTACCTGCAGCACTGCGTAAAGGCCTGCAAGGCCGGCGTGGAGCGCAGCCACATCCTGCCGTTTGCGGTGGACGGGTCGCTGCTGCTCGAGGTGTATGTGCACGACGGCATCGGCACCATGGTCATCGACGAAAAACTGGAAGAACTGCGCGAGGCCACCATCGACGACGTGGGCGGCATCCTGCAGCTCATCGAGCCCTTCGAGAAGGACGGCACCCTGGTCAAGCGCGACCGCACCGAGATCGAGCGCGACATCGCCGCCTACACCATCATCGAACACGACGGCGTGATCTTTGGCTGCGCGGCGCTGTACCCCTACCCCGAGGCCAAGACGGCCGAGATGGCTGCCGTCACCGTATCACCGCAAAGCCAGGGCACGGGTGATGGTGAAAAACTGCTCAAGCGCATTGAGCAGCGCGCCCGCGCCGCCGGGCTGGACAGCATCTTCGTGCTGACCACCCGCACCATGCACTGGTTCATCAAGCGTGGTTTTCAGAGCGTGGACCCAGACTGGCTGCCCGAAGCCCGCAAGCGCAAGTACAACTGGGACCGCAAGAGTCAGGTGCTGGTCAAAAAGCTCTGAACGTTTCGCGCGCTGCAGCCACGGCGCGCGCCACTTGCGCAATCGCCGCATCGCGCTGTTCCGGCTTGGCCGTAGACCGCGTGAGGTAACACGTCACAAGCACCGGTGCGCCACCAGCTGGGGGCCACAAAACCGCCACGTCGTTGGCCGTGCCACTGTCGCCCGCCGTGCCCGTCTTGTCCCCGACTTTCCAGCCTGGCACACCCGCGCGCAGGCGCTTGTCGCCCGTGCTTGTCTCCACCAGCCAGCGCTGCAGCCAGGCGCGTGACGGGGCGGTGAGCACATCGCCCAGCACCAGTTTCTGCAAGGTCTGCAGCATGGCCAGCGGCGTGGTGGTATCGCGCGGGTCGCCCACCTTGGCTTCGTTCAGCGTGGGCTCGGTGCGGTCCAGGCGCGTGGTGCCGTCGCCCAGTGACCGCACAAAGGCCGTGAACCCGGCTGGACCGCCGTGGCGGGCCAGCAGCAGGTTGGCGGCGGTGTTGTCGCTCAGGCTCACGGTGGCAGAACACAGTTCGCCCACCGTCAACCCGCCCCCATCGCCCGCACGGGGGCCGCTGACGGGTGAATACGCCACTACATCGGCCGCCGCGTAGTGCACGCGGGCATCCAGCCGCTCCTTGCCCTGGTCCACCAGCGCCAGCATCCAGCCCGCCAGCACCGCCTTGAAGGTGCTGGCCATGGCAAAACGCTCGTCCTGGCGCCAGCCGAGCGCCAGGCCCGAACCAGTGTCCAGCATGGCCACGCCCAGGCGGCCCTGGGCGAAGTGTTCAATGCCGGCGAGGGTGTCATTCCATTGGCGGGCCGTTGCGTCATGGTTCGCCGCATTGCTGGCAGCCGCGCACCCCCAAAGAGGCATGGCGGTGGCGGCCATCAAACCCAAGGAAAACTGTCGTCTTTGCATATGAAATTGAGGGGTAAGTTGAAGCAAGGCTCGAACGATACGGATATCTGCCCCCCGGCACCATCGACAATAATTGCCGCCAGCCCCCAGAAAAACTTATGCATCTACCTCTCAATGCCCTGCGCGCATTCGAAGCCTCGGCGCGCCACCTGAACCTCACGCGGGCGGCCCAGGAGCTGCACGTGACCCAGACCGCCGTGAGCCAGCACATCCGCAAGCTCGAAGAACGCCTGGGCAAGCCGCTGTTCCGCCGCCTGCCGCGTGGGCTGGCGCTGACGGACGAGGGGCAGGCGCTGCTGCCGGTGGTGACGGAATCGTTCTCTAGCCTGGAGCGCGCCCTGGAAAAACTGGGCGACACCCGCCCGCGCGAGGTGTTGACCGTGGGCGCCGTGGGCACCTTTGCCGTGGGCTGGCTGCTGCCCCGGCTGCGCGACTTTCAACAGGCCTGCCCCTTTGTGGACCTGCGCCTGCTCACACACAACAACCGGGTGGACATGGCGGGCGAAGGGCTGGACTGCGCGATCCGCTTTGGCGACGGCGCCTGGCATGGCACGCATGCCGAACGCATCATGGACGCGCCCATGTCCGTGATGTGTTCGCCCGCGCTGGCCCACGGCCTGCGAACGGCGGCCGACCTGGCACGGCAACCACTGCTGCGCAGCTACCGCACCGATGAATGGGCGGCGTGGTTCGAGGCCGCTGGCGCCCCCTGCCCCGTGGTGCGCGGCGCGGTGTTCGACTCGTCCCTCACCCTGGCGGAAGCAGCGGCACAAGGCGCCGGCATGGCATTGCTGCCGGTGAAGATGTTCACGCGCGAACTGCAGCAAGGCCGGCTGGTGCAGCCCTTTGCCCAAGAACTGCACCGGGGCGCCTACTGGCTCACGCGGTTGCAGTCGCGCCCGGCCACAGACGCCCTGGTGGCGTTCAGCGACTGGCTCAGGGCCCAGGCCCGCATGGCGGCGGAAGAAATATGAAGGGAATTGGCCTCCAGCGCTTGTTCATCAAGCGCAAATAGCTATCGAAACAATAGCACCAATATCCCATCAGGCCACACGACGCCGAGGCCCCGCCGCCACCATCAACGCCGCCGCCAGCACCAGTGCGCCACTCAGGATGTAAAGGCTCAGGCTGAAGCCGCCCGTGGCCGACTTGATGGCCCCCACCATCACCGGCGCCACCACACCTGCCGTGCCGCCCAGCGTGGTGATGAGCGCAATGCCCATCGCCGCAGCGTCCTTGGCCAGCAGGCTGGCGGGCACGGCCCACAGCACCGCGAAGGCGCTGGACACCCCCATGGCCGACAGCGACAGGCAGGCCACGGCCGCCCAGGGGCTGTGCATGAACAGGGTCGTCAGCGACAGCCCCACGGCCCCGAGCACCGCGCCCACGGCAAAGTGCCAGCGCCGCTCTTGGGTGCGGTCCGAATGCCGCGCCACCACCAGCGTGGCAGCGATGCCCAGCGCCGCCGGAACCACCGAGTAGAACCCGATCTGCAGCACCGACAGCCCCATGGACTGCAGCAAGGTGGGCTGCCAGAACGACATGGCGTAGATGCCCAGGATCACCAGGAACGAGATGAACCCCAACAGCCACACCTGCGGGTTGCGCAATGCGCTGCCAAAGGACTGCGGCGCGCCGCCACCGATGGCTTGCTCCTGCGCCAGATCGCGCCGCACCTGGGCTTTTTCTTGCGATGTGAGCCAGCCCGCCTCCTCGGGGCGGTTGTCGAGCCAGCGATAGGCCAGCACGCCCAGCAACACACACGGCAAACCCTCCACCACGAAGAGCCACTGCCAGCCGCGCAGGGACAGCGCGCCGTCCAGGTACGTCATGGTCAGCCCCGCCAGCGGGCCCGCGACGATGGGTGCCGCTCCGTAGGCCATGAAGAACAGCGCCGTGGCCCGCGCACGCTGCTGCGCCGGGAACCACAGCGTGAGGTAGAACAGCACGCCGGGTGCAAAGCCTGCCTCGAAAACCCCCACCAGAAACCGCAGCACATAGAACTGCGTGGGCGTGGTGACGAACAAGGTGGCCGCCGATGCCAGACCCCACAGCGCCATGATGCGCAGCAGCGTGGCCCGCATGCCCACACGCGCCAGCATCACATTGCTGGGGATCTCGAACAGCGCGTAGCCGATGAAGAACACCCCGGCCCCCAGGCCGAAGACCGCATCGCCGAAGCCCAGGTCGGCCTTCATCTGCAGCTGCGCGTAGCCGATATTGGTGCGGTCCAGGTAGTTGAAGATGTAGCAGACGAACAGCAGCGGTATGAGCCGCCAGCTGATCTTGCGGTAGAGCGCGTGGGTGCTGGTGTTCTCGGTGGCAGCGGATGCCGCCGCAGCCGCGCCATAGGTGGCCGTGTTCATGGGTTGTCTCCTGGGTTTGTTCTTGTCGCGTGGTGCACCGGCAGTGCGCAGGCGTCACACGCGCTGCAGCTGTCCCGACTCGGTGGCGCCCCAGAGGTGGCCCGTGGGCGCGCCCGGGAACAGCCAGTGCGGCGAACATTCGCTCGACGGCACCACGTTGCTGAAGCCGTGCGACGCCGAGGTGCCCGCGATGGTCTTCTCCAGCACCATCGAGAGGTACTGGTCGTTGCTGTTTTCCTGCGTGTTGCCGTTCAGGATCACCTCGGCCCCGGTCGCCTTGGCAAAGCGGCGGATGGCGTTGTGGCGCGAGACCTCGGGCGCCCAGCTGTCGGCCGAGACGCCGTTTTCGCTGCTCACACGCAGGCCGTCCGGCACCCGGTAGACCAGCGAATGGTTGCCCTCGGTGTGCCCGGGTGTGTGCACCAGCGCCACGCCCCGGCCCAGCTGCACGCTGCCGTCGAACGGCACGATGCGGTCACCGGCCACGCCGCGCAGGCCGTCGGGGCAGTACCAGTCGGCCTGGGTGGGCAAGAGGCCCGCCACGCTCGCCAGCTCCTGCCGGTGCACCAGCAGGCGCGCGTTGGGCAGCAGGCCAGGCCCGCCGTCCGTGCCCAGCCAGCGCCGCAGGTTCTGCGTGTGCAGGTGGTCGTAGGTGATGTAGTCGATGTGCTCAGGCGCCACGCCCACGCTGGCCAGGGCATCCAGCACGGTGCCATAGATGGGCGCGATGGTGCTGTGCAAGAAGGCCGGCGTCTGCTCGCTCAGGCGGCGGAAGTACGGCGTATCGCGCCCCGTCTCGTGGTCTGCCGGCGTGAACAGCAGCTGGCGCAGCTGGCCCTCGAAGTCCTCGAACTGGATGAGCACGGTGCGCGCCAGCAGATGCACCATGTGCGGCTTGAGCAGCTGCTGCGAATACACACCGCTGAACGCATACCAAGCCGGATAGGGAATGCGCAGCAGGTCGAAGCTGCGGGCGTAGCGCACGGCCGGCTCGTCGAGGAACCGCTCGCGGAACTGCGCGCCGCTGCGGCGCAGCGCGCGCAGGCGGTCCTGCGGCGACGGCGCGCTGCGGGCGCCGTCGAAGTCCGTGACCGCCACCAGGGCGGAAGGGGCGTTTTCTCTTTTCATGGAGTTCTCCTGGAGAAGTAGGCAGGTCAGTAGAGCGAGCGCCCGCCCGAGATGTCGAATACCGCGCCGGTGCTGAACGAGCAGGCGGCCGAGGCCAGCCAGGCCGCCATCGCAGCCACTTCATCGGGCAACACGAAGCGGCCCATGGGCACGCGCGCAAGCAGGTTCTGGCGCAGCGCGGCCTGGTGCTCCGCCGGTACGGCATCGAACACTGCCGTGTCGGCCGCCGAGGGGGTGATGGCATTGACCAGAATGCCCGGCGCCGCCAGCTCCTTGCCCAGCGACTTGGTGAGTGCGATGAGCCCGGCCTTGGACGCGGAGTAGGCCGCGTTCAGGCCGTTGCCTTCCTTGCCCGCCACTGAGGCGATGTTGACAATGCGCCGCCCCAGGCCGGGCGGCTGGGTGCCAGCCAGGTCCCGCAGCATGCGTGGCACCACGGCCCGGCAGCACAGAAAGGCGCCCGTGAGGTTCACCTCCATCACCTGGCGCCACTGCGCCGGGGTGTGTTCCCACAACGGCGCCAGCGGGCCCAGCACGCCGGCGTTGTTCACCAGCACGGTGATAGGCCCGAGCGCCGCCTCGCTGACCTGGGCGGCCGATTCGACATCGGCCTCATGGGCCACATCCACCCGGGCCGTGTGGATGCGGGCGCTGGCATCCAGCGGGGCCCTGGCGACCTGGAGCGCCTCTGTGTCGCGGTCCCACAGGGACACACTGGCGCCATCGGCCAGAAAGCGCCGGGCAATGGCCAGGCCGATGCCCTGTGCGCCGCCGGTGATGACCGCGTGGTGACCCGAGAGCGCCGAGCCCGCCGTCATGCGGCAGCCGCAGTGGTTTCTGGTTGGCGCCCTGAAGCTGCGGGCGCGCTGGTGGGCCCCGCCGCCAGGAGCGAGCCCACAATGGCCGGCAGCTGCGCGGGCGGCACGCCGGCCAGCAACTGGCGCAGCATGGTCATCGAGTCGAAGTACACGCGCTCGCAGACCAGGCGCTCGCCCTCGAAGATGAAGAGCGCAATCATGCGGCAGCGGAAGCTGTTGCCCGTGGGCGGCAGGTTGCCCAGCGGGCCCCGGTGGGTGCCCAGCAGCCAGAACTCCACGATCACTGCGTCGTCGGTGTGGCGCAGCTGGATGATCTCGTGCCGCTGGTCCGGGAAGGCCTTGCGCGAGGCCAGGTAGTAGGCACGCACCGCCTCGTTGCCGTCGTGCACCTCGCCGGTCGGAATCAGTTCGTAGTGCGGGTGCGGAAAGGTGTCCAGCACCGCGTCGAAGTCCTGGCGGGTCTCGTCGGCAAAATGGTCCAGCACGGTCTTTTCGCGCAGGGCCTGCAGGGCGGTCTGTGGGACCGGGGAGGTGGTGGCAGTCGTCATCGTGGGTTCCTTGGTCTAGGTGGTGATCTGCGCGTTGCATCGCAGTACAGCCATCGACTATCCGCAGCCCTCCCTTCGCAGACTGTCTGTTGTTGGCAATTGCGGCCCCGGACAAACCCGCACAGGCCTTCCGCCCCGCCCCCGCATGCGGTACACCGTGCCACCCACCTTGATCGCTCGTCTCAGCTCGCCAACACGCACAAGCCCGCCATCCGCCCCATGCCCCTGCGCACGCCCCCGCCCCGCTCTCCCACCTTGTCCCCCGACGCGCCCCACGCGCTCACTGCCCCCGACGCGGCCAACAGATTGCGCCTGCCGGACGATGTGCAGCTGCAACTGCTGCAGGTGGCGCACCACAAGCAGCTGCAGCGCGGCGATTCGCTGTTCCTCAAGGGCTCGGCGCCCGATGCGCTGTTCGGCGTGGTCAGCGGCTCGCTGCGCGTGAGCGTGGTGGCCCCCGGCGGGCGCGAGGCCGTGATCGCCGTGCTGGAGCCCGGCCACTGGTTCGGCGAGGTGTCGCTGTTCGTAGGCCGCGAGCGCGTGTACGACACCTGTGCGGTCGATGCGGCCGAGATCGCCGTGGTCTATGCCGACGACTTCCACCACCTGGTGAACACGCAGCCTCCGGTGCACATGGCGTTTACCAGGCTGGTGTGCATGCGGCTGCGCCAGGCGTTGGCGTGGATCGATGACGCCATCCTGCAGCCGCTGCCCGTACGGCTGGCGCACCGGCTGCTGACGCTGGACGCGCGGCCCGAGGCTTCGGACGGGGCGACCACGCTGGCGGTGTCGCAGGAAGACCTGGCCTTCATGCTGGGGGTGTCACGGCAGAGCGTGAACCGGCAGTTGAAGCTGTGGGAAGACGAGGGGATCTTGCGGGTGGGGTATCGGGTGGTGGAGGTGATGGATCGGGGAAAGCTGGAGGGGTGCGTGCGGGATGGGGAGTGATTTGATCCATATGGGCCGCCAGCGCCCATTCAGCATGCGCTGGCAGCTATTAAAACAATAGCTACCAGCCCTGCTAAACAAACCCCAGCGCTGCAATATCCACCCCGTCCACCTGCCCCGCATCCAGAAACTCCTGTCCATACCGCAGATACACCCCCTCGCGCACGAACACCTCGAACAGGTCTGGGTCGATGTGTCCGTTGTCCCGCATCCTGCGCATGATGGCCAGCGCCTCTGACAGGGTCATGCCACTTTTATAGGGCCGGTCTGCCGCCGTCAGCGCCTCGAAGATATCGGCAATGCCCATCATGCGGGCCTGCAGCGACATCTGCTCGCGCGTGAGGCCACGCGGGTAGCCCTTGCCGTCCATGCGCTCATGATGACCGCCCGCGTACTCGGGCACGTTCTTCAGGTGCCGGGGCCAGGGCAGCGTCTCCAGCATCTTGATGGTGGCGACGATGTGGTAATTGATGGTGTCGCGCTCCGCCTGGTTCAAGGTACCCGCGCGGATGGTGAGGTTCTCGACCTCTTCGGCCGTCAAAAAGCTGGTCTGCACGCCCTGCGGGTTGCGCCAGTGGCGGATGGCGGCAATGTCGCGCACGCGCTGCTGGTCTTCGGGCCGCATGGCTTCGCTGCCGGTGTTGCAGTGGCGCAGAAATTTGCGCTCCTCTTCCAGCGTGTGGATCTCCTGCTGCAGGCCCTGCAGTTCCTGGCCTTCGGCCCGCGCATCCACCACGGGGCGCAGCGCCAGCTGGCGGCGCAGCGCGGCCAGCTCGGCGTCGCGCTTGAGCACTTCAAAGCGCGTGTCCACCAGGCCGATGCGGTCGTAAATCGTCTGCAGCTTGGTCGCCTTGTCCACCACGTGCACGGGCGTGGTGATCTTGCCGCAGTCGTGCAGCAGGCCCGCCATCTTGAGTTCGTAGCGGTCCCGTTCGGTCATCTTGAAGGCTGCCAGCGGGCCTTGCGCCGTGCGATCCACGGCCTCGGCCAGCATCATGGTGAGAGCTGGCACACGCTGGCAATGGCCGCCGGTGTACGGCGATTTTTCGTCAATGGCCAGGTTGATGAGGTTCACAAACGACTCGAACAACCGTTCGAGCTGGGTGATGAGCAGGCGGTTGGTCAGCGCAATGGCGGCCTGCGAGGCCAGCGATTCGGCCAGGCTCTGGTCGGCCTGTGAAAAGGTGATGACCTCCCCCGTCTGCGGATCGCGCGGGTTGATGAGTTGCAACACGCCGATCAGCTCCCGGTCATGGTTCTTCATCGGCACCGTGAGGAAGGATTGCGAGTGGTAGCCGGTGCGCAGGTCAAACGCACGGGTCCCCGAGAAGTCAAACCCCGCCGCGCTGTAGGCATCTGCGATGTTCACGGTGCGGTCGTGAATGGCGGCATGCGCGGCCACCAGAGAGTCGTTGGGCGCACCATCGGCTGTACGCAGGGGCAGCAGCGGAAGGTCGATGGGTTTGCCCGTGGTGCCCCCGAGGCGGATGCCCAGGGAGTCCGTGCGCAGGATCTCGAACTTGAGGGCCGACTGGTCCTCCGTCACGCTGTAGAGCGTGCCACCGTCGGCGCCGGTGATGGCCTTGGCTGCCTCCAGGATGTTCTCCAGCAGCCGGTCGATATCCCGCTCGCGCGAAAGCGCCGCGCCGATGCCGTTGAGCTGCTCCAGCCGGCGAAACAGGTCGATCGTGGATTCCTTGCTCATACAACCACCTTGGTGCAGCGTTGGCGACACCACATCGTAACGAAAGGTGACCGCTATCATCACCCCCTTCCCTCCACAAGTCGCTGCTTCAGGCACTCCATTCGTGCACTCGGTCACACCCCGCTTTCTCACCGTCGCCCTCTACCAGTTTGCCGATCTGCCCGACTGCGCCGCATTGCGTGCGCCGCTGCAGGCCCTGTGCGACGAGCGCGGCGTGCGCGGCATGCTGTTGCTGGCGCCCGAGGGCATCAACGGCACCATCGCGGGCGAGCCAGCGGATGTGCTGGCCGTACTGGCCTGGCTGCGCAACGACCCGCGCTTTGCCAACCTGCAGCACAAAGAGGCGCCTACCGAGCGCCAGCCGTTCTACCGCATGCGCGTGCGGCTCAAGCGCGAGATCGTGACCCTGGGGGTACCCGGCCTGAATCCCGCCCGCAACGCGGGCACCTATGTGAAGCCCGAGGACTGGAACGCGCTCATCGACGACCCCGGTGTGGTGGTAGTGGACACGCGCAACGACTACGAGGTGGGCATCGGCAGTTTTGAGCGCGCCATCAACCCGCACACGAAGAGTTTTGCGGAGTTTCCGGCGTGGGTGGCCGCGCAATCGCAGCCTGGCGGCGTGCTGGCTGGGAAACCCCGCGTGGCCATGTTCTGCACGGGCGGCATCCGCTGCGAGAAGTCCACCGCCCTGCTCAAATCGCAGGGGTTCGAGGAGGTCTTTCACCTCGAAGGCGGCATTCTCAAGTACCTCGAAACTGTGCCCGAAGAGGCCAGCCGCTGGCATGGCGACTGTTTTGTGTTTGACGAACGTGTGTCGGTAGGCCACGGCCTGGCACCCGGCCACCACCAGCTTTGCCGGTCGTGTCGAATGCCACTGGGCGAGGCCGAATTGCACTCGCCACATTACGTGCGCGGCGTGAGCTGCCCCTACTGCCACGGCACGCGCACACCCGAGCAGGAACGCGCGCTGGCAGAGCGGCAGCGCCAGATGGACCTGGCAAACCAACGCGGACAGGCGCACATCGGCGCGCGGCAACCGGGCAACCCGGCGCGATCCAGCTCCAGAGACGACGAGAGTGATCACGAGGACGAATCCGCGTGAGCGCCCTGCCCGTCCTTTATTCCTTTCGCCGCTGCCCGTATGCCATGCGCGCCCGGCTGGCGCTGGCCGTGAGTGGCCACGTGTGCGAGTTGCGCGAGGTGGTGCTGAGGAACAAGCCACAAGGTTTGCTGCAGGCGTCGCCCAAGGCGACGGTGCCTGTGCTGGTGCTGCCCGACGGCAAGGTGCTGGAGCAGAGCCTGGACATCATGCAATGGGCATTGGCCCGAAACGACCCTGCCGGCTGGCTGGCCCCGAGCCACGGCGACGTGGAAGACATGCTGGCATTGGTGGCTGAATGCGACGGCCCCTTCAAGCAAGCACTGGACCGCTGCAAATACCCCAGCCGCTACCCCGAGGCCGACACCGCCCTGGCCCGCACACAGGCCGTGGAATGGCTGCACGGCCTGGAGACACGGCTTGCCCAACGCCCCTTCCTGTTTGGCGACCACGCCGCCCTGGCGGACATGGCCATTGCCCCCTTCGTTCGGCAGTTTGCGGGCATTGACGCCGCATGGTGGGATGCCCAACCCTGGCCACACCTTCAGACCTGGCTGGCGCAGTGGCAGGTGAACGGCCTGTTCGAGAGCGTGATGCACAAGCTGCCGGGATGGGTAGATGGAACGAAGGGGGTGCCTTTCCCATTCCTGGAGGATGGTAGATAACCAGACAGGGACACCCGATGTGCAAACGCGCCCCTTGCACTGCAACGTCCCGTTGTCCTACCCGTGCCACTGTGTTCTCGGACAAGGATGGGTATCCACCACTGAAAGTACGAGATGACCGATCCCCGCAACATTGCGCACGACAAGAAGGTTCAGCAAGCGAAGCAGCACAACAACGAGGAGATCGCCCCGGGCGCTGACAAGACACCTCAGCCGGGGAAGAAGACTCCCATGGAGCACCATGCCTCTGACATCCCCAAGGTGCCCGACGAGGCTGCACCCGTGCCCACGGAAGAAAAGCCATTGAAATGAGGCACCGGGACGTCAGGCCGCACCGCCCGACACCTTGGTTCAGCAAATGAAAAAGGCGCTCCAACGAGCGCCTTTTTTAGTCCATGGCGAGCCAGGGGCATCACGCCATTGAGTAACCCGAGCCCCCCCGGCTCCCACCATTCTTCAAGGCACGCACCAGCAGCACCAGCAGCACCAGGCCAAAACCTACAAAACAGATAAAGGACCAGTTGGCAATCGAGCCACCGAGGAACGTCCAGTCAATCGCTGTGCAATCGCCCGAGCCCCGGAAGATCATCGGAATGGCGCGGCTGATGGGGTAGTTTTCGATCATTCCGTAGAAGTCACGGCCGCAGGTGGCGATTTCGGGGGGATACCACTGCAGCCAGCTCTGGCGGGCCGCTACAAAGGCGCCAAACCCGGCCGCGATCACCGCCAACACCGCCCAGGTCATCCACCAGCCTTTTTGGCCCCTGACGCTTGCCAGACCTGTAAAGATTGCTATGCCAATGAGAGCATAGCGCTGCACGATGCACATGGGACAAGGCTCCAGGCCCACCACATGCTGCAGGTACATGCCAAAAGCCAGCATCGCCACACAAGCCACGCTGATCAGTGCCAGCACGCGGCGCGGGGCCTGATCGATCCAGTTCAACACCATCATTCTTATCCCTCATCCAATAGCCATTGCAAACGGTGCCGCCTCCGAAACGGGCGCGGCCCATGCCAGTGCACCCGTGGATCTGGCTCCGCCAGTCCACCGGGTGCGCCCCCTCAGGGGGAAGACGCGCAGCGGCTCAGGGGGAGTCAGATTCCAGCGGCGTGATCCAGGAACACTCGGGCGCGGCGCGGTGTCACCACCAGCGTTTCACCCTCCTTGAAACCCATTTCCTTGAACTGCTGCGCAGGGATCTGCGCTTCGATCAAGTGGTCTGGGGACGCATTGTCCGCTGGTTTGTGATCGTCGGAGGGAATAAGTTCCAGCCGCGCAATCGGGCCCACCACAATGGCGCGGCTCAGTTGGGCCACGATGCCGCGCGGGCGACCTTGGGCGTCGAGTCCGGCGCCGGGCGAATAGCGCTCCACATCCAGGTCGTGCGGCCGCACATAGGCAAAGGCCTTGGCGTTCTGCGCCTGGCTATGTTCGGGCGAGTCGATCTGCATGCCGTCGAGGTGCACCAGCCCCTCATGCGCGCGGCCATGGAACAGGTTCACGTCGCCCAGAAAGCCGTAGACGAACGGGCTGGCGGGCTGGTCCCACACCTGCTGGGGCGAGCCACTTTGCTCGATGCGGCCCTGGTTGATGACCACCACCCGGTCGGCCACTTCCAGCGCTTCTTCCTGGTCATGGGTCACGAAAATTGAGGTGACGTGCAGTTCGTCGTGCAGGCGGCGCAGCCAGCGGCGCAGTTCCTTGCGCACCTTGGCATCGAGAGCGCCAAACGGCTCATCCAGCAACAGCACCTTGGGCTCCACCGCCAGCGCGCGGGCCAGGGCGATGCGCTGGCGCTGCCCGCCGGACAGCTGCGAGGGGTAGCGGTCGGCCAGCCAGTCGAGCTGCACGAGCTTGAGCAGGTCGGTCACCTTCTGCTTGATCTGCGCGTCGCTCGGGCGCTCGCTGCGAGGCTTGACGCGCAGGCCGAAGGCCACGTTCTCGAACACCGTCATGTGGCGGAACAGCGCGTAGTGCTGGAACACGAAGCCCACGTTGCGCTCACGCACGTGCACATCGGTGGTGTCTTCGCCGCTGAAATGGATGGTGCCTACATCGGCCGTCTCCAAGCCCGCGATGATGCGCAGCAGCGTGGTCTTGCCGCAGCCCGAGGGGCCCAGCAGCGCGATGAGTTCGCCCGACGCGATATCGAGGCTCACATCGCGCAGCGCCTGGAAGTCGCCGAATTGCTTGCTGACGTTACGGATTTCAATGCTCATGGTCTTCTTCCTTCAGCGGGCGGTTGGCAAAGGCGCGGGCCGCTCGGGGGGCAATTCGGCAGCCGCCTTCAGCGCCTGCTCGTTGCGGTGCTCTGCAATGGTCTTGATCACCAGGGTGACGAGCGCCAGCAGCGCCAGCAGCGAAGCCGCCGCAAACGCTGCCACCGACTGGTATTCGTTGTAGAGAATCTCGACGTGCAGCGGAATGGTGTTGGTCTGCCCACGGATGTGGCCCGACACTACCGACACCGCACCGAACTCGCCCATGGCCCGCGCATTGCACAGGATCACGCCATACAGCAGGCCCCACTTGATGTTGGGCAGGGTCACGTACCAGAAGGTCTGCCAGCCGGTGGCGCCCAGCACGATGGCGGCCTGCTCCTCGTCGTTGCCCTGCGCCTGCATCAGCGGGATCAGCTCACGCGCGATGAAGGGGAAGGTCACAAAGACCGTGGCCAGCACGATGCCCGGCACGGCAAAAATGATCTTGATGTCGTGCGCCTGCAGCCACGGGCCGAACCAGCCCTGCGCGCCGAACATCAGCACGTAGATCAGGCCCGCCACCACGGGCGATACCGAGAACGGCAGGTCCACGAGCGTCGTCAGGAACGCCTTGCCCTTGAACTCGTACTTGGCAATGCACCAGGCGGCCGCCACGCCAAACACGAGGTTCAGCGGCACGGCGATGAGTGCAGTGATCAGCGTGAGCTTGATGGCCGACCAGGCATCGGGTTCACGCAGGCCTTCGAGGTACGCGCCAAAGCCCTTGCGCAGCGCCTCGGCAAACACCGCGGCCAGCGGCAGCACCAGGAACAGCAGCATGAAGATCAGCGCGATGGTGATCAACGTGTAGCGGACCCAGGGCGCTTCAGTAGTTCCCGCTTGTGCGCGGCGGATAGTCCGGGAGTTGTTGCCGCTCATGCTGGAGCCCCCGCGTGGCGTCGCTGCCATGCCTGAAGTGCGTTGATGACCAACAGCAGGATGAACGAGATCACCAGCATGACCACGGCCACGGCAGTGGCGCCGGCGTAGTCATACTGTTCGAGCTTGCCGATGATGATGAGCGGCGTGATTTCAGACACCATGGGCATGTTGCCGGCGATGAAGATCACCGAGCCGTACTCCCCCACTGCCCGCGCGAATGCCATGGCAAAGCCGGTGAGCAGCGCAGGGGTGATGGAGGGCAGGATGACCTTGGTGAAGGTCTGAAGGCGCGTGGCCCCGAGGCAGGTGGCGGCTTCTTCCAGCTCTTTTTCAGCGTCTTCGAGCACGGGCTGCACGGTGCGCACCACGAACGGCAGGCCGATGAAGATCAGCGCGATCACGATGCCCGCGGGCTTGAACGCCAGCTGAATGCCCATGGGCTCCAGAATCTGCCCGACCCAGCCATTGCCGGCCAGCAAGGCGGTCAGCGAGATGCCGGCCACGGCGGTGGGCAGCGCAAACGGCAGGTCTACCAGCGCGTCCACAATCTTCTTGCCCGGAAACTTGTAGCGCACCAGCACCCAGGCGATCAGCAGGCCGAACACCAGGTTGACCAGCGCCGCAAGGAATGACGCCCCGAAGGTGAGGCGGTACGAAGCCATCACGCGGGGCGCACTGATGGCCGCCCAGAACTGCTCCCAGGTCAGCGTGAAGGTCTTGAAGATCAGTGCCGACAGCGGGATCAGCACGATGATGCTCAGATAGAAAAGCGTGTAGCCCAGAGTCAGCCCAAAGCCGGGCAGCACGCGTTTGGGCGCGCGCCGTCCGGCCGGGGCTGCGGCCACTGCAGTCGCGGTGGTCATAAATGAGGAAGTAGAAACGAAACGCGCTGGCTTACTTGGCGCCGGGCGTGTAGAGCTTGTCGAACTGGCCGCCATCATTGAAGTGCACCTTCTGCGCTTCGGTCAGCGAGCCGAAATACTTGGCCACCGTGAACTGCTTGAGCGGCTTGAACGTGTCGGCGTACTTCTTGAGCACGGTTTCCGAGCGGGGACGAATCGCATGCTTGGCCGCGATCTCCTGCGCTTCTTCGGAGTACAGGTAGTCCAGGTACGCCTTGGCCAGCTGGGCCGTGCCTTTCTTGGCCACGGTGCGCTCCACCACGGCCACGGGGTTCTCGGCCACCACGCTCACCGACGGGTAGATCGCATCGACCTTGCCGGCGCCGAATTCGCGGTCGATGGAGACCACCTCGGATTCGAACGTGATCAGCACATCGCCCTGGTTGCGCTGCAGGAAGGTGGCCGTGGCATCACGGCCGCCCTTGGCCAGGATAGGCACGTTCTTGTAGAGCTTGCCCACAAACTCGGCGGCCTGCGCCTCGGTGCCACCCTTTTCACGCACGGCGCCCCAGGCAGCCAGGTAGGCATAACGGCCATTGCCGCCGGTCTTGGGGTTCACCACGATCACCTTCACGCCGGGCTTGATGAGGTCTTCCCAGTCCTTGATGCCCTTGGGGTTGCCGTTGCGCACAAGGAACAGCATGGTCGAGGTGGTGGGCGATGCGTCGTGCGGAAACTTCTTGGCCCAGTCCTTGGCCACCACGCCGCTGTCGGCCAGGAACTGCACGTCAGTGGTGGTGTTCATGGTCACCACGTCGGCGGCCAGGCCGTCGTTCACGGCACGCGCCTGGGCGCTGGAGCCGGCATGCGACTGGTCGATCTTCACGTCCTGGCCAGTGGTCTTCTTGTAGTGCGCGGCAAAGGCGGCGTTGTAGTCCTTGTAAAACTCGCGGGCCACGTCATACGACACGTTCAACAGGGAATTCTGTGCGGCAGCCATGCCGCTGGCGGCCAGGGCCAGGGAGGCAAGAAGGGTCTTGAGTTTCAAAGAAGTCATGGTGGTGTCGCCCAAAAAATACTGGAGATGACGCATTGTGCGGAGGCGTCCTTAAAACTCAAAAGAATATATTCTTGTTAATTAATCGTATATTGGCATATGGATTTTTCATCGACCGCCGCGGGTCGATTGCATGCCTGCCCGGATAGCCACCCCGTACGCGGCGCTCCAAGCAAAACAAGCCGCTAGCGCTTTCATATCAAGCGCCAATAGCTATTAAAATTATAGCAATCAGGCCGCTGCAGGCGATACGTGTGTTGGGGCGGCAGGCTGCTGCGGCACGGCGTGGTCGCCTTCCAGCGATTGCAGCAATGCCCAGCCCAGGGGCCATTCGCCATGGCCCGAGTCGATGTTGATGTGCCCGGCGTTTTGCATGCGCACGAACTCGCTGCCCCAGGCCCGGGCATAGGCACCCGCCAGCCGGATGGGGCAAAAAGGGTCGTTGCTGCTGGCCACCACAATGCTGCGGTAGGGCAGCGCGGCGTAGGGCACGGGCGCAAAGTCGCTCAGGATGGCCCGGCGCTCGGGGTCGGCCGGGGCCACCAGCAGCGCACCACATACGCGGGCCGCCGCCTCGGGGCCGATGTGACTGGTGGCAATGCAGCCCAGGCTATGCGCCACGATCACCACCGGGTGGGGCGCAGCGAGCACGGTTTTTTCAAGCTGGCCCACCCAGGCCGAGCGGGTGGGGGTGACCCAGTCGTCCTGCACCACGCGGCGGGCGTGCGGCAGGCGCTCAGCCCACAGGCTTTGCCAGTGGCCGGGGCCCGAGTCACGCCAGCCGGGAACGATGATGATGGAGGTGGTGGTCACAGAAATCAGAGGGCCGGCCACGACCTTGCGCCGCAGCCCCGCCCTGTTGTTGTGCTTTTGTCTTCTTACTTGTTGGGCTGGGGCGTGACGCGCAGGTAGGGGCGCACGGCCTTGAAGCCCTTGGGGAAGCGCTGCGCGATCTCGGCCGGGTCCTGCAGGCTGGGCACGATGATCACGTCGTCGCCGTCCCTCCAATTGGCGGGCGTGGCCACCTTGTGGCTGTCGGTCAGTTGCAGCGAGTCGATGACGCGCAGGATTTCGTCGAAATTGCGGCCCGTGCTGGCGGGGTAGGTGAAGGTGGTGCGGATGACCTTCTTCGGGTCGATGATGAACACGCTGCGCACCGTGACCGTGGTCGATGCGTTGGGGTGGATCATGTCGTAGAGGTCGGCCACTTTCTTGTCCGCATCGGCCAGGATGGGGAAGTTGACGGTGGTGTTCTGAGTCTCGTTGATGTCGCCCACCCAGCGGTTGTGCGAATCGACGGGGTCCACGCTCACGGCGATGGGCTTGACATTGCGCTTGGCGAATTCGCCCGACAACGCTGCGGTTTTGCCCAGTTCGGTGGTGCAGACGGGCGTGAAATCGGCAGGGTGCGAGAAGAGCACGACCCACGAATCACCGGCCCACTCGTGAAAACGGATGGTGCCGGCAGTGGATTCCTGGGTGAAGTCGGGGGCGGTGTCGCCGAGTCGCAAAGTGGCCATGTGAAACGCTCCTTCAATGTCTGAGGGGGCATTCTGCGATCCGGTCTTTAAAACCCAAACGAATATATTGCTCTTACTTAATCGCCAAAACGTCTAACAAAAGGCTGATTGACCGCCCTACTGCACCCACCGAGCCTGCGATTTTTTGTGGAAGGCTTAACCCCATTCACCCGCCCCGTTCGTTTCACTCAGCACCAACAACACTTTGATGGAGCTGCCATGAAACCCGGTTCGTTTACCCTTCCCGCAGTCACTGCATTGGCCGCCTTGCTAGCACTGGCCAGCCTGCCTGCCCAGGCCATTGGCCGCCTGGCCGATGTCACCATCGTGGACCGCGATACCGGGGCCACCCTGCCGGTGCATTACGCCAAGGGCGAATACTGGGTGGCTGGGCGCCCCGGCGCGCGCTACGCCATCACGGTGCGCAACCGCTCGGGAGAACGGGTGCTGGCCGTGCCTTCGGTGGATGGCGTCAATGTGCTCAGCGGTGAAACCGCCGCCTGGGACCAGCGTGGTTATGTGTTCTCGCCCTACGAGCGCTACCAGATCACCGGCTGGCGCAAGAGCGACAGCCAGGTCGCTGCCTTCGAGTTCTCCAGCATTGCCAACTCCTACGCCAGCCGCACAGGCCGCCCGGCCCACGTGGGCGTGATCGGCGTGGCATTGTTCCGCGAACAGCCGCCGGTGCCTTCGCCCGCCGTCACCCCCGAGCCCTACAGCCAGAGCCAGCGCCGTGAAAACAGCGGTGGAAACGGCAATAGCCTGGGGCGCTTGCGCGAGGAGCCGGCCCCCCACCAGCCCTTGCCATCGGCAGCGCCCGCCGCTGCAGCACCCGCCCCCTCCTCGGAAGCCGAATCCTCCGCACGGTCGATGGCTGCGGACAGTGTGGCCAAGGCGGCGCCCATGCCGTCTCCCAAACTGGGCACAGCCCACGGCCAGCGCGAGACCTCGGTCGTCTCGCACACCACCTTCACACGCCTGCAGGACCAGCCCAACGAGGTGATCAGCATCCGGTATGACAGCCGCGAAAACCTGGTCGCCAGCGGCGTGATCCGCGAGCCATTGGCGCGGCCGCATGTGCCCCGCGCATTTCCGCAGTCGGACAACCTGTCGTATGTTCCCGACCCGAGGTAGGCCTTGAGGGCTTCCGCTCTGCAGAGGCCCGCCGGTGCATGAGGGCCTCGCATAATGCGCCGGTGCCAACAGCCCCTTCCCCCGCCCACACGGACGAACCCGACGAGACGCTCATGCTGCGTTATGCCGGGGGCGATATGGGCGCATTCGACACGCTGTACGGCCGGCACGAACTGGCGGTATGGCGGTTTGTGTTTCGCAGCGTCAAGGTCCAGGCCGTGGCCGACGACCTGCTGCAGGATGTCTGGTTTTCCGTGGCGCGCCACGCCAGCAGCTACGAGGTCAAGGCGAAATTTCGCACCTGGCTGTTCACGCTGGCGCACAACCGGCTGGTGGACCATCTTCGCACCGCCAAACACCACGCCAGCCTGGACGCGAGCGACGAGGACGCGCGCAGCCTGGCCGACACGCTGGTGGCCGACTCCGGGTTCGGGCCGGTACGGCAGTTGCAGTCGCGTGAGCAGGCGGCAGCGCTGATCGCCGCCGTGGAACAACTGCCCCTTGAGCAGCGGGAGGCCTTTCTGCTGCAGGCCGAAGGTGACCTCAGCGTGCAGGAGATTGCACAGGCTACCGGTGTGAATTTTGAAACCGCCAAGAGCCGCCTGCGTTATGCGCGGGCCAGCCTTCGCCAGCATCTCAAGGAGTTTGCATCATGAGCGCGCCAGACGACGACCTGGTCCGGCGATACCGCGAAGCCAGCGCACAGGAAGATGCCCGCCCCGGCGCGCAGGTGCGCGAGGCGGTGCGAGCGCATGCGCAGATGCTGGCGGCAGCAGCTGCCATGGCCCCATCGCCCACGGCAGCCGCCCCAAGCCGTACTGCTGCCAACCAGTCACGCTGGAAGATCTCTGCCCTGGCCACCGTAGCCGTGGTGGGGCTGGCCGGCTTGCTGATGTTGCAATTCGAGCGCGGGACACCCGAAGAACAAGAAACCGCCTACGGCCGCCGCCGGGCTGAGGCGCCAGCCCCTGCCGCGTTGCCGACCCCCACGCCAGCACCGTCTACCGCACCGGCCGCAGAAACAAGCTCGGCGGCAGCCGCGGCGCCATCGGCCGCTGCAGCTTTGCCAGACCGTGCCCGCGACACGGCGATCCCACCGGCCATGTCCACGGCACAAAAACCTGCGGCACCGGCGCCAGGCCATGCCAGGCCGCTGGCCAAGACTGCACCGGCACCGGCACCGGCACCGGCACCGGCACCGGCACCGGCACCGGCACCGGCACCAGCAACCGCAGCCCCCGAAGCCGAGTCCTCATCGGGCCGCAGCGCAGCCGGGGCCGTTTCAGGCTTTCCCGCATCGCCGCCCATTACCGCCGAAAAGGCCATGACGCCCCGTCCAGCACCGCCACCCGCGCCCTCCGCTGCGCCAGCCCCCCGCGCTGAAATGCGCGAGCGCTCCGCGGTGCAAGATGGTGCCGCTTCGAGGGAAGTGGTGCCACAGCCCCAGGCCATGCCATCCGCTGCGGAACCTGCCGCCGCTGCTGCGGCCCGCAGCCCACAAGGGGGCAACGCTGCGAGCGGCAAACTCGCGGCCACCGCACCCAGCGCCGATGCGGGTTCCAGCGCCTTGTTGTTGCAGCAGTTGTGGGAAGCCGCCCGTACAGGGGACCCTCTCCAGGTGGAAAGCCTCGTTCGCCAGGGCGCGCCCATTGACGCCCGCGACAGCGTCGGCCGGACGGCACTGATGCTTGCGGCCAACCACGGCCAGACCACCACCGTCCAGAAACTCCTGGCGCTGGGCGCCAACCGAACCCTGGTGGACCGTGAAGGACTGAACGCGGCTCAGCAAGCCCGGCAACGGGGACATACGCGCATTGCGGACCTGATCGACGCTGAACAACGCTAGTCGCGAAGCCGCCAGCTCAGGCGATGTCCAGTGTCAGAACGTGTCTACGTTCTCAGAACCGCACGGCCTCAAAGGCCGGGTGCAGTGCGTCGATCCAGTGGTCCAGCTCATCCTGCGTCACGTGCAGATGCTGCATGCAGGCCTGGCCGTGTTGCAGCCATTCGCGCGTGGGGGCCAGGTTGTCGTGGTGGTTCACCAGGTACTCGGCCAGCAGGCCCAGCGCCACAAGGTGCCGCACCGTGGGGTTGAAGCGCTCATCGCCCAGGCACGCAAAGTCGTGGTGCAGCCAGATGGCCTGCGCCACATCCCCCGGCAGGTGCCAGGTGCGGGCCACGATGGCGCCCATCACGGCGTGGTCGGTGCGGTGGCTGGCGTTTTCGGTCTGGGTGAAGGTGCGGTCCTTGCGGGCCAGGGCCTCGGTCACGGTGCTGGCATAGCCCCGCACGGCCTTCACCAGCACAGGCATGCCCACATGGCAGAACAGCCCGAAGCTGTAGCCCAGGCCCGGGTCAAAGCTGTAGAGCTGGTGGCCGATGTGCTCGCACGCGATGGCGCGGCGCTGCGAGCTTTCCCAGAAATGCTCCAGCAGCGGGGACCGCACCTGCAGGGCATTGCGCGTGATGAAGGCCGACAGCAGCTCCACCGCAGGCTGGAGCCCCAGCACCGTGAGCGCCATGCCCACGGTCTGCACCGGCTGGGCCAGGCCATACAGCGGGCTGTTGGCCAGCCGCATCACGGCAGCGGCCAGGGCCACGTCCGAGGACGCCAGTTGATCCAGGGCGGCAGAGTCCAGCTCGGGCGCGGCCATGATCTGCTGCAGGCGCAGCAGCGACTCGGGGCATGGCGGGACCACGATGGCCCGCACCGCAGGGTGCACGCGGGCTTGCCGGATATCTTGATCGATGGGGTGTGGAGCGGTCACAAGGAATCCCGGACGGCCCCGGCGCGGTAAACACAGGGGCTGCCCGCACAGTTGCAATTCGTTGCATTGTGGCGCCAAAAAGCGATGTGCTGACGCAGCCCGTGGCGGCATACGGTCTTTGCCGCAGTCGGCGGATTCGGCGCGGACGCCAGTCCGGTCGGGGCGCGCTTTCGCCCAGCCTCAGATATCCGCCCCGTCCACCCCCTGCAAGACCTGGCGGGTGCTCAGGCTGCTGCGTCCAGGCATGGCCTCGCCCAGGTAGTCCAGAAATCGCCGCACCGCAGGCGACAGCCCCCGGCGGGAGGGGAACACGGCATGCACGATGGCGGGTGCGGGAGCCCAGTCGGGCAGCACACGCACCAGCTTGCGCTCGCGCATTTCTTCCTGGCACATGTAGTCGGGCATCCAGCACACACCGGTGCCCGCCACAGCGGCGTACTTGAGCGTGAGCAGGTCATCGGCCACATAACGCGGGGTGTGCTGCACCATCTGGTGCACGCCGCCAGGACCGATGAGGTTCCAGATGGACCGGCCCTCGGGCGCGGACATGGCAATGCTGTCGAGCTTGGCAAGATCGTCCAGCGTCTTGGGGGTGCCCTGGCGGATCAGCAGCTCGGGGCTGGCCACCAGGATCTGCGTGGTGTGGTCCAGGCGCTTGACGACCATGCTGCCGCTGTCGTCCACCGACGGGCGCACGCGCAGCGCCACATCAATGCCCTCTTCCACCAGATTCACCGCGCGGTTGCTCACCAGCATGTCGATGCGCACCTCCGGGTAGTTGGCCAGAAACTGCGGCATCAGCTCGGCCAGCACGGTCTGCGCCAGCGTCACGGGACAGCTCACGCGGATGGTGCCGCGTGGGGTGGTCTGCACCTGGGCCACCGTGTCGGCGGCGGCCTGGGCCGATTCGCGCATGGCCTGACAGTGGCGCAAGTACGCCTCGCCCACCTCGGTCAACGAGAGCTTGCGGGTGGTGCGCTGCAGAAGGCGCACGCCCAGTTGTGTCTCCAGGTCCGACACACGCCGGGACAGGCGCGACTTGGGAATGCCCAGGGCTCGGCCCGCAGCGGCAAAGCCGCCCCGCTCCACCACTTCGGCGAAATACAGCATGTCGTTGAGATCTTGCATCGCAGTCATCGTCCTATGGATAGAACAATCTATCGCAAGTTCCCCACCTTATCAACAGAAGAACGAACAACCACAATTCATCCCATGGCCACACGCTGTGGCTCCACCCACAGACCTCCCAGGAGTTTTCCATGCAACTGCTTCACATTGACTCTGCCATCACCGGGGAACAATCCGTGTCCCGCCAACTGACCGCCCGCACCGTGGCCGCCTGGCAAGCCGCCCACCCCGGCACCACGGTGGACTACCTGGACCTGGCCACGCAGGCCCCCTCCCACCTGTCGGTGGAATCGCTCGGCTTCCGCACGGGCCAGGCCGCCGCCACGGATGTGGAGCGCCGTGAAAACGCATTGTCTGAGGCGCTGGTGAGCCAGTTCCTGGCGGCCGACGTGATCGTGATTGGTGCGCCGCTGTACAACTTCTCGGTGCCCAGCCAGCTCAAGGCCTGGATCGACCGCATCGCCCAAACCGGCCGCACCTTCAAGTACACCGACAAGGGCCCCGTGGGCCTGGCCGGTGGCAAGACCGTGATCGTGGCGTCCAGCCGTGGCGGCGTGTATTCGACCAGCGAAGGCGGCCAGGCCATGGAGCACCAAGAGAGCTATCTGAAGGTGGTGTTTGGTTTCTTCGGCATCACCGACGTGCGTTTTGTGCGCGCCGAAGGGGTGGGCATGGGCCCGGACGCCAAGGCCGCCGCCCTGGCTTTGGCCGAGCAGGCGATCACCAGCAACACCAGCGTGGCCGCCAACCAGGCCCGCGTGTCGCAGGCTGCGTAGTCACAGCCCCACCGCCACAGGGCGCCAGCCCTGCGGCGCCCCCCCAGAACCCGGCCCTGCACCGGGTTTTTTCATTTTCACCAATAAAAATGGCCTCTGGCGCTTATAAATAAAGCGCAAGTAGCTATCATTTTTGAATCTCCGGCGCTTCTGCGCTTCGGCGCTTTCAGTGGACCGCCAGCGGCACCTGCCGCTGCAGCCAGTGCCGGGCCAGTTGCTCCGGCGCCAGGGCCGGGGCAAACAGCCAGCCCTGAAAACGCTCGCAGCCCATCTTGATCAGGAGCTGGAGCTGTTCCTCGGTCTCCACCCCTTCGGCCACCACCTCCAGGCCCAGGGTGCGGGCCAGTGCGTTGATGGTGGCGCAGATCTCGCGATCGTTCACGTCCACCACGATGTCGCGCACAAAGACCTTGTCGATTTTCAGCTCGCCCACGGGCAGCCGCTTGAGCTTGATGAGCGACGAGTGCCCGGTGCCAAAGTCGTCGATCGACAGCGCAAACCCTGCGTTCTTCAGGTCGAGCGCAATGGCATACAGCGACTCGTCCAGCAGCTGCGACTCGGTGATCTCCAGCACCAGAACGGCGGGGCTCACCCCTGCCCGCTGCGTCACGCCCAGCAGGGTCTGGGTGAACCCGGGCTCGCGCAGCTGGATGGTGGAGACGTTGACCGACACCACCGGCACCTGCCAGCCTTCGGCCCGCCACTGCGCCACCTGGCGGCAGGCGGTCTCGAACACCCACAGGCCAATCGGCACGATGAGCCCGCTTTCTTCGGCCAGCGGGATGAATTCGTCGGGCGACACCGCCTTGCCATCCACCGACCAGCGCAGCAGCGCCTCAGCGCCCACGGTCTGGCGCTGCTGGTTGAGCTGCGGCTGGTACACCAGCGTGAACTCACCGCCCTGCAGCGCACTGTGCAGGCGGCGGCGCAGCTCCAGCCGGCCCCGCGTGATCTGCGTGAACTCTTCAATGTAGAAGCGGTACGAACCGCGTCCGGCGCTTTTGGTGGCATGCAGTGCCGAATGCGCGTGCCGCACCAGCTCGGCGCTGTTGCTGGCGTCGTCCGGAAACAGGCTGATGCCGATGCTGGCGCCCATGTATTGCGCGCCCACCTCCGACAGCTCCCAGGGCCGCGACAGCCCCTCGACCAGCGAAGCTGCCCGCTGCGCCAGCACCGTGCGCGACGCGGGCCGCAGCAGCATCACGGTGAACTGGTCATTGGCCAGCCGCGACACCAGCCCCTGCCCCGCCAGCAACTGGGTGATGCGCTGTCCCACCTCGCTCAGCAACGCATCGCCCACGCGGTGGCCGTAGGTTTCGTTGACGCTCTTGAAGTGGTCCAGGTCGATCAGCAGCAGCGCCACACGCCGGTCGGGCGCGTGCGCGTAGCGCGACGCATCGGCCACGGCGCGCTCCAGTGCATCTTCAAAATAGCGGCGATTGGGCAGGCCCGTGAGGGCATCAAAGTGCGCCACCTGGTACAGCTGCTCTTCGTTGCGCAGCACCGCGGCCTCCGCCGTGCGCAGGCGGTTGAGCAGGCCCACCACGATGGTCTGGCGCAGGGCCGCCAGCAGCAGCACCAGCAGGCAGCACCCCAGGATCAGCGCCTGCACGCCGACACGTCCGTCGGGAGCGATGAACAGCAACACCAGCGTGATGGCCGCCAGCGTCATCGACACCAGCGGCACGTAGTTCATGAGCTGATCACACTGGCGCCGGTAGTCCTGGTCTGCCGACACCTCAAAACGCAGCCAGCGCGCGCCCCAGCCAAAGGCCAGCGCCGACAGGCTGAAACTGGCGTTGAACCAGAGCCCGGGCTGCACCGTGCCGTGGATCACCATCAGATTCCACTGCATCCAGCTCAGGCCGTAGCCCAGCATGCCCAGCAGCACCAACAGATGCGAGCGTGCGATGCTCACCCCGACCGTGGGAATGGCCAGAGCCCCGACACCCGCAGCGGTCAGAAACGTGGCGGGGTACAGCACCAGCACCGCCCCCTCTGCCAGCGAACGCATCTCACCCGTAGGGAGGTAGATCACCAGGGTGAAGGCCAGCAGCGCCAGCACGGCGCCTCCAAAATCGAGCGATGCCGGGTAAGTGCGGTCCTTGGCCAGGCGCGCAAACGTGGCACGGATCACAGTGGCCGCCCACACCGGGCCCACAGCCAGAAAGAACAGGTCGGCCGGCGCAGGGAACGGGTTCCAGTCCAGGGCCACCTGCAGGTTCCACACCATCTGCCCGGTGGCCATGAGCAAGGTGCCGACGAACAAACCCGTGTGCAGCAAACGCTCGGCCGGCGGCACCTGCATGCGGCCGCGCCAGGCCCAGAAGGCCGACAGGCAAAGGGCCAGCGTCCACGACGCGTTGTCGAGAAACACCTGCACGCTTCGGTGCGGCACCCACAGCGATGCGGCGAACAACAGCGCCGCCGCGACGGCCCAGGCCACTGTGAGGTTTCGTTCCGCGAGAGGCATGGGCAGGGGTCGCAGGGCTGAGGGTGTGTTACCGAACGTTAACCCTCATTGTGGCCCCAGGCCACGCCCCGCCAGTTCCCCACGGAACTGCTGGGGTACTAGGCTCTGCCAATAGCTACAAATAAAATAGCACCTGGCGCTTAACCAATAAGCGCCAGGTGCCAATTTGAATGAATATTTTGTAGCTCCAGCAGCCTTCTCAGCTCCTCTCCCCTCGCGGAAGAAGGTTGGGGTGCGGGGAAGCCAGCAGGGCATACCGGCGAAGGACCACCGTGCGCGCCCCTGCGCGCCACCGGAAAGACGGTCAGAAGCCCGGCAGCACCGAACCCTTGAACTCGGTCTGGATGAACTTCTTCACCTCTTCCGAGTGGTAGGCCTTCACCAGCTTGGCGACCCAGGGCTTGTCCTTGTCGGCATCGCGCACGGCGATCAGGTTGACGTAGGGGCTCTTGGCGTTTTCCTGGGCAATGGCATCCTTGCCAGGGTTCAGGCCTGCCGACAGCGCAAAGTTGGTGTTGATGGCCGAAGCGTCCAGGTCGTCCAGCGAACGGGGCAATTGGGCGGCATCAAGCTCGACGAACTTGATCTTCTTGGGGTTGCCCACCACGTCCAGCGGCGTGGCCTTGAGGCCAGCGCCGTCACGCAGCTTGATCAGGCCCTTGTCCTGCAGCACCAGCAGCACGCGGCCGCCATTGGTGGGGTCGTTCGGGATGCCGAACTTGGCGCCTTCCTTCAGGTCTTCGAGCTTCTTGACCTTCTTGGAATACAGGCCGATGGGGAAGTTGACCGTGTAGCCCACTGCGGCAAACTTGTAGCCCCGGTCGGCAATCTGCGCGTCCAGGTAGGGCTTGTGCTGGTAGCTGTTGGCGTCCAGGTCGCCAGCGGCGAGCGCAGCGTTGGGCTGCACATAGTCGCTGAACTCGATGACCTGGATCTTGAGGCCGTCCTTCTCGGCAACCTTCTTGACCACCTCGAAGATCTGCGCGTGCGGGCCGCCCGTCACGCCGATCTTGAGGGGCTTGTCCTGGGCGATCGCGCCGGTAGAGAAAGCGGCGGCAGCAGCCAAAGCCAGGGCGGATTGCAGGAGAAGGCGCTTGTTGTTGTTCACAGGGAAAACCTTTCGTTGAGAGATGGCTCGCATCCTAGGGTTTCCCCGATAAAACTGGAACAACTAAGTTTTCATTTCATTACAACCCATTCGAATAAGAAGACAAGGCCCGTGCCCCCACCCTCACCTCATGAAACTGGCGCGCCCGGCGAGGGCAGCCGAGCAAGGGCCGCCCCGCAGCGAGGGCTGCGTCCCCCTTCCCGAATCGCGCAGCGATTCGAGAGAAGGGGGAAGTGGCGCAGCCACTCAGGGGGATGTTCCAAGTCAGCCGCGCAGCGCAACGTTGTTGAGCTTGTCCAGCCGCTCCGGCCAGGTGCCCTCCACCGTCGCGCCCTGCAGCAGGATGCGCGTCCAGGCCACCCAGGCGTCCCATTGCACGCGTTTGTCCCACGAGTTGCCCCAGGCGCTGAACAGGTGCAGCGCGCTCTCGGCGGCGGCCTTGGCGTCGTCCTGGCGACCGGCCGAAAGATACAGCTGGGCCAGCACCATCTGCGGCTCGCCCACCCAGGGGTTGTGGCGCACAGCGCTTTCCAGCACACCGGTGGCCACGTCCAGGTCCACCAGCGGCTGGTCTTGCTGGATCACCGACCAGTACAGCGACGCGGCCGCCGCCTCGTTGGCGGCCGACAGGTGCTGCGTGCAATGGCCAAACACCGGTGGGACGGGCAACAGGCCCTTCAGGCCCGGGTGCTGCAGCGCCTTGGCCAGCCCGTTGATCTGGTGCACCATGCGCCCCGATGGCCGCATGGGCCCGGGCCAGAGCGATGCCGCCCAGTGGGCCTTCTGGTGGCGGTGCTGCACCTCCGGGAAGCGCGAGAAGATGTCGTCCTGCCAGCTGAACCACTGCTCGATGGTGTCGGCCATGCTGACGATGATGAAGGTGGCTACCTCGTACGGCGTGAGCACATGGTCCTTGCCGTCCTTTTGCAGCACCAGGCTGCCATCGGCCTCCAGCGCATGGGCCAGCACCTTCTGCACAAACTGCGTGCGCGACTGGGTGCAGAACACATAGACCAGGTGCTCGGCCGATTCACCCACCAGGTCGCGCACGCGGGCACGCTCCTGGGCCGGGTCGAACTTCACCAGATCCACGAACGCATTGCCATACACGCTGTGCAACAGCCCCAGCAGGCGCACATCGCGCGGCTGCTGCCACACGGTGAGCGAGCGCGCCACGCCCACCAGATGGTGGCGGAAGGTGCCCGCCTTGTGCCAGTCCTGCCCCACATTGCGCGCCAGCACTGTGGGCAACACGGGGGCCAGGTCCGGGTCACGCGCCAGCCACTCCTCGTCCAGCAAGGTCTGGGCACGGGCGAACAGGTCAGCATCCAGGGAATGAAACGGCAGGGTCATGGTTTTTGTCTCCGGCGGTCGAAGGTGCGTGAAATGCAAAGTACACACAGTATCAGCATCGCCAGGACCTGTGCCACTCGCCATGGCGCGATCAAATCACAAGGAAAATAGTGGCTTGTCGCTTATTCATATTGGATTTTTAGCTATTCAAATAATAGCAATCCACCCGTCAATCCTGTGCCATGGCCGGTCCGTGCACCAATCTGTGGCGCCATCATTTCAGACAATTTCCAGTTTTATGGATTTTATTTCCATTAAACTGACCTCATGGACATCCACACCCGCATCGCCGGCAGGCTGCGCGAACTGCGCGACGCCCGGGGCTATTCGCTCGACACCCTGGCCGAACGCAGCGGCGTGAGCCGCTCCAACATCTCGCTCATCGAACGCGGACAAAGCAGCCCCACGGCGGCCGTGCTGGACAAGCTTGCCATCGGCCTCGGCGTGGCCCTGGCCTCGTTTTTTGACGACAGTGCCCGCAGTGGCCAGGCGCCCTCCCCGTTCATCCGCGCGGCCGACCAGCCGCTGTGGCAAGACCCGGCGTCGGGCTATGTGCGCCGCCAGCTCTCGCCGCCAGCGCGCTCGCCGCTGCAGCTGGTGGAGGTGGAGTTTCCGCCCGGCCAGCGCGTGGCCCTGGACTCTGCGGTGCACGACGCCAACATCCACCAGCAGGTCTGGGTCGTCGAAGGCCGCATGGACCTCACCGTGGGCGGCACCACCTGGCCGCTGGAGGCAGGCGACTGCCTGGCCATGCAACTGAGCCAGCCGATCGTGTTCCACAACCCCACGCGCAAGGCCGCGCGCTACCTCGTGGCCCTGGCCACGCTCGCGCCGCAGGGTTTTGCGCCGCGCGTGGCCTCCCCCGCGCCACCATCCCCCTCCTCCAACACCACAACACGGAGAAAATCCCCATGACCGCCCCGCTGGCCCTTTCATCGCCCTGCGTGGATGCCCCCCACGCATCCACCACCGTGCGCCGCCTCGGCCCCAACGAAGCTGCCGCCACTGTGCCGGCCCTGGCCGACGTGCTGATCGACTGCGTGCAGGGTGGCGCGTCGGTCAGCTTCATGCAGCCCCTGCCGCGCGACAAGGCTGTGGCCTTCTGGCGCGGCGTGGCCGAAGGCGTGGCGCGCAACGAGCGCGTGCTGCTGGTGGCCGAAGACGCGCAAGGCGCCGTTGTGGGCACCGTGCAGCTCGTCACCGCCATGCCCGACAACCAGCCCCACCGCGCCGACGTGGCCAAGATGCTGGTGCACCGCAAGGCCCGCCGCCAGGGCATCGCCCAGCAGCTCATGGCCGCCGTGGACGACGCCGCACGCGCAGAGGGAAAAACCGTGCTGGTGCTCGACACCGTCACCGGCGGCGACGCCGAGCGCCTGTACGAACGCGCAGGCTGGCAGCGCGTGGGCGTGGTGCCCGGCTACGCGTTGATGCCGGATGGCGCGTTGTGCGGCACCACGTTTTTCTTCAAGCACCTGTGATGGCGCGGCCATCGGCCATGCTGGTGCGCCAGGTCAGGAAGACCAGCAAAGCGGCCAGCAACAACAAGGCGGCGCTCACGGCAAAGGTGCTCTGGTAGCCGCTGCTGTCGAACAGCAGGCCACCCACCGTGGAGCCCAGGCCAATGGCCAGCTGAACCACCGCCACCATGAGGCCACCTCCGGCTTCGGCGTCCTCCGGCATCGATCGGGCGACCCACGTCCACCAGCCTACGGGCGCAGCGGTGGCCACCAGGCCCCACAGGCCCAGCAATGCCGTCACAGCGGTCAACCGGTCGCCCAGGCAGATCAGCGCAACGGCGATGAGCGCCATCAGGAGTGGTGCCATGAAAAGGGTTCGGTAGAAGCCCCTGGCCAGCACCGCACTGACGAGTGTGGTGCCCAAAAAACCCGCCACCCCGATCACCAACAGCACGAATGACAGGGTGAACCCGCCTACATGCGTCACGGTTTCCAGAAACGGCCGCAAGTAGGTAAACAGCACAAACTGCCCCAGGAAGAAACTGCCCACGGCCAGCATGCCGACCGCAATCACCCGGCGCTGGAGCAGCCTCAAAACAGCGCCAGAGCCCCCAGCACGCTGCGGCCCTGCAGGCATTGGCGGCAGGCTCACCCACTGCCAGACGAAGGCAACCACCGCCACCGGCACCAGGCACAAGAAGGCCCCGCGCCAGCCGATCACGGCCCCCAGATAGCTGCCCAGCGGCGCCGCCACCACCGTGGCGAGTGCGTTGCCGCCATTGAAGATGGCCAGCGCCCGTGGCACCTGCTGGACAGACACCAGCCGCATGGCCGTGGCTGCCGACAAGGACCAGAACCCGCCCACCACCACCCCGATGAGCGCGCGCCCCACCATGTACACCGCGTAATTTGGTGCGAGCGCGATGACCGCCCCGGAGAGGCACATCAGCGCCGTCAGTCCCAGCAGCAGGGTCTTGCGGTCCATCCTGCCTGCGAGCGCCGCAATGCTCAGGCTGGTGAGCACCGCAAAGACGCCGGATGCCGCAATGCCCTGCCCAGCCCAACCTTCGCTGACACCCAGGTCGTCGGCCATCGGCGTGAGCAGGCTGACCGGCATGAACTCCGAGGCGATCAGCGCAAACACGCAGAGCGTCATCGCGAATACCCCGCTCCAGCGCGCAGGGTCCACCGCCGCACCACGTGCATCACCGGCGTCGCCCCGTGGTGGCGCGCCGCAAACCTGAGTCGTCACCGTTTACGCCAGGTGTTTGCCGAAGAACGCCGTCAGCTTGTCCCACGGAATCAGGGTCACGCGGTCGTACAGATCCACATGGCCCGCACCGGGGACGATGTACAGCTCCTTGGGCTCGGCTGCGCGCTTGAATGCGTCTTCGCTGAACTCCTTGGAATGCGCCTGGTCGCCCGTGATGAAGAGCATGGGGCGCGGAGAAATAGTCTCGATGTCATTGAACGGGTAGAAGTTCATGAACTTGACGTTGCTGGTCAGCGTGGGGTGGGTGGTGGTTTTGGGTGAACCGCCCTTGGGCGTGACCTCTCCACGCGGGGTGCGGTAGAAGTCATAGAACTCCCGCTGAATGGGGTGTGTGTCTGCCGTCAGCGCGTGCACCGTGCCACCGGTGTACTGGATGGCCCCGCCGGTGAATTCCACGTAGCGCTGCTCGGCAGCGGCGGCAATGATCTGCTTGCGCTGCTCCACAGTCTGCGAGTGGTTCAGCGCATCACGGTTGGCAGCGCCCATGTCGTACATGCTGACCGTGGCGATGGCCTTCATGCGCGGGTCAATCTTGGCGGCACTGACGACAAAGCTGCCACTGCCGCACACGCCAATGGCACCGATGCGCTCGCGGTCCACCATCGCCTGCGTGCCCAGAAAATCCACCGCCGCGCTGAAAGCCTCGGCATAGATGTCTGGCGCCACGGCGTTGCGCGGCTGGCCGTCGCTCTCGCCCCAGAAAGGCAGGTCCAGCGACAGTGCGATGAAACCCTGCTCCGCCATCTTGGTGGCATACAGGTTGGCGCTTTGTTCCTTGACCGCGCCCATGGGGTGGCCCACCAGAATGGCCGGGCTTTTCTTGCTGCGGTCCAGGCTCTTGGGCACAAACAGGTTCCCGGCCACCGCCATGCGGTACTGGTTCTTGAAGGTCACCTTGCGCACCACCACCCGGTCGCTCTTGTAGAAATTGTCGGCACCACTGACCTTGCCGGGTGCTGGCTGCGGCCCCGCCGCCATGGCGCTGCCGCCCACAGCAGACAACCCGCCCAGGGCTGCGGCTCCGAAACCCGCCCGGATGAGAAAGTCGCGACGGTCCGAAGTGGGGTGATCTGTGCCGGGTGTTGTGTTCAATGCGCGGAATGCGCCCAACGTGCTGAGGGTGTTGTCCATGTTCGATGGTCCTGTGAATGGGGGAAATGAATGGGAGAAATGACGAAAAGCGGGCGTTGAGGCCGCTGGGCGGCAAAGACGGCGGCCGGGAATGCGCTGGCGTTCCGCCCGCTTGCTTCTTTATGTCGGGCGGCCGTTCAATCGCTGGCACGCTCGATGCGCACAGTGAATGGCGCAGGCCGCTGCAAGGCCGACAGGCCGCTGTCCACCTTGCCGAGGCGCACCAGGCCTCGGTCGTAAACGGTGCCACTCAGATAGATCGCCAGGTTGCCCCATGGCGCGTAGTAAGCAATGTCACCGGTCACGGGGGTCATGCCCATGGACGCCTGCGCGGTGGGCAGCTTGCGCGGCAAGTCGGTGATGCGTTCAATCGCTGCGTAGTCCTTCAGCGTCACCGACAGCGGCAGCATGGCCGCGAAATCGCGGGCGACCACGGAATCTTCCAACGTGGCAGTGGCAATGGCGTCGTCGAGGTGCAGGCGGATTTTCATGGGCTTTTGTTGTGCAAAGGCTGGTGCGGGCGCCATGCTGGCGGCCAGGCACCACGCAACGGAAAAACCCGCCAGCGAGCGGCGATGGAGGAGAGGCGGAAGGTTGCGCAAGGTCATGAAAAAGGAGTTTGCCTTCCTTCCAGAGCCACGACTAGATAATGAATACCGAATGGCTTTATAAGCCTGGCTAACCAATCAAGTGGGAAAATCGAACATGGCGCGACGCAACCTGAATGACCTGCTGGCCTTCGTCACCGTGGCGCGCGAGGGCAGCTTCACCCGGGCTGCCGCCACTCTAGGCGTCACGCAGTCCGCGCTGAGCCAGACCATCCGTGGCCTCGAAGAGCGCCTGCAGATCCGGCTGCTCACGCGCACCACACGCAGCGTCTCGCCCACGCCAGCGGGCGAACGCCTGATGCACGCCATCGGCCACCGCTTTGACGACATCGAGGCCGAGCTCGATGCCCTGACCGCACTGCGCGACAAACCCGCAGGCACCGTGCGCATCACCTGCGGCGACCATGTCATGCACACCACGCTGCTGCCCAAGCTCATGCCGCTGCTGCACGAGAACCCCGACATCACGCTGGAGTTCGACATGAACTACGGCTTTCGCGACATCGTGGCCGACCGCTTTGACGCCGGGGTGCGCCTGGGCAACACCATCGACAAGGACATGATTGCCGTGCCCATCGGCCCGTCCTTGCGCATGGCCGTGGTGGCCTCCCCCGGCTATTTTGCTGCCCATCCCATTCCGAAGACCCCCCACGACCTGACGGCGCACCGTTGCATCAACCAGCGCATGCCTACCTCGGGTGGCTTGTATGTGTGGGATTTCTCGCGCAAGGGCAAACAGGTCAATGTGCGGGTGGACGGCCCGCTGATCTTCAACACCGCCCCGCCCCAGGTCGATGCGGCACTGGCGGGGCTGGGCATCGCGCTGCTGCCCGAGGATGAACTGGCCTCCCACATCGAAGACGGCCACCTGGTACGTGTGCTGGAAGATTGGTGCCCCCCGTTTGCGGGCTACCACCTGTACTACCCCAGCCGGCGCCAGCCATCACCCGCTTTTTCGCTGGTGCTGAAGGCGTTGCAACTGGGGGAGAAAGGCCGTCGGTAGGGTACCTCGTGGCCGGGTTGGCGGCCTGGGGCAATGGCGCGCTCACCAGGCCCCACGGGCGCCCTTTGCACAGATCCCTCCATGGCGCGGGCCTGCATGGGACGAAAAAAAACCGGCTCCGCAGAGCCGGTCTTTCGCAGAAGGTTGCTGAGCTCAGTAACGACCGCCGCCGTAGCCACCCGTGCCATAGCCAACGTCCGAGCGCTTGCTGGCTGTGTAGCCACCCGCGCCGCCCGAACGAACACCACCTTCTTCACGGGGGCGGGCCAGGTTCACGACGATCGAGCGGCCGTCGACGGACATGCCGTGCAGGGCGCTGATCGCGGCCTGGGCGACTTCAGCGGAAGCCATTTCCACGAAGCCGAAGCCCTTGGAGCGACCGGTTTCGCGGTCCATCATGACCTTGGCCGAAGTGACATTGCCGAACTCGGAGAAATTGCTTTCAAGGACGGAGTCGGTCACGGAGTAAGGCAGGTTGCCCACGTAGATTTTGCTGCTCATGAAAAGAGCCTTTCTGAAGGAGGGTGCGCAACGAATGACGCACCGTTGGGGATATGGGGTGTGCAGACTGGGAGTCCGCCACGACGAGGAAGGTTGGATGGGGTCTGCGGTCAGCAGATCATCAACACGCCGGAGGGTGCAACATGCACGTTTGCAGCCAGCCCTGGGTGACTGCAAAGAGCCGGGCGGCTTCGCGCGAGGCAAAGGCTTTGTCAAAACGGAACACGCGGCAGTAGCTGCCGTTGCCCTGGGAACGATGGACCGAGAAGGAGGCACGAAAGCGGCCGCAGTCGGTCGGGTGTGTCGCGGGCGAAACGACGTACTTGCCCATGGAAATGGCGGTCTGTGAAATCTGATTCATTCAGGATCGCAGGCTTGGAAATCGACCTGCGTGAGCATCGAAGGACTCGGTCGGCTGCAGCTCTACAGACCAACTGGGCGACAAGGTCGCAAAAGGCGGCCTGCGTGGGTGGCTTGACGCCGCTGAGCAGGCGTTGCGGTGACGGCACGCGTCAAGAGCCGTGACTGCAACTAAGCCAACTATATACCAATCAGCATTTAATTGGCAATTAATATTATTTTTAGTTTTAAAACCGCTGCACCGCCCACACCCTGCTCCACTCCTCGTTGGAGACAGGCCACCCTCAACTACATCGACGGATCAATCAGCACCTTGGCGCCGGTATTGCGCGGGCCATAAAACGCAATGGCGTCAGCACTGAGCGCGCCCGCCAGCGACACCGTGCGTGCGTAGTGGCTGGCGAACGTGGTCTTCAACTCGGCCGCCACGCGTGCGCGCAGTGCCTGGGCGGCAACATCGCCTATCTTGTTCAGGAACGGGAACAGCAGCCACCCACCCACGCCCCAGGCCATGCCGAAGGTGCGCTGGATCTCGGTGGGGCGGGTGTCCAGGTGGCCATACAGGTAGACCTGCTTGTGCACGGCCGAGCCGTAGCGGCTGTATTCCTTGGCGCTGCGGTTGATGGCGCTTTCCATGCACTGCAGGATCTGCCCAGCCAGCGTGCCACCGCCCGTGGCGTCAAAGGCGATGGTGGCGCCAGTGGCCGCGAGCGCGTCGGTCAGGTCGGCCATGAATCCAGGCGCACTGCTGTCGCAGACGTACTGGGCGCCGGCCTCGCGCAGCAGCGCCGCCTGTTCGGGTTTGCGCACGATGTTGACCAGGCCAATGCCGTCTTTCTGGCAAACCTTGTTGAGCATCTGGCCCAGGTTGCTGGCCGCCGCCGTGTGCACCAGCGCGGTGTGGCCCTCGCGCTTCATGGTCTCGACCATGCCCAGTGCGGTCAGCGGGTTGACGAAACACGATGCCCCTTCGGCGGCCGTGGTGCCTTCTGGCAATGGAAGGCACTGCGCGGCCGGCATGGCGCGGTACTGCGCATACATGGCGCCGCCAATCACGGCCACCGTGCGGCCCAGCAGCGCCTGCGCGGCGGGAGAGGCTCCTGCGGCCACCACCAGCCCCGCGCCCTCGTTGCCGACGGGCATGCTTTGACCGAGGCGTGCAGCCATGCCCGGCATCGCGCGCTCGGGGATGCGGGCAGTCGCCACGGGCAAATCGGCACTGCCAGCGACCTGCACGGTGGACAAATCGGCCGGGCCCAGCAGCAGGCCGATGTCCGACGGGTTGATGGGCGTGGCTTGCACCTGGATCAACACCTCGTCGGGCCCCGGGGTGGGCACGGGCACGGATTCCAGGCTGATCTGCAAGGTGCCGTCGGCTTGAACCAGCGAGCGCAGTTGGAGTGCGGTAGTCGGGATGGAGGGGTTCATGGGTGACTCGCGGTAGGGGTATGGAAATGGGGCCGTGCGCTCGGCAGACCGTGTGGAGGGAGGCGCGGGACCGAGCTGGCCAGAGCCTCTTCGCTATCAGCCGTCATTCTTGATCAAGTGGGCTGGCTTTGCTGTCCCCCACGTTTTCGCCCCACACAACGCGCGCCGGTCGGTGGCTGCTGAATCCGCTCCGGCTGCTACTGCCCTGCTCCACCCACCGGCTTTGGCCTCACCAGCCGGACGGGCAGTTTGCTGGCCCTTGCGGCATCGCCCCGCGCCTCGCCGGTGGAAAGGTTCACCGCCCAGCCGTTGATCATGGCAGCCTGCCGCGCACCGTCGCCCGCGCGGCCTTGTGCGATGTTGCCGTAGGTGTAGGGATTGACGTTGGGTGCGCTCACGTTGCTGGTGGCGGACCAGTGCCACTCGCCGAGCGCGGCCGGGAACAGGATGGGGTGGAGGCCCGGGGGAGACAGCGATTTGTCCACCAAGCGCTGCAGCTCCGCCGCGCGGGGCAGGCGCCAGCCCACGCCCTCAGCCTTCCAGCGGTCGGCGGCCAGGGTGGTGGCTTCGGCGCGATCCAGCAGCAGGGGCTTGCCGGTGCAGGTCTTGCCGGTCCATTGCATGCCTTCCACGCAGCGCGGCCAGGCAAGCCCGGCGCGGTGGTCCAGCACATAGGCACCGTCGTCCGACAGCGCCCAGTCGGCCGATGCCGTGGGGTCGGCGGCCAGCACTGGCAGGGCTGCGAGGGTGCAGGCCAACAAGGTCGAAAGTTGCGAAAGTGGTTTCATGGGCAAAAACAGACTCGAACGCTGACACCCTACCCGCACAGCGACACCAGCGCCACCCTTCCGATCAAGAAACCGTCAACGCGCGTTTGCCCACCCTGCCCGCCACTCCTGCCGGTGCCCCCGACGCTGCCAGCGCCTCGGCCAGAAAACCCACAAAAGCCTGCACCCGCGTGGAGAACTGGTGGCGCTGGGGGTACACCGCATAGATGTCGGCCGCCGGGGTCTGGTACTGCGGCAGCACGGGCTCCAGCAGGCCCTGCGCCAGGTGGCGGTTCACGTCCCACTCCGCGCGCATCACGATGCCGTGGCCCTGCAAGGCCCACAGCACGGCGATCTCGCCGTCGTTGGTGGTGAGGTTGCCGGTGATCTTGATCGACTCGGTGTGTGCCTTGCTGCCGCGCCCGGTGGTCAGGCGCCACAGGCCATAGGCCTCATCGCCCTGGCGGATGCCGATGCAGTGGTGCTCCATCAAGTCGCGCGGCACGCGGGGCCTGCCATGGCGGTCCAGGTAGGCAGGCGCGGCGCACAGCACGCGCCGGTTGGGAGCGATGCGGCGGGCGATCACGCGGCCATCGGGCGGCTCACCAAAACGCACGCACACGTCGTAGGCGTCGTCGGTGATCGGCGGCGGGTGCACCGACAGTTGCAGCTGCACATCCACCTCGGGGTACTGGCGCACAAAGTCCGAGATCACGGGGGCGATGTGCATGCGGCCAAAGCCCAGGGTGGCGTTCACGCGCAGCAGGCCCTTGGGGCTGGCCTTGGACTGCACGATGAGTTCATCGAGCGCATCGATCTCGCGCAGGATGCGGCGCGCGTGCTCCAGCAGCAGCTCGCCCTCGGGGGTGAGGCTCATGCGGCGCGTGGTGCGGTTGACCAGGACCACGCCCAAGCGCTTTTCCATCTGCGTGAGGTGCTTGCTGACCGCCGCCGTGGAGACCCCCATTTCGCGCCCTGCGGCGCTCAGGCTGGGGCTGGCGGCCAGCGCAGAGAAGAAGCCCAGTTCAGCGGGTTGAATGGTGGAACTCATCGAATAGCTCTTAACTGCAGGTTAACGATGGATTCACTTTAGCGCGGCTCCGTAAGGGCGTCCAGGCCTACAGTCCTTCTCACCGTTTGGCTTCTCGTTTGGCTTTTCTCGTGTCTCGTTTTCCACGCCCGGCCATCGCGGCACGGGCATTCCCAGACCTTTCCACCAAGGCATCCGCATGACCACCTATCAAATCGCCACCATCCCCGGAGACGGCATCGGCAAGGAAGTGATCCCCGCCGGCCAGCGTGTGCTCGAAGCCCTGGCCGCCCGCCACCCCGGCCTGCAGTTCGAGTTCGAGAACTTCGGCTGGGGCGGCGACTGGTACCGCGCCCACGGCGTGATGATGCCGGCCGATGGGCTGGATGCCCTGCGCGGCAAAGACGCCATCCTGTTCGGCTCGGCGGGTGACCCGGACATCCCCGACCACATCACGCTGTGGGGCCTGCGCCTGAAGATCTGCCAGGGGTTTGACCAGTACGCCAACGTGCGGCCCACACGCATCCTGCCGGGCATCGACGCACCCCTGAAGCGCTGCACGCCCAAGGACCTGGACTGGGTCATCGTGCGCGAAAACTCCGAGGGCGAATACTCGGGCGTGGGCGGCCGTGTGCACCAGGGCCACCCCATCGAGGCGGCCACCGATGTGTCCATCATGACCCGGGTGGGCGTGGAGCGCATCCTGCGGTTTGCCTTCCGCCTGGCGCAATCGCGGCCCCGCAAGCTGCTTACCGTCATCACCAAGAGCAATGCCCAGCGCCATGCGATGGTGATGTGGGACGAGATCGCCGCGCAGGTGGCGGCCGAGTTCCCCGACGTGAAGTGGGACAAGGAACTGGTCGACGCCGCCACCGCCCGCATGGTCAACCGCCCCGCCACGCTCGACACCATCGTCGCCACCAACCTGCATGCCGACATCCTCAGCGACCTGGCCGCCGCGCTGGCGGGCAGCCTGGGCATTGCACCCACCGGCAACATCGACCCCGAGCGCCGCTACCCCAGCATGTTCGAGCCCATCCACGGCTCGGCGTTCGACATCATGGGCAAGGGCCTGGCCAACCCCATCGGCACCTTCTGGTCGGTGGTGATGTTGCTGGAGCACCTGGGCGAGACCGATGCGGCCCGCGCCGTGATGCAGGCCATCGAACAGGTCACCGCCGACCCGGCCCTGCACACCCGCGACCTGGGCGGCACGGCCACCACGGTGCAAGTGACGGACGCCGTGTGCGCGCTGGTCAGCGGCACACAGGCCACACGCAAGGCCGCCTGACCGCGCACGCCCACGGCCCGCAAAGACGGGCCTGGGCACCGCCCGGCGGACACAACAACAAGGTCGCAAAGACCATGCATTCGCCGCACCACCATCCTTTCGGAGACAAACCATGCACCTCCCTGTTGCCCACCACACCGGCATCGCCCAGCCTTTGCGCCGCCACCATCTAATGGCCTTGGCGGTCGCCGCCGCAGCCGCCTGCCTGCTGCCCAGCACAGCCGCCCACGCGCAGGCCTGGCCGACCAAGCCCGTCACCATCGTCGTGCCGTTTGCGGCGGGCGGCACCACCGACGTGCTGGCGCGTGCGCTGGGTGAAAAGCTGGGCACGGCCCTGGGCCAGCCCGTGATCGTGGAAAACCGGGGCGGCGCGGGCGCCACCATTGGTGCCGACTACGTGGCCAAGGCACCGGCCGACGGCTACACGCTGCTGATGGGCGCAGTGCACCACACCATTGCCACCAGCGTGTACAAGAAGCTCAGCTACGACTTCCAAAAGAGCTTTGCGCCCATCACCACCGTGGCCCTGGTACCCAACGTGCTCGCGGTCAGCGCCACCACGCCCGCCAAGGATGTGAAGGAACTCGTGGCCCTGATCAAGGCAGCGCCCGACAAGTTTTCATATGGCTCCAACGGCGCGGGCACGGCGCAGCACCTGATCGGCACGCAGTTCTCCACCGCCATCGGCCAGCCGCTGCTGCACGTGCCCTACAAAGGCAGCGGGCCGCTCACCACCGACCTGCTGGGCGGGCAGGTATCCATGTCGTTCGACACCATCACGCCCGTGCTGCCCCACATCAAGGCGGGCAAGCTGCGCGCGCTGGCGGTGACCACGGCCAAGCGGTCTTCGTCGCTGCCCGACGTGCCCACGCTGCAGGAGAGTGGTTTTGCGGGCTTCGACATCGGCACCTGGTTTGGCGTACTGGCACCGGCACGCACGCCCGCCGATGTGGTGGCCCGGCTGAACACCGAGATGGTCAAGGTGATCCAGTCACCCGACTTCAAGAAGCGCATGCAGGACATTGGCGCCGAGCCTATCGGCAACACACCCGCGCAGATGGCCGAGCAGATTGCCAGCGACACCACACGCTTTGGCAAGCTGGTGGCCGACCACAAGATCACCACCGACTGACCGTGTGCCCGAGGGGCGGGTTGGTATAACCCCAGCCATGACGCCCACCACCATCGAGCCCACCGTCCCCGCAGCCCTGATCCGCGCCCTTGAAGAACGCGCCTTCAACGCCTGGCCCGCGCGCCAGACGGTGTTCCACCGGGGCTGGGTGTTCCGGCTGTCGGGTGGCTACACCAAGCGTGCCAATTCGGTCAACGCGCTGCTGCCCGGCGCGCCGTTTGACGGGGTGCGCGAAGCGGCTGCAGCGCTGTACGCACGGCACGGGCTGCCCGCCGTGTTCCGCATCTCGCCCCTGGCCCCGGCCGAGGCCGACCTGGAGCTGGCCGAGGCGGGCTACCAGCATTTCGATCCCTCACTGGTGTTGCACCGGCCGCTGGCCCTGGGTTCGGTCGGCAAGCCCGATGGCAGCACCCATATCAGCACCACGCCCACAGCCGCATGGCTGGAGGGTTTTGCCGCCGCCAACAGCGTGCCAACGCACCACCGCGCGCTGCACAACAGCATGCTGGACCACATCGCCCACCCTGCCGCGTTTGCACTGCAACACGACGCACAGGGCCAGCCCGGGGGCTTTGGGCTGGCGGTGCTGGAGCGCGGCGCTGTGGGCCTGTACGACCTGGCCGTGGCGCCCGAGCACCGGGGCGGCGGGCGCGGGCGTGCGCTGGTGACAGCCCTGCTGCACTGGGCGGCCGAGGCCGGGGCGACCAGTGCCTACCTGCAGGTGCGCGCGCAGAACGCTCCGGCGTTGCGGCTGTATAAGTCGATGGGGTTCAAGACGGCGTATGGCTACCACTATCGGGTGCCGGGTTGAGGGGGTTTTTTTCAGACTCCCTCTTCCCTTGCGGGAGAGGGAGTGAAGACCGGCGCCGTTGCTGACTCAGAGGTTTGGGGTCGAAAATTTGAATGAAATTGGCCCCTGGCGCTTGACCATCAAGCGCTAGCAGCTATTTATTCAATAGCAAACAATGCCTAGGCCCAATACCCAGATCACCGATGGCTCAGCCTGCGCACAGCCCAGTCGCCCAGGCTCTGCACCGCCTGCACAAAGAAGATCAGCACCAGCACCACGGCCAGCATGATCTCGGGCAGAAAGCGCTGGTAGCCGTAGCGGATGCCCAGATCACCCAAACCACCACCGCCAATGGCTCCGGCCATGGCCGAGTAGCCGGTGAGGCTGACGAAGGTGATGGTCAAGCCCGCCACGATGCCTGGCAGCGCCTCGGGCAGCAGCACCTTCCAGACGATCTGGCTGGTGGTGGCGCCCATGGCCTGGGCGGCCTCGACCAGGCCATGGTCCACCTCGCGCAGCGCGGCTTCGACCAGGCGCGCCACGAAGGGCGCGGCCGCAATCGTCAGCGGCACCACGGCAGCAGCCGTGCCGATGGACGAACCTGTGATGAAGCGCGTGAACGGGATGATGGCCACCAGCAGGATGATGAAAGGCGTGGAGCGCACGGCGTTGACCAGCCAGCCCACCAGCTTGTTGGTGGGCCCGTTTTCGAGCACGCCGCCGTGGTCGGTCAGGCGCAGGAAGACGCCCAGTGGCACGCCCAGCAGGCCACCCACCAGGCCGGAGATGCCGACCATGATGAGCGTTTCCCACAGCGAAGAGGCAAACAGATCCAGCATGGCCGGAGTGAAGTTGTTGAACATGGTTATCTATCCTTCTCAGCCTGCCACGGCCACTTCTTGCACCTCGACACCGCCCGCACGCAGGTGCGCCACGGCGCCGCGCAGGCGCTCGGCCTCGCCGCTGGCGTACACCGCCAGCGAGCCAAAGGTTTCGTCCTGGATTTCGTCCACCTGGCCGTGCAGGATGCTCATGTCCACGCCGAACTCGCGGATCAGCTGCGACAGGATGGGCTGGTAGGCGCTGTCACCCGCATACGACAAGCGCAGCAGTTGGCCGGTGCGGCCTGTACTGAGCTGGCCTGCGAGCTTGCGCACATGGCCGAGCACACTGGCGGGCAGCTCTTGCGGCAGGATCTCGTCGATCAGGCTCTTGGTGATGGCCTGCTGCGGGCGCGTGAACACATCGAGCACGCGGCCCAGCTCCACGATGCGGCCCGCTTCGATCACGGCCACACGGTCGGCCACCTGCTTGATGACCTGCATCTGGTGCGTGATGAGCACCACCGTCAGGCCCAGCTCTCGGTTGACCTGGCGCAGCAGGTCGAGGATGGAGCGCGTGGTCTCCGGGTCCAGCGCCGACGTGGCTTCGTCGCTCAGCAACACCTTGGGCCGGCTGGCCAGCGCGCGCGCAATGCCCACACGCTGCTTTTGCCCGCCGCTGATCTGCGCGGGGTAACGGTCGGCCAAGGCTGACAGGCCCACCAGCTCCAGCAGCGGGTTCACGCGCTCGCGAATGGCGGCTTTGCTCATGCCCGCCAATTCCAGCGGCAGCGCGGCATTGTCGAACACCGTGCGCGAAGACAGCAGGTTGAAGTGCTGGAAGACCATGCCGATCTCGCGGCGGGCCTCGCGCAACTGCGCGTCGTTCAGCTGGGTGAGGTCGCGGCCATTGACGAAAACCTCGCCCCGGGTGGGCCGGTTGAGCAAGTTGATGACACGCACCAGCGAGCTTTTGCCCGCGCCGCTCTTGCCGATGATGCCGAACACTTCGCCCGGGTTGATGTGCAGATCGATGCCGCGCAGGGCCTCGACCGGGCCTTGTGGGCCCTGGTAGGTTTGGGTGATACCCCGTAAGTCGATCATGAAAAGCAGTGGCACAGCACAGGCCACAGGTCGTAGCCAATGCCGCGCGGGTCAGGAATGGGATGGGCGACTGTATCGGCGAATCGTAAGTTCACAAACGATTGAAAAATCGGGTGGTTAGATCGTTGGGTTATGAGGACCGTGATAGGCGCACCTCAAACGCTATTAACTACATAGCAACTAGCGCAATACCAACATGCGGCAGGTGCCAATTCAACCTGTTTTTTCATCGAAACTTTTCAACGATCTTCATGCTTATATTTCTATATTTCTATATTTCAACTTTTGTTGTATTATCGAATAATGCAAGAAACCGAAGTCATCCGATCCCTCGCCGCCCTGGCCCAGGAAGTGCGCCTGCGTGTGTTCCGCGCCCTGGTGGTGGCGGGCCAGGAGGGGCTCACGCCCGGGGCGCTGTCCGAGCAGCTGGGCATTGCGCCCAACACGCTGTCGTTCCACCTCAAGGAGCTGACCCACGCGGGCCTGGTGAGCCAGGAGCGCCAGGGCCGCAACCTGATTTACCGCGCCTCGTTTGCCACCATGAACGACCTGCTGGCCTACCTGACCGAGAACTGCTGCCAGGGCGCAGCCTGCCTGACCGACGAGGCCACCGCCGCCTGCAAGTGCTGACCAATAGCGCACCCACAACCCCACCCCACGACCCACAGCCGAAAGGAAACCACCATGAAGCGATTCCACGTCCACATGCATGTCGATGACCTTGCCAAGAGCATCGCGTTCTATTCCAGGCTGTTCGCGGCCGAGCCTGCGCGGGTCGAGGGCGACTACGCCAAGTGGATGCTCGAAGACCCGCGCGTGAACTTCGCCATCTCCACCCGTGGCGACAAGCCGGGCGTGGACCACCTGGGTTTCCAGGTGGATGAGGCCGACGAGCTGGCCGAACTGAAGGCGCGCGCCGAAGGTGCCGACATGGCCCTGCTCGACGAAGGCGCCACCACCTGCTGCTACGCCCGCAGCGACAAGCACTGGATCACCGACCCGCAGGGCGTGGCCTGGGAACACTTCCACACGCTGGGCAACATCCCCGTGTTCAACGAAGCCGCTGCGCAGCAGCCAGTCAAGACCACGCAGCAGCCAGCCAAGGCCGCCTGCTGCCCCACGGGCGCCCCATCCGCCCCCGAGCCAGGCAAGGCCGCCTGCTGCGGCCCCACCTCAACCAACTCCAACAAATGCTGCTGAGCCGAGCAGAGCCCGCATGAGCACCCCACGCCCCCCTTTGAACGTGCTGTTTCTCTGCACGCACAACTCCGCGCGCAGCATCCTGGCCGAAGCCCTGCTCAGCGCCATGGGCCAGGGCCGCTTCAAAGCCTATTCAGCGGGCAGCAGCCCGCGCGACAACCAGCAGCCCCACCCGCTGGGCCTGCAGGCGCTGGCCCACGCGGGCATCCCCACCGAAGGGCTGCGCAGCAAAAGCTGGGACGAGTTTGCCGCCCCCGGCGCGCCGCACATGGACCTGATCATCACCGTGTGCGACAACGCCGCCGGCGAAGTTTGCCCCTTCTGGCCCGGCCACCCGGCCACGGCGCACTGGGGTTATGCCGACCCGTCAGCAGGCGACGGCTCGGACGCCGACAAGGCCGAGGCCTTCCGCAAAACCCTGCACGCCATCCAGCAGCGCCTGGAGCTGCTGGTGAACCTGCCCGACGACAAGCTGGCCGCCACCGCGCTGCAAGCCACGGCCCGCAATTTGCCCAAGCAATGATGAAACACCCCCTGAGTCGCTTCGCGCCTTCCCCCTCTCTCGCCTCGCTGCGCGAGCCGGGAGGGGGACGCCCCCAGCGCGGCGGGGCGGCCCTTGCGCGGGGGCGCTGGTTTAGAGCGCGCCAGTTGCATGCATCGCGGGTGGCGCGCAGCGCAATGGATAACTGAATGGATCACTGAAATGACCCTGCCACCAAGCCCTTTACAACGTGCTGCTGTCAGTGCGCTGCCCCCCTCCCCGGCCGCTGGCATGGCGGTGTTCGAGCGCTACCTCACCGTGTGGGTGCTGCTGTGCATCGTCGCGGGCATTGCGCTGGGCCAGTGGTTGCCCGGCGCGGCCCGCGCGGTGGGCGCGCTGGAGGTGGCCCGCGTCAACCTGCCGGTGGGCCTGCTCATCTGGGTGATGGTCATCCCCATGCTGCTGAAGGTGGACTTTGGCGCGCTGGCCGAAGTGCGCCAGCATGTACGCGGCATTGGCGTGACGCTGTTCGTCAACTGGCTGGTCAAGCCGTTTTCGATGGCGCTGCTGGGCTGGCTGTTCATCCGCCACTGGTTTGCACCATACCTGCCTGCCGACCAGATCGACAGCTACATCGCCGGGCTCATCCTGCTGGCCGCCGCACCCTGCACGGCCATGGTGTTTGTGTGGAGCCGCCTCACTGGAGGCGACCCGCTGTTCACGCTGTCGCAGGTGGCCCTCAACGACAGCATCATGATCGTGGCGTTCGCTCCGCTGGTGGCCTTTTTGCTCGGTTTGTCGGCCATCACCGTGCCGTGGGACACGCTGCTCACCTCGGTGGTGCTGTACATCCTGATCCCCGTGGTGATCGCACAGTGGCTGCGCAAGCGCCTGCTGGGCAAGGGCCAGGCCGCGTTTGACGCCGCCGTGGCGCGCACCGGGCCCTGGTCCATCGCCGCCCTGCTGGCCACGCTGGTGCTGCTGTTTGCCTTTCAGGGCGAGGCCATCCTGCAGCAGCCGCTGGTGATCGCCCTGCTGGCCGTGCCCATCCTCCTCCAGGTGCTGTTCAACTCGGCGCTGGCCTATGGCCTGAACCGAGCCGTGGGCGAAAAGCACAGCATTGCCTGCCCCTCGGCGCTGATCGGCGCGTCCAACTTCTTCGAGCTGGCCGTGGCCACGGCGATCAGCCTGTTTGGTTTTCACTCCGGAGCAGCGCTGGCCACCGTAGTGGGCGTGCTGATCGAGGTGCCCGTGATGCTGCTGGTGGTGGCCGTGGTCAACCGCAGCAAGGGCTGGTACGAGGCGCGCGGCTGAAAAGCACGCCACCTGGGGCGGTCAGGTGCCTGCCGCTACCGCCCCCCGCGCCTGCACCTGGCGCGAGATCAGCAGGCCCAGCACGAAAATACCCACCGCCGCCACCGTGAACACCGGTGGCAGCCAGCCCCGGTCCACACTGAAAGCCACCATCAGCACGCCTGTGGACTGCCCCAGAAACAGCAGGCACGCAAACAGCGTCACCGCCGTGCCCCGTGCCTGGGGCGCCATCTGCGTGGCCTGCACCTGCAGCGTGTTGTGCAGCATGTAAAAGCCGATGCCCGCCAAGAAGCAGCCCAGCATGGCCCAGCCCACTGCGGGCGCCCACGCCAGCGACAGCAGGCCTATGGCAATGAAGCTGGCGCCCAGCACGGCCAGCCCCCGCTCGCCCAGCGCCGCCAGCCAGCGCCGCGCAAACACGCTGTAGATCAACCCGCCCACGCCATACAGCACCATCACGCCGCCAGCGGCCGAGGCCGACAGGCCAAACCCATCCACCATGCGCGCGGGCACAAAGGCCAGCGTGCCAAACGCGAGCGCGCCCTCAATCGTGACCACTGTGAGCACCCAGCGCACACGCGGGATGCGCAGCAGCGCCATGGTGCCCGCGAGGTAGTTGGCCAGCGAGAACGCCCGTGCGCCCGGCACCACCACCGGGCGCAGCGCCCCGCTGGCACGCGCATGGCGCAGCAGCAGCGTGGCCGCCGTGAAGAACAGCACGGCCAGCACACCCAGCGCCGCACGCCACCCCAGCGTTTCGGTGGCAAAACCGCCAAACCACTGGCCCGCCATCATCCCGGTCACCGTGGCCACCATCAGGCGCGCCAGGGTCTCTTGCCGCTGCTCGTAGGCCACCTCATCGCCAATCCACGCCATCGACAGCGGAATGATCCCGGCCGCCGCCGCCCCCATGGCCGCACGCGCCACCACCAGCAGGCTGAAGCTGGGCGCCAGCGCCGTCATGGCGCTGAACACCGCACACGCCGCCGTGGCGCCGATGATCACGCGCACCTTGCCCACCCGGTCGCCCAGCGGGCCATACACCAGCTGCAGCACGCCATAGGCCACGGCAAACGCCGCAATCACCGCCGATGCATCGCCCGTGGTGATCTTGTATTCAAGGGACAGTGCCACCAGCATCGGGTCGCACACACGCATGGAGGCCATGCTGCAAAAGGCCGCCAGGCTGATCAGCCGCAGCATCGTCGAGGAAGAGGTCATATGACCCGATTGTGGTGCCCCCCGCGACCGGCCGCTGGCGCGGTGCCGCATGCACCCTGGCTGCAGAAGGTTGGGCACGCCCCACACGGGCGTCTGCCATTTTTTGCGTGGCACCACGCGATCTTGCGCTTACCATGCGCCCCTTATTTGAACGAGGAGCCATGATGAACAAACGCAACTTTGTCGCCGCCAGCGTTGGCCTGGCAGGCCTGTGGACCGCCACCAGCAGCCACGCCGCCCCGCCGGCAACGGCATCCGCCAACCCTGCCCTGCTCACCATCAGCGGCGCCATCACCAAGCCCAACCGGGGCGCGCTGGACCCCACCATCGACCAGATGATGGGCAAACACGGCATCCAGTTTGCCAACGCCCACACGCTCGACGCCGCTGCGCTGCAGCGCATGGCCGCCGTCACCATCAAGCCCACGCTGGAATACGACAGCAAGCCCCACACGCTCAAAGGCCCCCTGCTCACCACCGTGCTGGCCGCTGCCGGTGTGGCCTCCGGCAGCCCCGTGCAGCTGGTGCTGCGCGCGGTGGATGGCTACAACGTGACCATCAGCATGGCCGACGTGCAGGCCTACCGCATGATCGTCGCCACCCACATCGACGGCCAGCCCATGGCCCTGGGTGGCCTGGGCCCGCAGTGGGCGGTGTACGACGCGGATGTGCTGCCAGCCTTCAAGGACAAGCCGGTGAAGGAACGCTTTGGTTTGTGCCCATGGGGGCTGTACCACATTGAGGTGAAGAAGGCCTAAGCGGACGCGTGTCATTTCCCACCTGCTTCAACTGCCGCGCCAGCGTCCCGCCAGGTACATCCAGGTGCCTCAGATGCGGCCGCTGGGCAGGCGGTAGCCCTTCCGCGTCGCGAGATGACCTCAGCCCAAGGGAAGCGGGCTGGGGTCTGCCTCCCTATGTTCTGGAAAGCGCTTCATTTCGCTGGACGTCGCTGCTGGCCCCTTTGTGGGTGCCGCCTTTGGTGATGATCTGGCTTGGGGCCACTCCCCCGGCAGTGGCAGCCATACTGGCTCTGTTCATCTTCATCCCCGGGCTGTATGTCATCACCAACCTGCCACGCTACTCGCGGTGGGCCAAACTGGTCGCCTCGCTGGGATATGTGACGCTGTCTGGCCCCTTGGGTCTGGCTTGCCTGGTTTGGGTGGACCGCTTGCTGCAAAAAGCGTAACCCTTGCCTTGCGCGTATTTCGCTCTCATTTGTATAGCTGCCAGCGCAATATCCACTTGCGCTACAGCCATATTTCGCCCCAAATCAGCCCCGGCATCGCCCCATGCGCACCGCCAGCGCCGCAAGCGACCCCACGGTAGCCAGCCCCACCACCCCCAGCCAGCCCCACTGCGCCAGCGCCAGGCTGCCCAGCGCTGCCCCGGCCGACATGCCGATGAACATGCCGGTGAACAGCAACGCATTGAGCCGGCTGCGCGCCGCAGGGTCGATGCCATACACGATGGTCTGGTGCGCCACCAGCGTGGCCTGCACGCCAAAGTCAAAGCCAATGGCACTGGCCACGATCAAGCCCAGCTGGGCCTGCGCAGGCAGCAACGGCGCCAGCGCCATCACGGCAAACGACGCAGCCGCCAGCCCCGCGCCATAGCGCGTCACGACCTCGGGCCCGCGCTTGTCGGCCAGGCGCCCGGCTAGCGGGGCAGCCAAGGCACCCGCCGCACCCGCCAGGCCAAACGCCCCCGCCGCCGCCGTGCCCAGTTGGAACTGGCTGTGCAGCATCACCGCCAGCGTGGACCAGAACGCGCTGAAGCCCACGGCCAGCAGCCCCTGCGCCCAGGCCGCGCGGCGCAGCGCACTGTGCTGGCGCCACAAGGCCACCATCGAGCCGATCAGCGCGCCGTAGCCCAGCTGCGTGGTGGGCGCAAAGCGCGGCAGCCCGCGCCACACCGCCACTGTCAGCAGCGCAATCGCCACGGCCGCCGCCACATACACCGTGCGCCAGCCCCACTGCTGCGCCACAAAGCCGCTGACCACGCGCGACAGCAAGATGCCCAGCAGCAGCCCCGTCATCACCGTGCCCACCATGCGCCCGCGCTGCGCGGCCGGAGCCAGCGTGGCAGCAGCAGGCACGACGTCTTGCGCCACCGTGGCCGCCAGGCCCACGGCCAGGCTGACCGCCAGCAGCGCCCCCATGCCCGGCGCCAGGCCGCTGAGCAGCAGTGCCAGCATCAGCGCCACCGATTTGATGACGATGATGCGGCGCCGGTCAAACCGGTCGCCCAGCGGCGCCAGCAGCAAGATGCCCAGCGCATACCCCAGCTGCGTGAGCGTGGGCACCAGCCCCACCACGCGGCTGTCGGCCTGCATGTCCGGCCCCAGCACGCCCAGCATGGGCTGGCTGTAGTACAGCGACGCCACGCTCAGCCCCGCCGTGGTGGCCAGCAGCAGCAACAGCGGCGCGCTCACCGCCCGCTCGGCAGGCAACGCAGGGGCCACGCCCATCGCGTTGTTTGCATGCAAATTTTGAATGGAAGACATCGCATCAACACCCGTTCAGCCAAAGAATGGGGTGATTGTTCTCAGGCAAGCGCACGCTGGGTAGTGGGCTGGGTTGCAGATTTGTTATACGCTTCACGCATGACCATTGCCCTACCACCCGGCGCCGACCGCATCGAGCTGATGCAGACCTTCATCCGCATCGTGGAGGCAGGCAGCCTGTCTGCCGCCGCCCAGCAGCTGGGCACCAGCCAGCCCACCGTGAGCCGCCGCCTGCAGGCGCTGGAGCGCACCTTGGGCATCAAGCTGCTGCAGCGCTCCACCCACGTGATGAAACTGACGGAAGACGGTGAACGCTGCTTTGCCCACGCCAAGGCCCTGCTGGAAGACTGGCGCACCATGGAAGACGACCTGCGCGGCACGGCCGACACACCCCGCGGCACCTTGCGCGTGCTGGCGCCCCACGCCTTCGGGCAAAACCAGCTCATCCCCCCGTTGATGGACTACCTGCACCGCTACCCCGATGTGTCGGTGGAATGGATGCTGCACGACCGCCGCCCCGACTTCATCGCCGAAGGCATCGACTGCGCCATCCAGGTAGGCGCGGTGGAAGACCCCTCCGTGGTCGCCATCCGCCTGGCCGAAGTGCCACGCATCGTGCTGGCATCGCCCGCCCTCATGGCAGGCCGCCCCACACCCCAGCACGCGCAGGACCTGAAAGATTTACCGTGGCTGGCGCTGAGCACCTTCTACCAGCGCGAAGTCACCTTGACCCACCAGCACAGCAGCGAGGCCAGCACCTTCGCCATCACCCCCCGACTGGCCACCGACAGCCTGTACGCCCTGCGCAGCGCCGCCCTGGCCGGGCTCGGCGCGTGTATCGCATCGGCATGGATCGTGGATGTGGATCTGCACGCAGGCGACTTGCTGCACTTGGTGCCCACCTGGCAGGCCCCCTCGCTGCCGGTGTATCTGGTGTACCCGCATGCACGGTTTTATCCAGCGCGGTTAAGGTTTTTTTTGGAGGGGATGCGGGGGGCGATGCCGGGGTTGGCGGGGATGCGAGGGGTGGAGGTTGGGTCTTGAGCGGACGACGGCTGCCGGCCAAGACGAGTCATTCATCACGAGAGCTTGATTCGCAGTCATGTCTCCTTAGGGTGCACGCCGGCTGTTTTTCCTTGAATGCGAACCTGCCTGTT
>NZ_LMJC01000023.1:0-1848 GCF_001429215.1 Acidovorax sp. Root267
AAATGGTAAGAAATAATTCTTCATAAAGCTACAGATAAGAAAATAGTTCCTATGATAACATGTAAACCGTGGAACCCTGTACCAAAAAAGAAACATGTACCAAATACACCATCACTAATAGTAAATGAAGAAACTGAATATTCTATACCTTGGAATAAAGTAAATATTAAAGCTAATAAAACTGTAAATATAGTACCATATAAAGCCCCTTTTCTTTCACCTTTAATTAAAGAATGATGAGCATAAGTGATAGTAGCACCACTAGATAATAATATTACTGTATTTAATAAAGGTAATTCAAAAGGATTTACAGGTTCTATTCCCATTGGTGGTCATTGAGCTCCTAATTCAACTGTTGGTGTTAAAGCACTATGAAAAAATGCTCAGAATATAGCTACAAAGAATAAAGCTTCAGAAACTATAAATAATATAACTCCTAAATTTAATCCTTTTTGTACAGCCATAGTATNAAATAGGTACCTTCTGCTATAATGTCTCTAAATCATAAAGTCATAGATGTTATAACTGTAGCCATAGCGATGTAAAATACTATGTAACTATTATTAAATAAATGCATTGATAAAGCACCATTTACTGTTAAAGTAAATAATGATATACTTGTATATAAAGGTCACGGAGAAGGTGACACTAAATGAAAAGGATGATCTTGAAAATTACTTCTAATTGAATTTCTCATATACTTTTAAAATTTTATACAACTTATAAAAAAAGCCTCTAAGTTGAATCGAACAGCTATCATAATATTAACAGTATTATGCTCTACCTTTGAGCTATAGAGGCTGACAATAGAATAACGGAAAAGAGGTGATTCGAACACCTAAATGTTAAAAACATAACACGTAGCAAGTGTCTTACCCTACCAAATGGAAGACTTTTCCTCGAACTAGATCAGCATCGAACCGACATCTATTTCCGTGACAGGGAAATCCTTTACCAATTAAGTTACTAATTCATAGCTAGGAGGCAAGAGATTCGAACTCTTAAAAGCTATAGCTATTGAGTTTACAGCTCAACCCTTCTTGCCAATAAAGGAACCCTCCTTAAACTTGTTTTGGATTTGAACCAAATAAAACCTATTTCAAGTTTTTAATATGCTATTAACATACTAAATATATGGTTAAAGTTTATTATTCCCGCGCAACTTCCGCTACGCGAACCTTAGTTCGACTTAACACTAATTAGAGCTACACATACGAAGATTTTTAATAATAGAAAAAATCTGCTTATTTTTTTTACTAATCATTAAAAAAGCAAACTTATTGCATATACTCCTTTCAGCATGCGACGAGTGATTAGTACCAATCCGAGATTTATTCACCGTGACATGGTGATTCACGATTACTAGTAATTACATATTCATATAGTCGAATTTCAGACTACAATCCTTAAAATTTATATCCTATTTTATGAGATTAGCTAGAATTCACATTTTCGCATCTCTTTGTTTAGGCATATGTGGCACGTCTATAGCCCACAATATTAAGGCCATGATGACTTGTCTTAGTCCCTTTTCTTTTTCCAAATTCTCAGATTAAATGCTTTATAGTTAATAATAATAAAATAAAGCAAGGGATTACGTTAATTCATGGTAAAAAACCATAGTTTCACAACATTAACTGTAAACAGCCGTGCAACTCCTGTAATTATTATACAAATTGTGGTAAGGTTTTTCGTGGATTATCGAATTAAACAACATACTTCACTACTGGTGTCAGAAACGGCCTAGTGATTTCAGTTCCTGCGTTGCCACATTACTCTTGAGGTGAAATGCTTACATTTTCATTTATAGACCAGAATTTTTTCTAACCTATGGCATTCATCATTTAC
>NZ_LMJC01000024.1:0-1762 GCF_001429215.1 Acidovorax sp. Root267
TTGTAGCTATTAAACTTAATCCTAATGTTATTACAGCTCCAGTGATTAAGTAAAATCCTATATTTGTTAAAGAAAAATGGATACTACCTGATTAAGTAAAATCCTATATTTGTTAAAGAAAAATGGATACTACCTCCTAATATTTCTAAATTTARTATGTCTCTAATTTCAAATTGGTCTAAAGGACTTGTAATTTCTGTAAATAAATTTTGATTTGACATCAAAAATTATTAATTGTAATAAATATCTCTTAAAAGATCGATAAAGAAGATAGTTGTTTATATTTTGTTTATAAACATACGTGAAATAAATAAACGAACTATATAGCAAAAGCAAATGCTAGATAATATATATAATACTAGTACTATTATAGCAAAAGCAAATGCTATTTCATTCATATAATAAAAAGGTGTTAATTGTGGCATATTTGATATTTTGCTAATTGAACTTTTACATAGTGATTAATACATTTAAATGAATTTATATTTATTCTTTAATTTTTATACTATATACTATAAATTAAACTATTCATAGAATAATCTAATGCATTTAGTATAATAGATGGATATATACCTAATATTATTGTAAATATTACTAATATAAATAATAATAGAAATTCTCTTTTATTTACATCGTATACGCTTTCTTCAAAAAATTTACTAAATGAACCACCAAAAGCTGTTCTATTAAACATATAAATTGTATATGCTGCAGATAAAATTATAGATGAACAAGCAAATACACCTAAAATAGGTAATTTTTCTATAATTCCATATAAAGACATAAATTCACCTATAAAGTTTAATGTTAAAGGAGCTCCACAATTCCCTAAAGCTAATAAGAAAAATAATATCGCGAATATAGGCATTAATTGAGTAGCACCTCTGTAAAAGAATATACTTCTAGTACCTGTTCTATCATATAATACACCACCTGCACAAATAAATAAACCACTAGATACAAAACCATGTGCTAAACCTAACACTATACTTCCTTCTAATCCTTGTATTGTATTACTAAATATTCCTATTAAATATACAGCAGCATGACAAACAGAACTATAAGCTATTAATTCTTTTACATCTGTTGTTCTTAATGTACTAAAACTAGCATAAATAATCGTAATTACTGCTATAGTGTAAATTACAAAAGTGTAATCTAATGTTGCTTTAGGTAGGATAGGTAATATTAATCTGAATATACCATATAAACTTAATTTTAGAACAATACCAGCTAATACTATACTTCCACCCAATGGTGACTCAACGTGAGCTTTTAATAATCAATTATTTAAAAAAATAGTAGGAGTTTTTACAGCAAAAGCTATAAATATACCTAAAAATAATCAAACTTGAGTTTTATATTCAAAATTCAATGACGTACTTAATAAAAGTATCAAAATCTGTACTACCCATAGTTGATGACGTACTTAATATTGATAATAATAAAAATAATGAACCTCATAATGTATATAAAAATAAATAATAACTAGCATTTACTTTATTATCTGATCCAAATATACCTATTAATATAAATAAAGGTGGTAATATGCTTTCGAAGAATATATAAAATAACATTATATCAACAGCTAAGAATACAGCTAATAATAATGTTTCTAATAATAACATAATTATTAAATATGATTTTATATTTTCTTTTATAGAATCTCAATTTGATAATAAAGCAATAGGCATTATTATTGTAGTTAATAATACAAAATATATAGATATACCGTCTATTCCTAGATAAATATCAAATAATT
>NZ_LMJC01000025.1:0-1315 GCF_001429215.1 Acidovorax sp. Root267
AATACGGTGACGTATTGTTAAAAATTCTGAATACGGTGACGTATTGTTAAAAATTCTGCTTAATGCTGGAAAATCTCCAATTTTAGGATTTGCATACGTCTTATTCTTCATAATATTATTAATAAGCGTGAAAATTGCAATGACAAGGAGAAAATCAGCAGGGGTGAAGACTACATGCAGGAGAGAAGCCTCTCAGAGACTACATGCAGGAGATCTCATATATGCCTATTTAATAGGATTATTTGAAGGTGATGGATATTTTTCTATTACAAAAAAGGGTAAGTACTTAACTTATGAATTAGGTATTGAGTTATCAATTAAAGATGTACAATTAATTTATAAAATAAAGAAAATATTAGGGATAGGTATTGTAAGTTTTAGAAAAATAAATGAAATAGAAACGGTAAGTTTAAGAATAAGAAATAAAGACCATCTAAAGAATTTCATTTTACCTATATTTGATAAATACCCGATGTTTTCTAATAAACAATATGATTATTTGAGATTCAGAAATTCATTACTTTCAGGGATTATTTATTCAAGTGATTTGGTAGAATATACTAGAAGTAATGAGCCTATTAATTCTATAGAATCAATTATTAATACATCTTATTTTTCTGCTTGATTAGTAGGATTTATAGAGGCTGAAGGATGTTTTAGTATATATAAATTGAATAAAGATAGTTATTTAGTAGCTAGTTTTGATATTGCTCAAAAAGATGGAAATATTTTAGTGTCAGCTATTTCGAAATATTTATCTTTTACTACTAGTATTTATTTAGATAAAGCTAATTGTTCAAAATTAAAAATAACAAGTGTAAGATCGGTGGAAAATATAATTAAATTTCTACAAAATGCACCTATAAAATTATTAGGTAATAAAAAATTACAATATTTATTATGATTAAAACAATTACGTAAAGTACCTAGATATTCAGAAAAAATAAAAATACCTTCAAATTATTAAAAGAGATCATGATATAGTCCGATCAATAAAGAAATTTATTGCGTATAGTAAGAAAATTTAATACTCGTATTAAATTTGTAACTATCAACATAAATGCTCTGTTAACAATGCTACTTTAAATAGATTCTTTGCTTTACACTTTGTATTGCCATTTATTTTAGCTGCATTAGTATTAATGCATTTAATAGCTGTACATGAAACAGCTGGAGCAAGTAATCCTTTAGGAGTGCCTGGTTACTATGATAGAGTGCCTTTTGCACCTTATTATTTATTTAAAGATTTAATAACTATATTTATATTCATGTTTGTTTTAAGTATATTTGTATTCTTTATGCCTAATGTTTTAGG
>NZ_LMJC01000026.1:0-1260 GCF_001429215.1 Acidovorax sp. Root267
CGCCTTCGATGAATCGCTTCATGGGCACCTCGCTCGAATCAGGTGCCGCAATTTTAGTTTTGGGTAGCGGGTTAGGGTTGGGTTTTCACACAGCCTCGGCCTGAAGCGGAAATACACTGGTCGCCTCTTTAGGAACGAGCTCCAAAAATTCGCTTCGACCTATTCACCGACGATGGCAAAGAAGATGAGAAATGGCTTCCTATTGCCCGAAATACGTGAAAGTAGGCGCTTGAAGAGGGTGAGCATGACAAGTCCTGTGGCGTCGAATTTCATGCCAACAATTTCCCGTCCATGCAAGTTTTCCTCTAACTCTAAAGGGGCAGAATGCCCAGAGCGTTGCATCCAGGGCGTGAGATCTCTTTCTTCCCCCAGTAGGATTTGAAACCGTGAGAAAGCCTCGATATGGGCTCAGACCCTAAACCCTTGTTCAAACGGTCTAGCCGACCTAGACATGATTGAAATCCCAGGCAGCGCATTCGAAGGCTGAGCTAGAGGTGAGGGAAATGCTCCTGATCCAGCCCCATCTCCAACCGCTTCATGAGCCCCCAAGCGAGCCCCAAGTCGCCCTCTGCGGGTTGTGCTTCCAGATGTGGGCGTGACACCTCCACGGACCCCAGGTACAGATCCTTGCGCCGCTGCCCTTTTACAGCCACTTCAAGGCTGTCCAGCGGCGGCAAACACAAGGCCTCGCGCCGTGGCACTGACGCGGCCATGGACAGCCCCTTGGGGTCGAAGTCGAAGAACGCCAGCACGGGCCGATGGTCCTGGACCAGCAGCTCGTTCGCCACATCCGTGCGGAAGTACCCCGGTGCCCCCCGGAACAGCGCCAGCGCGGGGCGCCCCTTGAGGAATCCCGCCAGCCACTGGTATTCGTGCAGCCGCAGCATGGGCTCCAAGTTCTCGCAGAACACCAGTACCTCGTAGGGCAAGGCCAGCGCTTGGCGCACATCCATGCACAGCATGCTGCCCATGGGAATTTGAACCCCCGGCAGTCCCAACGGCACCACCGCCACCAGGCCATCAGAGACGCGCAGGGCGCCCCATTTCTCGGATTCACCAGGTTGCACCTGACTGCGCGGTACCGGCTCCGACTGCCGCGATGGCTCAAAGCCCCGCGCTTTGAGCAGATTGCGCACCACCTCAAAGTCTCTCTGGGTGTAGACCTGTTGGTGCCGATGCAATCTTGACCAGCTAAACCGCAAAGTGCCAATCCAATATTGACCAGGGTGTTCCACTGACCTGCTGAGAATTTCAGCAGGG
>NZ_LMJC01000027.1:0-1047 GCF_001429215.1 Acidovorax sp. Root267
ATCATAATTTAAATCAACTTTCTTTTAACATAATCATAATTTAAATCAACTTTCTTTTAACATAAAAGCTTCACATGTAGTCTCTGAGGAACTTCTCTGCATAAACAACGAATTTCCTGCGGATTGCCCCTCATCTTGAATTTTTCCGAATAAACTAAATTTAAGTGGATCAAGACTTAAAACGGGGTGTTCCCGCATATAGTGAAGTTTAAGGAAAGCCCTACTAAAAAAACCTTCCATCGCCATTGGTAATCAAATATGAAGCCCAACTTGTGAACTTTTTGCCATTGCACCTATTAATAAGCATATACCTATAATTGTAATTATATTTTCATGAATATAAGGAGTTAGTGAAAATACTATACTGTAATCTAAATTACCTAGAGATCATAATATAACAAACATTCCTATAGTTAAAAATGCATCTCCAACTCTATTAGTTAAGAAAGCTGATAAAGAACTTTGATTAGCTGCAATTCTAGTGAATCAGAAACTAACTAAAAGGTATGAACATACTCCTACACCTTCTCAACCTACAAACATAACTAAATAGTTATTACCTGTTACTAATATGATCATCATAAAAGTAAATAAACTTAAATAACTAAAGAATCTTTGATTATGAGGATCATGACTCATATATCCAATAGAATAAAAGTGAACTAATGAACTAATTACTAATACAGGAATTAACATAGAAACTGTTAAGCTATCAAATTGAAAATTTCAAGCTATATTAAAAGTTTCACTATCCAATCATTTAAATATATTTAGTGAAACGGGATTATTGCTAAAACCTATTTCAAAAAAACTTATTATAGCTAATATAGTAGTTATAAATATACTTAAACAACCTAATATACGACTACCTGTAACTCCTACTTTTCTACCAAAAAAACCGGAAACTATCGATCCCAATAAAGGTAATATCAAAATACTTAAATACATTACTTATATTCTATTGCAATACTTCCTCTTAATCTATAAAAGGCTACTAAAATAGCTAATCCTATTGCAGATTCCGCTCCAGCAATTACAATTATATAG
>NZ_LMJC01000028.1:0-876 GCF_001429215.1 Acidovorax sp. Root267
AGAAAGAAACAGAAAAGCTTAGTAAAAAAATAGAGATAATTGATCGTTTAATTTCTATTAAAGAAAATGAAATAGAGAAATTAATAGAAAAAGGATCTTTAATTGATAATCAGTTGAAATCAAAAGATCCTAATCATAATTCTGAAATTTTAGCGAAAATTAAAGAATTTGAACGATTAAAATCAAAATATAAACATTAATATTTTAATCATATTAATAATATTTAATAATTATAACACCATATTAATAAAAAAGATTAATCTGATCAAAATGTAGAAAAATTGTGTAAACAACTTTAAAACAAAAAAATGATGAATTTAACTTTATTATCGATAGTCGAAACTATTATTTTAATGCTTCCTGCTTTATTAGTAGTAGCTTATGTAACAGTAGCGGAAAGAAAAACAATGGCAAGTATGCAAAGAAGATTAGGACCAAATGCTGTAGGATATTATGGTTTATTACAAGCTTTTGCAGATGCTTTAAAATTAATATTAAAGGAATATGTAGCTCCTACTCAAGCTAATTTAATATTATTTTTCTTAGGACCTATAGTTACTTTAGTATTCGCTTTATTAGGTTATGCTGTAATACCTTATGGACCTGGATTATCATTAGGTGACATGGAATTAGGTATATTATATATGTTAGCCGTTTCATCATTAGCTACATATGGTATATTATTAGCGGGATGAAGTGCTAATAGTAAGTATGCTTTCTTAGGTTCATTAAGAAGTACTGCTCAATTAATTAGTTATGAATTAGTATTAAGTTCAGTATTATTAATTATCATTATGATAACTAATAGTCTAAATTTAAATATTAATGTACAATTTCAAAAAATTGTATGATTAGCTTTACCTTTATTTTGTATAC
>NZ_LMJC01000028.1:901-1403 GCF_001429215.1 Acidovorax sp. Root267
ATTAATTATATTCTTTATAGGATCTGTAGCAGAAACTAATAGAGCTCCTTTTGATTTAGCAGAGGCTATTTATTTAGATTTGGCCTCTTAAAAGATCACAAATTGCTGGAACATCTTTTTTAAGAAAATCAGCAGATAATCAATTTTAATTGAATTTACAGAGACTAAACGTGATCACTTAATATTTTATTAAGTATGATATAGTCCAAACTTATATGAAAATATAAGAATAATATTTTGAAGACAAAATTGTATAGTTCAACTTTATTAATACAAAAATTTAATAATAATGTTGAATTACCTAATTATTTAAATATATCCAAAATGGGTAAATAATAATTTAATTTATAAAAATATATATAAATTTAAGCCTATGCAATAAAAATTAAAGTGTCTTAAATTTGGAATCTGAATTGGTTAGCGGATTTATGACAGAACACGCCGCTGTAATATTTGTCTTCTTTTTCTTGGCTGAATATGCAAGTATTGTATTAATGTGTAT